>CAILEM010000001.1 GCA_903833215.1 uncultured Armatimonadota bacterium
CCCACGCAATAGGGTCAGTACAACCCGGAATTTGAACTCGGCAGTAAACCTGCGACGATTCTTTAGCTTTTCTGTAGGCACACTTACTCCTAGGGGGTGATACCCCCTTAGACAGGTGGCGAAAAACTCGGGATATTACAGTCAGGATGGGCAATCTGCCGTAAGACGGTGCCAGCGAAGTCGGCACATCCATTCCGTCTGGAACTTTCGTCTTTGCTTTGATCTGAAGGACTCTATCGGGTTTCAGCCTCCACAGACTCTTCTGCCAAACAGCACGAAATAGAGTTCTAGACCACGCATTATCCTCAACCCTCTCGATTCAACGGGTGAAATCTCTCGAGGTCCTCAGAAGAACCCGCAAGACGGCATTCAGGCTTTGATTCTAATGCCGAATGCAACAAGGGCGTGCCGACTGCGTCGACACCGTTCATAGCCGACCCCTCATCCTGACCTTCTGCCCCCGCAAGGGGAGAAGGAACCCAAGCCGACAGTTCTACGCTCAGAGCAAGAGCCCAAAACACTAGCTGAACAGTATTGCTCTGTCGCGATGATGAGTGCCGTGGGCAGTCGTCGCTATTCCGTCCTTAGAATTCAGGACGCTCGCATGTGCTGCAACTAGGCTACGCTTCATGAAGGTGAGTTCTGACGCGAGGTCGTGTCAGGGAGAGCCGCATGATAACGATCGAAGAAGATCCCCGCCTGACGGTTCAACCGAAGGCAAAATGCATCGTCACGATTGATGGCAACGAAGCTTGCGCACGGGTTGCCTATCGACTTAACGAAGTTTGCTCCATTTTCCCAATCACGCCCGCCACTCCGATGGCCGAACTTTGTGACCAGTGGTCGAGCGAGGGCCGAACGAACATCTGGGGAACGGTGCCCGATGTCATCGAGATGCAGAGTGAACTCGGTGCCGCTGGCACGTTGCACGGCGCCCTGATGACAGGCTCACTGGCGACCAGTTTCACCTCGTCGCAGGGACTGTTGTTGATGGTCCCGAACATGTTTAAGATCGCTGGTGAATTGACGCCTTGCGTGATTCATGTCGCGAGCCGCGCTCTTTCCGTGCATGGGCTCTCCATCTATGCAGACCATCAAGACGTCATGGCCGTGCGTCAAACCGGATTTGCGATGCTCGCCTCGTCATCAGTGCAAGAGGCTCATGACTTTGCTGCCATCTCGCAAATGGTTACTCTGAAGTCGCGAGTGCCATTCCTACACTTCTTCGATGGATTTCGAACCTCGCATGAGGAAAGCAAGATCCAGATTCTGAGTGACGAGGACCTCAAGTCACTCATGGATGAACCTCTCGTGATGGAGCATCGATCACGGGCACTGAATCCGGATTGCCCCACCGTACGTGGAACAGTGCAAAACACCGACGTTTACTTCCAAGGGCGTGAAGCGGGAAGTGCGTATTACAATCGCTGCTCGGCAAATGTGCAGGAGGCGATGGATCGGTTTGCCGAATTGACGGGTCGCCAATATCACCGATTCGACTACTTCGGGCACCCGAAAGCGGAGCGAGTCCTTGTTGTGATGGCTTCGGGAGCGGAAACGGCGCGGGAAACCGTGGAGCACCTTTCGGCTCAAGGAGAACGAGTTGGCGTCGTCCAAGTACACCTCTACCGTCCGTTTGAGATAACGGCATTTCTTGATGTTCTTCCAGAAACGGTGCGATCCATCGCGGTTCTAGATCGCTGTAAGGAACCTGGTGCCACCGGTGAACCCTTGTATCTGGATGTCGTCGCCGCGGTCTCAGAGCTTCCAAGATCCGTGAAACGTCCGCATGTTATCGGCGGGCGCTATGGAATCGGAGGCAAAGAGTTTCCACCGGCAATGGTAAAAGCCGTTCTTGAGGAACTTGCGAAGGAGTCTCCGAAGAATCACTTTACGATTGGCATTCACGACGACGTATGTCACAGCAGTATCGAATTCGACCCTGACTTCTCGATTGAGTCCGACCGAGTTCATCGGGCGATTTTCTACGGTCTCGGCGCAGATGGGACGGTAGGTGCGAACAAGAACACCATCAAAATCATTGGAGAGCAGACAGACTTGTTTGCCCAAGCCTATTTTGTCTACGACTCCAAAAAGAGTGGTTCCCAAACCGTTTCTCACCTTCGGTTTGGTCCAGATCCAATTCGGTCGGCATACCTAATCTCTTCGGCGCAGTTCATAGGCTGCCACAACTTTGGATTTGTCCATCGAGTTGACATCTTGGCGAAAGCCTCTCATGGGGCGACACTACTGCTTAACAGTCCTTACCCTTCCGAGTCGGTGTGGCATCACTTACCGCGGCCGATGCAGCAACAGATCATTGATAAGCAAATCAATCTGTTTGTAATCGATGCCTCGAAAGTTGCACGGGACACCGGACTTGGACTCCGAACGAACACTATCCTTCAGACTTGCTTCTTTGCCATTTCGGGAGTACTACCTGCCGAGGATGCGATCGCCTACATCAAGCGCTCGATTCAGAGCACCTATGGCAAGAAGGGTGAGAGTGTCGTGCGCCAGAACTTTGAGGCAGTCGATACAACCATCGCTCGTCTGCAGCACGTTCACATTCCTAAACATACATCTGGTTCGCTTCAGATGTTGAAAGTGATCCCGAGCCATGCACCTCAATTTGTCCGGAACGTGCTTGCACCGATGATCGATGGGACGGCAGAAAGTCTGCTCGTCAGCGAGCTTCCTGCCGATGGCGTATTCCCGTCGGGAACGTCGAAATGGGAAAAGCGGAATGTTGCCGATCATGTACCGATCTGGGATCCCGAGCTCTGCATCCAGTGTGGTAATTGCAGTTTCGTCTGTCCTCATGGATGCATCCGAACTCGTCTCTTCGACAAGCACCTTCTCGCCGATGCTCCTGAAGATTTCAAGTCAACTCCCATAGATGCGGCCGGATTTCCAGACACTCGTTACACGCTTCAGGTGTACATGGAGGATTGCACTGGTTGCGCCCTTTGCTTTGATGCCTGCCCGGTGAAAAGCAAGAGCAAGACGGCACACAAGGCGATCAACATGGCAAAGAAGGGAACGAAGGAGATTGTCAACCGTGAGCACCTTCAGTTCTTTGAGTCACTCCCTGTGAACGATCGAGCTTTTGTCGATTTTGGAACGGTTCGAGGTGCGCAATTCTTGGAGCCTCTCTTTGAGTTTTCAGGCGCATGTGCCGGCTGCGGAGAAACCCCCTACCTGAAGTTGGCATCCCAACTATTCGGGGACCGAATGCTCGTCGCCAACGCAAGCGGCTGCAGTTCGGTGTTTGGCGGTTGCCTGCCTACGACCCCGTGGACGGTGAGTCATGAAGGAATAGGGCCAGCTTGGGCAAGTTCATTATTTGAAGACAATGCAGAGTTTGGGTTAGGGATGCGCGTGAGTGCAGACCGACACATGGATTTGGCACGCACTTTGCTCACCGAGTTGGTCCGGGAACTCGGCGACGATTTGGTTTACGATCTGATCCATGCCTCTCAACGGACGGAATCTCAGATCCGTGCCCAACGTGGGAGGGTTGCCGAGCTGAAGAAACTCCTTTCGAAGATGCCGTCCCAGTCTGCGATTCGATTGATGTCGGTTGCTGACCACCTTGTCCGGCGCAGTGTATGGATTGTGGGTGGTGACGGTTGGGCGTACGATATCGGCAGCGCAGGGGTTGATCATGTGCTGGCCAGCGGCCGAGATGTAAACCTCTTGGTCCTCGATAACGAGGTTTACGCCAACACCGGTGGCCAATCTTCCAAAGCCACGCCGATCGGAGCGGTTGCGAAATTCGCGACAGCAGGGAAGAAGAACGCTAAGAAAGACATCGCTCTACAAGCGATTTCCTACGGAGACGTCTATGTCGCTCATGTGGCTCTGGGTGCGAATCCCCAACAAACCTTGACTGCCTTCCGTGAAGCAGAAGCCTATCCCGGTGTGTCGATCATCATCGCCTACAGCCACTGCATCGCCCACGGAATCAACATGGAAAAGGCGTTGGAGCAGCAGAGCCTTGCCGTACACTCTGGCTATTGGCCGTTACTGCGATACGATCCAGAGCTTCGAGGCACCGACCAAAACCCGTTCCTACTCGACTCAGCGAGACCCTCGCGAACCTATGAGGAGTTTTCAGAGAACGAATTGCGGTTCCGAATGCTTCGATACACCAATCCCAGCGAAGCCGAAGCTATCTTCAAAGCAGCCCACGAAAACGTTCAGTCTCACTGGGATATGTACGAGAGGTTGGCGGAGCAGCCCAAAAAGTAGGGGCGAGGCGTGCCTCGCTTACCCAACGTTTCGTGTATTTGCGAGAGCAAGAAGCGAGGCACGCCTCACCCTACTTTTCTTGATCAGTTCTTGTTCTTTGATTCAAGCGACACCGTGAGCGGATTGTTCATGGATGCTTTGATGTCTTTCGGGCTATTGCCATTCCAGTCGCGACGTGCCCAAGTGATCCAATAGGCCCATGGGGCGCCGTCGGCGATGGACTTGGCGGGGTCGGGTGCGTTCATTGTCTCAGCCAATCCGATGATCTTTTTCCCATTGGTTAGCTTGACCAGCGCATCGTAATCGCGCTTTCCTTGAAGGTAATCGGTCGCCACTACGTCAACGATATCATCACCGGGATACCACTCAGCAGGATCGCCTTTCTTCTCATGATCGGGATAGACATTCCAGACCCACGCTAGTGTTCTGAGTCGTTAATCCCTCGACATCTATTGACTTTGTCGATTATTGATTCAGCGGATGCCGTCCACTTAAATGGCTTGGCGTCTCTGTTGTGAATTCGGAGGTAGTCCTTGATGGTTTCTTCCAGTTCGGCG
>CAILEM010000002.1 GCA_903833215.1 uncultured Armatimonadota bacterium
GTACGGAGAAGCTATCAATGCCCTTATTCAAGAAATCAAAACCGTCGCTAGAGGATTTAGAAAGTTTCACAACTTCAGAATTGCCATTCTGTTCTTTCTTGGAAAACTCGAACTCCACCCACACAAAACCTCATAGAGCCAGAAGTACTCCACCGAGAAAGATGAGCCCGAGCCAGCGAAGTGTGACTCTCCATGGAAACGTACCAGTACTCTGCTGGTATCGCATATTAGTTGGCTACTCCAACGAGCGCGATACGAGTTGTCGGCTGTCCGTTAGGAGGTACTCCATACAGGAACGCAACCGTCAGCCCAGTTGATTTTTCACTCGGCGGTGTCGCACTGAGAAGAGCAGAGAGCCCTTGCTGGGATTGAACTGGTCCGACCTTCTGTTCGCAAAAGAAGCTGAGATTCGGTGGTTGACGCCTATTGCTCTTGAAAAAGATCGGTAAGAGTTCTGCCTTTATGGGGTTCCGCCAAAGCATTGCGCGTATGGCCGAGGCGTAGTAATTCTGCTGCGACTCATTAAGTTCTCGATAGAGCAAACCATTCCCGAGAGCGGCCTGACGCTGGTCTGCGTTCAGGCTGGACCAGAAACGGAGGCTAGCACTACCGCTTACTAGAGGTGTCACCGGAAATTTCACGAATATGTCGAAACCACGATCCTGGAATGAGGCTAGCTGCAGTTCGGTGAGGTTGCCAGCGAACGAGGCGTACTCGTCAAGGGTCAGAGGTCGACGTGCACTCAACTGTTCGTACCCGAGAAGAACTTTCTCGGGTATCTCGCTATCGAAATACCGCCAGTAGTCCTTATGACGGACCAATAGCCACCCGCTCTCAGTCCGCACGTATCCGAGTTTTGTTTTAATTATGTCAGCCGGTTTGTCCTTCGCCAAGGCAACAAGATATTCGCCGACTGTCTTGGCAGCAAGAGGGCCATCCACCGAGCACACAAGGCGAAACGCGTCCGCGATAATCTGTACGCCTGAGTGATCATGGAGGTAGGCGAGGTGATCGGCGAGTGATAGGATTGGCGATGATGATTCGTTGGCAACTGCGGTCAGTTTGAGGGTCGTTGAGAGAATGGACGGATCGGTAGCAGTCGCCCACTTCGACAGTCGCTGGAGGAGCTTAGCTTTTTTTCCGTTAGCGTCGATGTCGGGAAGCTTATAAGAAATCGGCATTCCTGAACCGCCGCCCTGTGTTCCTAGAACGTTCACGAGTCCAGCCAGTTGACGGCGTGAGGGAACGTAGTGCATCTGAGCAATCACATCGGGTGATGCGTCAGGCCAAATCCCCCCTTTTGGCAAGAATTCGCTCGGTAGCCTAGGAACGTCGTCATCAGAGCGTGTCGATGCAAAGAGGGTCTCTCCTTCAGAGAGCTGCTGGCAGTAAACCTGCATGCTGGTGCTCAGCGCCCGAGCGAACGGTGCCCAACTCTTGGCCTGAAGGATCGCCAGTCGGTAGTCTATTTGTCCGAGACGCTCACGACCACTACTGGACTGCTCCTCGCGGAGTCGTGCTGCTTCTTTAGACAGCGTGAGGCGTTCTTTAACTATGGCAGTATCACTCGTCCCGTCGAGGGCGGCGAGCCCTTCTAGAAATTTAGCGATTTGCTCCCCAGCGACCTGCTGTTCGGCGTATTTCAGATCGTCTTCTTCACGCCGCACCGCCGAATCAATGGTTAGGAAGTAGCCTGTCTTGACCGGTTTCCAATTGGCGAAGAAGAGTGAACTGACTCTTGCCATTACGATGGCTGCAGGCTGATCTTCGAATAGGAGCGTGAGTTTGCGGTCGGCGATTGCTGGAGCCACACCTATTTCCACGCCTGTCTCCCGGCTGAGGTCGCGTACCAAATCGCTGAGCGGCATCACCTTTGCGTGCACCGTGAGCTTACGCTCAAGACGTTGATCTCTTGGGAATGTGTCGCCTCCCGGACCTTGTGCAGGATACGGAGCAGCCAAGACAAATGCCCCAATGACAGCTAACATCATACAGCCATTATGCGGCAATTTACTTGAACATGGCTGGGAAAGATCAAGAAAAGCAGGATTCTCGATTTGACCTGGGCAGATGCTTAGTGGCGACTATAGGCTGGGTACGGTGGCCCTTGTCTGGGTTGCCGTCTGGGGCAGTGTGTGCAATTTCCACACATATTTATTCGCGCCGCAAAACCACATTCAGTCCTGGCCCTACCGATCAGCCCGCGAAATAATGATCAGTTTTGACAGTTAGACTGATCACTTTCGAGCCGTAGGGTGATCACTTTCAGCGGAATGCGCAAGATCACTCCATTGTGAACGGAACAGAACATGTCGAGAACAAATAAGCTGAACAATGACCAACTGATGTCCACTGGGCACTTCAACGGATAGAATCTTGATAGCAAACGAAAATGCCGATTATGACTCCGCACATTGAAGGCTCTGTCGTCGAATTCGCCCGGTCCATCAATCGCGATGGTGTTATCGAATTTTTGAAGTTTATTGAAATAGGAAACGCGGTGGTCGCCCGTTGCAATGAGAACGTCACGCGCTTGGTAGACACTTGTGGTGGGCAGGCTGTAAGCGGTTGGACGATTTGGTCAGATTCCGGGCACCCACAGAGTCATTACTCCTAAGTTCATCCTCCGAGTGGTACGCGTCTCCATTCCGTCGCTTAATCGATCGTCATCGCCCGCCTTCGCCAAGGCTACTGTGCGCCTAAGTGATGGGCACACGCCAAACTCGCCCCATCGCGCGTCGAACACTGGCGCGCTAACTGTCCCCGAAGGTCCGCCATAGCCTTGGCGAAGGAGGAACGACGAGCGAACGGCGACGATTATGGACGTCGAGGAACCTGTCCGCCGTAGCTCTGCGAAGGAGGGAGACGAGTTGGACTTTCCTCTTCCAGAACCCTGCGGGTGGGCCGTAATAATTTTCTAGCTGGAGTGGACTCGTGCCTGCGACGAAGAGAGACCCGGATGCTCAAATCTCTTCTGGAAACACGACTTCGATACCTTCATATCTAGAGAAATCACGGCGGTCGAGGGTTAATACTTTCGGCACTCTGTGGACCATCATTGCGGCAACATGATACGCATCGTGTACTTGGCGGCCCCGAACTTCATACTTGGTCACTAATTCCGTCCAACATTCATAAACCTCTGCGGTATCAGGAAGGAAAGGAAAAATTGTCGAAGCATCTGAAAGCACACCTCGGACAAAAAGGGGTGAAAACCCATATCCGTTGACATCTAGTGGTCGAGTCAGAACCGCCCACGACTCCCGGCTAACCTGCGGTGTGAAAACAACTAGGTCGTTCGCAGTGATTATTTTGGAAATGGCGGATCGGACAACTGGATGCAAGTCGTCGTCTACGGCCAGGAATCGCACGAAGACGCTCGTGTCGATTAGCTAGCGATGTTGACTCAATCGTAGAGAGCCTCTGTGGAAGTTGCCTCAAGTGAAAGACTTTGCGATTTGCCTCTCATCGAATTGATTCGTTGCATCATCCTCTCCCAATTTGCTGAGCCTGGACCATTTTGCTCTAGCGGTTCAGGCTCAGCAATATGTAGCAACTGAAAGCGCTCACCAGGATGTTGCTGAACATATTGTGCAATTTCTGTCCCCGTGGCCACCATAATCGGCGTTACACTCATAAGGACATTCTACGCCAGGATTTGTGTTATGGATCCTGCCCAAACAGCCAGTTACTCGCTTGTCTTATGCAATTATGCGTCGTTACTGGCTAGGTCGAATTCGATCGAGAATGGTGCTTTCCATCCACGTGAAGCAGCCGGAAGGCTTGTAGCTCCATTCCTTCGTTTTGTTCTGTTCGACGGCTGGTAAGGACGCTCACACCGCTGGGTGCAATCTCTCCCCGATGTCCCGAACCATCGCTTCATCGTTCGCCATCGCCCTCCTTCGCTAAGGCTTCGGCGCACCTAAGGGCTGGGCGCGCCAAACTCCGCCCTTCGGCCTCAAACAGTGGCGCGCTGACTGCCCCCGAAGGTCCGCCGTAGCTCTGCGAAGGAGGGAGACAAGTGGGACTTTCCCTTTCCGGACCCTGCGGGTGATTGAATTCTTGGTCAATGAAGCCACCGGTGGACGCATGCGAAAGCACCAAAGGTGCGTAACAACAATAGCCTATGGCATCGCCATAGGAATTCCGAAGCAATCAAACCCCGAGCGCTGTAGGCGCGATCCATCATGTCTGTGGGCATCGCCCACAGACTTCATCCAATGTCAAAAGTCCAATCAGCGCGTGAGGGTCAGCGTTGCGAACTTACTGGACGTTCCAAACGTGGCCGTGATCTTTACTGCTTTCGTCGAGGTCACAGCCTTCGAACTGATCGCAAAGGTTGCGGTTGTCGCACCGGCTGGAACGGTTACGGTGCCGGCAACAATTACCGAAGAATTCGCGGACGTGACTTGAATGACATCCCCTTGAGGTCCGGCTTTTCCGGCCAATGTGACGGTTCCTGTCGCAAACAATCCTCCCTTGATGCTCTTGGGGCTAATCGTCACACTCGTAATCGCAGGTGTCGTTACCGCTAATGTCTCCGAGACTTTGAGCCCAAATAGGCTTGCACTGATGGTGCCCGTCGTGGACTTGGAAACGGGCAAGGTCGTCAACGTGAATGTGGCCTTGGATTTTCCAGCGGGAATCGTTACGGTCGCAGGTACCAATAGCGCAGGGTTACCGCTCGTCAGAGAGATGACCTCAGAACCTGCGGGAACCGGACCCGAAAGGCTGATAGTGACCGTGCTGGCTGATCCACCAACGAGGGTGGTTGGAGTCGATAGCATCGACACGAGTTTCGCGGCAGGGTAGAGAGTCACATTGGCGGTCTTGCTTACACCGATCAAAGTGGCGGTCAAGGTCACGGCTGACTTCGTGCTCACCGAAGACGTTTTGACGACGAATGCTGCCGTACTCGAACCAGCTGGAACAAGAACTTGGCTAGGGGTAGTCGCCGACTTCGAATTTGTCGAGAGCTGAATCGTGGCGCCGCCGTCTGGTGCATTCGCTGATAGAGATACTGTTCCTTGAATGTCTTGCCCACCGATCACCGTAGTTGGTGATGCCGTCAAGCCATTCAGTCCTGGCTCAACCAGAATGGAGACGGTTGCAGTGCCGCTGCTCTTGCCGTTGAGTGTGTCTCGATACGTAAAGGTATCGACTCCAGCAAACTTCTTCTCAGATACATAAGTAAATGACCCATTCGACTGAAGGCTCAGGGTTCCATGGGCCGGACTCGTCATGAGCGTTACCGTTGCTCCGGCTGCATTCAAGTCGTTGATCAAAACACCACTTGCCGCATTTACGGAAAGTTGGCTTCCAGACGCGGTGGTGTACTGGTCGTCTACCGCGATGAGTGACGTCGCAGGGGTTACCCGCATGTTGTCCGCCATAAAGATCGGTCCCCAGTCACCTCCCGTCGGTGGTGCGGCCGCGTAATGAATCACTACCGAATCAAACGGCTGGTTTGAGGTGAAGCGAAGCGTGCCCGTCGGCCAAGTGCCAGGTGGATCGGCAACGGCGGTACTTGTCCCAACGACATTACCGTTCAAGCTCGCCGTGCACCGGATCGTTGCCGATGAATCGCAGGCGTACTCCTCAGGTGAAAACATGATCGAAAAGTCGACAAGGGGCGATGAGAACTGGATCTGCAGGTCAGCGAGGAAAACGCTATCCGGATAAATGCAATTTCCGTCGAACCCACTGGGCGTGAATCCCAGCACTCCCGCCGCCTGAATCGAGTATCCCGCCCCGGTTCCCGTCATGTGAGCCGTGATTCCGCCGACCGTGCTGTCGATCGGGAGCCCGGAATGGGCAGGGAGGTTGTTGAAGTCAAACAAAATCGTCTGGCAAAGTGCTTTCGCACTCAGAGTCAGACACATGCCGATGAGCAATGCCGGTTTTATGAATCTCATTGAGACTGTTCGTCCGACTACCGGCGACGATCAAGGCAAGCAGTCGCACGACCTCTGCGATATTCGACTCGGTCAATATCACTGTGTTTCAAGGAATACCAATGGAAATCATTCCAACGAGCGAATTGTGGTTACATAACAACCCGCAGGCAATGTCGACTGTGGTCGCCGGACTCGCAGACTGCGCTGCCGGGCGAGTGGTAGATGGTGGTGATTTCACTCAATATCTCGACGATTCAGACGAGGATTGATACGCCACCTGCCTAGCGTTTCTTCTGGCACTACGGTCCCGAAAAGTCAGAAATCACGATCATCTCGATCACTGCTCATCCTTAGCGAGACTTGGCGCGAAGGGAAACAGGTATACTGCGAGGTTCCGAAAGAACGCCTTATGCTGCCAAGTCCAGACATTCTCAACAACTATGAGCACGGTAAATTCGTGCTGTCCAATCTGGCTGCGAAGCGCGCAAAGCAGCTTCGCGAGGGTGCGCCCCCTCTCGTACAATGTGATTCGAACCACCCGCTAACGATTGCATTGGCTGAGATTGCCGCTGGCAAAATCAAGCCGATTATGCCGAGCCTCACCGATTCACTGCCGAAGCATGACGATCTGCCGTTGCTGATCGACGAAAACATGCCGGCGGAACTTGGAATGCTGTTGCCTGCCCTAGATGAGACCGAAACTGCTCTCATCAGTACGGTTGGCGATGACGAACACGACCTTGAAATGGATGGCGACGAAGTTCTTAGCCTATCCGACCTCGTCGAAGATGAAGAGGATGAAGTTGCAGCCATCGCTAGCGAGGATGACACCTTGTCCCTTAGCGATATAGCCGAGCAGGAAACGGCCGAAGACGAAGAAACCGACGAGTCCTAAACTATGCCGAGCAAGGATCTTTACGAGGTCCTAGGGATTTCGAGAAATGCGGAGGCGGATGAAATTAAGTCCGCCTACCGTCGTCTCGCGCGACGGTATCACCCAGACGTCAATCCCAACGACCCCTCAGCAGAAGAGAAATTCAAAGAAGTCGGGAGTGCCTATTCGGTCCTCTCCGATCCAGCCAAACGCGCCCGTTACGACCAAACGGGTTCGACCGATGACCAACCGTCTGATCCATTCTTCCAAGGCGGGAACATCTCGGATATCTTTGATGTGTTTTTTGGTGGTGGTGGTCAAAGTGCCGGACGCCGCCGATCGGGACGCGATGGCGAAGACGTACGCGTTGACCTTGAACTCACCCTCAAAGATGTCATCAATGGCATCCATACCGAAGTCGTCGTAAACCGCAAAACCGAATGCTCATCGTGCCATGGCACCGGTGGTGAGGGCGGAAAGGCTCCCGAAACGTGCTCAACTTGCCGAGGGCAGGGCCAAGTTTCGACGGTTAGAAATACTTTCATTGGTCAGGTCCGCACGTCCACAACCTGCCCCACATGCGGCGGGGCCGGTACGGTGGTCAAAGACCCATGCAAGACCTGTAAGGGGCGGGCAGTCGTTCCCGAAACCGCGAAGGTTGCCGTCCAGATTCCACCCGGATTTGAAGATGGTGCAACTCTGCATGTTCCTGGACAGGGAAGCGATGGTGTGGGTGAAGGCCGACCCGGCGACCTCTACGTGGTTCTCCAGGTTACAAACGATCAGCGATTCCAACGACACGGACAGACGTTGTATACGATTCTCGACGTCACGTTCGCTCAGGCGGCCCTTGGTGATCGTGTAGAGATTCAGGGAGTCGAAGATACGGTTGAGCTCACCGTTCCCGCCGGAACCCAGCCAGGGACGCAGATTGCGATCCGCTCTGGCGGTTTGCCACCTTTGCACGGTGGACGTCGAGGCGATCTCATCGTTCAGGTGAACGTCAAAGTCCCCACCAAGCTCTCCGAAACGGAAGCGAAATTGATTCGGGAGTTTGCCGAACTGCGCGGCGAAGACATACCCAAGGGTGACGAAAAGGGCGGCATTCTTGGCGGGCTATTCCACAAGAAGCGATGAGCTGGATCGAAGTAAAGTCAAACTTTGAGGCGGGCCAAGACCTGTCTCCCTTCGTCGATATCTACGGCGAATACGGCATTGAGAACACCTTGGAAGAGGCCTCCAGCCTCACCGGGTGTTTGGTGGATGTAGAAGGTTCGTCAGAACGCATCCAGGAACTCACCAAAGCTCTTACCGAAGCAGGTGCGCTTGAGGTTGTCACCCGAGACCTGGTGGAAGACAACTGGGAGATTGCATGGCGCCAGTTCTTCAAGCCGAGGCGAGTTGGAAAGCGATTCGTCGTCCGACCCACATGGGAAGAATTTGAGTCCGCCGAAGACGATCTTGTGATCGTTCTAGACCCCGGTCAAGCTTTTGGAACGGGAGACCATCCTACGACCCGACTTTGTCTAGAACTGATGGAGACGCTGCCGATCAAAGGCAATCGAGTTCTCGATGTGGGATGTGGCAGCGGAATTTTGGCTGTCGGTGCATGCCTCCTGGAAGCAAAGAAGGTCTTGGCGATTGACATCGACCCGATTGCGGTTGAGGTTGCCAAAGAGAATCGAGAGCTAAATGGCGTGAACTTCGAGGCGCTTGCCGGAGAAGGTCTGAACGGACTCAAGGGCGATTGGGATGTGGCGATCAGTAACATCATCAGCGCGACCATTGTTCGCATCGCCAACGATGTTCGTGATGTCCTTGTCGACGGTGGCCGTTGGGTCATTAGCGGCGTGATCGTCGATAACTGGCCAGACGTTAAGATTGCCGCGCAGAAAGCAGGTTTTGAATTCCTGGAGATGAGGGAAGAGGATGGCTGGGTCGGCGCCTCTTTCAAGTGCTAATGCTCCGAGCACTGCCAAGGGTTTTTATACAGGGAGCGGATCCAAACGGTCCTATCGCGCTTCCAAAGGAAGAACTCGACAAACTACGCAAGGTTTTGCGCCTGTCACCTGGGGCCGAGATCGCGGTTTTGCCCGACGATGGATCCCTAATTCAGTGCCGTCTTCAACCGCAGCATGCCGACCCCATCTCCGTCCATCATCCTGACACCGAGCCAAAGCTCCAACTGACGTTGGCTCAGGCTCTGCCTAAAGGCGACAAGATGGATGAGATCGTGAGGGCCTGCACCGAAATCGGAGTGTCGAGGTTTCTTTTGTTCCCAAGCGACCGAACCGTCGTCAAGTGGGACGCCAAGAAGACAATTGATCGCGTCAATCGGCTGCAAGCGATTGCCCGGGAAGCGGCTGAGGTTTGTTTCCGGACTCGCATTCCGACTTTTGAAGTGACTTCCGGTCTCGCTGCTGTGATGCGAATGCACCCTGACGCCGTCGTGCTCTCTGAAGTTGAAGGCATCTCACCTCGACTGCAGCCGAAGGGAACCGAGATGACGATTGTCGTCGGCCCCGAAGGCGGATGGTCGAAGCTCGAACTCAAGCTCATCGGAAACCGCGGAATCACCCTCGGCCCTCGAGTCCTGCGGGTCGATCACGCCGGTCCTGCCGCAGCATCGATTCTGCTTCTGCAGTAGCACCCCAACGGTGAGCATCTGTTCTCGTGCCAGCGGATCAACTCTGGCCATAGGCATTTTGGCCTCCTTGAAACCAATTTCGGAACACGAGGCTAAAGATCTCTTCTGCCGCGCCGATATGTCTTGTACAGCCAAACGCAAGGATGTACAACCCAATGACTGCCACAAAGCCCGACCTCGACCAACTTCTTTTCTGTGACGAACCGATGTTCTCTAGAACATCCAATGCGATGCCAAGCTCGTTCGAAGAAACGAAACAGCGGTCGACCCCAATGGATTTGATCATCATGGGATTGGCGGCAATCGCTGTTACAGGCGTCGTGACAGTCGTTCTAGGCTGGCAGATTGCGGCCGTCTTGTTCGCAGGGCTTATCTACAAAGCAGTCGAGATGCGATCCCAGACTCGACACAGTGCCTAGGACACACAAAAACGCGACTGCCTAACGCCCCACGGGGTGATAGACTAAGCGTATGCAGCGCTTCGTAAAAGGAATTCCATTTCTTTTGGCGTGCATTCTTGCGTTCGTCATTTTCAAAATGGCGGGTCAAGATCCTCCGAAGATTTCTTCTCACACGCTTGAGAGACTTCAGGCGAAGTACCCGAACAGTGAGGTTGCCCCGATCGCTGCTGGAAATAGCCTCCAGTACGAGGCATACGGCAAGCCAGCTATGCGCCAATTTCGACTCCAGGCCTTTAAGCCGGGAACGGTTGAATTCTATGACGCCGACGGCAAAGCCGTTATGAAAATGTTTGTCGAGCAGGGCGACGTTCTCGTCACGGTGCCGAAGCATAAGTCTATTGAGGCCTATGTTTTCGAGCCATTCCAGTGGTTTGAGTAGTCCCTTAGCTAGCCTGTAGGGTTTCCAGAATTCTCGTGTACGCAGGCTTGACCGCGTAATGCTCATCCAAGAGCAGCGCCCAACCTTTCTGCCCCTTCGTGAAACCCGGAATCCACGAATGCTTGTCAGTGAATCCCCACGTCTGGATGGCAGTTACCCGAGGGATGCCCAAGCAGATCTCGAAGATTGCACGATAGATCTCAGCCTGCTGGGCTAGAGAATCTTCGTCAGGACTCTCAAGCGCAACATCCATCTCTGTGATCTGGACATCTATGTCTAGGTCGGCAAATCGCTGTAGGTTCTGCTTGATGGACTCAAGCGTAGCGGGATTGTTCGAGTCCAAATGAAGGTGCATTTGAAAGCCGACACCATCAATCGGAACGTTCCGAGTTTTGAAATCCTTGACCATCTCGTAAACGGCATCAGACTTCGGGTTGATCGTATCGCAACTGTAATCGTTGTAGTACAACGCGGTGCTTGGGTCGTATTGCCGAGCCCATCGGAAGGACTGTTCAATGTATGCCGTCCCGTTTTCGGCAAGCCCAATGCCGGGTTCGTCATACCAAACGGTGTGCCGAAGGGAACCGTCCTCTTCAAACGCTTCGTTGACGACGTCCCAAGCGTAGACTTTGCCAGCGTATCGGGAAGCCACGGTTTGGATGTGGCTGTCGAGTACCTTGCTCAATTCGTCAGGGGTGTGTGACGTAGAAGTCACCCAGTCACCCACTTGACTGTGCCAAACGAAGCAATGGCCTCTTGCCTTCATATTGTGTTGTAGCGCAAATTCGACGATGGCATCGGCGCCGCTGAAGTCATAGGGATTCGGATTCGTATCTCGTCGCGGGTGAATGACTCCGAACTTCATCTCATTCTCCGGCTCCGCTTGGTTGAATTCGCGTCCGGCGACTTCGACGTAATCAGGCTCGGTGAGAGCGGCTGCGCTAATACAAGTTCCGATGAGGAGCCCTCGCTTTGCCGCAGCATCGCGTAATGTCAAGGATTTCGAATCCGAGGATCGAGGTAGATCGGTTGTGGGTTGAGATGGCAGCATCGTAGGACCAGATAATGTTGATGATAACATCAAACGGAGAACCCTACACGCTCCGTAGTCGGCGGTGATCTTACCGACGTCCGAATACCCTGGGGGACATCCTTCTTAAGAACAAGTCGAGCCCAATCGGCCAATGCGCCGGTACGATCACCGTAGACTACGCGGTCTCTTGGTGGCCGGGGTCAGGAACCCATACCAGAAGGAATTCCTTACTCCAACATGCCGGGGATCAACTGCACGGTCATGGTGTTCGCGTCGAAATCGATATCCTTCACAAACTCTCTGATTGCGGGGATGAGCAGTTCGCCGATCTGGATGACATCGTGGGCAGGCATGGGAATGACGTCGTCGATCGTGCCGAGTTCTTGACCCTCGACTGTAACGACATTGAGCCCGATGAAGTCTTCGGTCATGAACTCGTCTTCATCTAGCTCTGGCTTTTGCGATGTGGGGATTTCAAGGTATTCCCACTGAAGGCCTTCGGCGGCGGTCGCGGTGGTGATCCCGCTCAGGCGGAGCAAGGGGCGCTTCTTGTGGATCTTGAAGCCAATGACTTCAACCCATTCTCCCTTCAAGCGGAGCTTCGAGCCAACCTCGAATCGCTCCAAGAAGTCTGTCATTGGGACGACTTTGACCATTCCTTTGAGTCCAAAGGCGCCAACGATCTGGCCGATGCGAGTGAATTCTTCCAACTTGAAGAGTATGGCCTAGGAATTGGAGGCGCACACGACGACAGCTACATCCAAAGCATGAATGCCGCAATCGGCACTTGAATTTCGCGCTAGACGGACGAGGGTGTCCAAAAGTCGCACGAAAATCCGGCATAATCTGCTTCTCCTCACGTTTTTCACACCATTTCCTGTTAAGACATATCTAAAATAGGACTTCATCGTGAGGCGAGAGAGAGCGGAGAACCATATCGTGAAGGGACAAAGCGCAGTAATCAAGGTCATTGGCGTCGGCGGAGGCGGATCGAATGCCGTTCACCGCATGATCCAGAGTGGAATCAAAGGTGTGGAGTTCATTGCGATGAACACCGACGTCCAAGTATTGGACTTAAGCACCGCGACCAAGAAAGTTCAGTTGGGTGCAAACCTTACCCGTGGACTTGGCGCTGGCGGTAACCCCGAAGTTGGCAAAAACGCCGCCGAGGAATCCAAAACCGACATCCGTAAAGTGCTGGAAGGCGCAGATATGGTCTTCATCACCGCCGGAATGGGTGGTGGTACTGGAACCGGTGCCGCACCTGTTATTGCAGATTTAGCCAGAGAAATCGGCGCCCTCACCGTGGCAGTCGTTACTCGCCCGTTTATGTTCGAAGGACCACGACGTGCGCGTCTGGCCGAGCAGGGTGTCACGTCACTCATGGGTCGTGTCGACACGATCATCACGATTCCCAACGACAAACTGCTGAGCGTCGTTGAAAAGAAAACGACTTTGGTCGATGCATTCCGCGTCGCCGATGACGTGCTCCGACAGGGTGTTCAAGGTATCTCCGACATCATCACGATCCCTGGCCAGATCAACGTCGACTTCGCCGATGTCCGCGCTGTCATGCAGAATGCCGGCCCGGCCCTCATGGGTATCGGTTACGGCGTGGGCGAGCAACGAGCCGTTCAAGCGGCCAAGTCGGCCACGAATTCCACACTGCTTGAGCAGACCATCAACGGTGCCAAGGGCCTGTTGGTGAATGTGACAAGCTCCGAAGACCTCACCTTGGCTGAGGCCAATGAGGCCATGCAGTACATCCAAGCGCTTTGTGATGCCGAAGAGGCAAATATCTTCTTTGGGACCGTCGTGGATCCAGAAATGGATGGCACCGTACGGGTTACGGTGTTGGCGACAGGCTTTAACCCTTTTTCGAGAGAGGGCCGTAAGGCCGCCGAAGCTACAGTAACTGCTTCGGTCCCGGTTGCCCCTGCGCCAGTTCCCACTCCACAGCCGACAGTGATTCCCACTGCTGCGCCAACTTCCGCTGAGATCATTGCTCAAGCGCGAGAGCGATTAAACACGGTCAATCGCACCGCGATGACGGATACAAGCGCCGTCTTCGACGAGTCGGACCTGGATATTCCGGCATTCATCCGCGAGCATCGTCAGCGAACCTGAGGCTATCGGCCCGAATCACCACTGATTCGGGCCAGCAGTCAAAATCGAAGCACCGGCAGGGCCTCTTGGTTCGTCTTTCTAACCAAAAATGTCCCTACCGCTTCTATTCGCTCTCGTCGTCGCGCAGGGCCAAGCAACACCTCCTCCGGCTCGTGTTGTCGTCAAGCCAATCACGCCTCCGCCAGCTGCTCCGGTAGCCCCGCAGGCTCCCGTAACCACACCTCCTTCAACGGCACCACCCGCCAATCTGCAGCCGTTCCAATCGGCGTTCACGGTTATGGAGCCGAATCGGATGGCGCTTACGCCGAAGATCGACGGCAAGATCGACGAGGAAGAGTGGGATCCCATCGCCAAGACGGCAGACATGCAGAGCTACTTCCAGTGGGAGCCTGGAAAGCTTTACATTGCCGCGGTAGTACCGACTGGGCACGATGTTGTCGCCAGCTTTGACTTGAAGGCGAACGGCTGGCTCCACGGTAAAGACAATCTTGAGATCCGCCTCAGCAATGCCCAAGGCAAGGTTTCCGTTGTTGGGAGAGTGATGGACGGCACGGACATCAATGGGCCGAAATGGATTGACCTTCCTGGGCTCAGTCTCTCTTCGACGGCTGCCGCAACGTCAGACGGTGCCAAGACGACCTACGAAGCCAGTATCGGTGATTTGGGGTTGGGCATTATTCCTACCGACAAGGGCACGAAGATGCTCATGCGTATCGACGATCCGCTGAGTACCGAACCGCCAGCAGCGCCTTATCTTCCGAGAGCCCTTTCTGCGGTCACGCTCATCATGACCCGCAACGCCGCCCTGCCCGATAAACTCGCCTTTAACCCTGAGGGTGTGGGCCGAGCTTCGGTGTCCGGAGAAAACACACGGCTTCGCATGGCTTTCGATGGCAACAACAGCTTGAAGCTTCAGAAGCTCGAGATGCATACCGAAGGCAGTGCCCGAAACGACACGATTCAGATCACGGTGCCTTTCCCCAAGTTTGATGACAAGGGGCGATCCTATGTGGATTACAGCACTGGAATCATGGAGGGCAGCCCTGAGGGTTACCGGATCCTCCGTGGCACGCTCACCACGACCGATAACGTCAGTGCGATCGTGCAGTGCAGCTACCGTGTAGGGCCGACGATTGACTTTGAGCTGGTGAGGCAAAACGTCCCAATCGCCGCGCTTGACCGGTCGATGAAGTTTTCGTTCTACGCCAAATCGAACTCAACCCGCAAAGTCACCGGCGATGTCACCATCGTTGTGCCAGATCCGTTGAAGGTCTTGAACGGGGCGCAAAAGTCGTTCACGATTTCAACCGCGAGAGGGCAGGTCCGAGAAGCATTCGACCTCTTCTTCCCACCCAACATCGCCGGCACGTTCCCCATCCGGTTCGTCGCGACGATCAACGGTAAGAAAACCGAGCAAGTCCAGTACCTAACCGTCGGCGGTCTGTAACGGCCCCATCCGTTGTAGGGGCGGGGCGTGCCCCGCTAACCCAATTCGGCATGTAACACCGGCAGCAAGAAGCGAGGCACAGCTAACGCATCCGGTGTAGATGCGGGGCGCGCCCCGCGAACCCAACGGTGGTCGGTCATTCCAAAAGCAAGAAGCGAGGCACGCCTCGCCCCTACGCGACTCGCATTGGGAGGCCGGCGTTGGCCATCTGTTCTTTGATCTGCCGGATGCTATAGACCCCGTCATGGACGATACTTGCGAGGAGAACGGCATCGGCTTTGCCGAGTTTTACGGCGTCAACGAGGTGTTGGGGATTGCCAGCGCCTCCACTGGCAATAACGGGGATTTGTAGAGCCTCGCTGACGGCCCGGGTCAAGGCGAGGTCGTAGCCCGCTTGGGTGCCATCTCCATCCATGCTGGTCAGCAATATCTCACCAGCGCCGAGTTCGGCTACTTTGATCGCCCACTCGATCGCATCTAGTCCGGCTGGCTTACGACCGCCGTGGGTGAAGACTTCCCATCGGTCCACGCCAGGGTTCTCGCTATCGACAACCTTGCGAGCGTCGATCGCAACCACGACGCACTGCGAGCCGAACTTCCTCGCGCAGTCTGTGATGAGCGTCGGATTCTGAATCGCGGCGGTATTAAGGCTGACCTTGTCCGCGCCAGCGAGCAGCGCATCGCGCACATCTTGCACTTTCCGAAGGCCACCACCGACCGTGAAAGGGATGAATACGTGTTCGGCCACGCGCTCGGCAAGGCGAATCACAGGGGCACGATCTTCGTGAGAGGCGGTGATGTCGAGGAACACGAGTTCGTCGGCACCCTCGGCGTCGTAGAACTTGCCCAGCTCAACGGGATCACCTGCGTCGCGGAGTCCAACGAAGTTGACACCTTTCACGACGCGGCCCTCTTTGATGTCAAGGCAGGGAATCAAGCGGATAGATGTCAAATCGCTTGCACCCGTAGAATTCGCACCTTCGTCAACGCGTTTTTCACTTTCTCAAATTGAACCTTGAACGTGTCGTCGAAAGTTGTCACTTCCAGCGATTCTGGAACGGAACCGCTTTCCCAGATCAACCGAATCGCTTCTGTCATCACGGTTGTGGCAATAACCCGCTGGTCCGGCTCCATTTCCGCAGTCTTCAAATTCTCGAGTCCAATCTTCTCGAGCCCCCGAGATTCCACAATCGCCCCATGCGCGGTCTGCTTCCAAACTACCTGGGTGTGAATCGTGCTGCCGGTCACATCGACGCTGGCCCTCAGTTCCGACTGCAGGTCCTTTCGATCCAGCAGCCTCTCTGCCTTCACGTCAAAAATGGCCTCACCTTCCGCGAGTTCCGCTACCGCATCCGCAGCATGAATGAGGAACTGCAGATGGGTCTTCTCCGGGAGCGGGATGTCGCTTGCGTACCGAATCTTGACCATCGATTTGGCACTCTTCAGGGCATCGATCAGGGCAGGGGTGGGTTCGATATGCTCCTCGAAAAGGTCAGGACGAAAGATGTGCGGATTTTTGGAGCGCAGCACGAGTGCGAGGTGCAGCCGCACGTCGGAGAAGACGAGACCTTCCTTGGGTCCAATCGGCGAGATGCCTCGCTTTGAATACGGGTTGCCTCGAATCATGCGATCCATGAGGTCCTTTTCTTCGGGGAGTTTCACGCCTGGAAGGTAGACCCAATATTCAGCAATCGCAAAATACTTCGAGCGATGCGACCGGGATAAAACGAGGTAAGTGACAACGATCGCAGCGATCAGCCCAAGAAGGACGTAACCGGCAATCAAGGGCCTACACCGGACATCCAGCGTGAAGCAAGCCGGAATTCTTCACCCTCAAGCCCGGAATAGCATACGTCACACAGTCCGCAATCATTGACTCTGGACCTTCGGCACAGCATGCATTTGTCAAATCGCTTCGCGTCGGTAACCTGCCGTCGATCCTTAAGCGCGACCGTCAACATCCAACGCGGGATTCCCTCTGAGTTAATGCGGTCCACGCAAAGATTTTACACTGATCCGAGAATGATCCAAGTAATGGCAGGGGACCGGTATTCTTCGGGAATCTTCTCATGACTAGATTGTCGTTCAGCATTTCTCTGGCTGCGCTCGCAGCCGTCTCGTTTGCTCAACTTGATGCGCCCAAACCGACGCCGCTCTACGGAGCGCGTTCTTTGGCGCTCAGCCCAGATGGTAAGCGGTTGGCTTTCAGCTATCGCGGTGATATCTGGATCTCCCCATCTGCGGGCGGTCGCGCCATTCCCATCACGAATCACGTCGAGATGGACGACTATCCCGTGTGGTCCCCCGATGGACAATGGATCGCATTTGCCTCCAACCGCACCGGCAATAACGATATCTTCGTGGTTCCTGCCGATGGTGGCGAGACACGACGGTTGACATGGCACACCGGTATCGATGTGCCGAGTGACTGGTCGCCAGATGGAAAGACGATCCTTTTCAAGGCATCGCGAGACTCGGGTGAGAATGGACTTTTTACCATCGACGTCCGTACCACCCACGAGAATCAATTGATGCTCGACATGATGTCGGTCGGCTCACCCCATTTTTCTGCGGACGGAAAGCACGTTCTCTACACAAGATTTGGTTTCCCATGGACCCGTCCTCGCTATCAGGGCTCGGCCGCGTCCCAACTCTGGCAAGTCGATTTAGCTTCCGCGAAGCGATCAAAGGTTCGGTCGAACGGATTCCAGCACCTCTGGCCAAACTACACGCCGGACTCAAACGCATTGCTGACCGTGACGGTTGGCGAGAAAACCCCAAGCAGTAGTTGGATCGGGAAGCCGATTCCCAAGATCGTCGACAATGTCGACCGTACCCCCAACGTGTATCGTGTCGACCTCGAAGGTCACGCCAAGCGGTTGACCGATTTCGTCGGTGCTCCTGTGCGATTCCTCACCGTGGCCCAAAAGAGCGGCTTGGCCGCCTTCGAGGATGAAGGAGAAATCTACACGATGACTCCCGGTCAGAAGCCGAAGAAGATCGAGGTTGTCGCCACCATCGACGACAAGATGACCAACGAAGAGCGGGTGGTACTCACTTCTGGAGCAGAGCAGATGGCGCTGAGTCCAAAGGGAGACCGCATAGCGTTCGTCGTTCACGGCGAGATTTGGATGGTGCCCGTCAAGAAAGGGAAGGGACCCAATGCTGACGACGCAACCCAGTTGACGGCGTTTGCGGGAACGGATCGGGATCCTGTTTGGTCGCCTGACGGAAATTCGCTGTTCTTCACATCGGATCGAAGCGGCAGCAACGCTGTCTTCAAGATGGACGTGGCAACCAAGACCGTGAAGGCCGTCACCACGCTGCCTTACGACACCTTGCGCTTGCGACTTACGCCGGACAAAAAGTTCCTGAGTTTCTGGATGGCAGGCAAGCTGGGTGGCCTCTACGAAGTGCCGGTTGCCGGTGGCAGCATCAAGCAGGTGCTCTCACTTCCAAGCAGCTTCAACTACGGCCCGGACACCAGCTATGACTGGTCCCCCGACGGCCGCTTTGTCGCCTATGCCGACCGCCGTGGCGATTTAACGACGAACATCTTCATCTACGACACCCAGACGAGCAAAACCCGAAACGTGACCCGGTTGAATGCCGATCACGGTACACCTCGGTTCTCACCCGACGGCCGCTATCTGTTCTTCAAGTCGGACCGGACCGGTGGCGGACTTTATGCCTTGCCACTCCGAGCCGAAGATGCGCGCGAGACCGAGCTTGAACTCAAGTTTGTGAAGCCAACTGCGCCGGTGAAGACGGATATCGATTTCGAAGATATCGAAACCCGAATGCGCCGAATCGTCGCGATGTCTCCCGACAACATTCGCGTCGACGCCACGAACGGTGACTTGTACTTCACCAGCGGGGGCGATATTTGGAAGGCAACCTATTCCGGTGACTCGCCAAGCCGAGTTACCAACGGAGGCGGAATCGAAGCCTTTGATTTTAGCGACGACGACAATTCCGTGGCCTACGTTCGCAGTGGACTGCTCCAGTTCACCGAGATCCATAAGCCCAATAACCCAACGACAACCGTCGCCTTTCGAGCCGACTGGACTCGCAACGTTCAGGCCGAGCACCGCGCCGCGTTTAACGAGGTGTGGCGACTGTACAACCGTGGGTTCTACGATCCGAACTTCCATGGTCGGGACTGGATTGGCATCAAGAAGCGCTACGAGCCGATGCTCAGCAGCGTCGGACATCGTAACGAGATGGCCACGATCCTCAACGAAATGATCGGCGAGTTGGAATCCTCCCACTCCGAAGTCGGCCCCGCTCCCGGCAACCCAAGTGGAGCTACGAGTGCCCACCCTGGGTTCAAGTTCGACTACGCGTATTCCGGCCCCGGCATTCGCATCAAGGAAGTTCCTGCCCGAACTCCTGGCACCTACGCCAAGACGAAGCTGGCCGTCGGTGAAATCGTCACTGAGATCAATGGCAAGCCCGTGAGCATCGACGAATACCTGTGGCGAGACGTGTTGAACGACCAAGTGGGCCGTGACCTCACTTTGAATGTCAAAGGTCTTGACGGCAAGCAACGCGAAGTCAAATACCGAGCCTTGAGCGCTGGCGACTGGAGCGCAATCCTTTATCGCAACCGGATCGATGCCCGACGTAAATACGTTGAGCAGAAGTCAGGCGGCCTGTTGACCTATGTGCATATCGCCGGAATGGGCGGAAACAACTTCGACCTGTTCAATCAAGAGGTGTGGGAGTATTCGCAAGCCAAGAAGGGTGTGATCATCGATGTCCGAAACAACGGTGGTGGAAACATCAGCGATCGTCTGATCGATATCCTTGAGCGAATCCCCCATAGCTACTATCAAAATCGCGACGAGCCAGCATCTCAAGCGCCAAGCCAGGCTTGGAACCTGCCCACTGTCGTGATGTGTGCGGAAACAAGCTTCTCCAACGCCGAGATGTTCCCGTACGCGATGAAGCAGCGCCGACTCGCAACGTTGGTAGGCAAGCCAACTCCGGGCTACGTCATCTGGACATACGGCCTACGCCTGGTCGATGGAACCAGCGCCCGAATGCCAACCTCCGGCGTCTATCGCCTCGATGGTTCTCCGTTGGAAGATATGGGCCAACAACCCGACTACGACGTCGACATCACCCCCGAGCAGTACTTCGCCGGCCAGGATCCACAAATGGATAAAGCCATCGAAATCCTGATGAAGCAAGCGAAACGGAGTTAAGGGAAATCAACGGTGCCTTGGTCATCTATATCGATGACCAAGGCGCCACCGACAACAACGTCAAGCAACACACTTCAAGTGATCGAGGCCCTCGAAACAGCCGGGACGGCACTACGACCACCAAGGCGGCCCGATCGCGGCCACACCCAAATGAACACCACTCCAGTGTGGGAGTACTTCGTTTCCTACTTAATCCCAAGACGCAGGAGAGCATGTACTCCGCACTAAACCTACGGTCTGGCCTACTCCAGTATCCAGTTTCGCTGCACCCCATCTTGAGTAGTCCCGTTGCCGATCCAGACCTTGGCGTTGGCGGATGTACTGCGAACGATGAGGTCACTCCATTTATCCACTCCGACAGTGCGCATAGTTTTGAAATAGTTTCGGAGGGAAACTGCGCGATCATCAACCCAGACCGTGCCGATAAAATTGGATTTTGGTGATGGTCCCGCACAAGCACCGAATAGTCTGTTGCCATCTGGATTTAAACCGTGAACGGCGATCGGATCTGCATTTGAGAAATCACGAAGTTTCGTCGTACCACCAGAGCGCCTCCAGATAAAGCAGGTGTCTCTGTCATGTGTCCACGCATTTCCAACGACAGTGTTTCCGTCCGAAGAAATGCCGGACGGGAAGGACCAGATTCCAGATACGCCAGGGATCAATTTGCCCTTACCAGCGCGTGTCCAGATGCAGACTCGAATTTCTACGTCCGGGTCTCTGAGCATGTGCCGCCCCTTACTCGGGACATTTGGCAATGCCTTGCCAATGGCAAAGCCCGTGATCGTTTGCCCATCACGTGATATCGCCGTTGCGCAACCGAAATGACCGACACCAGAGACTTCGGGCAGGAACTGAGAGCCGGTAGCTAACGACCATTTGAACGGTCGTCCCTCCTTTGAGCCTACGACCCACTTACCATCTCCAGAAATAATTGGAGACGGATCCCATGGCTGATATTTCCAAGAGTATTGGGTGACGAGAACTGGTTTGGCTAAGCCATACCAAACCGCGACCCAAACCTCTGTCTTGTTCCAGACCTTTCCAACGACAACTTTTCCGTCTCCCGAGCAACTGTTAGCGGTTCCTTCTGTGAATTTTCCGACATTCAATCGCTGAACGCCAGTTTTTCTCGACCACTTTGCAGGTTGCCAGTTCTCAGGTGCATCGTTGTTTGAAGATCTCATTGTCGTCCCTACAACAGTACTCCCGTCTTCTGAGATAGCAAATGGGCTTATTGGTAATGTTTCTATTCTGGGCTGCGTTGCCGCAGCGAGGTAAATGAGTATCAGGGCGTTCATTGGCGTCGGTTGTATTGAGCGGTGTTGCGATTGACTGATTTGAGCCACAACTGGAAGATCTGAAATCACCACTTGGGTTCTTGCTGGTAACGAATAGCGGCAGGGCTCTGAAAGTGAACCGGAAATCCAATTACCGCCTGACGTGTTTTCCCCTCGCCCCATGAATCTCGGTTTAGCAAGATCCAGCACTAGGCAGCGACGCCATATTGCGGTAAGAAATCTGGGGCATCTAGGTCTTTAGGATTGATTGGAAGGAATTGACCAAGCATAGGGAAGCCAAATCGATGTGCTCCCGCCCAGTCGGCAAATTCACTGTAGCTGTAGAAAGGCGGAAACTCAATGAGGAGCATCCCAACGCCATCGACGACGGCACGATCGATTAATAATCCTTTGGCCGCTGTCAAATGAAAGCTAACCAACGCCGATGCCTAGTCGATCAGCGCATCCATTCATGAAGTTTAGAACGTCGCAAGTGGGTCTTGACAGTTCGAAAGCATCAAGATTGCCATACTCCTCTTCCTCGGAAACCTTGAACTCAACCCACGGAGACATCATAGACCTGATGAGCTCAAGCAATTCTCCGATGGGTAAGTCGGCCATTGCCTATAGCCCGAGCAGATCAGCGAACAACAGAGTGGACAGGACTAGCACTATCGAACAAGACCTTGGGTTTTGCGTTATTGATACCATCCCTCTTCCGAAGTGGTGCTGAGAGCAGGTGGAAGCGATAACCCTCAGTTTTGCCATCCGCAAAAATATCCTCATGAATTGCTTCTGCTTGATCCTTATCACAGTAGACACCATAGACAATAATATCACTAGCAGTAATAAAAGGCTCCTCCCAGATAATCCAACGAAACGGTTGCTTCCGCAAGATTGAGCAGGCGTACCTGTTATGGCCCGGGTCAACCATTTCAAGGCTAAGCTGTCCAGATGCCACTATCCACCACTCAGATCGACGGGAAGAGTGTCGGTTGATTTGCAACCCCCGAATCCCAACACCAATCAGCATCATAGCCATGATACTGTAAATAATGCGACTACGCGTTAGTTTGTAATGACTCATGCAGTGTCATTAGAATATACTATCCGAGATTGCACGTCGGCTTCTCGAGTTGACCGCAAGGCCTGAATGGGCGTACGCAGCAATTCCAGCTATTACTAACGTGTACTTTTACTGAATTACTGTCGGGAGAATCCCAGAACGAAGGTTTCGTCTTGGTGTATCCCAATCCTTGACTCCCAAAGCAGCTTAAGTTTGGGGCAGTGTATTGCAGGTCCGTCACAGTCTTGCCAACGAAAAATCGAGCCTCTAGGTCAGCCGAGGTCTCACCATGAGAGCACTCGCGAACGTCTCCGGCCGCTGGCAAGGACCGATAATCAACGCAATACTGGCCGCCGGTTGGCCGTCCGTAAATATGTCCCGATATTACAAACCACACGACATATCTATCTTCTGGAGTGAGCGGATGTGATTTTAATAGACCCGAGCATTCAGAGTAATTTGCCTTCCAATTCGATTCAAACTGAATGATCACACCATCCATTGGGGGATTAGGATACAAGGTCCAATAGTAATATCCGCTGCATTTATACGTCCATGGCCTTGTGCAAGGATTAAGATCCCGCTGAGGCATATAAACCCAATTTCCTAGCTGGTAACTAATGGACATTCCGCTGGGGTCAGGGACGGTAATCGGATTCGCATTTGCATAACCGAATGGCTGCTCGTTGGGCCAAAGAGTGTCGACAGTTGTCCAATGCGCACTTCCCACGGAGAAGTGCCTAGCTCTGACATAACAATCGCTATTGCTTAAAGATGACGCCTTGTACCCGCTCCCACCATTCCAAAGAAAACTCGGATCTGGTGCAGTGCCAGTCTTAGCGAGCAATTCCCCGTACGGTTTGTATCGATAAGTGTTCTCTAGCGCACCGTTGACGAAAGTCTCCGTCACCGAGCCAAGCGCGTCATGCCCGTAGCTGCGCGTCACGCCGGTGTCCGAGATCTCGCCCCAGATCATCCCGTGGGTGCAGATGTAATTCGTTGTGCCCATTGCGTTAGCCTTTTCCTTGGAGGTAGTTCTGGCCATCCCAGACCAGGGTCGTTGGAGATCCCGACACCCATTCTGCTCGTTTAAGCATGTCGCCAGAGTAGGTGTATGAGACAGACGCGGTTGCCGACCGGTACGTCGACAATCGGTTCTCCTTGTCGTAGAGCATCGTTGTGAATGCACCGGCAGCATTCACAAGGATCTGGTTGCCGTTCACGTCGAATGTGATGCTCGTGACGGTGGCACCAGAGATCATCGTCGTGATTCGGTTCGCGATGTCGTAAGTGCTCGTGACCACGACTCCGGTCTCACTATTGGTTAGGATATTGTCGTTCGAATCGTACGTATAGTTGTATGTGTGAGCGTTCGCTCCGCTCGTCGCGTCCTGGATCAACCTATTCTTCACGTCGTAGAGGTACGTCGTGGTCGCCCCGTTGAGGTCACGAATGACCTGGCGATTCCCAACCGGATCGTAGAGATAAGTTGCGCCGTAAGTCGTACCCGCCTCGATTCTGTGCGCCACCGTGATCTGCCCCGCTGAGTCATACGTCCAAAGTCGACTGAGAGACGGATTCGTTTGAAGAAGCGTCGTTATTCGGCCAACAACGTCATATAGGTAGGTATTCGCGGCTCCATTTGGAAGAACGATGGTGGACATCCTGCCATCGAGATCGAAAGTCATTGTGCGAATCCCGCCATCGGGATCGACAAGTTTGATACGCTGCCCAGCGATATCGTAGGTATAGCCTTGCGAGAGATTGCCAGGATCGGTCTTGCCCGTCATGCGGCTGTTTGGATCATAGGCGTAGGTCGTCGCTCCGGTGGAATCCGCCATGGTGACGGTGTTCCCGATCGCATCATAAACCTGAGTAACCCGCGTGTTGTCGGCATACCAACGAGACAAC
>CAILEM010000003.1 GCA_903833215.1 uncultured Armatimonadota bacterium
ACGGCGAAACGTACATGCTTTACCTTGGAAATCAGGTGGGGCGCTACGGTTTCGGACTTGCTCAACTTGAAGGGAAGTTGACATAATGAAATGGCGCAAACTCGGCCAAATTTTTGACTTCGACAAGTCGGGCTTCAACTCTGACTACGTCGGCTTTGCCCAAGCGCCCCAAGCGCTGGTTTTCCAAGATTACGTTCGTATCTATTTTTCAACACGCCAACGTACCGTAAACGGCAAGTTCGTCAGCATCGTCCAGTACGTGGATATGGACAAAGGCTTCGAGAGGATACTGAACTATTCAGCACACACCGTTGTCCCGCTCGGCAAGTTGGGTACGTTCGACGAGCACGGCATCTTCCCGTTCAGCATATTTCGCCACGCGGACCAGGTTTGGGGCTACAGCAATGGCTGGAGTCGGCGCAAATCAGTATCAGTCGATACAGGTATCGGACTGGCGATCAGTGGCGACCATGGGCGAACCTTTCAGAAATTTGGCGATGGACCGGTGCTTACCGCTTCGCTGCACGAACCTTACCTAGTGTGTGACCCCTTCGTGCGAATGTTCAATGGCGCGTTCCATATGTGGTACATCTACGGCACCGGCTGGAAAGTGTTCCAAGAAGGCCATGAGCCAGATCGTACCTATGTGATCGCGCATGCCACGTCAACCGACGGCGTGAACTGGGCCAAGGAAGGGCGTCCGATCATCACCCAGAAGCACGCCGACGAATGTCAGGCGCTGCCGACCGTGATTCAGATCGGCAGCCGCTACCATATGATGTTCTGCCACCGTCACTCCTTCAATTTCCGGACCAATCCGGCAAACGGCTACCGCATCGGCTACGCATACTCGGACGATTTGGTCGACTGGACGCGCGACGATGCACACTGCGGCATCGAGGTTACGCCCGGGGGGTGGGACTCTGACATGATGTGCTATCCACACCTGTTTACCTGTGACACCAAAATCTACTTGCTCTACAACGGAAACGAATTTGGACGCCGAGGCTTTGGCTTAGCTGTACTAGAAAGCGAGGCTTGAATTGAGCACTGCACGAAAATACAACGATGAATTGAAGGACACGGCGGGCCGCAATTATTCATATGAATTCGATCTGGATGTCATGCATCCTTTCATGCTCAGGACATTCAAGCCGTTTTTCCGTCTCGGAAGCTTACTGGAGTTGGGCAGTTTCAAGGGAGAATTCACAAAACGATTTCTCACCCACTTTGAGGACATAACCTGTGTCGAAGCTTCCGACGAGGCGATTGCCGAAGCACGCCCAAAGGTTGGTGACAAAGTCGCGTTCATCAATTCGACCTTTGAGACGGTGACCCTGCCCCGTCGCTATGACAACATCGTACTGACCCATGTGCTGGAACATTTGGACGACCCAGTGCTGGTCTTGAAGCGAATCAATGACGAATGGTTGGCTGACGGTGGAAGGTTCTTTCTGGTGTGCCCGAACGCCAATGCGCCATCAAGGCAGATCGCGGTGAAGATGGGGTTGATCTCCCACAATGCTGCCGTTACCCCGGCCGAGGCCGCGCATGGCCACCGCTGCACTTATACATTGGATACTTTGGAGCGGGACGCAA
>CAILEM010000004.1 GCA_903833215.1 uncultured Armatimonadota bacterium
GCAAATCCGAACGGTTCCATCTTGGAGAGGGACTCTGCGGCCTGTAGAGTCACTTCATCTGCATTGACTTCCATGTCGACCTTAATGGACGGGACGAAGTCCTCAGGAGTGAGGAACTTCGCTGCGTAGCTGTCAAGTGCATCGATTGCTCGGTCCAGGTCTTCAACCTTGAGCGAGCATCCGGCTGCCATCGCGTGTCCTCCGCCCGTCATCAGGTCAGGATGGGCACGAATAGCGTCCGCGAGGTGGAAGCCGGGAATCGTCCTTGCAGACCCCTTGCAGAGCCCAGTCTTTGGATCGATCGTCATCACAAAAGTGGGGCGATAGAATTGTTCAACTAGTCGACCGGCTACGATACCCACGATTCCTGAGTGCCAGCCCTCATGGGCGACCATGATTACGTTTCGATTTTGGCTGCCCTTGGAAAGGACCATCTGAACCGCTTCGTCTGAAATCCGTTGCTGCTCGCTTTTGCGCTCGACGTTTACGGCTTCTATTTGTCTGGCCAACGCTTCCGCTTTACCCATATCGTTCTCTAGCAAGAGTTCAAGGGCCATAGCGGCATCGCTAATCCGTCCCGCGGCATTTAGCCTGGGCCCAAGTTGGAAGCCTACATGAGAAGACCGTAGTGGCTTTCCTGGCTCAAGCGTGATTTTCGATTCTTGGATGAGTGCCCGAATGCCAGCTTTCTTCGTTTCTGCCAATCGTTGCAGGCCGAATTTAGCGATGATTCGATTCTCACCGATTAGGGGCATCACGTCCGCGATAGTTCCCAGTGCCGCTAGGTCTAGGAAGCCACGATAGTAATTTGCAGGATCGTGCCCTAGCTCACGCGTCAGTCCATCGCAAAGCTTAAAGACAACCCCCGCTCCACTCAGTTCTTCAAATGGGTAAATCGAGTCAGATCTGTGCGGATTGACGATCGCCTGAGCGTTGGGCAGTTCGCCTGCAACCGTGTGGTGATCGGTAACTACAACCGCCATGCCAGCCTCACGGGCAAGTTCAACCTGCTCATGGGCACTGATGCCGCAGTCGCACGTCAAGAAGAGTTTTGCTCCTGCTGCTTTTGCCGCTTCGACCGCGCTCTTGTGAATTCCATACCCCTCCTTCATGCGGTGGGGAACATGGGTGTGAACTTTGCATCCGATTGCTGATAGAAAGCGTTGAAGAATGGCAGCGCTGGTAATGCCGTCCACATCGTAGTCACCGTGGACATAGATTAACTCGCTACGTTCTTTTGCGCCAAGAATGGCGTCTCGAGCGGCCTCGTAGTCTGGCAAAAGGTTTGCCGGATGCAGCTGGTCTAGAGAAGGATTCAAGAATGTGTGAGCGTCTTCGGCTGAGACATATCCTCTTTGGGCCAGGACGGCCGCTACAAGCGATGGAATACCTAATTCACGCTGCAGTAGTGCCTCGGCATCCGCGTTGCGCGGAGAGACGAGCCATCGAGAACCAGCGGAAGGAGGAGGCATAGGTTGTTTGATCCATTCAAGCCGCTGATCATGAACAATCAGCACGCTAGCCCTTATCTAGACGGATCGGTAGAAGATGAAGGCTTCAAAAATAAAAAGAGGGAGAGTGATCTCCCTCAATTGACAACGAAACATCTCGTTAAAGCTTTTCGACTTGGCTGAAATCCAGTTCGACGGGTGTGTCGCGTCCAAAGATGTTGATAAGAACCTTGAGCTTTTCTTTCTCCGGGCTGACTTCCTCGATCTTTCCGCTGAAGTCGCTGAAAGGACCTTCGACGACACGGATGGCGTCGCCTTTCGTCCAGGAAACCTTGGGGGCCTCTTTGCTGGCCTCAAGGTTTGTCATGATCCGGCTTACTTCGTATTCTTCCAGAGGAACCGGCTTGTTACCGCTCTGAACGAATCCCGTGATCCCGCTAGTGGATTTGACGAGCTTGTAAGTTTCGTCGGTGAGAGACATCTGGACGAGAATGTAGCCAGGGAAAACCTTCTTATCTCGGAGATATCGCTTACCGTTTCGAGTTTGCAATTCTTGCTCCGTAGGGATGAGAATCTGGAATATATCTAGATCCCATACACCCTCAACGATTGCTCGTCGA
>CAILEM010000005.1 GCA_903833215.1 uncultured Armatimonadota bacterium
AGAGGCATCGACGCGATTTCGGTGACGACTGGAACTGGAACGACGATCTCGTATCCGATCTATGACGCCCACGGGAACATGATCTCGACACTATCCAAGGCAGGAGCAGGGTACACCTTCACCGCCGAGCGGTCGTTTGATGCCTGGGGAGTTATCCGCCTTGGTGCACAGTCCGGTGATCCGAAGGGTCGCTACTGCGCAAACCTTGGACACAAGCAGGATGACGAGTCAAGCTTGGTTTACATGCGGGCGAGATACTACGAGCCTGGATGCGGAAGATTTCTATCTCCGGATAAAGAAATGGAGGGCCTTAACTTGTTTGCCTATGCCGGTAACAAACCCCCGGACAACGTCGACCAAAGTGGCGGGTCTGCCATCCTTTTCTTAAAGGCGTTGATGCAAGCGATACTATTCCTCGGCGGAGAAGAGCTACTCGGCATGTGGACCGACGCCTCCAATCAGATATACAGGCTAACAAACTGGATTTCAAGTCTTGAATCGATGCTCAACGCCGACATACAAGCTGGCGGTTCCACGGCAGACCTTGTTCAGATGCGTCGAGATCTTAATAGTGCAAGAGAAACAATGGACAGAGCAAAGTATATCAAAGGGGGGCAGGCGATACTTAAGATACTCGGCTACATGATGATCGTCAAGGCATTCCTTATCGATATTGATTTCGGGGACGGCCAGTCGGGCCTTGACATCCTGCTAGGCAAATGAAAGTTTATGAATCTTCGTGGCCTGACCGCCTTTGGCTAAACCCCACAGACTACTCTGTCTTGCAATGCCTTCGATCACTGCGTTCTGTAATTAGGCGGATAGATAGCGAGATCGTGATCAATTTCCCAAAAATTGGCATGAATATTAAGTGTGATAAACTTCGTGCCGAATTTATCTCCCAAGGGATCGCTCTAGAGCGTATGCCGTTGTTTTTGGGAAGAGTCGCGTTAGGCAAGTGGTGCGAACCCTACTGGCTTCGTGAGAATCTATTTTCTGAGGAATTGGTGCGCCTGCTCTTCGAAAGCGGGCGCAATTCGACGGACTTGATAACGCGAGCGCTTGAATGTGACATGGAAATCAGATCACTGCTTCGTACAACTGAAGATTAGCTCGTTACCCTTTCGTCGAGGAGTTTGTGGCATAACTGCTCCATAAACTTCAGGTAATTAAATGCACAAGTTTGATATCGAAAGATTAACTGGGGCCTGTGAAGGCGACCTGTCAGATTGTTCGCCAGCGGAGCATCGTCGGAACGCCTGAGTTGGTCCTACAAGGGAATCGAAATGAAGCTCATACGGAAAATTGAATGCGCCGCTGCGGCATGCATGTTTTTGGGCGTGTTTGCCATTACAGTGTGGATGACCGTCAGAAGACCCCATGGAGACGTACCCGCGGCATGGGGTTTCACCGCCCTATTGGGCTTACATTGCTATGCTGTGTTTTTCATGAGGGAAAGGTAGGATGGGGCGGCGAAGTTCATTATCTTGTCGGTGCCACCTATGGCGATGGATTGCCGAACAACGCGCCTCTTTGGTCCTACGATCCAGCCGGGAACCGGACGGATTCGGTTTGCGACAACCTGAATCGAGCCACTTCGATCGGTGGAGCGACCTGCACGAATGATGTGCTTGGCAATCGCCTTACGAAGGGAGCGACGAGTTACACCTGGGACGTGATGAACCGGATGACGGCGCTGAACAATGGAACGTCAACGACCAACTATCTGTACCGTGCCGACGGTATGCGGGTGAGTAAGTCGAGCAACACCGCGCGAACTCTGTATTGTTACGAAGGTCAAATGTCGTAGCGGAGCGAAGATCCCGCCGAAGGGAAATGAGCAAAGCGAATCGGGAGGGATGGAGGATATCGAATATGATGGCTCGCTTGTTTGGCAGAAGACGACTGATTTTGCTCTCGGCGCAAGAGGCATCTACGCGATTTCAGTCACGACCGGAACTGGCACAACGATCTCGTATCCGATCTATGACGCTCATGGAAACATGATCTCGACGTTGTCCAAAGCTGGGGCAGGTTACACTTTCACTGCCGAGCGACCATTCGACGCTTGGTGTGTAATCCGACTTGGTGCGCAGTCTGGTGATCCCAAGGGTCGCTATTGCGCGAGCCCCGGGCATAAGCAGGATGACGAGTCTGGGCATGTTTACATGCGCGCCAGATATTACGAGCCGGGAAGTGGGAGGTTTGTTTCGGAAGATCCGAGCCTCCAGGGCAAGAATTGGGTTGTGTATGCAAACAACAACCCGGTCTGCCTACGGGATAGATCGCACTTTCAGTGCTCTGGTTCGGGTGGCCGGCGGTTCCCAGGCCTGGCGACCTGGGCTGGTATAGGGCCGCCCTTTCAGGGCACTACGGCGAATCGCACGCCATCCTTTTTGGCGCAATAGCCACCTAATACGGATTACTGGGTGCCATGGTCCAGGCTCGGGCATGTTTCATCTTCGCCGTACCATCGGCGACGAGGTTGATGCCGAGGCTGTCTGGCTTTGTGGGGTAGACGCGGCGGGTGATAGCTTGGCGGTCGTTGGCGAAGACTTCAACGACGGATTTGTCGACGAAGATTCTTAGCTTGAGCGTCTCGCCGGGCTTTAGCTTGAGAGGGGCTCGTTCGATGACTTTTCTGCCATCGGATCCGCTGTGAGTGGCATCGAAGACAAGCTCATTGGTGGTGGAATCGAAATAGATTAAGGTCTTCTCCGATCCGTCGGCTGACGCACGAACTTCCACGCCAAATCGGGCGGATTTGCCTAAAGTAGATTCCGCTTCGAGTTCGAATGAGTCACCGGATATGCCTTTGACGGCAACCTTCTCGCCGGTTTTGATTTCGACAGGCTTGATGTCCACCTGCTGACCACGCAGAGACTCAAGTTCCTTTACGGGACCCATTCGGAGGGTTCCATCTTCGCTAAGCCAAAGCGTTCTTGGCAGCCCGTAGACCCCGGACCAGCCTTTCTCTTTTTCGCCGGAGGGGTTATCGGTGAGCCAGGCCCACATGATTTGCCTACCATGGCCGTCGATAAGGGCTTCGGGTGCGAAGAAGGTGTTGTCGACCCACGTCATTCGGCCATGGTTGTCGGGGATGAAGTGATCGTCGCGGTAGGAGCCAACGTAATATTGGCAGCCCTTGTTGTGGCTGATATGAAGCAAGAGGTGCTTCGCGCTCGGCTTGCCGCCGTCGGGGCTGGAGGGCAAGGGAAGGAAGCTGGGACACATGTTGTCTTCGCTACGATCGGTCCACTTTGGGTTTCGTTCATAGAATTCATGCAAGTATTTCCAGTCCTTCAGATTCTTGGACTGGAATAGGTACAGGTGATCCCCCTGCATCGAAAGAGGCGAACCCTCGGCTCGGCCGTACTTATTTAGCACCAACAAATTGCCGGTGAGCATGTAGTAATGGCCGTCTTTCTTCCAAATATTGGATGGGTCAGCAGTGCCGTAGATGAGCGGTTTGCCTTGTGAGTCCTTAACTTCGGTGATGCCCCATTCGGTGGAGTGGATCACGGGGTTTTCGGCGAACTTGGTCCAACGATCAAAAGTGGAGTTATCGCTTTTCGCAAGTCCGATACCCTTGGCTCCCCAGAGCATCCAATAGGAGAGGTAAGCCGAACCGTCGGTGTCGACGAAGGCCCCGCCGCTAAAGCACCCTTCATCGCCATTGCCGGGGCCAATCGCGTCGGGGTGGTGGCGCCAGTGGATAAGGTCTACGCTTGAGATGTGTCCCCAACAGAAGCCTGAGCCGGTTCGGTTGTAGAGATACATCAGGTGGTATGCGCCGTTTGCGAAGAAGGCTCCGTTGGGATCACCGGGCATTCCTTGATCCTCGGGCACGCAGAAGTGATACCCGGGGCGATAGGGATCGGCAAGCATGCGCTCTCGGAGCAGGCGCGCCGACTTCACAACTTCGTCAGGCACGGGGCTATCGAAGGACCATCTCTGCGGAACCGCCTCTGTTTTAGCCCCCGAAGTGGAGGTGGAAATCACCGATGCGCCTTTGCCATTGAGAACGAGGCAACCGTTTTCGATCTTCACGTCGCCGACAAGACTTATTTCCGTAAAGCGTCCGGTCTTTTCGCGTAACCCTTCGTCGGCAAACGACCACCAGGCCCACGGCTTTGTTGTTGGTGTTGCTTCTCCTGGCTTCAACGCGGCAAGCGTTGCCTGATCGAGAGCTTTGTCATAGATGCGGGCGTCCATGATTCTGCCTACGAACGAGTTTTCCTTATCCATCGCGTCCATGTGGCGGCTACCAAAGAGGACGGTGGCATTCGGACCAAATGTTTGCTGAGGGTTCTTCAGCGTGTAGTGCGCGTACGTTTTGCCGTCGCGGAATATCTGAACCTCAGCGCCGTGATAGACGATGGCTATTTGAACGAACTCGGTGGTGCTTGCGTTCTCTTCGGGCCAGTTCGTTTGATCTTGTTGGGTGCGCTGGTAGGTGTCGCTGCCTGGCATCCATTTCTTTGGGCTTAACTCTCCAAACACGATGCCGTCGAAGTGCTTGCTTCCGTCATCAATGCTCAGTGCGGAACCGCCGCGCTGAGTTAAGTTGGCAGGGGAAGCCCAGACGACGAGAGTTTTGTCGGTAATTGGGGCGGACATCGTTGTCATCGCAGTTGCGGCCATCAGGGATATTTGGAGGAGTATGTTCATGGGGAAACACACGGTTTCGTTGCGGCGAGGCGTGCCTCGCTAACCTGGTTTCGAGATCGGGAGTCCTTCATCTGTCGGTTCAATGCCGTTATCCTCTGATCTCGAATTCTAGTTGATCTTGACGGAATGGATCACACTTTGGGTGATTTTGAGTCCATCCGTGGCGATTTACCGTCGTTCAATCGAGAGGCATCGGTCTTGGCTCAACAAGAGCCGATCGACGCTGATGCCCTGGCCTTATTCGACATTATTCGAAGGCGTAGGTCGGAACTCCTTATCTCTCGGGACTTTCGCGGTTACCGGACTATGGAGTCTCGACTTCGTCTCGACGCGTTTAGAAGACCGGATTTCCCCCACCAGATTGGACGCTGGAGAGGCCATCGGTGGCGCGGCGCTCCAGTGCCAGCGAGAATTTGTGGTCCTAGTATTGCCGCTTTTTACGTCCAATCAGTGCCTTTGCTTCTGGATTCAACAGGAGCCGGATGGCATTGATGCTCTCGCCTTTTTCTGAAAGGAGAGGGTCGGGCGAGGATTATGCCATTTGTGCGTCTCGGCGAAGCCGGGACTCCTTATCTCTGGGAATTTTCGTGGTTACCGGGCTCTTTGGAGTCACGACTCCGTCGCGACGCGTTTTGGACTGACCGGATTTCCCCCACCAGAGCCTCCCCCGCTTGGGGAGCTGTAAAAGAATGGTTTCTTAACGCATGGAATTTGCGTTTTCTTCCTG
>CAILEM010000006.1 GCA_903833215.1 uncultured Armatimonadota bacterium
ATCGTTCGTCATCGCTGGGCGCGCGCCAAACTCGGCCCTTCGGCCTCAAACAGTGGCGCGCTGACTGCCCAGCGACGAGCGAACGGCGACGGTTATGGACGTTGAGGAGAGACGAGTTGGACTTTCCCTTTCCGGAACCCTTCGGGTGATTGGGATTTTGGCGGTTTCATTCCGTTGTTTGTTGTGTTCTCTGTCTGGTTTGGTCGCTTGCACTACGGGATGCTTCCTCGCCTCCACGCCCCGAACCGTCGCTTATTCGTTCGTCATCGCCTGCCTTCGTCAAGGCTACTGCGCGCCTAAGGGCTGGGCGCGCGCCAAACTCGGCCTTTCGGCCTCCACCAGAGGCGCGCTGACTGCCCAGCTATGAGTGAACGGAGACGTCGACTGCGGGGCGGGTTATGATTCGTTCGCTGGGATGTTCGCCATAATGGGGTATGAGTTCCCTTTCCCCTTTGCTTATTGAATTAGGCTCGATTGCACAGCGAGCGGGGGAGATTGCTCTTGAGTCTCGCAAGAAGCTGGTGCGAGAGTTGAAGCCCGATGGGACGATTGTTACGAATGGGGATCGTGCGGTGGAGACTTTCCTTCGTCCGGCATTGACGGACCTCGTGGCTGGTTCCACCGTTTGGGGAGAGGAGTTTGGGTTTGAGGAAGAGGGCTCCGGTGGCTGGTGGCTAGTTGACCCTGTCGATGGCACCACGAACTATGCTTTCGGGGGCCCTTACTGGGGTGTGAGCATTGGCTTGATGATCGAAGACAGGATCAAACTCGGTGCGATCATGCTGCCTGACTTGAACGAGTTGTATCTTGCTGAGGTCGGCGAGGGAGCCTATTTGAACGGGGTTCAAATTCCCAATATTCAGCCAGGCAAAATCCGTGATGAGGAAATCGTCACCTATCCTGAGCGCCTGCTTCGACGCATTTCTACCGCTGGGTTACCGGGCCGGATGCGGTTGAGCGGAGCTTTTGTCGTCGACGGGACGTTTACGGCTATGCAGCGATTTCGTGGCATGGTTGGTCAGTCGGAAAAGTTGTACGACATCGCAGCGAGCGTGCTGATCAACCAAGAAGTTGGTGCTGAGATCCGATACACGAGCGGCGACGCGTTTTTGCTCAGTGAGCTCAAGCGGGATGCGAAGATTGAGCATCCCTGGATGATGTTTCCAAAGGATTCTGGGTTCTTTCTTTAGGGGCGTTTCTTCGTTCATTTGTTGAACGGTTCCGCTTGCATCTGAATTTTGGCGAGTTCCCCAAGTTCCTACGATGCTACTGAGACGTCGGCACCGACATCTTAAAACAGCGTTGACAGGGTCTGTGGGTGAAATTGAGCCTGCTTTTGAACTCCACCGGCAGTTGCGTCGGTACGATCACCGCCGACTACGGGGCGCGTGAAAAATCGTTGTTTGGCACCTTAGCTGAGCGCAAAAAAGCCTCCACTCTGCACCGTCTGGCTGATGTGGAGGCTTTTCGATTTTGTTTCCCTCGTTGTTCTTTTGGACTAAACGAGGAGTTCTTTTAGAGGCGTGGCTCTCGATGGGTGCTTTAGCTTTTTCAGGGCTTTCTGCTCGATTTGCCGGATTCGCTCTCGGGTGACTTGGAAGCAACGGGCTACTTCTTCAAGCGTGTGAGGCTGACCGTCGAGAAGACCGTATCGCATTGAGATAACTTCCTTTTCGCGCTCGCTGAGCGTTTCGAGGATGTCTTCGATCTTGCGTCGCATTACAGATCGCAAGGCAGCGTCGGCAGGAGTTTCGCCGGAGCGGTCGATAATGAATTCGCCGAGAGCGGCATCTTCACTTTCGCCCACAGGTGTATCCAAGGACAAGGGCTCAGCAATGGCTCGGTGGAAGTCTTCTACACGCTCGGCGGCGATGTTGAGGCTTCGACCCACTTCCGCAGTTGTGACTTCCCTACCAAGCTCCTGCTGGAGATGGCTAGTCGCCTTGATCATGCGGTTGACGGCTTCAAGCGTATGGACCGGCACACGAATCGTGCGGCCGTGATCGCTGATCGCACGAGAAATCGCTTGGCGGACCCACCATGTAGCGTAGGTACTGAAGCGGAATCCCTTGTCGGGATCAAATTTCTCGACGGCGCGGATAAGGCCCATGTTGCCCTCTTGAATGAGGTCTTGCATGGACAAACCACGACCTATAAATCGTTTGGCGATGCTTACGACCAAGCGCAAGTTAGCCTCGATGAGCACCATCTTACATTCGCTACACCCCAGGCGCGAATGCTTGGCGAGTGCCACTTCCTGATCAGGAGTTAAGAGAGGTATTCGCCCAATTCGTTTGAGCCACATCCGGACCGAATCCTCAATGTGCAAACCCTCTGCTTCGAGAATTGCTGGTGCGCCTTCCATCTCCAGTTCAGTCGCTTCCGACTCTCTAAAGATGGGCTTAATCGGCTTACCGTTCCCCTTTGACGATAGCTGTTGACGAGCTGGACAAGACGTGTCAAACGCCCTGGGAAACTCACTTTCCTTGGTGCCCGTTTTCAGCCCCGAAAATTGCTGATGCGTTCCTATTACCATATTGTTCGCAAGGGACCCTCTCCCTGCAACGAAGGCGACTTCACTATACAAAACGTTTTGGAAATACCCAAACGATTCCGAACTTATTTGAACTAAAAACCCGTCTTTTTTGTTTATCCGAAGAGACTGTCCTCATTTTGTTGCTTCTTGAGGGTATCTGGCTTCGATTCTCGCAGTTTAAGGAGATATTCTTGCCTTTTCGCAGTATCCAGATTTCCCTTCCGATTTTGCTTCAGTAGGCGACGATCTTGTTGCTGCTTTAGTAATTCCACCGTGTCCGAGATGTACTTCTCAGTGAGGTGGTCGCCTCTCTGATCATTGAGAACATCCGACATGATTTGGCGCATCTCCTCTTCGTGAAATCGATGCAACCACTGAGATGGCTCTCCAACAGGTGCACCCTCCGAAAATGCGGCCCGGATGGCATCACTGATTCGGACAGCGAGTGAACTGGCAAAAAGATCCCTTGCCTGAGAGATCATCCAACCGATGCCTCGATATTCCTCGCTGAGGAATGCTCGGAACACAACGAGTTCGCCGGAAGTCAGCTCGCCTCGAAGTTGCCGGGCCTCGATTCCTCGAACAGGGGCTTGCCTCTCGGGGTTCTTATCGTTATTTCGGCGACGGATCTTGTTGACCTCGCGTCGCAGAGCCTGCTGGGCTCGATTGACGTCGGAGAAGCCTGGATACTGGCCGGCGAGACGCAGGAGGTGCCTATCCAGTTCCATCTCATTAGGTGCTTCGGCGAGCATGGTAACGGCGGTATTCCAGAACGCTTCGCCAGCAAGCTGCTCGCGTTTGAGCTCGAGGGCTTGCATCTTGTAGTCGAGAGGAGAAAGTCCGGTCTCAACGGCTTGTTGCACGGCGGCTGGGCCAGCGTTGCGTAAAAGCGTATCTGGGTCTTCGCCAGCGGGCATCAAAGCAACCCTGACTCGAAGGCCCTCTGCCCCTAGGATGCCAACGGCGCGATCGGCTGCTTTTTGTCCGGCGGCATCGCTGTCGTAAAGAATGACGACTTCTTCCACCCAGCGCTTGAGAAGTTTCGCATGGTCTTCGGAGAGGGCCGTGCCAAGTGACGCTAGAGCGATGTTGACCCCGGCACGATGACAGGCAATGACGTCGAGGTAGCCCTCAACGAGGACGGCACGTCGCTCTTTCGTGAAGAAAGTGCGTGCCCGATTCATCCCGTAGAGGACCTTGCTCTTTCGGTAAAGCGGGGTGTCGCTACTGTTGATGTACTTCGGGACTCCATCACCAAGGAGACGACCACCGAAGGCGACCAGGGCACCCTTTTCATCACGGATCGGAAACATCAACCGACCCTTAAATTTGTCGAAGTAGCCGCCGTGGGGGTCTTCGTCGACGAGGAATAGGGTCTTGCAATCAGAGAGAGTAAAGCCTTTCTTTTTGAGGTGGACGGCGAGGGCACCGGCGACTTCAGGTGCGTAGCCTATCTCCCAGGTTGTTAGGGTCTCTTTGTCAAGACCTCTTCGCTCGCAGTACTCTTCTGCGATCTTGCTTTTTGCAAGGTGTTCTTTGAAGAAAGAGAGCGCCTCAGCCATGGCCGCTTCTTGGGCTTCCTTAACGGAAGGGGGGACTTGTGGACCACGCTGAGTCAACGCGACCCCAGCTTCTTTGGCCAACATCCGAATGGCTTCTGCGAAGTCGACGTTCTGTCGCTTCATCACCCAGGTGAAGATATCGCCGGCTTCACCGCAGGACCAGCATTTGTAGCGTCCTGACTGCCTAGAAACAGTAAAGGAAGGGTTCTTGTCCTGGTGAAATGGACAAAGACCCTTCCAATTTTTTCCCTGTTGAGTTAGGTGGATTTCGCGGCCGACAAGCTCTACGATATCGATGCGTGACCTAATATCGTCGCGCTCGTCGGCCAATTGCGGTTCCTAGGATTTGCCCGCTGCAACCACGATACCGGTCACAACTTGGGGCTTCTTCGTGCCGAGGCGCGAAAGTCGGAATGCAACGTTATCGTGGACAAGATACTTGACCATGAGGTTGTCGCCGCCGATTTCATAGCCGTCGGGTTGCTGGTAGCTCTTCATGACCTGAGCGAAAGTAGCGCCGAAGCCGATGCCTCGCTTGGTCTTTACTCGATTGTTGTCGATACCGATCGCTTCGATCTGCACGACGTGGCCAACCTTGTCGATGATGAACGCATACTTGCTTCCCTGTCGGTTATAGACCCAACGGGTGAAGGTAACGCGATCCTGAGCGCCGCCGCCCATCGCTGGGGCACCGCCTCCGCGACCTGCACCACCGGGCATACCACCTGGAGGGCCACCTTGACCGCCGCCGCCACCACCGAAGGATGGATCGAGACCAGCCGTCATGCCTGCACCGCCACCGGCTTTGCCCTGCATGAGCATGGTGTCACCGAAGTCAAACGAACCAGAAATATCGGTGACTGGGCCGATAACGTCAGAGCCCTTTCCACGTCCAGCGCCACCAGGAAATCCTCTAGGAGCTCCACCCGTTGGTCCACCCGAACCACGAGGAGCACCCATGCCACCTGGAGGGCCACCCATGCCAGGACCCATTGGTCCCATCGGTCCCATCGGACCGCCTGGAGCACCACCACCAGCACCGCCGCCTGCACCACCTGTGGTACCGGAGAAGCTTAGTGCCTGGATGTCATCGGGAGTTCCGTAGACATCAAGGACTCTGAGCCCCGTATCGTAAAGCTTGATTCCAACGAGCGCATTTTCAGCGCCTGTCCAGGCTTTGGCCTTCTTCACGGTCGGCTTGGACTTTGATTTCCTTTGTCCAGCTTCCGCACCTGTCGTTAAACATAGCGCCATACCAAGCGCCAAAGCAATTCCAGACCACCTCATTCTCACCGGTTTCAACATTCCTCCTAAGGCTCGAAGTTTTTCGAGTTCAGACAGTAATAGTAGACGACGATAAAACCCAATTACGTCACACAACCGTTTCTGTTTTCAAAACAAGGGTTGATGACTGGTGGGGTATACCCCTCGTAGAACTCTTGGAGAGAATCAAAACAAATGGCATCTAATCTTGCGGTGACTTCTAAAAATTTCGATGTGGACGTGCTCAAATCGGACGTTCCTGTACTTGTGGACTTTTGGGCGGAGTGGTGTGGCCCTTGCAAAGCCATTGGCCCATCTATTGAGCAACTCGCAACGGAATACACTGGCAAAGCCAAGGTGTTTAAGCTTGACGTCGATACCGAAGGCGAAATCGCACAACAATACGGTGTGATGAGCATTCCTGCGCTCCTTATTTTTAAGGGTGGCAAGGAAGTTGACCGAATGGTCGGCGCTGCACCCAAAGCGCAAATCGCCGCTTTGATCGACCGAGCACTGTAAGCGCATCCCGGTTGCCTTGAAATACGTAAAGAGAGGGTTGTTGGAAAACGGCCCTCTCTCTTCATTTGTTAGGCACCATCGGCAGAGCACCACGTTTCTGGGTGAGGTTTAATGGGGCTCGTGTCTGAGCCAGTTGACCTCGTTGATGAACCTGTAAGTCGTAAAGGTAATTCCGTCGCCACAGCAGGGTGGATCATGGGGGCAAGTCTTTTGCTCAGCCGTGTGCTTGGTCTGGTCCGCAATGCGGTCATGACGAGCCAGTTTGGTCTTCAACTCGACGCTGACTCCTACCAACTTGCCGCGACCATTCCTGACATGATTTTCATGTTGATCGCGGGTGGAGGCTTGAGCTCCGCCTTTATTCCTGTCTTCAGCGAATATATCTACACAGATCGCGAGGAGGACGCTTGGAGGGTGTTTAGCGTTGTCGTGACGCTATGTTCCATCGTTGTAAGCGTGTTGGTAGGCATTGCGTGGTGGTTTGCACCCCAGATAGCTGGCTTCATGTGCGCGGATAAGACGATCAACGTGATCGGCTACACAATGCCGGCTGACCTTTTGATGCGACCACGTGTTGCCGAGTTGGGTCGCATCATGTTGCCCGCCCAGTTCGCGTTTATCGTAGGATCGGTTCTGCTTGGAACTCTTTACGCAAGGAAGCGATTTCTTGGTCCTGGCTTAGCACCGAACGTCTACAACGTCGGAATCATCATCGGAGCGGTGATTGGTGGGACGTCGAATTTAGGCGTTGCTGGTATGGCCTGGGGTGCCCTGTTCGGCGCCTTGATCGGAAATCTGGCCCTGCCTTGTACCTTTATGATCGGACGGGGCGGTTGGTTCCGACCCTCGCTTGATTTCCGAGCGCCAGGCGTTAACAAATTCTTCAATCTGCTGTTGCCCGTTATCTTGGGATTTTCACTGCCCAGTGTTTGCGCGCTGATCACTCAGAAATTCGCGGGTAGCTACGCGGAAGGAACCAACACCGTTCTGGCGATTTCCAACAACTTGATGATGGCGCCCTTGGGCGTTTTCGGGCACTCGTTGGCGCTTGCCGCGTTTCCCGTGTTGTCCCAGTTCTTCGCTCAACAGCGAATGGATATGTATCGGGATCAGGTGTCAAAGACGCTGAGGACGACGATTTACTTAAGCATGCCCGCGAGTGCGATCCTGTTTGCGCTTGCCCCTCAGGTCGTGAATTTGGCGAATGGATATGGCAAAGCGGAGCCCGACAAGCTTGCCGACGCCGCGGCGGCGCTACAGGTTCTTGCCTTGGCCATCTGGGCTTGGTGCATGCAGCCGATTCTCATGCGGGGTTTCTTCTCGATTCACCAGACGGCGCGTCCGATCATTATCGGCACAATCATGACGGGGCTGTTTATTGCCCTGTGCTATCTCGGGGGGATGACCCACTTCGGCTATCTGGTCCTCCCGGCAGCTACAAATATTGCGGCGATCCTTTTGGTGATTTCGCTTTATTTCGCGCTGGAGAAGCAGGTGGGCAAGCTTGACGGCAAGGGGATTCTGCTGACGCTAGCCAAGAGCTTGGTTGGATCAGTGGTCATGGCGGGATTGGCTTACGGGATATTCTCCGTTTTGCCCGCTCATATGGGAAAGAAGTTTCTCTTCCTTTCGTTTATGATCGTGTTCTGTGTTGTGGGGTGGGTGTATTTCTTCATCACTCGCGCGCTCGGGATGCCGGAGACCGATTATCTTTCGCGGGCGATGGATAAGATGGGTAAGAAGATCAAGCGCGCGTAGTGCTTGCCGTTTGGCTAGTCTCCCATCGGCTTTTGCCTGTCTCTTCGTTTCGTTTTAGGCGCTATCTGGTCCGTATGCTCACACCGGTTGGTGCTGGCTGGCCGTTACCAGACCCTTCGGGAGATTGATAGCTGTCAAGTCTTTTTGGTTTTATTCGTGTCCGTCGTTGGGGCATCCTCTGAGCGGTGGTGGATTCGATTCCTCGTTTAGTTCTCGTCGATGGCTGGTACGGACGCTTACACCGCTGGGTGCTGTCTCTCCTCCACGTCCTAAGCCGTCGCTTTATCGTTTGTCATCGCCCGCCTTCACCAAGGCTACTGCGCGCCTAAGGGCTGGGCGCGCGCCAAACTAGCGCCTTCGTGCGTCGAACGGTGGCGCACTGACTGCCCAGCGACGAGCGAACGGCGACGGGTATGGACGTTGAGGAGAGACGAGTTGGAATATCCCCTTCCGGAACCCTGCGGGTGATCGGGGCAAGGTCGTCTATTTGAGAATTGTTGGTCATCGTTGGCGTTGCACGCATTGTGTTCCTTCACTACACTGGAATTGGGGGATGTCCCGAACGTCCGTTCGACGGTACGATCACCGTCGACTACAGGGGCTTCTGGTTATTTCGTTTTTTGCTATTCATCCCTTAGGTTGCTGCGTCGGCACGATCACCGCCGGCTTGGGTCTGGGTGGTAGATCGGGTGGGGTAGGTAGCATGAGACATGGGAACGGACTCGGAAAAACCTCGGATGCCGGATGATGCGGATATTGCGGCTCGGTTTGAGAAGATTCGTGAACAGCTTCACTCTATGGAGTTGCCCGAGTTGCCCGAGGACGAGATCAAGCGGTTAGAGGCTGGTCCGGTCAAGCCAGTGGTGGATCATAACCACGTTGATGCGAAGCTGAAAGACCTGGAAACACGTGCGAACAAGGCACAGGGGCAATTTCGACAGGCGATCAATCGACCCACTCCCAAGGCACTGGAGTCTTCGAACAAGAGCACACGTGGGCTAGCGGTCGGAATGCTCGTCGCCTATACGATAATGGGATTGCCGCTTGCCGGGATCGGCATCGGCTTCCTCATTGACTGGTGGCTAGGTACGGTTATGGCGAAAGGACTCGGCGCGCTCGCGGGAGCCACTCTCGGTGTCATCATGGCGATCAAGATAATCAACGCGAATGCTGATAAGGTGAATTGAAGGGATTTCTGTTGCGTTGGGAGTGGCAGATCGCAATTTCTGCGATCGTTGTCGGCGAAATAACCTGTGCTTCCCTGTTTGGTTGGAAGGGATTTGCGGGAATGGCGATTGGGCTCGGCGCTACTTGGTTCAATTCTTGGGCGTTGTGGGCAATTATCAAGCTCCTCGGCGCGACGGCAAAGGAATCTCAATCGACGAAAGGTGGGGTCGTTCTTATCGTAACAGCGTTTCTTCTCAAGCTTCCAATCCTTATTGGATTAGGATTGTTTACAAGAATGATCGGTGGACAGGCTCTCCCTTGCTTTGTTGCCGGACTCGGAATGGTATACTTTGCCCTCATTGGATGGGCCTGTGCGCACAGCTAGCGCCCTCCCCATCTTGAAGTCATGGACGCATTTTTAATCAACGGACCCTCAATTTTTGCGAGTGCAGATGCGATGTCGGCGAAAGAACCGAGCATCTGGGGTCTTGGGGCATATATCGCCTTTGTGCTCGTGATTCTGCTAGTTCTTATGTCTTACGCCAAAAAGGGCTTAAGCGTTCGAGTTTTCAAGAATCCGGTAACCAGCCTGTTTGAGCAGCTCTACTTGTTCATCGAGAACATGTGTGTGAGCTCGATTGGCCAGCACGGTCGGAAATATATCCCGATGATGATGGTCTTCTGGTTGATGATCTTTGTCGGCAACATCGTCGCGCTACTCTTCCCGTTTGCGCCAACTGCTGACTTGAGCTTCAACTTAGGAATGGCTTTAATTGCGGTTTGCTATGTCCAATACGAAGGCGTGCGCGCTAACGGATTGCTTGGACATCTTAAGCACTTCACGGGTCCGAAGCTCTCGGGTGCGATGGTCGCGATCAGCGGATTGATCTTCACCATCGAAATTATCAGCGAATTAATGAAGAACGTTTCGCTGAGCTTGAGGCTTTACGGAAACATCCACGGCGGCCACCTTGCCGTCGAAGCGATGAACCAGCTTGGGAACAAGATTTATGTTCCGCTGGGTGTGCTCGTGCTTCTGCTTATCAAGTTGCTCACTTGCCTTGTTCAGGCTTTGATCTTTACGATGTTGACCTGCGTTTACCTTTCGTTGGTAACGCATCACTCGGAAGACCACGCGGAAGAGGGCCATACGGCAACCGCTCATTAACGAGCAAAAGATTTCTGACTGTAATAAATGAATCGAATCTCAGGAGGACATGAATAAATGGGAACTGGACTAGGACTTGGTGTAGGTATCGCCGCTCTCGGCGTTGGAATCGGCCTTGGATTGATCGGAAATGGTGCTCTTCAGGGCATGGCACGACAGCCAGAAGCTATCGGCAAACTGCAGACAGCGATGCTTATCGCTCTCGCTTTCGTTGAGCTCGTATTTCTTTTGACGGTCTTCGTTGCGCCGTTCTTGATCAAGTAGTTATCGTTTGCTCCGGGGCTTGCCCCGGAGCAAAGCACTTAGCAATCATCACATGAGTAATTCACAGAAGTCCTCTGGAGCACCTCCCGCCCTTCTTTACGTGGCCGGGCTCGTCCTCATGGTCGGTGGCACATACGCGTCGCTGAACTTGAAGATTGAAGCGATTGAGAAGCTGAACGAGCAGGGCTTGCCGCTCGATTTGGGAAAGACGGTCGCCGTTATTGGCGTTTTCCTCATTCTTTTCCCTGCTATCAAGTCGTTTTTCCTTAACCCGTTAACCGAGGCGATCGAGACAAGAAACCATCAGCTTGAAGACACGTTCTCCGAGGCTGAAAATCTTCGTGCAGAAATGCACAAGCTGCGAACTGATTACGAGGCTCGACTTGCTGAAACGGAAGCCGAAGCTCGGTTCCAGATTCAAAACCAGATTAAAGAGGCGCAGAACCTTCGACAGCAGCTTATGACTGAAGCCGCTGAGCGAGCTGACGCCCTTGTGCGACAAGCGCAGATGGAAATTGAGCAAGAAAAGACTCAAGCCATCGCGACGATTCGCACTCACGTCGTTGACCTAACCCTTGCCGCTGCCGAAAAGGTAATTGGCGAGAACATGGACACTGACAAGAACCGACGACTCATCGCCGAATTCATGGACACGGTTGAGGTGGCTTCTTAGCCATGGCAAACAGTGGCGTCGCAAGACGATATGCTCAGGCGCTGTTCAGCACCGCGCTGTCGCATGACGTTGTCAAGAGCGTCGAAGATGACCTAAACAGCATCGTCGGCTTGCTCGAAAACGACCCCGAATTCCGAGAGTTCGTCATCGCACCGTACACGGGCCGAGACGCAAAGATCGCCATTCTCGAGAAGCTATTCTCTGATCGCGTAACCGCACTGACCATGCAGGCTTTGCGAGTTATGCTCGAGAAGCGACGCGAGGATGAGATCATCGGCGTTCGCAACGAGTACGTTACGCTGAGACGCGAGCACGAAGGTGCAGTCTTCGCAACGATTACTTCCGCGTACGACATCGACGAACAGCAGAAGAAAGCGCTTTTGTCCAAGCTTGAGAAGACGATCGGCAAAAAGATCGAAGCCGAATTCAAGCTTGATACGAGCCTTCTCGGTGGCATACGGGTTGCATATGGCAACTACGTTCTTGACGGCAGCATTCGCGGAACCTTGAGCAGCCTCCGCGATAAGCTCAGACACGATTTGCTTAAACAGCAATAAGCTCGATACCAATAACACGGGAACACCCAAGAGACCTAAATGGCCAGCATCAGACCCGAAGAGATAACAGACATCCTCCGTCAGGAGCTTGAGAGATTCGAGAAGAAAGTCGACACCGAACATGTCGGCACCGTTCTCCAAGTTGGCGACGGAATCGCACGCGTTTACGGCTTGCCCGACTGTCAGATGGGAGAACTCCTAGAGTTCCCTGGCGGCGTTATGGGCTTGGCACTTAACCTCGAAGAAGATTCGGTCGGCGTCGTTTTGATCGGCGACGATACGAAGATCATCGAAGGTGATGCCGTCAAGCAGACAGGACGCATCATTGAAATCCCAGTCGGTGTGGGAATGCTCGGACGAGTTGTTGACTCCTTGGGCAAGCCGCTTGACAACATGGGTTCTATCGCTTCGGACCAGTTCAGCCGAATCGAAATGATCGCTCCAGGCGTTGTTGACCGACAGCCGGTTACTCAGCCACTCCAGACAGGTATCAAGGCAATTGACGCCATGATCCCGATCGGACGCGGTCAGCGCGAGTTGGTTATCGGTGACCGTCAAACCGGTAAGACTTCGATTTGTATCGACACGATTATTAACCAGAAATCGACTCACGAGCCAGGTGGCGGTGATCCGGTTTACTGCATCTACGTCGCCTGCGGCCAGAAGATGGCCAACGTTGCACGTGTTGTTCAGACGCTCAACGACCACGGCGCGATGGCTTACACGACCATCGTCGTTGCGTCGGCAGCTGACTCGAACGCCATGCAGTATCTCGCCCCGTTTGCGGGTGCGACGATTGGTGAATACTTCCGAGACAACGGCAAGCACGCTTTGGTTATCTACGATGACCTTTCGAAGCACGCTCAAGCCTATCGTGCACTTTCACTGCTTCTTCGACGCCCACCAGGACGTGAAGCCTATCCTGGAGACGTTTTCTATCTCCACAGCCGCTTGCTCGAGCGTGCTGCAAAGCTTTCCGATGAGCGAGGCGGCGGTTCTTTGACAGCGCTTCCAATCATCGAAACCCAATCGGGCGACGTTTCGGCTTACATTCCGACCAACGTTATCTCGATTACAGACGGACAGATCTATCTTGAGCCTGACCTCTTCTTCGCTGGCGTCCGACCTGCTATTAACGTAGGTATCTCGGTTAGCCGCGTTGGTGGAAACGCTCAGATCAAGGGTATGAAGTCGGTCGCCGGAAAACTGAAGCTTGAAATGGCTCAGTACCGAGATGTTGCCGCCTTCAGCCAGTTCGCCTCCGACTTGGATAAGGCAACGCAGATGCAGCTCATTCGAGGCCAACGCCTCACCGAGTTGCTCAAGCAAGACTTGGCGAGCCCAATGAATGTTGTCGATCAGATCATCTCGATCTTTGCTGGCGGTCAGGGCGTTCTCGACGTTCTCACCAACGCACAGGTCAAGGGATTTGAGCTAGGTCTTCTCAAGTACGTTAAGGATAAGTATCCAGACGTGGTTGAGTCGATTCGAACGACGAAAGCAGTTGGCAAAGATGTTGAAGAGACCCTTAAGAAGGCTGTCAGCGAGTTCGCCGGACAGTTCAAGGGCTAATACCTAAGCATGGCTACACTCAAAGAAATCCGCGCGCGCATTAAAGCTGCCAAGAACATCCAGCAGATCACGAAAGCGATGAAGCTGGTCGCTGCGGCACGCCTGAAGAAGGCGACGGATCGAGTCTTGGAGGCGCGACCTTACGCCGACAAGATGAAAGGTCTTATGGAATCGCTCGCGTCAGCGGGCGATCTTCCATCGCATCCATTGATGGAGCGACGCGAAGTCAACAAGGCCTGCATCATATTGCTAACTTCGGATCGTGGGTTGGCAGGTGCCTATAACACGGGTCTGATTCGCAAGACAACTGACTTCATCAAGGCATCTTCGTTCAGCAGTTCTCTTATCACCGTCGGAAAGAAGGGCACTTTGTTCTTCGGGAAACGAGGGTACGAGATCAAGCATTCAGTGACCGTTCCTTCAAGCGGAGCACGACTGCAGGATGCAATTGAAGTGACGCGAACGGCTCGACACCTGTTTGAGTCGGGCGAAGTTGATGCGATCTACGTTTGCTATTCGAAGTTCTATTCGGCAATCCGTCAGGTGCCACAGATCGTGCAACTTTTGCCGATTGAGCCACCGGTTTCGGATCAACCGGCAAAGAGCATTCCGTTCGAATTCGAGCCCAATCCTGCGGAGTTGCTTAATTCGCTTCTTCCCCGCTACTTCCAGACTTTGGTTTGGCAGTCGCTGCTAGAGGCCACCGCGAGCGAATTTGGAGCTCGTATGACGGCAATGACGTCCGCCACCGACAATGCGGGCAAGATGATCAATACTCTGACGCTCAAAGCGAACAGAGAGCGCCAAGCCGCGATTACCAAGGAGATCTTGGAAGTCGTTGGTGGTGCGGAAGCCCTCAAATAACCAGCAAGCGGATTACCACTTGCTGGAATCGGCTTTGGTCATTGTGACGCTGGTAACGAATTTCTCAAATTCGGCCATATCCTTATCTACTTGATCTGCTTTGTCGTCTCGGCCGGCAAGGCTAATTAGGACCGTCGTGTTGCCTTTGACCGCGAATGCAGTTACCACGACGTGCTTCTTTTCAGATCGTCGAATAACTCGAAAAGAAGTTCCTTTACACTTCACAACATCCTTGACGTCAGCCGTCCAGCCGGGCATGTTGTCATGCGTATTGTCAACCATGAGTTGCGCCAGTCCGTCTCGGTCAAGGTTTGGAGTTGGGTTTACGCTTGAGACCATCTGATTGACGGCACCACGCAGAATGAGACCCTTTTCGTTATGACTGTACAGGAACAGCGTTTGGGGACCGTGGTCCAAGGCGTGCCAACCCTTTGCAGGTGGAGGCACTGAGATTTCGAAATTCTCAGTTGAGACAATGTCTTGCTGGCGCTTCAGTAATGTGTAGGAAAAACCTCCGCCCACAATCACCAAGGCAGCAATGGACAGGATGCCGTATCGGGAAGGACGACTTTCCGGCGAATCTACCATTCGCCTATGATACGCGCTTGCCAGCCCAGGTGCAAGGACTTATTCCGAAAGAGTTTCGGCAATAAGTAGGGCATCCAACTCTTCGTTGGTTGCTGAGTTGAATTTCGCATGAATCCGCTGTCGCTCTTCGCCATGCTTCGTTCGTAATTCGCGTCGAAGTTTGCCTTCTAGGAATCGAATTTTGTCGTCACGAGTCTCGCAAACGAGCCGAGGCACAACTTGAGGCTTTCCGTCTTTGAGGGCCACCATGGTCACCCTGGCGGTATTCGTGTGGCGCGTGGTGCCTAGGATTAGGTTCTCGGAATATATCTCAATGGTTACTTCGACACTGGTCCGGCCCACGTAGGACACATGCCCCACAAAGATCACCAAGTCACCTACTTCGATCGCATCATGAAAATCGACACGATCGAAGCTTGCGGTGACGCAGATTGTCCCAGCAAACCTCGAGGAGGTTGCATAGGCGCAAAGGTCAATCTTGGCGAGAATGGACCCGCCAAAGACTTTGCCCAAGAAGTTGGCGTCCTGAGGCTGCATAACCTCGGACATTTCTGTCCGAGTTGAAGATACTGTCTTAGGATCGCTGTTCAATAGATCTCACGCACTTTGGATGATCTTGCTGAAGTCTTCGGCGACCAAGCTGGCACCGCCAACGAGTCCACCATCGATATCGGGCTGTGCGAAAAGTTCGCCTGCGTTCGATCCCTTGACGCTGCCTCCGTAAAGAATACGAATCGAAGCAGCGGCGCTTTCGTCGAGAATTTCCACCAGAGCCTTTCGGATCATCGTGCAGACTCGACCAGCTTCTGCGGTGTCGCAGGTCTTGCCAGTTCCGATTGCCCAAACAGGCTCATAGGCCACGACGCCATCGTGGAACTCCGCCCCTTCGATTCCGCTGAGAGCACCTTTTAGCTGCGCCTGAATGACTTCATCTGTCTGTCCAGCCTCGCGCTCGGCAAGGGTTTCTCCACAACATAGGATCGGGTGGATCGAATGGTAAAGCAGAGATTTGATTTTCAGGTTTACCGTCTCGTCTGTTTCAGAGAAATACGGAATGGTTGACTCTGGAATATCCAGCTTGCCAAAACGTCCGCGGGTTTCGCTGTGACCGACGATGCAGAAATGACATCCGACGTCTTTGAGCATCGGTGCGCTCACATTTCCCGTAAACGCTCCGGAATTCATCCAAAAGACATCTTGTGCGCCGACTTTGAAGTGCGTGCGCTTGAACAACTGCCCAACCGTCTCAATCGTTAAGTACGTGGGGCAAATAGCGACCTCGATTTCCGTGGTCGGCTCAATCATTAGTAGTAGGGATTCAATCGTTGCCGAAGCTTCGCTTCGAGTCAAATTCATCTTCCAGTTGCCGACAACTAGTTTTTTTCGCATCTTGTATCTTTTTACCCGTCTGGGCGGTTCGTCGAATCTTCTTCAGTGACGGAAGTGGTATTTCCATCGGCTCTAGGCGTGGTCATTTTTGATGACATGGCTTCGGCACTAGCTGAAATGGCAGACAACACTTTGGTTCAAGTATCCTGCGCGGGATGAATATGTTTACGATAAAAGCTCAGGGATTTGAGCCCTTCCAAGTTGAAGAAGGAACAAAGCTGGCTCTCGCACTGGAAAAGAATGGGGTTGACGTAAGCCACCGATGCGGTGGACAGGCAAAGTGCACGACTTGTCGCGTTGCCATTCAGGGAGAAGATCCAGCCATGGGCGAAACGGAGCGACTCAGCCTCGAAGAGGACGGCGTTCTTGGTCAATTTCGACTGTCTTGCCAGATCCGAGTCGATCGCGATATGGAGCTTGAGGTTCTGATGAGAGCCAGTGACAAAGGTTGGGATCCCGGCGCTGAACTCGAACCCTAAGACGGATTGATTGAAATTTGCCACCCTCCGGGGTGGTCAAACGTACGTATAGGCATATGGCTATCGTCTTTCTCGTAATGGCCTTGATCTTTATCGTGCTGATCGCGATTATCGTCGCCGCAGCTACGGCGAACAGGCAGGCGAATTATCAGATGGGTCCTGGCTACTATCAAGAGCCCATCATCGTCGACGATACGCCCTTGATCGCGGGCATGATTGCGGCTGACATAGCGACGGATATTGCATTCAATTCTCAGCCGATGATGGTGGATCAGGGGCAGATGTTCGACAATCAGGATGCAGGCTTCGGAGGCGGTAACGACTTCTTTGGCGGGGATCAGTCGTTTGACAGTAGTTCCTCTGGGTTTGATATGGGCGGCGGAGGCGGGGACTTCTAGAGGGGGTATCATGCCTGAGGAATGGCTGAACTGCTTGCTCAATCTCTCATTCGTGATGTCCCCGACTTTCCGCTTCCGGGCATCCTCTTCAAAGACGTAACTCCGGTATTGAGCGACGCTAAGGCGCTTCAGGAGGTTGTTGACCTGCTTGCGGCGGATGCGCGCGAGAAAGGTGCGCAGGCCATCGTCGGAATTGAGAGTCGTGGCTTCATTTTCGGAGTGCCCGTTGCACTGGCGTTAGGCGTGCCGTTCGTTATGGCCCGAAAACTTGGCAAACTCCCTTACGATCGAATTTCAGAAGAATACGCACTCGAGTACGGCACAAACACGGTGGAGATGCACTCTGATGCGCTCACAACCGGCCAGAAGGCTTACATCGTTGATGACCTGCTCGCTACGGGCGGCACTGCCGCTGCAGCGGTCCGGCTTGTAGAGAGACTTGGCGCCGAAGTCGTCGGGTTCGGATGCTTGATCGAACTCAGCTTCCTGCAGGGCCGAGAGAACCTATTGGGTTATCCGATCACCGCCCTCATCGAGATCTAGGAGCCCTGGCTTTTGGGTGACTCGCGCAATAAGGTTCCATTTCTCATCGCGGTAATGGGACCAACTGCCTCCGGCAAAACGGAATTGGCAGAGTCACTAGCACAACAGTTGGATGCCCAACTCGTGAATGCCGACGCCTTCCAAATCTATCGTGGGATGGATATTGGAACCGCCAAGCCCGACAACAAGTCCTCCTATCAGTTGCTTGACATCCGCAACCCCTCCGAGAGTTTCGGTGTAGGCGAATATGTAGCGCTCGCTCAATCGGTTTTGACGGATTGTTGGAACGCAAGACGGAGTGTGGTGGTGGTGGGTGGGACTGGCTTGTATGTGCGTGCCTTATTCGAGGAGTACGACGACATGTCACAGGCACCAGACCCTGAACTGCGAAAGCAGCTTGACCAGGTTTCTCTGGAGGACCTCGTTAAAGAACTGGTGCAGGCCAATATCGAGGTGGCAAATCGCATAGATTTGCGAAATAGAGTTAGAGTTCAAAGAGCTGTCGAACGGATTCACAGTCCGAAACCGTCAGTGCCGGTGCGTCTACCGCCATTTGATAAGCGCAAATATGCGCTTATCCGGGAGTCTGAAGAGACTTCTGACCGCATTACGCGGAGAGTGGAAGCCATGATGCAAAAAGATTGGTTACAAGAAATTCGGGAACTTATGGATGCTGGCTACACGGTATCTGATCCCGGGTTTCGCGCACTTGGATATCGGGCACTTTGGCATTACCTCAAAGGTGAGATTGAGCTGAAGGATGCCTTGGCGACAACGATCGCCGAAACCAGACAATATTCGAAGCGTCAGCGAACTTGGCTACGCTCCGAACCGAATCTGGTTGTTTTGGAATCTGGAAGCGCGCTGGCACATGCGACGCGTGACCTGAGTTAGCATTTTTAAGGAGTTATTCTACTAGCATGGCTAAAGCTATTAATCTTCAGGACATGTTCCTGAACCAGGTGCGAAAGGAGGGGATTGGGGTCACGATTTATCTGACCAACAGCGTCCAACTTCGCGGTCAGGTTCGCGGATTCGACGCATTCACGGTTCTGCTCGATGCCCCGGGAAAGCCCACACAACTCGTCTACAAGCACGCGGTCGCCAGTATTGTTCCAAACAAGCCTATCAGCTCATACCGAGCGCCTGGCGAAGGTGAAGAACACTAGAAATGGGTCGGATCCCATTTACGTATTTAGCTTTTCGAGATAGGAGTTGTGTTTGATTCAGTTCACTAAAATGCAGGGGATTGGCAACGATTTTGTGATGATCGATGCCATCCAAGAAAAGAACCTGCCTCAAGATTTGGCTTCGTTTGCCGCAAAGGTTAATGATCGCAGATTCGGTATCGGTGGAGATGGGCTCATTCTGATCGAGCAAGGTGAACAGGCGCCCTATCGGATGCGCATGTTTAATCCGGATGGCTCCGAAAGTGAGATGTGTGGAAACGGAATTCGTTGCTTTGCCCGTCTGCTGCAAGACCATGGGCATTTGACGACCGATCATGTTGACGTCGAGACGGGAGCCGGCATATTGGGCCTTGACCTCGTCGGCACCAATCGAGTGCGCGTGGATATGGGTAAAGCTCGCCTCACTCGCGGTGAAATTGGCATGACGGGTGACGAGTCCGAAAAATTTGTTGAGCAGGACCTTGGCGATGGGTTCAAAGGAACCGCCGTATCGATGGGTAATCCCCATGTGGTCATCTTTGTGGAAGACGTGGCCAAGATTGAACTTGAGCGCATTGGGCCGAAGCTGGAGCATCATCCTGCATTTCCAAAGCGCGTCAACGTTCACTTCGTTCAGGTGACCGATCGCGGGCATCTTATTCAACGCACTTGGGAACGAGGAGCTGGCATCACGCTGGCTTGCGGCACGGGCGCTTGTTCTTGCGCGGTGGCTGCCTATGTGACGGGTCGGGCGGACCGGTCGGTAGAAATTCAGCTGCCTGGTGGAAAGCTTGAGATTGAGTACCTGGAGAACGGGCATGTCCTCATGACGGGTCCTGCTGAGACAGTTTTTGTGGGCACGGTTTCGGCGTAGGTTCAGGTTTACCGTTTATTAGGATTCCGACAGGATGCCTCCAGAGGTGGTGGGTTGGGAGCCTCCAGGCTCCGCTATCGCTCCGGCTGGAGGCAT
>CAILEM010000007.1 GCA_903833215.1 uncultured Armatimonadota bacterium
GGTGTCAACGACAAGGCAGTTGTAATCGTTTGGCTCCCAGCCGTCGCCGAGATGGTTGCGTTGGTGACGGTTCCAACCGTGGATGTCGTTACCTTGAAGGTCGTTGATAACTTTCCTGCAAGTACGGTCACCGTCGCAGGTACGGTTACCGAAGATGTAGACGACTTCAGACTGACGCTGACCCCGCTAGAACCAGCAGCTGAATTTAAAGTGATCGTTCCGGTAATCGAAGCCGTCGTGCCGCCCTCAACTGTGGCAGGTGAGATAGAAACTGATTTGATGAGAGTCGTGTTTGAAAGCTTGGCAATAAAGCCTGAAATACTCATGGCTCCCCATCCCGAGTCGGTGTCCCAGCCAATTCCGGCATTCGAAGTTGCACCGTTAGGAAGCGTGCCGTTCGTGCCCGAGATCACATCGAAAAACACGCTTGAATCGCCATTCCACGAATAGATGACATCTTGAAGGCGGCCAAGTCGATAGTGTCCCTTTGCGTCCGCAGTGAGTGCACCACTCGAAATAAGTTTCTGCTCTGCATCTGCCAAGGCTCCTGCAAGTGTAGGCGATGCTCCGCTTGTGCCACCAAACTGAAAGCTCATACCACTATCGTAAATGAGGTAGCCCGTATCAGGATCGGCATCCAAGGATAGGTCGGGAACCATGCGATAGGGGACTTTGGCCGCTGTTGGAACGCCAGTGCCAACTTGGTAAGCAGGATGTTTATTGAAAGCGTCCGAGTTTACAATCCAGCCGCCGCCACCCATTCCGCCATTCGAATTCCAACCAACCTCGGAAACCCGGTTGTTGTTGCCATCTACGACAACCGAAGTTCCACCAACTGAAAGTACTTCAGGATCGGTGTCGGGATAGGCATAGACGATTAGCGGATTATTAGCATCGGCAAAATTGGTTCCTGTGTCTCCAGAAGCCGCAAGGTACGTGATGCCTTGGGCACTCATCGCAAGATGAATGGAATGGGCCGCCGCTGCACTCGTTGGGTCTAGGTTCCAACCATAACTCTCGGTGATGATATCGGCAAGATTGTCCTGGGCTTCTTTGGTTAGTACGCCGATGATATCGTCGTTTCCACCGTCGTAGATCAGCAAATTGCAAAGGGGTGCAATGGAAAGCGTGGCCTGAATATCGAGATCGCCTTCACCGCTCTGAGTTCCCCCTCCAGCACCCCCACTAATAGGGATGACCGTAACGTTGGAACCCGCCCCACCGGTTGGAAGAGGAAGCCCGTTGGCGGAGTAAAGCGTAGGAAGGTTGGAGACCCGAAATCCATCAAAGTTCGAAATCGCTACCGTCCGATTTTGCCCTTTGCTTCCACCACTATAAATGGAAGCGACGCTGTACACACCTCGAAGCTGAGTAGCATTTAGTGCCGTTCTTGCTTTATGGTGATTGAAGTTTTCGAGGCCGCCAATGTTTTCAACTTTAGTGGCGAACTGCGACGGAAGTTCGGGGCGTGAGGTAAAGGAATATTTCGACTCGACGGTTCCAGTCTTCGAACCA
>CAILEM010000008.1 GCA_903833215.1 uncultured Armatimonadota bacterium
CCAATCATCTAGAGCCACCGCCGGCTACGGTGGCTCTAGATGATTGGGCGCGGGATGGCATTTTTCCGTCCGATGTACGGATGCACCAACACAAGGTGTTATTCATCGGTCCGGACGACGCCACGGAGACGTCGACTACGGGGTGAGGCGTATTGCGCACTTCTCGAACGTTGTTGTATGAGAGAACTCTTACTCGGCGGATAGGGTTTCTGTACGGGGAATTTCGGTTGTGAACGCAAAATTCGCCCCGGAAGGCGTAAATTAGTAGCCATGTCGCGTATCCCCCACGTTCCTATGAAGCATTTTCTATCTATAGCCGGGCTTACTCTCGCTGCATCCAGCGTTTTCGCACAATTTCCAGGTGTCACTGAGCAACCACCCGCGGACCTGAAGAAGGGTTGGGATTCGATTACCACGCGCGAAGCGAAAGAGATCCTGACTTACTTGGCGAATGAGTGCGAGGGCCGGGGCTCGGGACAGCCGGGATTCCAAAAGGCAGCTGACTACGTGGCCGCCCACTTCAAGTCGTGGGGGCTCAAGCCGATGGGCGATAACGGCACGTATTTCCAAAACGTACCGTTCCAGGTAACTCACTTCGTTGATGCCGGAAGCGAGCTTGGCATTCTGGGCTTGGACAAATCGATTTTGGCGGGCAAAGGATTCCGAATGACGACCATCTCTACCACGTCGTCGATCACGGGAATTCTTGCGGTCGTCAAAGTAACGGGAGACTCGGCCAAGTTTGAAGAAGGCAGCCTAACAGGCAAAGTGGTCCTACTCTACGCCGACCGCGTCACGCCATCCCTGAGAAACGCGATCTCTCGACAGAACCCGGCCGCGATCCTCACGGTTTCCTCAACGATCCCACCGATCAACTACAACGCAACCCGAGTAACAAGCGCGACTCCCACCGCTCCACGCCGAGTCCGCGTCCCGATGGGCGTCATCACGGACCACGCGGCTGCTTACCTCGTCGCGAACCTTGACATGGTGGATGCCAACATCGCTCCTGAAAAGGGCGCTCCGATTACTCTGAGCCGAGGCTTTGTTCGCTTGAAGGCCAACGTTGAAACAAAAGCCATTGGCGTGCCAAACGTTGTAGCCCTGCTCCCCGGCAGCGACCCCGCATTTAGGGATGAGTACATCGGTATCGGCGGACACCTTGACCACCTCGGCAAGCAAGGCACCGTGGTCTATCCTGGTGCCGACGACGACGGTTCCGGCAGCACCGCGGTTATGTGTATCGCTCACGCGATGGCCACGAACCCTAAGAAACCGAAGCGCAGCATTCTGTTCATGACCTTCTGCGGCGAAGAGCTCGGGCTCATTGGCTCGTCCTACTTGGTCAACCACCCGATGATTCCTCTGAACAAGATGGTGTCAGAGCTTCAGATGGACATGGTCGCTCGCGATTCGTACGGCGCGCAGAATGGCGACCAGCAGCGAATGGATATCGTTCAGGAGAACCGAGACACGATCCGACTCGTCGGCAGCAAGCGAATTTCAACCGAGCTCGATAAGGTCATTCAAGAAGCGAACAAATACGTCGGCTTCAAATTCAAGTACGACGCCGAAGACGTTTACACCCGAAGCGACCACTACAACTTCGCCTCACGCGGAATCCCCATCGCGTTCTTGTTCGATGGCTTTACCCCCGACTACCACCAGCCTTCCGACACCGTCGACAAGATCAACTTCCTCAAGCTGGCCAACTCCGCCAAGCTCTACTACCTAACCGCGTATGCGATCAGCGACAATCCGAAACCACCCGTGCACGACGTGGTCGCCAAGGGCCGGTAGGTATCGCAGTCCGGTGTAGGGGAACGGCGTGCCGTGCTAACCCAACGTTTGCCAGTCACAATTGGTAGCACGTAGCGAGGCACGCCCTAATAAATGCGTCCGGTGTGGAGGACAAGGGGTGCCCTGGATACCCGATTTGGGAGGTGGCTGCGGCAGCACGAAGCGAGGCACGCCTCGCCCCTACAAATGCGGGCCGGTGAAGATTGTTCCTTCACCGGCCCGTATTGTTTTGCCTTTTGGGTCGCCTACTTCTTCTTGTTCAACTCGCCACCGATCATGTCGATGAGCTTGTCGTAGTCCATGGGGATGAAGACTCCACCGGAGCCAGCGCCATCGGCGGCGATCTTTCCTTTGATGTACATCGGATCGGTCAGGCTCATGAAAATGTCCATCACGCTGTTGAACATTTTCAGGTCGTCCGCGCTCATTTTGGCGGTGCTCATCGAGTTCTTGATACCCTCCGCAATTCGAGAGAGGCTGAACGTTGCGAAGGTTTGGGATCCATCAAGAAGAGCCTTCTCGGATGAAGCGAATTTTGAATCGCCGGTGAGACCGTTGGTCTTGGATTGGTAGGAGGCTACAGCTCGGTCGAGCAATTCCTGAGAGGAGGCGGCAAGAACAGCTTTGCCGACGACGGCGTAAGCGATCGTTTTCTTGCCAACCATCAAATCCTTCTTGACAGGTCCGTTCTCCATGCCCTGCCCGAGGCTCTTTCGCATATCTTCTTCGACCTTGTCGTTCACGCGGTATTCGCGTCCACCTGCAATTGCTTTCTGCTCGAATAGCTTCGGTGAATTGCCTTCTTTGGCCATCTGCCGATCCATAAAGGTTTGGAATCGATCGACAGCATCGGACGGGTTGGCTCCGTTCGAATCATCGACGACAACCAGAACGTCAAGACCAGCAGCTTGACCTTCTTGAGATGGATACAGGGCAGCGACGGCGTTCCCCTTCAAACCAGGGATCAAATCGTGCTGCATGGAGAGCCCGATACCCTTTTCAATGCTGTCCTCCATCTCTGCCACGGCTTTGCGAGAGTCCTTGCTTTCCTTAAGTGAGGAGTTGACCATCTGGTAGTAGCCGGAAATATCCGAGAGCGCAAACATTCCGTAGGAACCACTTGGCAGAACCTGGAAGAGGTCGCTACGCACACTCGGCATCTGGGCGATGGCCTTGTACGACGGAAACTTCGCGAGATCCATCTTGCCTGCACAACTCAGCCCAATGCCACCGTCACGAATCGCCAAGCCAAATGCTGCCCAGTCCGGCAACGGCACTTCGGTGTCGGTCTTGCCCGTAATGGCGGAGGCAATTTTCGGAGAAATGTAGCAAACGACGTTTGCATCGTCGGCGACGTCACGGCGGGCTGCCACGTACTCAGGAACGGACAAGATGGACTTGGCAGTGCCTTCCTTCACGGCGCGTATCTTGAGGAACTGCTCAGGCTTATCCGACAGAACGATTAGGTCATCCAAGACCATCAGCACCATCGAGGACTTGCCTGTCTTATAGTATTTCAGACCCTTATAAAATTGAGGGTAACCCGACTTGCGCAGAATCTCACTCGCCTGCTTTCCATCGGAAACGGCAATGAAGCCAATTGCAGATTCGCCTCCGCCTGGGCTGTCTTTGGGCATGATGCACATCGCGCCACTTCGCAACACCAACGGGCGCAACCCCTCGGCGGCCTTGCTGTGATCCAAGACCTCCAAGATCGATTTTTCGAGGATCTTGTCTTGCCCATTACGGCTGAGCCCATCATCGATTCGCTTGAAGGCAAGTGCCTGAGTGGGTGAAGGAACCAGGTCAATCGATGCCACGACCACCGCCTCAGCGGGAACATATCGCAGTGCGCCTTCGCCTGGTCGGGCAAAAAGCGTTCGGAGTGCATACGCACCAGCAAGGGACATAAACACGGTCGTTCCTACGACAACTCCAAATACCAAACGCCTTCTTCGTCTTATGGACCCTGCGAACTCTGTCATCGATTTTTCTCCTCTACAACCTGCATTTTAAACGGATATTCCATCCAAACGTTGCACTACTCGCCGATGAAATTCTGACGAGATTCTTTTGCACCAGGTTGCGAATCCTGTTGTTGTAGTGCCGCAGCACAGTAGAATTGAACCAATCACAGCCGGCCAGAGTCACGTACTTGCCCGAGCAGTAAGGCGCCATCCGGCCTTTGAAAGTACATCGGATCTCTAATGGACGAGCACGCCACAATGCCCCCAATATCCAACAGGCTCGTTACTGAAACCGTGATCGCAGGGCGAGAAGTCACCCCAAATACGCAAGGGGAACTAGAGAACCAAGCACGGCTATTTGAAGATCGATTCTACGCGCTTGGCCATGCCACCGGCTCGATTGTTTGGCGTGCAGGTCCGAGTGGGCGCGATTGGGATACGCCGGATTGGAACCGTATCACTGGCCAATCTGGCGAGGACGGCCAAGGGGTGGGGTGGCTTGAAATGATCCACCCTGACGATCAAGCAAAAGCATTGGCCACATGGGAATATGCCGTTGAGAGTCGATCACTCTACGCTGACGAGTATCGGCTATTGGTAGCCACCGGCGAATACCGATGGTGTAAGGCCCGCGGAGTACCGATTCTCAACAGCGACGGCACTGTTCGAGAATGGGTTGGGCTTTGCGAAGATATTCATCAGCAGACGCTCGCCAAGGATGAGCAACTTGCCGCTCAAGTTGCGGTCCGGCAGAGCGAACAATGGTATCGACTTACATTTGACAATGCCGCGGTGGGTATTGCACATGTGGGACTTGACGGAAGGTGGCTTAAATTCAACGATACTCTCTGCAAAATCCTTGGATACCCTCGAGAAGAGTTAGTCAATCTGACTTTCGGAGACATCACTCACCCCGATGATCTCGTTCGCGATTTGGAGCGAGCCAAGAATATTGTGGATGGGGAAATTTCAAACGACTCATTTGAAAAACGCTACATTCACAAGTCTGGTCATACCATCTGGGTGAATTTGACTGTCTCACTCCTTCGCGACTCCGAGGGAATTCCGGAGGCGTTTATTTCAGTGGTTGAGGATATTGACGCTCGCGTCAGAGCGCAACAAGCTCTCCGGGAAAGCGAGGATCACTATCGATTTATGGTCAACACGAATCCGCAAATGCCTTGGACGGCAGACGCGCGTGGAGACATGACGGATTTTTCGGATCGATGGCTGGCAACCGTCAATCTGCAGCGACACGAAACAGCTGACAATGGCTGGCTAAAAGTGATTCACCCCGACGACATGCTGAGGATGCGAAAAGCCTGGAGTCACTCGATCGCAACCGGTGAGGTCTACGACATTGAGCACCGAGCATTGACCGCAGGTGGTTCGTACAGATGGATGCGATCTCGCGCAGTGCCAAGACGTGATAGCCAGGGCAAAATCGTCCGCTGGTACGGCAGCACAGAAGATATCGACAAGCAAAAGCATGTTGAGGCAAACCTAGAAAGGCTCGTTGAAGAACGTACCGCAGCCCTCAACGAAGCGAATTTGGCCCTGACCGAGGCTCGAGACGCTGCGTTGGCGGCGGCAAAAACAAAATCCGAGTTCTTGGCAAACATGAGCCATGAGATCCGCACTCCGATGAACGGGGTCATCGGCCTGACCTCCTTACTTATGGAAATGGGCCTCGATGCTAGGTCCCACGAAATGGTAAAGACCATCTCGTCCAGCGGCGAAACTCTGCTACGAGTCATCGACGACATCCTCGATATCTCCCGAATGGATGCCTCAAAGCTCGAAATTGAGAAGACTCGGGTGGATATCGACCACTTATGTACGGATGTTGTCGCGCTGTTTCAAGGGCACGCAAGGTCAAAGGGTGTCTTGCTCCACCACACGCCTCCGTCGGAGAAGCTTCCGAGGGTCATGGCCGACTCCGTACGCCTCCGACAGGTTTTGTCGAACCTCATCGCGAACGGGATAAAGTTTACGGACACGGGTGAAGTCCGCTTGAATTGGACCTGGAGTCGGAACGGGGACGCAGCAAGAGTTACCATCGTCGTTTCAGACACCGGGGCTGGAATTCCGGAAGACCGCCTTGAGGCGGTCTTTGACAGCTTCACACAAGCGGACGGTTCCACGCAGCGAAGGTTTGGTGGCACCGGCCTTGGCCTAACGATTTCGAGGAGGCTCGTAGAACTGATGGGGGGAACCATCGCCGTTAGAAGCAAACTCGGTCAGGGCACAACGTTTACGGTGGCGATTGATTTCGAATTCTCTACGCATTGGAGTGACAGCGAACGTGCCGAGCAACTCACGGAAGGGCTTTCCAGTCCATTGGGCCTAAGGGTTGTTCTGGCCGAAGATAACGAGGTCAACGTCATGGTTGCTCGCAGCCTTCTTGAGCACTGCGGATGCGAAGTAGAGGTGGCTGATAACGGCCTTCGAGCCCTTGCCCTTGCGTCGTCAGGATCGTATGACTTGGTCCTGATGGATATTCAGATGCCCATTTGTGATGGGCTTGAAGCAACTCGCCTTATTCGATTGGCTGAGGAGCGGGAAGCTCGTGAGCGAATTCCAATCTTCGCGATGACGGCAAATGTCTTCTCAAGTGACCGCGAGGAGTGCCTAACCTCTGGCATGGATGGCTTCTTAGCCAAGCCGATCCCTTTCGCAGCGCTTCAGGATGTGCTTCAGCAAGCGATTCTGCTCAGAAAGACGAACCCGTAAACGGCCCCACGTTCCTGATAGACCCTTGACATCAAATATGTCCAGGTAGGGTCTCCGTAAATAATTCCCCGTTGTCCAATAATTCTTGTGCACGGGCGAGGGCTTCGTTGACGTTGGCGCATAGGTTGGCGACACCGACATGAGCCTGGAACCCACTTTTGGCCATGAGGGCAGCAGGTTGCTCGCGGAGCCCACAGAACAAGACGTGGCGACCGCTGCTCACCAGTTCACGAGTCATTTCCTCTAACGCTTGAATGCCGGTCCCGTCGATCGCCGTCATATTTCGAAGGCGGATGATGACCACAGCGGGAAGTTCATCAATGCGATCCGTAATCTCCGCGATTTTGTCAGTCGAACCAAACAGAAACGGTCCGTGGATGCGGAATATCGTCACTCCAGCCGGAAGCTCATGAAAGTGGAGCATGTGATCCCGCCCGTCGCTGAGGTACTCATCTGTCACCTCAGCGACGGTTGTCGTTCGCGTCACTTTCGTGATGTACAAAAGCGCAGCAAGGATCATTCCCGTTTGAACCGCTACCGTCAGGTCGGCAAAGACGGTGAGCCCAAACGTCACCGCCCACACGGCGATATCCGCCTTGGACAGCTTCATGATTTGCGGAATCTCTGCCCACTCACCCATGTTGTAGGCAACCATCATGAGGATTGCCGCAAGCAAACTTAGCGGGATATGGTTGGCCAATGGCGCGGCAACCAACAGAATCACCAGCAATGTAATGGCGTGAATAATTCCCGACACAGGGGTCTTTGCCCCAGATCGAATATTCGTAGCGGTCCGCGCAATCGCTCCGGTAGCAGGCAAGCCACCAAATAACGGCGAGGCGATATTCGCGATTCCTTGAGCGATGAGTTCGACGTTGGGATTGTGCTTACTCTTAAGCATTCGATCGGCAACCACTGCCGACATCAGCGACTCAATCGCGCCAAGCATTGCAACCGTAATCGCTGGGGAGAGCAATTCCTGAAAGGTTGTCAGGGATACCGCGGGCATCTTGATCCCAGGTAACCCTTGCGGGATTCCATGGAATCTTGTTTGGATCGTTTCGATGGGAAGGTGAAGCAGAAAGGCACACGCCGTTCCACCGATGAGAATGACGATTGCGCCAGGAACACGAGGAACGAATTTGCGGAAAAGAATCAATCCTGCCAGGGCAAGTCCTGCAAGGGCAGTGGCCGAGACGGATATTGTGTCGAAGTGCTTGGCGATGGCGCTCATTCGGCCCAGCAAATCACCGGGAACTTTGTCGATCGTTAGGCCAAAGAAATCCTTAATCTGGGTGCTTGCGATTAGGAGCGCAATGCCGTTGGTAAAACCGACAACAACCGGGCGAGGAATGAACTTGACGGCCGTGCCAAGCCCGGTAAGACCCAATATGACGAGCAAAACCCCCGCCATTAGGGTGCAGACGAACAGGCCATCGACACCATATTTCGTCACGATTCCTGCGACGACAACGACAAACGCGCCGGTCGGGCCGCTGATTTGCGCTTGAGAGCCGCCGAAAAAGGACGCTAGAAATCCCGCGACGATCGCGGTGTAGATCCCGGCCTGAGGACTCATGCCACTGCTGATGGAGAATGCCATCGCAAGAGGCAACGCAACGAGCCCCACTGTCAAACCGGCAATAAGGTCCTGCGTAAACGTTTGGAGGTTGTAGACACGAAGCGCCTGAAAAAGTTTAGGTGACTTCGAATCAACAAGAGCCCGAGTTGGCTTTGCCAAGAACATAAGGCTACCCAACGAATGGTCGCCATCGGTCAGGTTCGGAAGCCAGTGCGCAATAACGCCTAACATAGGGGGCAAATGGCGAACCAGATTCAAAAGCAAGTAGACTTCGAGGCAATCACGAACTGCTTAGGACTCGGGCGCACAAGCGCTCTGGAGTGGCTATGCGCCCCGTGAGCGCGAGACATATGGCATCTCAACTGCATTACCTAACCGTTCAGGACATTCTTTGGATCAACCTCCAAGTCACTGAAAATGTCCAAACCTTCAGCTACGCAAAGCTCGAAGAGGCGACTTATTATCAGTACTCGTATGGCGCAAGCAACAGCCTGATTCCACAGGCAGCGAGACTCTTGACTGGTTTTCCAAAGTTGAGTCCTTTGACCACAGGCAACGCCCAGACAACGTTCATCGCCTGTCTCACTTTCCTAGAAATCAACGGTATGACCATCGATCTCACCGATGAAAAAGGCGCAGATTGGTTCACCGATGCCGCCTCAAAGAAAGTCGACGGTGCAACCGCCATCCAATCCATCGCGAAGCCGTCCACCGGCCACCACGATCTGGAGATTCGAAAAACAATTCGAGATCTCGTAGACGCCTACCCAAAGACCCTAAAAGCCCTCGCGTAAAGTCAGGACGTTTTCCGAGTTCGATGGGTGATACCCATCGCCGAGATTGGGCACCCCCACAGGGTTCCGGTTTGGATGCGACACCAAAGTCCACAGGGTATCACCCTGGGCTGGTATGGAGACGCACCTCCGGCGATAACAGCTTCTGACAATCAACGAATTGAACATCCTGCCCTTGTTCACCCGCAGGGTTTCGGAAAAGGAAAGTCCAACTCGTCTCCCTCCTTCGCAGAGCTACGGCGGACGCGCTCCTCAAAGTCCACATAACCTGTGCCGTTCGCACGTCGTTCCGCCTTCGCCAAGACTATGGCGGACCTTCGGGGGCAGTCAGCGCGCCACTGCTTGAGGCCATACGGCCGAGTTTGACGCGCGCCCAAAGCAGACGAACGATAAAGCGACGGTTCGGGATGGCGGGGGGAGACAGCACCAAGCGGTGCGAGCGCCCGTCCCAGATCACAAGCAGGACTAAATGAAGGAAGGAACGACGAGCCACTCGGGGGCCAAACGCTCAAGGAAACCAGAGCCCATCAACCCAGAGAGACCTGGGCAAACCGGGTCTCTCTGACGGCTTCTTACTTCTGCGTCACACTCCCGTTCAGCAAAATATCAGCAGACGAACTGCCGACCATAATCTCGAACTTACCGGGCTCGATTGCCCGCTTCATCTTCGCATTCCAAATCGCGAATTGATCTGGCTTCAGAGTGAAGGTGACCTTTCTCTTCTCCCCAGGATTCAACGTGATCCTCGAGAAATCACGCAACTCCTTCATCGGCCTCACGATCGATGAAACTTCCTGATGGATATAGAGTTGAGGAACCTCGTCTCCCGTGACCTTGCCCGTGTTTTCGACGTTGAAGCTAACGGTCACGTTGGACTTTTTGTCGGCCACCTTCGGCGAAACTTGCAGATCAGAATAGGCGAACGTTGTGTAGCTGAGGCCGAACCCAAACGGGAACTGCGGCTTTCCGCTGAGGTCCACATAGTCGTATCCGCGACCGGATGGCTCGAGGTTGTAGTAGGTCGGGCACTGTCCGACGCTGAGGGGGAAAGTGATCGGAAGTTTGCCACCCGGGTTCACATCACCGAACAAGACATCAGCGATGGCCGTGCCACCTTCCTGCCCTGGATACCAGGCATCAAGAATAGCTGGAACCTGATTGACCCAACTTCGCATCGTGACTGGGGAGCCGGCGATGAGGACGACCACGACCGGAGTGCCCGTTGCAGAGACTCGGCGAATCAACTCTTCTTGATTACCAGGAAGATCCAGGAACGCTCGATCTTGCCCCTCACCTTCGATAATGCCGCACACGATAATGGCAACATCGGATTTCTTGGCAAGGTCGACTGCCTGCGAGAGTTCAGGGGAACTCACGCCCGTAAGCGACCATCCGACTTCACAACTTGCCTGGCCGGTTTCCTCGAAATACTCCAAGCGAAAATCAACCGAAACGCCCTTTTCCATATGCACGGAGATCGTGCTGGACTTTGCCGCATGAACGGACCAGTCATCGATGACCACTCGATTATTCAGATAGAGCCTTGCTCCGTCATCCGCAGTAACCGAAAGCGTGTATTCACCTGTCTGAGGTGCTGTGATCTTGCCAGACCACCGAGCCGAAAAATGATCGTTCGGAATGTGAGCGTTGGGTGAGCCTTCGCCCCAATTGAAGCTGATGTTTTCTTCGGAGCGAACGATCTCCGGTTCGCCTTTCAGTTCCTGATTGGTAAAGTACTCGCCACGAAGTTCGGAGAACGCAGATGAAGGAATGGCAGGCAGAGAGTCTCCGCCATGATATTCACTTCCCTTCGCCCATTCGACTTTGACTCCAGGGCCCACCTTGGCTTTGATCCCTTGCAGAACTGAAACGGTAGGGATGTTGAATCCGCTGTAACCGCCGAGCGGAATGTCATCCTTGGCGTTCGCACCAATGACAGCGATATTCTTCAAAGACTTCTTAAGAGGCAGAGTGGTGTGATCGTTCTTCAGCAGAGTCATGATCTCACGCGCTGCGTCAGTTGCGACCTTTCGATGCGCAGGAGACTGCACGATCTGCTCAACATGCTCAGGGTCGGCGAAGGGAGTGTCAAACACTCCCGTTTTGAACTTGATCCTCAAGACACGACGAACGGCCTCATCAAGGGTTCGCTTTGAGATGAGTCCTTCCTTAACCGCATCGTCCAGACCCTTGCCCCAGATGTACACGCCGGGCCATTCCGACTCCATTCCCGCGTTGAGGGCAGCTGCAGCCGTGTCACGAAGGTTGCCAGTATTTCGGTGCGCGTGCAAGATTCCATCGACGGCACCGTAATCGGATGCGACCCAGCCCTTAAATCCCCATTCATTTCGCAGCACATCCGTCAGTAGCCAGCGGTTTGCGCTTGCGGCAACTCCATTCAGGGAGTTGTAAGACGACATGATCGTGCTTGCGTCGGCTTCTTTGACGACCGCTTCGAACGGTGGGAAATAGATCTCGCGCAGTGATCGTTCCGAGATTTGGATCGAGTGGCTGTCGCGTCCGCCGTCACCCGAGTTGTCGACATAGTGCTTTGGCGTGGTGGCCACCCCGCGCGACTCAAACGCCTTCACAAAAGCGACACCCATCTTGGAGGTCAGCAGCGGATCTTCACCGTACGTTTCTTCAACTCGTCCCCATCGGGCATCACGAATGACGTTGATGACTGGGGAAAGAACGTGCCGCACGCCGCGCGCTCGTACTTCCTCAGCAATCGCGGCGGCGACTTTGTTGACCATGCTTGGGTCCCACGTTGCAGCCATGCCGATCGACTGCGGAAAGCTCGTTGTGCCGTTGCCGATGAGCCCGTGGAGAGCCTCGTCGTGGATCACCATCGGAATTCCTAACCGTGATTTCTTGGAGCGATTCTGAATCTCATTGGCGTACTTGGCCGCTTCAAGACTCGTCTTGGGGCGCAGGACGTCCAGCGTTTCGCCATAGCTCGTCGTTTCGATGTACTTCTGCCACTGATCGCCGTCACATCGAAGTTGATTGAGCTTCTCCTGAAGCGTCATGCGCCGGAGGAGGTCCTCAACCCGTGACTCAATGGGGAGCTTCGGGTCCTTATATGGCGCATCGTTTGCGTGCGCTATCGAGAGGGAAATGAGAGGGGTAAGGATCGAAACGAGAAGCTTTATTGGGTTCATGAGAAGAACTACCGATTGATCGGATACTACCCAGCGTAGATTCGGGGACAATGCATTCATGACACGGTTTAGTTGGACCATCGTAGCTTCCATACTTTGCCTTAGCGCCTCTGGCCAGACTCCCATCGCGAGGAACGGAAAACCCATTGCGACAATTGTCACCCAAGCAGGGGCAACTCCGGCTGAACTCCATGCTGCCCAGGATTTGCACGACTCGTTACTCAAGATAAGTGGCGCTGACTTAACAATTGTGAGTAGCCCCGCCAAGCTTCCGAGGAATGCCATCGTGATTGGTCAAGGCGAGTGGGCAGCAAAGCTGCTTCCAAAGGTCAAGTGGGCCGAACTTGGTCTGGAGCAGACGATTGTGACTTCGAAAGGCTCAACCCTTATCGTAGCGGGAGGGCGTCCTCGAGGGACGCTGTACGCAGTCGGACGTTTACTCTATAGCCTGGGCGTCCGATACTGGGCTCCGTGGGCAGTCTCGACTCCCCACAAATCCACACTGACCTTGCCTAAGGTGAACGTGAGCGAGGCACCTGCCTACGAATACCGCGACCCTTATTGGTTCCACTCTTTCGATGCCGATTGGGCACTTCACAACTACGACAATGGCTCCAACACGCGGATCGACGATGTTCGTGGTGGAAGGATCGAGTATCAAGGGTTTGTTCACACCTACTATCCGTTGGTTCCACCCGAGAAGCTCTTCGCGACTCACCCCGAGTGGTACAGCCTCATCAACGGCAAGCGCGTCAGCCAAGATGCTCAGCTTTGCACAACCAACCCTGCCCTTCGCGACTATGTTGTGGAGCAGGTTCGCCAAGACCTCAAGAAGAACCCTAAGGCTCGCATCGTTTCCGTATCACAAAACGACTGCTTCCAGCCGTGCCAATGCGACGTTTGCCGTGCTCTCGTCAAGAAGGAAGGCTCTGAATCGGTTCTCGTCCTCGATCTCGTGAATTACGTTGCGGAGAAGCTTGAGAACGAATTTCCCCTCGTCGCATTCGATACGTTGGCCTACCAATGGTCGCGCAAGCCGCCGCTGACAATGAAGCCTCGCAAGAGCGTGATCGTGCGACTGTGCAGCATCGAGTGCAACTTCGCGTTTCCGCTGAACGCACCCAAGAACCAGTCGTTCGCCGACGACATTGCCGGTTGGAGCAAGCTGACAAGCCGCCTCTACATTTGGGATTACTGCACGAACTTCGCGAATTACCTCGCCCCGCAGCCGGACTATTTCACGTTTGGCGAAACGATCAAATTCCTCTACGACCACGGGGCGCGCGGAATCTTCGAGGAGGGAGCCTATCAATCCACCGACTCCGATATGCCCGAACTCAAGGCGTGGGTGATGTCGCAGTTGTTCTGGAACCCTAAGCTGGATAACGATGCCCTCGTCCGCGAGTTTTTGGCAGGCTACTATGGCAAGGCCGCAACTCCGATCTACGATTATCTCCGTCTGATGCAGGTCGAAGCCCAAAAGGGCCCACTTAGCTTCGCGCAGGGCATCGACACAGCTTTTCTTGGCTACGACAACATGCACAAGTCGGAGTTGCTCTGGCAGAGCGCGGAAGCTGCGGTGGCGAATGACCCAACCCTGCTTTGGCGCGTGAAGCAATCTCACCTTCCTGTGCAACACATCTGGCTTAGCCGGTGGCAAGAGTTCCAGAAAGCTGCCAAAGCGAAGGGCGACCGATGGATTGTCAACGCGTCGCGAAAAGCACTGGCAGATGAGTGGCTCAAGACGGCGACATCGCCCGGCCCCGCCGGTTGGACACCGCTTACGGCAATGAACGAAGGCAGTGGAACGCCGCAGGCCTTTGTTGCACAATTTGCGGTCGACCCTCCCGCACCGCGATGATTGAGATTGTCCCTTACCGAGACCAATGGCCGTCAGAGTTCACCGCTCTGGCGGCCGTTTTGCGAAGCGCCCTCGGTGATCGTGCCCTTGCGATCCACCACATTGGGTCAACAAGTGTCGTCGGTTTGGCCGCCAAGGACGTCATTGACGTCCAGATAACGGTCGCTGAATTGGACTTGACCTTGGTCGAAGATCTGGTGAAAGTCGGCTGCGTTCACTTCCCCGTGATGTCGGACCATTGCCCACCCGGCGCAGAGTTAGAGCCGGACCAGCTATCCAAATTGCTCGTTAAGGGCCCCGGCCGCCCCGCGAATTTCCACATCCGAGTTTTGGGCCGGTTCAATCAGCGATATCCCTTGCTATGCCGTGACTACCTAAGGTCGCATCCGCTGGCTGCGACAGCTTACGCCACGATCAAACACCACCTCGCGCAGTACTTCCCCGAAAACACAGAAGCCTACTACGACATCAAAGACCCCGTCTTCGACGTCATCATGGTCGGCGCAAACGAGTGGGCAGAGCAAATCGGTTGGCAGCAACCTGCCACAGATGGTTAGCAACGCGTCGTAGAAGTTTGTCACCATAAATACAGCCATCGACCTACCATGCTAAATCCGGCTATTTCACTGAGTGAACGGACCTTAGTTTGCTAAAATGAGCAATGCGGTCCGACTGGGACGAAAACAAAGCTACGGCAAACGAAACAAAACATGGTGTTTCATTTCAAGAAGCCGCGACAGTCTTTGAGGACCCATACCACGTCGTATATTTCGACCCAGATCACTCAGACCATGAAAATCGATTCATCATCGTGGGAGAATCAAATGCGAATAGGCTACTTATCGTATCCTATGTTGAAAAGCGCAGGGTTACTCGATTGATTAGTGCTCGTGAAGCTACGCGATCAGAACGCAAGTCTTATGAAGAAGAAATCTGATGTGGATGAATTAAGACCCGAATATGACCTGACAACCTTGAAGGTTGCGGGGCTTGGACCTGGGCGCCAACGGGAAACTTCAACCGTTACTCTGGCTGACGATGTCGCTGTCATCTATCGCTCTTCCGATGCGGTCAATGACATCCTTAGGGCGGTAATTCACGCAACCGCTTTGGCTGAACTTTCAAATCCAGAGCAAACCATGGACTTGACCGACCGAGAAATCCGTGTTGCTCAGTTATTGGCAAAAGGTATGTCAAATCGACGGATTGCCCAAATGACAGGAATTCGGGAAGCAAGTATCCGGGCCCTGGTCACCGAAATTGTAACAAAGCTCGCTCTAGTTGATGGTGTAGCCAAGCATCCAACGTTGAAACCCACCAAAGTTTAGGAGACGCAATGTGGCGGATCTGGAGCGGGTGACGAGATTCGAACTCGCAACCTTGACCTTGGGAAGGTCCTGCCCTACCATTGGGCCACACCCGCTTGCGTTAGAGTTCTGGAGCGGGTGGCGGGAATCGAACCCGCATGGCCAGCTTGGAAGGCTGGAACTTTACCACTAAGCTACACCCGCGCTCTGAGATGACATTATACCAAAGGATGTCAATCGGCAACCGATGGAATGCACAATAGGGAATGCGCTCTTGCCCTTGGATTGTGTCAGCCGCCGTTAGCGGACTGTTCGTTGTGGCCAATGCCGGAACACTTCATTCATCTCCAGCCCAAAAGCCGAGTAAAGCTCAAGCGAAGAAACCGGCTGTAGCACAGACCAATAGCCCCGACCCCAATGCGAACGAAACCACTGCACATCGCGATGCGCGAATGAAATGGTGGCGTGAATCCCGATTTGGGATGTTCATCCACTGGGGGCTCTATGCCGTCCCCGAAGGAACTTGGAACGGCGCTCGAACGCCCAGCATCGGTGAGTGGATCATGCACGACCTGAAGATCCCCGTCGCGGACTACGCCGCCCTGACCCACCAGTTCAATCCGGTTCAGTTCAACGCCGACAAATGGGTGGGCATCGCCAAAGCGGCTGGAATGAAGTACATCGTCATGACCGCCAAGCACCACGAAGGCTTCGCGATGTTTCACTCGACGAGCGATAGCTTTAACATTTACGACGCGACTCCGTTCAAGCGTGACCCCATCGAGGAAATGTCGGTGGCCTGCAAGAAGCAAGGATTGAAGTTCGGTGTGTATTACTCACAAGCCCAAGACTGGCATCACGCCGGCGGTGGTTCTTACGGTGGTCACTGGGACACCGCTCAAGACGGGGACCTGCACGAGTATGTGAAAAAGGTCGCGGCTCCGCAGGTCAAAGAACTTTTGACTCGTTACAAACCAGCCGTCCTCTGGTGGGATACACCGGTTGACATGTCTCCAGAAGACATCAAGGACCTAACTTCGGCTTTCTCGGCCGACCCCGGTCTTATCGCCAACAACCGACTCGGCAACGGCGTTCCTGGTGACACGGAGACTCCAGAGCAATTCGTCCCCGCCACCGGCTACCCCGGCAAGGATTGGGAAACGTGCATGACGATCAACGACACTTGGGGCTACAAGTCGTTTGACACCAATTTCAAATCGACCGAATCTCTGATGCGGAATTTGATCGATATCGCTTCAAAAGGCGGCAACTACCTGCTCAATGTTGGACCTGAGCCAACCGGCGTTATTCCCGCTCCCGAAGTCCAGCGCCTCAAGGCAATGGGCGCATGGCTAGCCAAGAACGGAGAGAGCATCTACGGCACGAGTGCGAGTCCATACAAGCGCCTTCCCTTCGATGGTCGTGCAACCGTCAACGGAAACAAGCTTTTCTTGAATGTCTTCACCTGGCCCACAAACGGGTTAGTCCTATCGGGACTTCGGACTCCGGTCAAAGGTGCACGAGCGATCGCTTCAAACCATAAGCTCAAGGTGAAACGAGTCAGCGAGGGAACCTACAGCATCGAAAAGCCAGCGAATCTTGATGCGATTTCCACCGCGATTGAGATCGAACTCGCCGGTAAGCCAGTCGTCGTTGAGCCCGACTATGCCATTGAGCCCCAGGGCACAGGCACTTTTCAGCTCCAAGCCGCAGACGCGAAACTGACGGGTGGCACCATTCAGCTGGAAGGCGGTAAGGACAAATTCATCGGCTACTGGATGAACCCAGCTGACACGGTGGAGTGGAGAATCAAGGTCAAAGCCGCATCCACTTATACCGTCAGTCTCGTTTCCGCTTGCCAGCCTGGCAGCGAAGGAAGTACCTACGAGATCTTCGTCGACGGATCCGCCAGCGGCATCACCGGTGGCGTCCCCAAAACGAAATCCTGGCGTGACTTCGTCACAGTCATCCTCCCAGATACGCTCCACCTCACTGCTGGAACACACGTCCTAAAAATCGTCCCCAAGACCAAGCCGGGCCAAGGCGTCATGAATCTTCGTCGGTTGAGTCTGTCGGTCAAGTAAAGACAGGGCGTCGAATTCTGGCCCCGAAAGATGTCAGATCTTTATTATATTTTTCATCTCGCACTGAATATTCAGTGCGAGATGAAATACGTCGCTAAGTATTAGGCAATGGCCTCCAACCCCTTTTTCCCAACGATCACAAGCAGCTTTAGTGCGGCACCAGCAGGATGCTTCTCACCACGTTCCCACTGGCTCACAATGCCGGGCGACACATTAAGATACTGAGCAAAGACGCTTTGACTGACACGAACACGTAAGCGAATTTCCTTGATTTCGTCTGGTGTCAGGTCACTGACTGGCGTGAGACACATGCTATCGAATTTCCTCAACGTCTGCTTGCCCATCAAACCAGCCTCGGCCATGTCGGAAGCTGTTTCGTGAATTGCCGCAAACGCATCGCTTTTATATGTCTTGTTCATAATCCTTCAATTCCCAAAGCGACTCACTGTCCAAGGCTTTTAGCAATTGCCCCTCATCAAAGCGCCGCATTTCCTTAGCTAATTCCCTAAACCCTTTAAGTTCATCCTTCGAGATGTTCTCACGATCACTCTTTGCAAACCCAAATACAAAGAAGGCATGATCGCCAAGGCGAAAGAGGATAATCGTTCGAAACCCACCAGACCGACCCTCGCCTGACCTGGCAATCCGCTGTTTGATGACTCCGCCGCCCAAGTCTGCGTCAAGCAATCCCCGCTCGGCGCGATGGACAGCATCAAGAAGGCTTTTATCTCCAATTCCTTCCCTCGCCGCGAACCGCTGAAACCACCTGTTCACGAAGATCCTCATCTCACGAGACCTACTCTTCAGACTATGATACCTAGTGTGATAGTTCCATAATTCGTGGCCTTACCACTTTAACATGGGTCAATTGCCCCCTACTCTCCGTAGGGGACCCACACGTTTTTGACTTGGGTGGCGTGACCCAGGATTGTCTTGATATCTTGGGGGCCGCTGCCGATCCAGGTTTGCTTCAGGTTACTGACCGACATTCGCTCGACTTCGGTGGCGACATCTGGGGAGAAGCACCAGACGGCATCGACATCTTCATGCTCGGCTAAGGTCGGAACCATCTCCTTTCGGAGCCCCGTTAGGATATTAAACACGCCGCTGGGGATGTCGGATGTTTCGAGAATTCGATAGATCTCGACGGCGGGCAACGGGTTGGCTTCCGAGGCGACCACCACAACGGTATTGCCCATCGCAATCGCACCACATGCGAGTTCGAGAAATTCGTTGAGTGGACGTTCATCACCGCAAACGATTCCGATCACACCAACCGGCTCATTGACGGTGTAGCACAGCGCGCGCATCGGCACCGAGTGAGCCGAACCATCCATCTTGTCGCAGCGAGAGGCGACCGAAAAGACCGATTGCACGGCGGACTCAGTACCGAGGGTCTGGAGGTTCTCGGCGAGGTAGAACATCACCTGGGCGCGACCATGACTGCTATTTGCTGCCCAACCACTCTGAGCACTTCTGGCCGCCTCAACCGCATTGCGAACGTCCTTGCGGTTTCCACGCCCAAATTCCTGTCCGTTGATGGTGAGGCTGTATCCCGAATCAGGGCGGGCCTGCTTTCCGCCTACATAAAGCTTGTGAGTGCGATCGATGGAATGGCTCAGGGCTGCAATCTTGGCCGACTCATCATCTCCCAATCGTGTTGATTTTGGATGGCGTACGTACTCGACGAGTCCCTCTTTGCCCCCTTCCCTTCCATAGCCACTTTCGCGGAACCCACCAAATCCAGAAGCAGCATCGAAGAGATTTGTGCTGTTCACCCAAACCGTGCCTGCCTTGAGCTTTGAAGCGACATCGTGAGCGAGGTTCACGCTTTCGGTCCAAATACTCGCGGCAAGACCGTAGGGCGTGTTGTTCGCCAACTCAACCGCCTCTTTATGCGTTCGGAAGGTCATCGCGACGAGTACTGGGCCAAAAATCTCGACCTGAGCCACAGTGGCAGACGGGCTGACATTGGAGAGCAGCGTGGGCGGATAGAACCAACCCTCGGATGGACAATTCCAGGCTGGCTGGAACATATCAGCCCCTTCGTCCACACCTTGCTTTACCAACGCGGCAATCCTTTCGAGTTGGACCGGCGCGACGATCGCACCGATGTCGATGCTCTTGTCGAGAGGATCTCCGACCCGGAGCTTGCCCATTCGGGCTTTCACTTTCGCGAGAACACGGTCGGCAACGCTCTCCTGGATTAGGAGTCGTGAGCCGGCACAGCAAACCTGACCTTGGTTGAACCAAATTGCGTCGACGAGGCCCTCGACCGCGCTATCGATGTCGGAGTCTTCGAAAATGATGTAAGGCGACTTGCCGCCAAGTTCCAGCGAGAGCTTTTTGCCGGTACCGGCGGTTGCCTTTCGAATGATCCGCCCAACTTCGGTTGATCCGGTAAAGGCGATCTTGTCGACACCCGGATGATCGACGATCAGACGCCCCGTTTCACCGTCGCCGGTAACGATGTTCACTACACCGGGCGGAAGTCCAACGTGATCGCAAATCTCCGCGAAGAGCAGGGCAGTGAGGGAAGTGAACTCGGCAGGCTTTAGTACGACGGTATTCCCCATCGCGAGAGCAGGAGCAACCTTCCAGGCTAGCATCAGCAGAGGGAAATTCCAGGGGATGATCTGACCGCAAACGCCTACCGGTGTACCTCCGGGCAGCTCGGTTTCCATCGCATCTGCCCATCCGGCATGGTGATAGAAATGGCGCACAACGAGCGGAATGTCGAGATCACGCGTCTCTCGGATCGGTTTGCCGTTATCCAAAGACTCCAGGACGGCGAAGAGCCTCGCATGCTTCTGGATCTGACGCGCTATGGCATAGAGGAACTTTCCACGGGGATAGCCTCCAAGTTCCCACCACGTTTGCCGCGCAACGGATGCCGCAGAGACCGCCGCGTCCACATCTTGTGCCGTTCCTTGGGCAAGGGTTGCCAGGACCTTCGCGGTGGATGGGCTAAGGGTCTCAAAGGATTTTCCCTCGGCTGCAAGGACAAATCGCCCGCCAATAAAGTGTCCAAATGTCCGTCCATGATCTCCTAACCACTTCTGGGCAACTTCAGCACCCTCGGGGGCGGTGCCATAACTCATTTCTTCGTAAATCTCTAGGATAGACATGGTTTTAAGGCATCGGATGCCGGTTATAGGCGGAATAGTGGCCGGTGGCGGCGTGGTCTAGCTGGCGTTCGATGTCGGACAAAAGGCTGCTGGCTCCGATACGGAACAATTCATTTCGAACCCAAGCATCGCCGAGTTCCTCTTTCATCAGGATCAGCCAATCCAATGATTGCTTCGCGGTTCGAATCCCTCCCGCAGGCTTGTATCCAACCTTGAATCCCGTCTGGGCTTCATAATCGCGGATTTGGCGCACCATAACCAATCCCACCGGTAATGTCGCATTCACAGATTCCTTACCAGTCGAGGTCTTAATGAAGTCGGCGCCGGCCATCATTGCTACCGCGCTTGCCTTTCCGACGTTGGTTAGTGTCCCAAGTTCGCCTGTCGCAAGAATGGTTTTGAGGTGGGCTTCTCCACATGCTTCGCGAAACGCGGCGATCTCGTCGTATAGTGCTCGCCAATCGTGTGTAAGAACGTGGGCGCGAGTGATCACGATATCGATTTCTGATGCGCCAGCGGCAACGCTAGCCTTGATTTCATCAACTCGTTGCTGAAACGGACTCAAACCATGAGGAAACCCCGCGGCAACGGCGGCAACCGGAATACCAGATCCCGCGAGTGCCTTCACCGCGGTTGAGACCATCGCGTGGTAGACGCAAACGGCACCGACCCGAACGCCTATGGACTCAGCTCCAAGCGTTTCCAACAGGTCTGATCGCACGGGGCGTTTAGCCTTGGCGCATAGTCGCTGGACGTTACCGGGAGTGTCATCCCCACCCAGCGTCGTTAGGTCGATGCACGAAATGGCGCGGAGCAGCCAGGCGACTTGGTTCTTCTTTTTGACCGATCTCCGGGCGGGAAGGGTCGCAGCGCGACGTTCAACGGCGCTACGATTGATACGAATGGAATCCACCCAATCCAGATCCAGAGGAATTCCTGGGTTCCGCTGGATGTTATTGAGCAGACCATGAAGATCCTGCACGGACATACCAGCATTTTAGCGTGAATGGATTCCAATTGCTCTGCGTCGTATACTGCGGATCAATCATGTTGAAGCGTTCAAAGTTGTTGCTCATAGGACTCGCCTTGGTCATTGTTGGCTGCCAGAAGGAAGCACCGGTTACGGGAGACCCGAAACCAGCCGATTCAGGATCAGGATCAGGATCAGGATCAGGCTTCAAGATCGTGTTTATTCCAAAGAACACCGGCAATCCTTACTTCAAGGACGTGATCAAGGGATTCGAGGACGCCAGCGCAGAGATCAAGGCCTCGTTTGTTACCACTGGTCCCGCAAATGGCGACGCCACTTCACAGATTAGCTACATCAAAGACCAAATCCAACGCGGAGTCGACGTGATTGCTTTGGCTGCAAATAGCCCAGATGCCTTGAACCCAGTTCTCGACGAGGCTAAAGCCAAGGGTATTACGGTGCTCACCGTTGACGCCGACTTGGCCAAAAACGAATCCCATCGTGATGCCGCCGTCATCCCGACCGACTTCAGCAAACTCGGCGAGAGCCAGGTCGAACTTTTGGGCTCACTCATCGGCTATGAAGGTCCTTTTGCCATTTTGAGCGCCACAACCGATGCCCCCAACCAGAATGCTTGGATCGCAACGATGAAGGACACCCTCAAGCAGCCTAAGTACGCGAAGATGAAACTCATCGACACGGTATACGGCAACGATGATGCTGAAAAGAGCACCACCGTTTGCGAAGCGCTCCTATCCAAGCACCCAGACCTTCGAGGCATCATTTCTCCAACGAGCGTTGGTCTCGCCGCTTCGGCGCAGACGCTCCAGCTATCCGGTGCGTATCCCGGCGGCCCACACGCAGTTGGCAAGGGTGTTCAGCTCACAGGTCTCAGCACTCCAAACCAGCTCAAGAAGTTTGTTCAGAACGGCACCGTAACGTCCTTCCAGCTTTGGAGTCCACGAGATATGGGCTACATTGCCACCTATCTTGGCCAGCAGATCCACTCCGGAAAACTCAAACCAGCCGAAGGCGGCAAGTTCACTGCTGGCAAATTGGGCGAAAAGACTTTTGGCAAGCTGAACGTCGTCGCCGCTGGTCCGTTGCTCACGTTTGATAAGTCGAATATCGCCAAATACGACTTCTAGTCGACGTGATTGTCATGACATCTCCTAGGGTTGCGTAAGCATCCGTAGGAGATGTTTTTCTTTTTGACCCGAATCTCCCACCAAAGCGTCTCGGTTTGTAAGAGTCAACTTGTATGCCTGCTGTGAGTTCTGCCAAGTTCAAGAAATTGACAGGCCAAGCCTTTGGCTGTGGTTGCCTCAGTCTTTTGCTCTGCGTCTTCGGCGGCTTCCTGTTGATCACCCGAATGTTCCGTGAGGACTCAGCAAAGCTTCCATCTGATCTTGATTTGGCTCGCAGCATGGAATTGCCGCTTGAGGTAGGCGACCTCCACCAGGGCATGTCTGCCACTTCCGAGAATGCAGCACCTGTCTATCTAGAAGCAATCAAGGAATTCCACAAACTCCCTGAAGATGAATCGCGTCACCTTTGGTTACCGCGCAATCCCACGGCGAGGGATCGTGCAGTTCGAAATAAGGCAATCAAATCCTTCGCACCGGTTCTTCGTCTGATCGAACAGGCGTCGCGACTTCCCCGCTGCGATTTCGGTGAACTCCAAATCGCATCAGCAAGTATGAGGTTCGTGAACAGGCCGATGCTGCAGCATGAGCGTGAGTTTTCGCAGATATCCAATTATGTGATCGCTGATGCTCGCATCAAAATCTCGCAGCTGGATTTTGATGGAGCCGTCCAGGATTTATTAACACTTAAACGGATGGCGAATCACTGCCCCGAGTTTTCTGTGACCACAGGAGTTGCATGGCCTTTCTACGCGGACATGAGCATGATGAGTGGACTCTGGCGAGTGACGCTTCGCTATCCAAAGGATCCTGTGATGCTTGGCCAAATCAGCCAACTCGTTAATGACATCAAGATCCCAAATCTCTACAAGTCGATTCAGGCCAGGTTCGTGCTTGGACGAACAACCATTCAGCAGATGAAGAGTTTGCAGGAAGTCGGTCTTGATCAAACGACTCCTGAAGCCTTTACGAAAGCAGTAGACGCTCTGTTCCAATCACCTGGCGTCAGACAGGCGTTCGATGAACGGTTCGTCAGAACCTATATCAGGACTTTCAAGGCGCTTCCTCAGGATCATGAAGACTGGATGCGGATTCACACGGTGCTCAAAAGACTCAACAAGGAAGTTGCCGACGATCAGAGCATCGACAACGTCATCAACCGCGCCCTAGGAATAGCCAGCGCAAATGCGCCGCTCATGCACGGCTGGCTTCAGACGCAACAGAGGATCTTAGCCCAGGCGATCTCCGTACTCCGCCAACGGAGCACCACCGGTCACTATCCGCCAAACCTGCCGCTTACAGGGGAGTTGTCGATCGACCCGTTCTCGCAGAAACCGCTCCGATATGCACCCACTCTTTATGGCTTTGAGATCTCCAACACCGTAATGGACTTTGGAAAGCAATGTCCCTATTACATGAAGCGACCCATTGTCTTCAAATATGATGAAAGGCGGGAACCACCCATAAACAGGACGGCGTACTAAACTTCGTCTCTAGGGTTTTCTGCATTATGCTCTTCTCTGCGACTAAAGAAAGGACGACATCGGTCGGGGATCGCTCTCGGTTATTCGAGAGTTTGATTCAAGATTCGTACAAGCAGGCTTACGGGCTTGCCTACCGCCTAACTGGAAATGTTGCAGAGGCTGAAGACCTCGTCCAAGAGTCGTTTGTGCGTGCGTATCGCTTCTTTCATCGGTACGACGACAACCTCCCATTTACGAGTTGGTTGTATCGCATCATGACGAACGCCCACATCGACATGGTTCGCCGTCGCGGTCGGCTGAAGACAACAAGTTTGGAGGCCTCGGGAACTGATGGCGCAACCACTTGGGACTTGCCAGACCACGATGCATCGCCTGACCGTCATATGCTCACAAATGCCCTTGACGAGCCGGTGCAGAAGGCGCTAACCTCGATGACGCCGGAATTTCGAACGGCAGTATTGCTTGCGGACGTAGAAGGGCTTGCGTATGAAGAGGTTGCAGAAATCATGAAAACCTCGGTCGGAACTGTCCGATCCCGCATTCATCGCGGTAGGAAGCAGATCCGCACGTACCTTTTAAAGCATGCACCCCAAACCTATCGGAGTTTTTGCGATGAATTGTAAAACCGTGCAAAGTCGCCTTTCGGCGTACCTTGATCGCGAACTCGGCGGCGATGAGTTGCTCCAAATGAGGGCTCATATGTCCGTCTGTAGCGACTGTCGAAGTGAAGCAGAGGGCCTTCGGGCACTCAAAGCATTAATTGGTGGCATGCAATGTCCAGAGCCTCCGGAAGATCTCGCGGAAAGACTCACTGCGAATATGCTTCGCCAAAGATATGAGGAACCTCGAAAGACGGTTCGGTTTTCGGCCCTCATGTTTGCTGGCGTCAGTGCATGTTCGATGGCGGTGACGCTTCTTGTGCTTACTTATAGCCAAGGGCATCACCAAGACCAGCCGACTGCGCGAAACAACTCAGCCGCAATTACCCAAGATGGGGCTTTTGGCGGAGACGGATTCGGTAGCGGCCCAATGCTGTCGGCGGCAAATTTCGGCCCCCGATAACCTATCCGCCAGCTTAGGATCGTATCCTACTGATTCACAACGGATCCAATGATTCCCTGTTTCGTAAATCTCTCGTAAGTACGGAACTCGTTACCCAGTAACCGACGTTACGAAATTTACCGAACGATCCATCGTTCGCTCAATAAAGAAACCAACGGAAAGAAAAATGAATCGACAATCCAAATCATCAAAGAGTGTATATGCAACGCTCGGAGTAGGCTTCGCGTTAGGTGCCATCTGCATGGTTGGCCTCAACAGCGGAGCCAGCATTTCGAAGGCATTTGGCGAGACCCGCTCGCAAGGATTCGAACCACGCACAATCAGTGCGCCCAGTAGTGAAAGTTTGGCCGAGGTAAAGAACCTAGACAATTTCTACACGAACTTGGCGAGCTTTGTTTCTCCAGCCGTCGTTGATATTCAATCGACGAGCGGACGTCAACTGTCCGGCGATGGATCCCGAATGCCGGTCTCGGGCGGAGAGGGCTCAGGATTTATTCTTCGACCAGATGGATACATCGTCACAAATGATCACGTTGTCGCAGGTTTTGACAATGTAAAAGTGATTCTCAAAGATGGCCGAGAATTCCAGGGCAAGGTCACTCGAGCCCACGAGAGCGACATCGCGGTTATTAAGATTGAAGCCAAGGACCTTCCCACCCTTCAATTTGGGGATAGTGAAAAACTCAAGCCCGGCCAGATGGCGATGGCGATCGGCTCACCCTTCGCGTTTCAGCAGTCGGTCACCTTCGGCCACATTAGCGCGCTCGGTCGAGATAGAACCGTAATCGAAGGTCGATTTTATCCCGACATGATTCAAACCGACACTGCCATCAACATGGGCAACTCCGGTGGACCACTCTGCAACATCGAAGGTCAAGTCGTGGGCCTCAACACGGCGATCTACAGTCCATCGGGGGCAAGCGCTGGAATCGGCTTTGCCATCCCAAGCAATCAAGTTCGACTGATTGTCGATAAGCTGATTGAGACGGGCAAGATCGTCAAGAGCCAAATTGGAATTCGCCCAGCGAACCTAACCGAGTACAAGAAGAAGCAGATGCACGTCGACGGTGGCGCGCTTGTCGAGGATGCACCTGAGGGACAGCCAGCTGGCATGGCGGGCATCAAGAAAGACGACCTCGTCGTTCGAATCGGCAAGTCAGCGGTGAACAGTCAAATGGACCTGCGCAACGCCATGCTGCAGTACGCTCCTGGAACCACAGTCGATGTCGAAGTTATTCGAAACGGCGAGCACAAAGTCTTCAAGGTTAAGCTTGAACAGCACAAGGAGTTAACCGAACAAGAACAGCGGATGCCGATGGGTATGCCGAAGGGTCAGCAGCAGTTCAAATTCCCACGTGGTTTTGATGGGCCTGAAGAGTTCTTCAACTTCAAAGATATGCCTGGCTTCTCGATGCCGGGACAGGGCAAACAGCAGCCCAAACGATCCACTCCGCCCTCCGACGGTAAGGCACACCTTGGCGTCACCGTGGGGAGCGTGACAGATGACATACGCACCCAGTTCTCGATCCCTGCAAACGTGAAGGGCGCAGTGGTTGCAGAAGTGACTCAAGGATCGGTTGCAGAAGCCGCAGGAATTCATCCAGGGGATGTTATTCTGAGCTTTGCAGGAAAGGACATCACTTCGGCCCAGGACCTGACGGAAGCGATGTCAGGAGTCAAGCCAGGTCAATCTCGACGCATCAAATTCTCTCGCTTCGGCGAAGGCAGTCACTCGACCGTTGAGAGAGACGTAGCCTTCTGAGAGCTATGCACTTAGCCCCAGTAAACACCTGGGGCATAAAAAGATCCCGCTTCGCATTCAGCGAAGCGGGATCTTTTTAGTTTTTCGATACTATTTCTTGCCGACGATGACGCCAGTGATCTCAACCTTGATGGTTGAAGCTTCAAATCCGAGTTCTGCAACCTGCTTGTCGATTGCTTCGGAAACGAGCGCTGGGAGCTTGAGCTCCAAAACGTCGCCTGTCTGCTCGTCAACCAGAACTTCTGATCGGCGACCAGAGCACTCTTCCATGCGGCATGGGAAGTATCCGTCCACAACGCCGATGTGGTGAATCAATCCAACTTCTTGGAGAGTTGAAAGAATTCGGTAAACACTAACGACGTCAATCTTGCCGCCGCCTGAAATGATTTTCTCGTGGATTGCGTAAGCGCTAAGAGCTCGGCTGGTGTCAGCCAAAGCACGAATAACCTGAACGCGCGGCATCGTGATTCGATAGCCTGCGTTTCGCAGTTCTTTGAGCGAATGCTCTTCGTAGACCTTTGCGCCAGTCATAGCTACAGGAGCTTGTGTAATGTGTTCTCGAGATCGTCTTTCTTTCATGGTTGTATATTATGTAGGACGTTGTATTCGATGAGTTGACCCCATTTTCTTGACATTTTGTCAAACTTGTCGAATATCACTCGTCCTTTCCTCCATTAAACCCATTTGATGACAAAAACAGCTAGAGGTTCCCTGCCTCAAAAAAAAACCAGGTTCCCTCGAACCTAAACTTTATGATATGATCTAGCCCGAACAGTTCCGGGGAGCGACAATTGTGCAATCCGGCTGACGGAGGGAACATGCAGTTTTATAATTTGAAAACCCGGTCGCACGTTGAGATTCCGGATTCCGACGTTAAAAAAATGAAGATGACCCGGAAAACCAAGTCGGGCGAGCAGATTCGATACGCTTTGACCGCCACTTACGAAGGCAGCAAACTCTTTAAGTTCGTTAGCGAAGCTACCTACACGGCTTCGACTGCTGCCGAAGTCTAAGATTTTTAGTGTCCTTGTTTGGGTTGGGCCTATCGTCCCAATCCAAATGGGGACTCAAGAATGACCAAGGGATTTCCGAAAACATCTCCAAACTTCACACCAGCCGGTGCTGATGTGAGCGGGAAGGTTTTCTGCAAGGGCCTATCGGCATTTGCAGAAAATGTTCTGCGTCAATCCAAAAGAATATTTGGTAACAGCGTCGCGCTAGCCGGTCCTTGCTCCAAGAATCGGTAAAATTCCAACTCGCATGACTATTGAACAGCAGGTGGACATTCTGCGCCGAGGCACTACCGAGATTATCAGCGAGGCTGACCTCAAAAAGAAGCTCGAAAAGGGCACACCCCTACGCGTCAAGCTAGGTGTCGATCCGACAGCCAAACACGTTACGTTGGGCTGGGCTGTCGTTCTTCGTAAGCTGCGAGATTTTCAGCGCCTGGGTCATACCGCATGCCTCATCATCGGGGATTTCACTGCGATGATCGGTGACCCCAGCGGAAAGAGCAAGACACGTCCCCAACTTACGCGCGAGCAGGTTCAGGCCAATGTTGATGCAGTGATGGAGCAGGTCGGTTCCATTCTGGATCGCGAGAAGACCGAGATCTACTTCAACAAGGATTGGCTCGGCAAAATGGCTTTCGAGGACGTTATACGTCTTTGCTCACGATATACCGTCGCCAGAATCTTAGAGCGCGACGATTTTACCAAGCGTCTCGCCGAGCACAAGCCGATCGCAATGCACGAGATCATGTACCCCCTTTGCCAGGGCATGGATTCGGTAGAGCTAATCGCGGATGTTGAAATTGGTGGCAATGACCAGAAATTCAACAACCTTGTCGGGCGGACGTTGATGGAGCAGTACGGCCTTGAACCTCAAGTGGTCGTTCTCTGCCCCCTACTGGTGGGCACCGATGGGGTCGAAAAGATGTCCCAATCGCTCGGTAACTACATCTCCGTTATCGACGCGCCAAACGACATGTACGGTAAGACGATGTCGATCCCGGACACCCTCATCGAGAACTACTTTGAATTGGCTACCGATGTGCCTATGGATGAGGTGAAAACTCTCATCGCCGAAACCGCAAACCCCCGCGACCTCAAGTGCCGGCTTGCACGCGAGATTGTTACCCTGTATCACGGAGCTGAGGCGGCACAGGCCGCCGACGATTACTTTGTCAACACCTTCAGCAAGCGCCAGCAACCTGTCGAAGCAGAAGAAGCGAAAATTCCCGATTCTGTGATCGATAGTGGTCAGGTGGCAATTGCGGCCCTCATTGCCGGTTTGGGCCTCGCAAAGAGCAACAGCGACGCCAGAAGGCATATGCAGGCTGGAGCCGTGTCTCTAGATACAGAAAAAATCACCGAGCCAACCGTAAAAATTGCCGTTGAGGATCTTTACGGGAAGACGCTGCGGGTTGGAAAACATCAATTTCGAAAATTGACGGCATAGAAAAATCGTGTAGCAGGATTCACTCCCGGTACACGAGAAAATCTACTCGAACAGGGAAGCAGCGAATTCGTCTGGCTTGAAATCCTTGAGGTCACCGACTTTCTCGCCAGTGCCGATGAGCTTAATCGGAATCTTTAGGCGATCATAAACACCGATCAAGGCTCCGCCGCGAGCGGTACCATCCACCTTGGTGAGCACGAGACCGGTGACACCGGCCGCCTTCTTGAATTCCTCAGCCTGCCTAATCGCATTCTGACCAGTGTTCGCATCAAGAACCAAAAGAACCTCGTCAGGCTTACGTCCCAGCGCCTTTTCCGTCACTCGCAATACCTTTCCTAACTCGGCCATCAGGTTGCCCTTGCTGTGTTGTCGACCCGCAGTATCAGCAAGCACAAAATTCGCTCCCCGGGCTTTTGCGGCTTGAATGGCGTCAAAAATAACCGAACTGGAGTCTGCCCCAGGCTGGTTGCGAACTATTTCGGAGCCCGTTCGTTCAGCCCATATCTCAAGCTGCTCGATGGCGGCAGCACGGAATGTATCTCCAGCAGCAAGGACGACCTTAAAGCCACGCTTCGTCAGGAGATGTGCAACCTTGGCGATGGAGGTGGTTTTTCCAACCCCGTTGACACCAACAAACACAAACACGGTCGGATCTTCATCGTTGACTTCGAGACCGGCCGCCCCCTGTTGCCGAAATCGATCTGCGATCGCTTTTTGAAGCCTCAGCTTCATCGCATTCGCTTCCGTTATTTTTTCGACACGGACGGCAACTCTCAGCTCATCCAATATCTCGCCAGTGGTAACGATATTGGTATCCGCCTGCAGAAGCGCCTCTTCCAGCTCATCATAAAATTCTTCGTCGATAACACCCCGACCCAACATGCGGTCGACGCGTTCCATCAGGCGCTTGAACATACTTTAGAAAGGTTAGCACGGAGATGGTGCTTATGGCGCATCCAGCGCGGCTACTTGGCTTTGAGCGACCTTCAAAGCCATCAGCCAACGATTCCACGTCGGAGACTTAAGGACGCGTCGCGACAAAGCTGGAGGGTGATTGGGTGTGCTGAAATCGTTGTGAGTCTGAAGGCGCATACGCTCCGAATTAGCGAGTTCAATTGGCTTCAATCGAACCGTTTGCCACACCTCGTAAGAGAGCAACACGCTCCAAATATTTTGGCTGGGGTATTGGTGCGCAATCTTCTTCTTGAAAGTCTGCTCTTCCCGTTGGAGAAGGAGGACTTCCTCGGCGGCAGGATCGCTAAACCGATTGATCCGCTGGAGCCGAGTCAAATAAGTGTGATAAAAAGGGATTTCGAAAATGGGACCTTCAAACGTGGCATTCACAAGGTAATTCGTCGAGTCGTGGTCGATATGTCCCTGTTCAAAGGCACCACAGCACACTCGGTCCGGACTGACAGTCTGCATGAGCTGCCTAAATGTCGGAAGAAGCGTTGGGATCTCGTCACAAACAGCTCCATCCGAAGCAGACAGAAAATGCAAATTTTCTTGGGGAACCCCAAGCATCTCCGCAACTTGCCGCCCCTCGCGCTCGCGAATTGGATTGCTGTGTGTCCAACTCATGTGGACAGCATTTCCGTTGGCGACCAAGCGACGAATCCAAATGCAAATGGAAATCTCATCGTCTGGATGAGTCATGCAAAACAACCATCTAAGCTTGGGATCAGTGGAGAAGGCTTTCACTCCATCCCGATCCTCTGAATCACTCGGGTTGAAGATCTCCCTTCTAGCGTCGGCACGATGACAATATCGCCGCCGTAACCATGGACAATGGCCGCCTCAGGCAGGCTCTCCACGGTGTAGTCACCACCCTTCACATGAATTTCTGGCTTAAGCAGGGAGATCAGCGCGACAGGAGTCGCATCACTGAAAGGAACGACACCATCGACGGCTCTCAGCGCCTCAAGCACTTCAACGCGGTCTGCCAAAGGATTAATCGGTCGATTGGGTCCTTTCCCAAGACCACGAACACTCTCGTCGGTGTTCATTCCAACGATGAGAATGTCCCCAAGGGACCGTGCATACTGCAGATATCGAGTGTGGCCAGCATGGAGAATGTCAAAAACTCCATTCGTAAACACCAATTTCTTCCCCGCCCGAATTTCGAGAGCCTGCTCGATCGTCAACCCATTGCCTCCAAGAGATAATTAAAGACGGATTCCGGTTGAATTTGCGCAAGACCACTCGGCTCGTATAGACATCGATCAATTTGGCCGTAAGGGCAACTTCTATTAGGCTTCGTGATGGAATACAACCCAACGGCAGGTGTACCGAGGGCTGCAGCGATATGCGTGCTGCCGGTATCGCCTCCTAAGTGAGCCGAACTGATGTCAATTAATGCAACGAGCTCGCGGACGGTTGTCTTCCCCAGCAGGCTCGCGGGCTCACTCGCGCATAGGCGAATCACTTCCTGGGCGGCATGAATATCTGCCTCACTCTTGCCACCAATGAGCACACTCTTGATTTCCTGCTTTGCCAACGCATCAATCACATTCGCAAAAGACTCTGGCAACCATCGCTTGGTAGCCCATCCTGCGCCGGCATTAATCACGACAAATTTCCCTGTGATTCCCGATTCCGCCAATTTTGTTCGGAGGACCGAAACGTCCTCTTCCTTCGGGGCAAACATAAACTCAGCTCGATCCATTTGCCCACCAACTTCCCTAGCCACATCGACGTATTGGTCGACAACGTGGAACGAGGTGGGATCTGGAAGAACTCGCTCGCTAAACAGCCAAGCTCCTTCCCGACGCCAATGGTAACCCACCTTCCTTTTGGCCTTTGCTTTGGCAATACAGATAGCGCTCTTTAGCAGGCCCTGAAGGTCAAGCGCAGCATCAAATTCCTCGACATATGACGGAATTGATTTCAATGAAGGCTTTATGCGAATGATCTCGTCAACGGCACCACAGCACTCCACGACACCCGCAAATCGAGGATCAACCACCCAGGTGATATGACAGTCAGGAAATCCACGCTTGAGGGCAACGGCGGCGGGCAGCGAGCACACGGTATCTCCGAGAGCGGACAGGCGACTAATCAGAAATCGGGGCATTGCGCCTCCTGAGTGTGTTTGTCACCGTCCAGATATGCATCACACAATCCCTGATAGCAATAATGCGAACGACCAGGAATCGGGGCGAAATCAAAGTAAATTCTTCCGCCTCGCGTTCTTCCACCTGTCATGCATCCAAAGCCATTGCTCCGGATATTCCCGGATCACCGATTCCAAAACCGCGTTGAGTTCAGCCATGACGTCTTCTGGATTCGCCATGACGTTCTCCAAATCGATGGGCTCCTTCACGATAACCTTGTATTTTCCGGGTCCGGTACGCACGCAGTAGGAGGGAAGCAGGACCGCCCCTGTACGCTTGTGGAGGACGGCCGGTCCTAAAACAGTTCCACAGGGCTTTCCGAAAAATGGCACGAACGATTCGTCTGAATTTTGGTCCGGCAAAATGCCGACGATCTCCTGTCGTTTTAGCTTGACAAGGATTGGACGAGCCGAATCACCGCGTGAAAGGACCAACACGCCGGTGATGTCGCGAATTTTGGCAACGCGCTCCTGAATCGCACCTTGATTCGCATCGCGGGCAACAACAGATATCTTCCGTCCAGTAGCGATGCACCAATGACCAAATCGCTCCCAATTCCCGAAATGCGCTGTGCAGGCAATAATGCCCTTCCCTGCTGCCTCTGCAGTTTCGTAGTGTTCGAACCCTTCGACTTCAATGTTGGCGAGCAATTCCTCATTTGTTCGGAGTGGTGTTCGCATGAAGTCTGCTGTCACCAATCCAAAATGTCGGAAGACCTTGCGCGCCGTTTCATGACGTTTTTCATCCGTCCACTCAGGGAATGCCAATTGCAGATTCGCAATCGTCCGCAGACGTCTCTTTTTGAGGAGCCGAAACGCCAACTCACCGATCATTTCGCCGCGGCGTTCCGCAACGGTCACGTCTTCCTTTAAGAAGATCTTTTGCCCTACGCCAAAAGCGTAGAGGCCAAACTTATCTACGAGCCCCTTTTGCCAGCTACTCATTGAAGCTCCTTTCTACCCGGACCTTAAACTCCTCACTCGGTTCCAGTTCTACCTCGTGCATCGCAATAAAGAACTGGCGTTCACCGATATCTGTCCGATCACGCAATTTGACCCAATCCTTTGCTGTCACGATGATCGGCAACTCAATGGGTAGGTCAACCCAAAGGTCTCGTTCAGAAAGCGGATCGTGATCCCCTTTGAGGATGGTCGGAAAATCCTTCCGATCATTGGGATATTGGTCCGCCAACATTTTCAAAAACTTTGAGGGATTTCCTAAGGCGCATAAAACGGCGTAGCTTTGTGGGATCACAGTTTTCCCCTCAACATCAACGATCCGCATCGGATGAGTTTTCACTCGGAAGTCTCTCGGCACGACCACGTTGGCCCTTCTGACGTTCCATCGAGGTTCACGGTAAGGTCCGGCGGGCAGGCAGCGGAAGTTCTTTGCCATGGGATCGTCGATAACCACGGCGAACTGCTTTGCCAAAGGTAGATGCTGAAAGCCGTCATCCATCACCAAGACCGCTTTGGGAAACGTTGCATGAACCAACTCGGCGGCTAACACTCGATTTCTTCCAACGACCAAAGGCACATTCGGCAACAGCCATCGAAACATCGCCGGTTCATCGCCCCACTCCGCTGCGGACAAGGGCCCATCAGGAGCGATGCACGCATCTTGGGAATGAGGTGCCCCGTAACCGCTGCAACCAATGACAACTTGTCGGCCCAAGCGCTGAACAACTTTGGCGATATAGATGGTGAGAGGACTCTTTCCGCTTCCACCCACGACGAGGTTGCCTACGCATATTACGGGTCGATGAGGTGATTTGGCGGTTTTGAACCCAATTTTGTAGGCAGCCAAATAGACCTGCCATCCGAAACCATACAACCACGAAAGAGGCGTAATGAGGGTACGGAGAGTCCAAGTCTTGGCACTACGTCCTTCCCACACTTCATTCGGAAGCATTAAAGGATTGTAGCTTGGAGCGAACCGTGATGGCTTGCGAGTGAATGAGGTCCCGAAAACTGGGGGCACAACCCAAAATGGAAGCCGATCTGGATCCTCTGGTCGTATAACAATTCATGAGAACTGGCTTCCGCCCCCCACCGATTCGCCAGATCTTCTCGCCGATGCCCGCGGCGAGGTCTCGTTGCCTATCCGCATTTGTAGCCATCGCGCGGAACCACCTGCCTCTCATGCTCCGATACGAAGCGAGCCACCTCCTCGCCCTCATTGGTGTTATTCTCCTCATCCTTGGCTTCTTTACTGAATCGCTCATAAGGTTTGGGGGGACTATGATCTTGGTGGGCTGGGGCCTTTTGGGGCTGGCATTCTTTGCCACGCTTGGCCAGGATAGGCTTGTCTATGGCAAGAGTCGCTCTCGCCTGATTCGTCAACTTGACGAAGTTCGCAGAAGTGTTGGGCTTGACGACGCAATTCTGCCAGAGTCGCTCGAGTTCCTCGAAGCTGCCGCCCAGCAGTGGGAAAGGGTTGAGCACTCTCTCCAATCGCATGTTTGGGAAGGCCAAGATCAAGTCAAGGCTCGGATCGATGCCGTTGCCCATCACACCATGGAGAACATTCTTGTCCTCGAGTGCGGAACGATCACCGAAGCGGGGCTCTCCGACTTGGAAGCAGATCAAACCCTTGCCGATATGGCGGCGAATCTCTCGATTCTTGCGGATCGAGTCGATGCGACAAGTGCGGCGATGATGACCTACCCTCGCGAGCACTTTGATTCCACAGGCGTCGCCGCGACAGGCGTCGTTCCCGAAATGGATTCCCTCGAAGAAATTTTACAGACGCTAGGGAGTACGACTCGCTCTGCCTAGTTAGGCGAGGCCTTTCACAACTGCCAAAAACGGCTTAAACGCGGGATTATCGGCGGAACCCATCCACTCGTACGCGACGGCTTCGGTATGTGCAGGCACGATGCCAGCGTCTCGGATTCTTTCCATTCCCAATTTGTGAGCCTCCAGCGATCTTGAGGAGACGCCATCTGGACAGACCACGACTTCATATCCCGCATCGAGAAGCCCTTGAGCGGTCTGACTCACGCAGATGTGAGTTTCCAAGCCGATAATTACGACTTGTGTCCTCGCCGTCTGCCTGAGTGCTTCGACGAACTCTGGACAGCCCACCGCGCTAAAAGTCATTTTCGCAAATGCCCCCGATGAAGAAACTACTTCGGCGAGTTCAGGAACCGTAGAGCCCATACGATTTGGGTTCTGCTCGGTCACCAAAATCGGGATTTCCAGGATCTTCGCAACTTTCGCCAAAAACACCTGATGAGCAAGAACTCTGTCCATCTCGAATATAGTCTTGGAGAGTGATGGCTGGACGTCTATGAGAATCAGTACAGAACGTCTCGGATCGAGCTTAACAGACGGCATTAGATGCATTATGGTCAAATGCGTCGCTGGACTTTATCGCTCCGAAAGGTTACAATGAGGCTGCTCATGGAACGAGCGCACGCTCGGGCCGCACTTCAGGAGGATAGATAATGAGGAGAGTAATTTCAGCGGCGGCGATTCTTACCGCTATTGGCGCGACAGCGATTGCAGGAGCCCAGACTTCGTCGATCGATACGAGCCCAAACAACATCACCATTCGTGGTGGAGTAGCCCTGCCAGTTGATCAGAGTTTGAGCAATGTAAGCAATACATTCACAAACGTTGGCATTGAGTACCTATTCAACCGTTCGCTCATCAAGGGTGGCGACACTTACCTTTCCGTTGACGCCTTCTTCAAGGATTTCAATGGCGTAACTGCTTATCCGGTGGCGATCAACCAACGGTTCTTCACTGGCGCTAACCCTGCCGGTCGACGAAGCTATTACTTCGTTGGCGTTGGTCTCACTTGGACTTCCGTCACGAACAAGACATCTAACGGCGTTGGCGCTCGTGGTGGTATTGGGATCGAACTCGGCCCCAACATCATTGCGGAGCTTACGGGCTACATTTCGGACCAAGCAGGCGGCACTCGCGCAAATGCTGTTGCGATCAACCTCGGCTATCGATTCTAGTCTTTAGCATTTGAAAATAAAAAAAGGGCCGCCAATATCTTGGCGGCCCTTTTTTTTATTTGCCCTGATTGTTCAAGACAACATCAACGGCTACTCGCAACTGGAGTTCTGTCAACTCGCGATTGCCATCACGATCGAGCACTCGAGCGATGGGAAGCATTTTGCTAAACCCGCCAGTTGCCGAATCGAGATCGGCGGCGATATCGAGCATCTGTAAACCATCTGCCAAAACATCTTCCAGCGGTCGTGTTTCGAACCTTCCCTTGATTCTGGCGATGTACTCAAACACGCCTCGAATACGTTCAGAACCCGAGCCAGCACAGGAATATGATCCGTTTTGGAACCGCGCGCCGGCTCCATCGAAGAAATAAACTCCAAATTCGTCTCGCTTTCGATCGTATGCAGCTACGATTGGGAGAAACAGTCCGATACCTTGCATCGCCATCGGGGCGTTGCCTGCAAGCGCACGCGAAATCTCCATCAGCTTGCCTTCCAGCGACATTTCAAGCATCACCGTTCTTCGGTAGTACTTGAATGAGTGCTTAAGAAATCTGCAAACCTCAATTGAACGCGCGAAGGCACCAGAGATCGCCACAACAGTTGTGTCGTCAAGAGCAACTATTTTTTCAGCCTGGTCATACATGATCAGGTTTCCGGCGGTTGCTCGACGATCAGCAAGAGTTAATACACCTCCGTCGAACCGAAGGCACAGCACCGTCGTCCCGTGCGTCTCAAATGCTGGATCGACACCCGCACTCCCCGCGATATATTTCTCTGCGTGGAAATTCGTTAGGTCGGCGAATTCGGTTAGCCCCACTGCGGTCATTGCCCTGACCGCTGGCGGTATTTCTTCGCCTGATCAGGATCGATCTTCTTCATTCGCCGCATCAATTCATTTCCACCTTCGGGTTTGCGGATATCGGGCGCGCTAGGTCCCCCCTCATCCCCAGACTTCTGTCCAGGTTCGCGGGTTAACGGTCGCGTGAGTCTATCGCCATCGGTCATTGAACACCTCTCAACATGCTGATAAAAGTTCCTACGTCGTTTGCCTGACTTAATTGCGGCGGATATTCGCCATTAGGTTTGAGATCGACCTCCACCGGGGCACCATCTACACGAAACGTAAGTGTGCGCCAACAAACGCCAATCAAATCTTTCCTAAATTTTCGAATCGCAAGTCCCCTTGCGTAGGCCCGCGTTGGCTCGTTTACGCCTTCCAGGCAAGCGAGCAATTCGGTTGAATTCGGGCCCGCTTCGACTTCTCCCATCTGCACCAAAGCAGCGTGAAGACTCTCGTCTGGATCGACGTTATGATATTCCAGATCGAATGATTTGAGCTGTGGATCCGCCCAAGAGGTCCCTTCACTCTCGATGAAGTCAGCGAGCATTGCTCGCTTGGCCGCCCAATCGACTTGGCGTTTGAATCGCGCGAAATTACCGTGCAAATCCTCTAACAATTCCCTGCTACTTGAAATCACCCACTTCATTTCCTCGTCGAGTTCTAGGAACCTTTCCCCGGCGGAAAAATAGGACTCTAGAATTTCTGGAGCGGTGGTCCAGCTACTTCGCTCCAACTCCACTCGGAATTGATACGATTGGTCACGACTGATATCCTGAAATGCCCTTACCGGGTCCTGAAATTGCCAGATGGGGGCTTGCCCCATTTCGCAGAGCGCCAGTGCCAATTTGATGAGCCCAACTTTCCTTGCCGTGGCAGCAGGAATCATATTTGCATCGCCACAGATCACATGGAGCCGAATCCAGTCCTGACCGTCGGAATGCGGCTCATCTCGCGTATTGAAAATGGGCCGCCTGTAAAGAGTTTCAGCGTTGGCTTTTTCTGAAATATGATCCGCTCGTTGGCTGAGTTGAAAATCCGCTGAACGGGAAGTTTCGCTTCCTACCTTGCCCGCCCCAACCAGGACCTGCCGGACAACCATCATCGGCATGACGGAGTTGTAAAGGCGATCAAATCCCACAGACCGTGGCACGAGGTACCCCTCATGGGTGCCGTAGGACGCTCCGTGAAAGTCCGTATTGTTCTTGTAGGCGCGGACTTCAATGCCTTCCCGTTCAGAAAACACCTTTAACGCGCGTTGTATGGCGATTTGGCCCGCGCAATCGTGATTTGCCAGTTCGAATATGGACCGACACTCTGGAGTCGCATATTCGGGATGTCCGTGATCGTTGTAAAAACGGGCCCCATTTGGAAGGACACGATCCGAACGAATATCTTCGGCCTTGCCATAGGATCGCCCCGCATCGAACTTAGCGTCCTCGGGATCGAAGGCGAGGCTTGCCAGGCGAAACCCACGCAGATCGGCACGGGGTGATTCGTATCGGTAGTCCCAACCAACAAGGCACTCGCCCGGGTAATCCCGAACGAGTGCCATTGCATCGTCTACCTGCTCCTCAGCACCTCTGCCTTCGACTAAGAGTCCGTACTCAGTCTCAATGCCAGCGAGGATTTTTCGCACTACAGTCTGAAGACGTAGAACGTTCCGTTGCTGAGTCCTGCCGCCGTCGCTGCTGCTGCCGAACCATCACCAGTGCTGTAGGCGAAAGTTCCGCTGCGAACCAAGTCAGGAGCTGTTGTCGCCGCACCCTGTGCGGTGTACAACTTGCTGACAGTTCCCGTCAGGGCACCGGCAGTTGAACCCGTCATGATGTCTATGACTGGATAGAGGCTGAAAGTTAGTGAGTCCAAATCTACGAATCCATAGTACAGGTTCGTGATGTTCGGAATCCCCGTTGCAGTCGTCGTTCCGTCCTGAGTGAACGCCACCATCTCCTGCATGTTGTTGTCGCTGCTGCTTGGGAGCGTGATTACATACGAACCCGCGCCAAGAGGCTTGCCATTCTGCTGGGTAAGGACAGTGCTGTGCTCTCTCCAGATACCTTGCAGCGCTACGACCTTTGCCGTGAGTGTGATGTCCGTTGGGTTCAGCCCAACCAGAGAGTATGTTCCTGCGTGAGGCAACGTTCCACCAGGTCCGTTAAGGATGCCCGCATTACCCAGATAGCCGCCAATTGGCTGCGTTGGGTCGGTTGCGAGAACCTCAAAGTTAGGTCCGGCACCGCTTGCTGCTCCTACGGCGTATACGTCACCGCTGAAGAACACACGAACTGCAGGAACGGCTGCAACACCAGTGGCAGTTGGAACCAGCGCTGGAATGCTGCCCGCGGGAAGCTTGTTGAGGTTGAACGAAATCATATCGCTCAAGAAACCTTGCATTGGGCTTGCTGCGGTAGCTCCATTTGCCTGGAGGAACTGCGTTTCGTTGTAGTCAATCTGCTGCGGATTCGTGGCATCGACCGTAAACATGGAATCATCCACGAATACGGGCAAGCTGGTCGTTCGACCAGGGAACACTCGAACTGAAGCAGGATAAGTCTTCGGGAAGCCTGCTGGCTCCGGATGAACGACGAAGGCACCCATCACAGGCGAATCCGTCTCTTCATTGAACTGTAGAAAGTCGAGATTGAACGACGTAAACAGTCTTGAAGGAACTCCGACTGCTTGAGTCGAGAACGGAACATCCAAGTGGACGACGTTATTCTGATATCCACTCAAAACGCAGTTGGTCAACGGCGCAAGCGGATTCGTTACGTCACCGTAGCTATCCCGGAAAATCAATCTTTGAACGACTGCAGTCAGGTCACCAATAGCTCGACCCTGACCGGTTAAGTATGCAATCTCAATTGCACCTGGAGGGGCCGCCGTTAGGCCCGTCAGCTTGATCTTAATGCCGACATTCGTTTTCGGTCCAGTACCACCACCGGCACCGCCCGCGTGGGTTCCGTTACCACTTCCACCACAACCGACAGCCGCAATGGCAGCGGCAGCATACAAAAAGGCCCATTTCCTCAAAATCCATTCACCTCGCGGACACGCTAGACTATGCTAGCCAGGCTTCCTGCCGAACAGTATAGCAATTTTAGCCGACGTTGTGTTCGACGCTTCAAGCAGGCTAAAAAGGTCACACATTCTTGAGTGACTTCATGATATTGGCTGAAGAAACTCACGTTCCGGCCACATTCGTTGGAAATTGTGCCGTGACCAGGGTTTCGCAACGATTTTATGGCCATTTGAGCGTCCTCCAAATCCTTCGAGAAATTCCCCAACCTAACTCGAAATTCGCCTTAACGGGTGAGATTCCTTGCACAAGGGTACAATCCACCCCACATCATGAAAAGGGACGATCTTCTCGACCTCAATGATGTGCTGCAGCATCCAGGTAGAGAGTTAGCTGTCGACATATCTACGGAACTTCCAGAAGAAGTAGATATCGACTTACTTAAACCGCTGGAAGGTTATCTTGAGGCGGTCAGCACAGGGAATATTCTGCTGATTACTGGCTCGTTCAGCACTCGGGCTGTCTTGGAATGCGCCCGCTGTTGTGGGCCTCTCGAAGTCGACATCGATTTCGAACTCGACGAGCAGTTCCCCGTTGAAGGAACACCTAGTTCGCTCAATCCCCAAGAATCCGCAAAAGTCGTTTCAGATGAGCCATTTCCTCTTTTCGAGGCCAATTCTCTCGTGGTCGAACAGCTTTTGCGCCAAGCACTTCACCTTGCATTACCGATGCAGAGTCTGTGCTCGTTTGGGTGGGAAGGCGAGTGCCCGGTAGCGGCGTCTCGAAGCGCAGAACTTCCACTCTCCAACATTGGGCATCCTGAGTTCAATAAGCTAACGAATCTTCTCCGTCCCGAGGATCCTGACCGTTGAGTATTGCTCTCGACGTGATGGGCGGTGACCACGCTCCTGTTGCCATCGTAAAGGGAGCCCTTGAAGCCGCACCGATCCTGAAGACGAAACTTATTCTTGTTGGAGACGAGGCGAAATTCCGCCATCTCCTCCCTGCGACGCTGCCGCACAACATAGAACTCGTCCACGCTTCGCAATCCGTTGAGATGGATGAAAAACCTCTTGACGCCTATCGGAAAAAGAAAGACTCGAGCCTAATGGTAGCGGCGAGGCTCGTTCAAGAAGGCAAGGCTTCTGCACTCGTTTCTGCTGGAAATACGGGAGCCGCTTCGGCGACGTCCTTGCTTCAGTGGCGACAGGTGGAGGGAGTCCACCGGCCAGCAATTGCCAGCCATATTCCAAACCGCCACGATGGATTCGTACTCCTAGATGCTGGGGCAAGTCCTGACGTGGACCCCGAGCACTTTGTAGAATTTGCCATTATGGGCCGCGCATATGCGCAAAAGCTCCTCGGTCGCCCCAATCCCAAAGTACATCTCTTGAACATTGGAGAGGAGGAAGGGAAAGGAAATGCCTTCGCAAAGCAGGCATACCACCTCCTGAGTCGACATAAGTGGTTCGCAGGCAATATTGAGGGCAAGGACATGTTTGCCAATCCCGTGGATGTTGTGGTGTGCGACGCGTTTGTCGGAAATATTGTCCTCAAGTCGTGCGAGGGGCTTGCCGAACTGATAATCGATTCCATCCGAAGCGAAGTCCCTACGAAATGGCCAGAAAAGCTTCTGTACTGGCCCGTCCGGAAGGTTACAAAACCCCTTCGAAAGAAAATGGACTACGCGGAAGTCGGCGGTTCTCCCCTGCTGGGATTGAACGGCCTATGCATGATTTGCCACGGGAGAAGCAGCCCCAAAGCCATCCGAAACGCCCTTTTGACCACAGAGCGGGCGATCGAAAATGGATTGGTGGATACGATCAAATCAACAGTGAGCGAAGAACTAGGATCATCAAATGAGTAGAAGGGCGGTTATACAATCGATTGGGCATGCATTGCCCACAAAAGTCTTGACGAATGCCGATCTAGAAACAATGGTCGACACCAACGACGAGTGGATCGTTCAGAGAACGGGCATTCGAGAGCGCAGAGTTTGCGAAGGGCCTATTGAGTGCACAGGATGGCTCGCCCTGAACGCTTCACGCGAAGCGATAGACCGCGCAGGAATTGATCCGTTGGATATTGGGCTCGTTCTCTGCGGAACAGTGTCTGGTGATTTCATCTGGCCTTCTACGGCATGTATGGTCCAAGACCAAGTCGGCGCGAAGAACGCGGGCGCGTTCGACGTAAGCGCTGCATGCGCGGGATTTATCTACGCCTTGTCCAATGCGGCGGCAATGGTTGTCACAGGTCAAGTCGATCATGCTCTTGTCATTGGAGTGGATTCACTCAGTAAGCAAGTCAATTGGGAAGACCGCTCGACTGCCATTCTTTTCGGGGATGGAGCGGGAGCTGTGGTGGTCAGCGCCATGGATGACTCCGAAACGGATCGTGGATTGCTTGGAACAGTGCTTCTATCGGACGGCAGCGGATCGAAATTCATCTGCATCGATGTCGGAGGATCTCGCTACCCTTGGGGCAGCGAGCAGGCCGAAGGCAAACGAAACAAGATCACGATGATGGGGTCCGAGGTTTACCGATTCGCGGTCCAATCGATGGGTGACGCCTGTTGCAAGGTGCTCGACAAAGTCGGCATGACTCCCGACGAAATCGATCTCTTTGTCCCGCACCAAGCCAATCTTCGCATCATTGAGTCCTCAGCCAAACGACTTGGACTCCCACCTGAAAAGGTGTTCCTAAACGTCCACAAATACGGCAACACCAGCGCCGGTTCCATTCCTCTGGGATTATACGAAGCGGAGGCCGAAGGCCGCCTCAAGAAGGGCATGACCGTCTTGACTGTCGGATTTGGTGCCGGACTCGTCTGGGGTGCCAACGTTATCCGCTGGTAGGGATTCAAAACTCCCTTTTTTCAAGGGATCCTAAAATAGTGAAAGCCCGCCCCGCGATATTGCGGGACGGGCTTTCTGGTTCTTGCCTACAACAGGCTTACAGCGAATTCGGCGCCAAGTTCGCACAATGCTAACTCGACCAGCGCTCGAGAGGCGGCATCGTTGCCCTCTAGACGCCGGTCTTGTAGCCATCGCAGCGCTTCGCGATCGCCAATCTTAGCTTGGTCGAGTGCCCAAGCGATCGCTGTCTCCGATAAGTTTATGTCTATTAATTGATTCTGCTTCATACCAAACTGACCCTTACGTCGATGCCGACGGTAATTTTTCGATTCTTTTGAGTTTCTTCTCTTGCTTTATCGTAAATCGAAACCGTGGGGTTCCAATCTTAGAAAAATTTAGGTCTTTCCTCACTCTTCCAAATAAACTGAAAGGCCGGTTACAGAATGTTCTGCAACCGGCCTATCCAGATTAGTTAATTATATCTTAGCTAATCTGAGCTAGAACGTCCTTCAGCGACTGTGCCGATTTATGCAGACCTTCCCTTTCAGTATCGTTAACCGCGGGCTCGATGACCTCTATCACGCCGCTTCTTCCAACCTTCGTTGGAAGTGAAAGCGAGATGTCGGAAATACCGAGCGTCCCTTTCTGCCAAGAACTGACGGGTAAAACCTTCTCAGTGTTCAGTGCAATCGCTTCCACGACCTCTTTTATTGAAACACCGACAGCTCTTCCCGCGCCGCCCTTAAGACGAATAACTTCCGCACCCGATTTGCGGGTGAATTCAAAAACTCCCTGAATTTCAGCGTCGTAGTTCGGGATCGAGCTTAAAGGTACCCCGCCGACGGTTGCCGACGAGAGGATCGGGACCATCGAATCACCGTGCTCACCTAGAATCAGAGCTTTCACATCGGTTGCGTTGAGCTTGAAGTGATCGGCAAGCAAGGAGCGGAAACGACATGTGTCCAGCACCGTACCGAGACCCAATACCTGTGGCTGGGGCACGATTTCGGCTTGGGCAGCAAGGTGCGTAAGGATGTCTACAGGGTTGCTCACAACGACGATCGTCGCGCCGTCATTGAGTTTGCATCCCTTCAGATTTTCAAGAATTCCTTTGAACAGGCTGACATTTCGATTGACGAGTTCCAGTCGAGTCTCATCTGGCTTGCGTCGCAGACCCGCCGTGATGACAACGCAGTCGCTGCCGTCGACGATCGAGTACCCATCCGAACTTGTGAAGGTTTGGTTGGACGTCAACGAAGCACCATGGCGCAGATCGAGAGCTTCGCCTGCGGCCATTTCCCCGTTCATGTCTACGAGCGCGATCTCTCGGACGACGCCGCCAAACTGCAATGCGTACGCCGCGTCCGATCCGACGCGTCCGCCTCCACCAATGATGCTTACTTTCATAGTTTCCTATTATGGCATTTTGGTTGGCGGGCGGACGCGAAATCAGGAGGTTGAAATAGACCTCTAACCCTTAGTTTTGACCCTAATTGTCTTGGTCTTGACCGATGATTTTGTCTTCGTTTCGGTGGACTTTCCGTAGACGACTTTGACGCTGTCCCCAACGATCTTAATGTCGCCGCCATTCACATAGACGACGGTTGGCTTGGTATCGTGCAAGACTCGTACTTCGTGAACCTTAGGGTTGTCTTCGGTCACATATGTCGTCGTGGTTGTCTCGGTTGAGGGCTTCCCGTCGGCTTTGTGTGCAACTTTGTACTTGATGACCTTGACGTTCTTTGGAGAATCACCCACAGTCGTGAAAGTGATGTTCCCATCCGCCAACACGCCCTTAAGGTCATCTGACTTTAGCTCCTTCACGATCATTGCCGAACCTTTCGAATCATCGGTGGTGACGAAGACAGCATCGTCAGATTTTGTTGTGACCACAGTTTTGGATTCTTTTGTTGCCTCCCCCTTGACTCGAATCTTTTTGGTCAAGGTGACGACTCCTGTTTTCGGATCCTTCTGAGCGTCAATCGTGACGGTCATGGGTTTTTCACTGTCTTGTTTGACTGTGAAGGAGTCTCCATTAACAGTAAAGGTCGCAGGGCCATCGTGCCCGGAATCGGTAGTCACCGTGGTCGTGATTCTATGCTCTTTCTTTTCACCGGGCTTAAGGTCATCGCTGTCTCTTGTTTCAACGAGCTCGATGTGTCGTCCGGGTAGATGATTTTTATCAAACTTGGTATCCCCGTCGACAGTTGTGATGAAAGTTGTTCCTTTGTCGCTCGGGTTAACTTGGACCTTCATGACCTTGCCAGTAGGATGTCCGTCGACCGTTAGGAACTTCGTATTGCCTTTAACCTTTATCACTTTCATGTCATCGCTTAGCTGCAGAAAAAGGGGTTCTGTCGTCTCGGACTTGGTCACTTTGCCGTCCTGGATTTTTACCACTTTGACCTGGACGACATGATCAGCCTTCTTGGCTCCCTGCTTCTGCGGCTTTTGAGTCACGACGACTGAGTGCGTCTTTTTGTCAAATTGAGCGTGAAGCTCGACCGTATCTTGCAGCGTGGGTGGATTTGGCGCGGCCACGATATGAGTTCCGCCAATGAGGGTGACCCCGGCGGCGAGGGAAATCGCCATAAGCGCTATGTGTCTGGTGTTCATTTTTGTTGTGAGTCTCCTTTGAGGGTCAAGCAATCCCTTCACCCGCTCTTCAAGTTTCCAAGCCCTTGTCATAAGGCCAACGGAGTTGGACGCGGTTAGGTGTCGGGGGGCAATGCCAAGGGCAACGGTTAGTAGCGTTGCCGCATATTGGGGTGCAGTCGTGACACGAAGAGCAACGTTATCGCAGACTTCTTCTCGAGCACGAACTAAATCGCGGTTCAGCAGGTGAACCAATGGGTGGGGCCAGTAACTTGCCTCAACGAGGCGCTGTATCACTCCGATCAGCGGATCGCGCTGCCGAACATGAGTCAGTTCGTGGGCCAACACGCAGCTCAACTGTTGGTCATTGAGTTGGTCAAGTAACTTCTCCGGCAGAATCACCATCGTGTTTCGTGGACCAACGACGACGGGACTATGAAGCTTTCGCGAAAATCGAATAGGCACGTTGGGCATCCCGCCGTTCTGAACCAGATACTGAATAGCAGCATCAAGATTTGGGTGGTCCAGTGGCTGAGCCGACAACCTAAGTCGCTTGACCTTTCGCATCCCTGCCCCAAGCCTAAACAATAGAACCGCACTGCCTCCGATCCAAATGAGAATCATGAGGCTCGCCGTACTTCTTGCTCTCTCGAGTGTCCAATAGTGAGTGTTTGATCGGCTCGAACTGGATCTCACTGGTGCAGCCACGCCGGAGGAAACTTCTGGCCCGTTCGGGTGCTCGGATTCCAGCGAGATCTGCATCGTGTGCCAGCCGAGACGTTGCAGCCCAAGGGTTGTGAACGGCGCGACAAGGACACATGCTAGAGCGCACACACAAATTCCATGGCGTAAAGCCGCATTTTGGCGCGCTGCCATCCGACCAAATCCCAGTGCCACTAGGGTCACCAGTGTTATCTCGGCAAGCACCCGAACGATAAACGAAGCGATTTCATCGCCTGGATACATTTGTTGGAGCACATTCATCGTTGAGTCCTCTGTGCATTCTCGATCAAGGCACGAATCCTTTCAACTTCGTCGTCCTTTAGTTCTTGGCTCTCAAGCAACGCCATCACTAACCCTTCGGCCGAACCGTTGAAGGCCGTCTCAACGAAGCGATTGACGACATGCTTCATTGTCGACTGCCTGGCCACCGCGGCTCGATAATGGAAAACTTTTCCTTCCGCACGATAAAGCAGCCAGCCCTTGTCGACGAGACGCGTCAACAACGTTTGGATCGTGTTGCGAGCGATTTTTCGTTTGTCGTGAAGTTCTCGCCAGATCTCTCCAAGCGTCGTTTCCGATTGATCCCAAACGATGTTCATGATCTCCATTTGGGTTTCAGAAAGGCTGGGCATATCTTGGGGGTCGCTCATGGTTACACCTACAGTTGTAGGCGTATTGTACGCCAACAACTGTAGGTGTGCAAGCAATATTTGGAAAATAGCCCCGGAATACAAAGAAAGGGCCTTCCCCTTGGGAAAGCCCTTTTTTGCAGATCGTAGGTAGAGACCGTCCGGTCAGTTATCCGCCTTTCTTACGGTCATTCTTTGTCTTTGTGGTTTGTGTGGGATGAACAACTCGGACGCCGCCGGGATTCTTTGTCGTCGTACCCACGCGAGCACTTCCAGCCGTCACAGGATTTCCAAGTGTTTTGTCCACGACAGGTTTGTCGATGACCGAGCCTGCACTTGGATTTCCAGGAATCGGCAACCGAGATCCAATGTGGTTATATCGTGAGCCGCCAGGATTGGCCTCTTCTGTCTTGGCGCGAATTCTGACGTACTTCGACACAACACCAACCGGAGGAGCCAAGGCAACTTGTGTCATTCCGGGATGCTTGGATGGCGGTCGGATACCAGCCTTCCTCTGCAGTTCTTTCAGTGCCGCGAACTGCATTCGGTCGTCTTCGGATACGGAAGGTGGCCTTCCGTTTGACCACGACGATCGGTTAAGAATCACAACTTGCCGAATGGGTGCCAAGACAACCACCGGTGTATCTCCGTAATACATTGGAGCGAATACAGGGCTGCCAATCGACAACCAAGTCGAGTGGTAAAGCCTCATCTGCAGGTTGAAAACTGAGTAGGGATACGGATGCTCCCAAGTCCAATCAAACGGACATGGACCTGGATAGGACGGATACGGCTTGTAGTAGTACACGCACTGGAAGTCTCCAGTGGGAGTCACATCGCAACCCATCACCTGATAGGGGCCATCTTGGTCAACCTGGAATTCTTGATGTGTATTGCGGATGTAGTCGCACTGGACGTACAGCTGGGAAAGCCCTTCATCACGTGCATCACCCGCTTCCGCGATTGACTGTTCGATGTTCTGCTGGATAGCATCACGGTCGATCTGGTGGAGATTGCCGTTGTCTCGGGCTTCTTCCTCGCGGACTGCAGCCATGTCGGCATCATAAAGCTGTTGGGCCGAAGCTACCGAGGCAGCAAACTGCTCTTCGATGGCCTGACGCTCTTGCTTGTGCGTATCCGGCCACACATCGAACATGTAGATATGTCGAAGGCCAACCAAATAGTATTCGCGTGCGGCGCTTGCTTGGGCCGAGAGCCCGATCACCGTCGCAATGATTACCGGTAAAAGACGGATTCTCAAGCGTTCCTCCATGCCATCCTAGAAATTCCAGCCCGACATTCCGACCAAAAGGGTACCAGGAAAGGCATCTATCTTTTTAGACGCTGCATCCATTGTCGATATCGCGTCAAACACCCACAAAAAACGCCCAGACTCAAATAAGCCTGGGCGCGATTCTATCGTTGGTTTAGTTCCCTTTCTTCTTCGGCAAAGCCGGAGGAGGAGTCGATGGCCTCGAAACGGGAGGCGCCGGTGGCCTTGAGACCGGAGGAGTATAAGTTGGCCTCGAAGGAGGCGGCGAACTCACGTGTGAGCTTGAGGAACTCGACGAGCTAGAGGTTCTCGATGATGAAGATTCGCCTCGAGAGCCACTTGGCGTATAGCCCCTTGACGAGCCAACACGGGAGCTGCTGCTTGAGCTGGTGGATCTCGTTCGGGAGTAGTCCGTGCCAGCGCTCGAAGAGGAGCCTGGAGGAGTTGAGCGCGTGGTGCTTGACCTTGTCGACGAAGCGCTACCGGCGTAGCTGGAGGTGCCACCGGCCGGCGGTGTCGTGGTTCGATTGTAGCGAGACGACGATCCCGTCGCTGCTCCCGTTCGCCCAGAACCAACTATGGTTGTTCCAGCGGCATCCGTCGAACCCTGCGTCGTGCTAGAACCGGTGGCCGTCGAACTGCTGTTGCCAACACCTGATCGATTGTAGCGAGATCCAGCCGTCGCAGAACCGGTTCCTGTGGCACCCGTACGACCATAGCGAGAACCTGCCGTGGTCGTGCTGGTTGTGCCCGCCGGACTGGTGGTACCAGTTGGATTCGTCGTGCCTGTACTTCCAGTCGTGCCGGTGGGAATTGTCGTTGAACCGCTTCTTCCGTATCGCGAACCGGCTGTGGCTGATCCTCCAGGAAGCGTGGATCCATTTCGACCATATCGGGAAGTACCTGTTGCGGCTCCCGCTTCAGTCGTCGAGTTGCCGGTTCGGCCGTAGCGAGATCCTGTAGTACCGGCTGGTGTGCCGGTTGCGCCCGCTGGTGCGGTGCGGCCATATCGAGAACCTGCGGTGGTGTTTGCTGGGGAAGTGGTGTTTGGAGCCCCGCCGGGAGCCGTCGTTCGATTGCCGTAGCGTGCCCCGCCTGCTGGACGAGTTCCAGCGGGGGTTCTTGTGACTGCGGTTTCGTTACGGGTTCTGCTGAGCCGAGCACCGGCAGGAAGCTGCTTGAACTCTTTCAGAGGCCGCCCGCCAGGGCCGCGATCGAAATAGCCTGAACGTCGAAGCGTATCGTGGTTCCGCATAATGACGGATCTTTCACCGGCAGTGATGCGCGGGGGGCGACCGCTGTCCCAACCACGTCGACTTACAATCACTTCCGTCCGGCACGGTGCTTCCACGATGAATACGGCGCCGCCGTAGTACATTGGCGCAAAAACAGGCGCGCCGATGGAAAGCCACGTGTTGTGGAAAAGACGAATTTGCATGCCAAAGGCGCCGTAAGCGTAGGGCTGGCCCCAAGCCCATCCGAATGGGCAAACCTCTTCGCAAAGTGGATATGGGCGGTAGTAAACCACGTGGGAATATTCGCCGGTCGGAGCGGTCTGAACTTCGATTACATGATAGGGTCCATCTTGGTCGACCTTGAATTCAGGATGACTCTCTCGAACTTCGTCCCGAACTGGGTAAATCTCAGCAAGAGCGCCTTCACGCTTTTCAGCTGCTTCGGCAATGTCCTTCTCAAGGTTCTGCTGAACCTGGTCCCGATCTTCTTGATGAATGTTGCCGCTATCTTTGGCTTCTTCATCCTTAATCGAGGCCATGTCGGCATCGTATTTCTTCTGAGCGTCGGCAACGGCAGCTGAATAGTCTTCTTCAATATTCTGACGGTCCAGCTCATGTGGATCCGGAAGGGCAGGGATGGAATAAACGTGCCTCAACCCCACCAAATAGACGAGGTTGGCTGCTTTGGCTTGAACCATCAGGCCAAGGCTCGCCACCAATATCGGTAATACAAATCGGACTTTCACTGATTCCTCCAAACCCCTACGAACACGCACAAGAACGCAATAGATATCATCCTAGCAAAATAACTCGCTCGTAAGCTACTACCATCATTACGTCGGCAAATGTGGCTCACGTTCCTTCGCGCATCGCATCCACAACCATCCATCCCACAAGGCCACCGAGATAGACCAGGTTGCCGCCCCACAAGAAGGTTTGAGATGGCTGAATAGCTTTCGATGGGATGGAGGCAAGCGTCAAAACCAACGTCGTCGCCGAAACTCCGAGCATCAACCGGGTGGTTGAGAAATTGAAGGCTCGGAGTCCGAGCGCGATCAACACGTAAAGAACGGCAGACACCCAAAAATTAACGAGCGCGACGAGGCCCAGGATCGCTGTAGAACTCGCCTTGCCGGAAGTACTGCTCGCGATCGAGTCAAAGCGATCCAATAGATTCCCAACCGCAAGGGCGGCACCGGTAGCGATCCCCGCCAAAAACAGACCGACCCACATGCCTGAAGTCCACGACGAGACAAAGGGGAATCGCGAGGCCACGGCTGACTCGGGGCTGAGAGCCACATAGAGACCGGCAAGGAGGACGAACCCACCACCCACAACGGGCCCCGCCGTGCTCTTGTCCTCTGACTCCAACCGCATGCTTCCGTGCTTGCTCACAACTCGGGAATTGGTCAGCAGTTGCTCATAACGTCTTTGGTAAACCGGATTCGTTGGATCCATTTGCGCGGCGTAGGCATACATCGTTCCCGCTTCGTTGACATAACCGCGACCCCGCAGAATGTCAGCCAAGACCGCGTACGGGATCGCCTGCCGGGGGTCAATCTGCATGATCGCGTACGCCAACTTCTCGGCTTCATTGTGGCGTCCGCTTCCATAGAGAGTTTGGAGCCGAACGACTTCTTCCTTGACGGACGCCCCCGACGGTGTTGCCTTGCGTTCGGCCTGGACCTGGGCCCGTTCTGCTTGTCGTCGCTCGGCAGCCTCCCGCTTCTCTTTGTCTTCCTGAGCGCGGCGCTTGATCGACTCAAGCTGCGCGTCGTAACGGGCTTTCGCCACGGGGTCTGACAGGACTTCGTATGCTTCCCTAACCTTCTGAAAGATCGCCTTGGATGCGGGGTCTTTCGATCGATCAGGGTGATGTTGAAGCACGAGCTTCCGGTAGGCAGATCGAATCTCCGATTTGGTTGCCTCCGGCTTAAGCCCCAAATCTTCGTAAAATCGCGGTGTCATCTGCCCAGGTTCGCTAGATCTTGAGTGACTGGCCGTATCCCGTCCAGAAATTGATGACGATCATTCCAATATAAATGCACACCATCAAGGTGAGTACCACGCCGACGATTTTCGCAAGCTGGGTGGCCTTTGTCTCCGATTCCCCTTCGTAGAAATCGGCCATTTTATCGACCATTTTGTCGAGGTTTCCTGTGGTTTCGCCGGTGGATACCATGTTCAAAACAATCGGGGAGAAGGCGCCGGTTGAGGTCAACGTGTCGGAGATTCCGGCGCCCGCCTCAAGTTGCTGCGGGGCTGGGGCGACTTTCGTGCGCAGCCACTCGTTTCCACAGGCATCGGCGGCAAGCGCGACGGACCGCGTCATAGGAACGCCACCGCGATGGAGGGCACCTAACGCTCGCCCAAATCGAGCCATCGCCATCTCGCGCATGATGGTGCCAAGGTAAGGCACATTGCTGATCACCGCATCGTAGTTGTATTTCACGCGGGCATTTGCGAGCCCCACTCGTGAAAACAGGAACCAAGTAATCAAAATCGGGGTGAGGACAACCCACGTTGCCGGTTCGGTCAGGGGCGACCAGAGCTTCATCGTGCCGTTAAATGCGGCGATGATGTAGTTCGCGACAATAATGATCACTACGGAGAGGGCTAATTCCAGTTTTGGATAGAAAGTGACCCGCTTATAGAGGTTACGAAGCGCGATATCGCGTTCGAGATAGTCGGCGATGGTCCCTAGCGCCTGGTCGAGAAAGCCACCCTCCTCGCCCGCACGCAGCAGGCTAAGCATGACGGGGCTAAATACTTCGGGATATCGTTGCAGCCCAGCACTCATGGGGCGACCGGCTTCCACGTGACCCTTTAGTTCCCAAATGATCTGCTTCAGCTTTGGATCTTGGGCCTGCCCAGCGAGCGTATCCAGCGACTGAACGAAAGGGACCCCGGCATCGAGCATCGTTGAAAGTTGCCGAAAGAAGAAGAGCAAGTGCTTGAGCGAGACCTGCCCGACAAGCGGGCCAACAACACTGGTGGCGATGTAAGAGCGCTGCTCCACTTCTGGACCTACCATGTGGCTTGGCATGGGCGCCGCGCTGGCCGACTCTTGGGATCTACTTGTTTCCACTTTCCGCTCGGCATTCGTAGCGGTTCCCGAGAGCGGATCGTGCGGATTAAACGCGATGCCGATATTTTGAACTTGGAGTCCTTTACTGTTGAGTTCCGCCGCGGCTTGGTCAAGCGAAATGCCAAAGAGGACACCTCTGACGGGCTCACCCTGGCTATTAACGGCTTGATACTCGAATGTTGGCATGCTTAGAACACGGTTGATGAACCCAAAGATTGTGGTTAGGACTCAGTACGGCGTAAAAGAGTTCAGTGGTTCAGCTTCTGGGCTGGGTCTCAAGCATAAACCACATCAAATCGGTCTCGGGGAATTGCTCGTCACCTTTGGCGAGCAGGAGACCTCTGATTTCACCCCGGTGATAGGTACCGTGGTTGATGACATGGCGGATAACCTGGCTCACCGCCATCTTCATGGTATCCCCGTTGAGGCGTCTGTACTCGATGACTGGATCATGACGCATCGAAAAGAGGAGGTCTTGCCATTCCGAACACAGATCAATGATGGCGTCCTCTGTGAGACTACAGACAGGCATTTGTGACGGGGACTCACCCATCGTCCGAAGTGCCCACATCTTTTGTGCGGAAAGGATATGGCCCAGAATCGCTTGTTCGGTATCTGCGTTGTCTTTTTCAGCGAGACATTTGAGCCACTTGATATTGGCCCAAGCGTCGTACTCGAATCCTTCTGCCAGTTCGCTCCAATCTGCCATCGCAAGAGATTACCTATGCTGAAAACTTAGGAACCGAGGATAGTCTTGATCAGGCCATCGTAGTATTTCACGAGCAGCCATGCCGATATGATCAGGATGAGAACACCGAAGATGATGTAGAGCCCGAAGCTGGATCGGACGACCGCCGTCGCATTCTGCGCCTGGTATTCGGCGTCACTCGCCTTGTGAACGCTTTCTAGTGCGCGAGGCACGTCTCCCGTGATCTCCCCAGTCTCGACAATGGAACCGTACTCGAATGGCAACAGGTTCGTTTTGCGGAGGGCGGTGGAGAGCTTGTCCGACTCCTTCATCTGCTGGCCCTGAACTTCGAGATCCTTTCGGATCGCAAGATTGGGTACCGATTGAAGGGCGAGTAGGAAGGTGTTCTGAGGAGATAGCCCACCACGGCTGATCATCGTCATCGCCCAAGTGAATCGGGCCATCGCTTCGGCTCTCGCCCGGTTTCCGATAACCGGGGTGCGCATGATGACCTTGTGTCGGAATTCGCGCATCTTCATGGAGTTGAACCACGCCCAGAATCCGTACAGGGAGGCGAAGACAACCAACGAAATCGGCAGGTCTTTCAGGAAGCTTCCCATGACTGCCGAACCCAGGGTTTTGGCGACAGGCAGAGAGCCACCCGCATCATCTTGGAGCTTGATGGATTTCAGGCTTCCTTCAACGACCCCGAGCACGAAGGGCGTCGAGACCACGATCCCGACGAACATGAACAGGAAATAAAAGAGTCGGCGGCGGAGGTGGTGGGAGGCGCCCATCTTGGCCGCGATCTCATCCATCGCCTCGGGCAAGAAGCCAGCCGTCTCGCCTGCACGCATGACACCAATCACGTCGGGCGGATACAGATAGGGATAAGCCTCGAATGCATCGCTGAGTCTGCCTCCCTCCGATACGACTTGCGCGGCATGCTGCATCGAGGCGTGATACAGGGCTGGAGTTCGGTTGACAAGGTCGTTGAGAGCTTGAGCGGGGTTGATTCCACTTCGTAGATAGCTGCCAAGCTGGGTGAACAGGAAGAAGAGATGCTTGTCCTTTCCCGGCTTGGTCTTGATTCCGCTGGGTTTTGAACCCGAACCAGTAATTGCATTCACCTGAACCGCAGATGCGATCTCGGGCGGTCGTAACGGACGCGGGGCAAATGTGGGTGAGGGCCTGGGAACTGGCACCGCGGGTCGCTGTACTGCTGGAGGTCGGGCTGGTTTGGATGCCACTGACCCTTGTTCGTGGATCGCCGTAACCGCGTATCCCGCGTTGGTCAGCGCGAGGCGTGCCGCATTAGAGTCGGTCGCTTGGAGGGTTCCCTCCAAGACTTGCCCTTGGCTATTCGATACTTGATATTGGTAGAAGGGCATGCTCTAGTTTCTTGACGCTTTGGCTTTGGTGTTCCGTTTGACCCAAAAGCACAGATACGAGACCAATTCCAGGAAACTCGAATGTGGGCGCGACATCATAGACCGGCTGAAGGACAAATCGCCGCTCCCCGACTCTAGGATGCGGCACTCTCAGTCGGAGTTCCTCGCCCTCTGAATAAGAGTACGCCAGTCGTCCGTACGCGATGAGGTCGAGGTCGATTTCGCGCGGACCATTTGTTTTTCGCTTTTCTCTGCCGATGACGCGTTCGAGTTCCTTGAGAGTCATCAGCAACGCCATCGGGCTCATGTCGGTGAGGGCAAGTATCGCGGCGTTGAGAAATACCGGTTGGTCTTCCACATACATCGGTGCGGTTTCGTAGATTGGGCTTGCCGCGACGAGTTTCATCGCCTCGCTGAGGCGGGCGGTGGCCTCGCGCAAGTTGGCAATACTATCGCCAACATTCGACCCCAAGGCAATCAAAACCTCTACCACCCAACCGGTGTACCACTTTGCTGAACACTTCGGCGTCTACGACTGGCAATTAGTGTGCCGAATCAGCCACAATTTAGGCTCCCTGAATGGCGGGTATAGCTCAGGGGTTAGAGCGCCTGACTGTGGCTCAGGAGGCCGTGGGTTCAAGACCCATTACCCGCCCCATCTCCCCCTTGTGACCTTAGTGAGCTAAGGTCTTTTCATATTCTTCGGGTGAATTTCGAGTGGAATCCCGGAAAGCTCCGGGGGCCACATGGAGCAACAGCTGAAACAGCAGATCAAAGCTGGGCCAGCTTGCATTCAGCCGCGTTTTCCGTTGGACAGGGCAACCCAAAACACACGCCACGACCAAGTCTCCACTGGATGCATGCCGTCTTTTCGAAAGACAAATTTGCATTTTAGGTTGTTGGTATAGACATCAGGCTCGCCAAGCGACCGGTCGTTGAGTTCCGTCAGGTGCGACAGACTCTCCCGTAGGAAACCAGCAGCGCCTCTTGATTTCCTCACAGAAATAGTGCGCTCCAGTCCATCCTCCCCAGCACAGTAATCTCGACCTTATCCAGATCCGCAAAGCGTAACCCAAGTGCTTGTGCGTGCCAATTCCCCGCACGCACCCTTTGAACTGTAGCCCCGGTTAGGGTAGGGGCTTGACTGGGCTACTCGGCCTAAGCGGTTAGTGGGCTCGTCGCGATTACGTTCTACTTCTTGGATTTCAGGTCCTTCGAACTAGCGACGGCTAGGACGCGGCCCTCGTTTCCGACCGCACAGTAAAAGTGATACACCACACCCTTCCACTTCACAACCCAGGGCTTATGGGCGTAGGTGGAGTCGAATGGCTCTGATGGTGCGATGAGGTGGGGGCCGGTCCACTTGGTCCAGTGCGCGAGGTCGTAGGAGCAGGCGAAGGTGTCGAACGCACCCGGTTTCCAGAATGCGCCAAAGTAGAACATCACCCAGACGTCGCCGACCTTGACGATTTGCGGGTCTCCGCTAATGCCGGACTCGTGCTCTTCACCATTGGCGACCACGGGCTTGGTTCCTAGGCGCGTCCACTTGACCATGTCGCGTGAAACTGCCATCCCTATGCGTTCGTAGCCGCCCGTTGCCTTTCCGTTGTAGAACATCACGAACGGCCAGCCTAGGGCTTTCGACTTGTCGCGGATGATCTGACTCTTATAGAGGGTCATTTTCTCAAACGGGCGCACGTCGGACTGTTGAATGCTGAGTACGGGATTGCCTGCGAACCTGTCCCACTCACGGACGGCAGTCGGGTCGTCGGTTGTTGCCATACCGATGGAGAGTGGATCGGGTTCGTACCCTTGCTGGTCGCCACCGATGTAGGAGGCCCAATACTTGCCGCGAAACTTCTCAAGCCGGTGCGATCCATCCCAATTCGGGTCGCAAAGGGCGATGCCTGCATCGGCTTGCCAAGCGTCCCACTGCCCGGGTTTGGTGAAAGAAAGGACGCGTCCCAGCTTCTGCCAGTGAAGCAGGTCGGTGCTTCGGGCAAGGTATGTCTGGTACCCCTTTTCGTTGACCGAAGCGATGTACATCATGTACCAGGCTTGCCCGCTCCGAAAGATGCTGGCGCAGTCGACCAGTTCATTGGGATGATCGCCCTTCAGGATAACGCCGTACTTGAATGGGGTCTTCACCTCGTCATAGATGCGCTGCATGACCTGGGGCTCCACTGTGGTTTGAGCTCGGATTGGCATGGTTCCGACGGACAGCAGGAGGATTGGCATCATCAGCCCGATTATGGATCGGTTACGCCCCCGAACTTTCACCCTTCAAATCATCTGGCGTTAAACTCAAGCGCTATTTCGGGTAATACGACACGCCATTTAGCCCTTTTGAACCTTTAGAGCGATTCGGCCCACCAGACTTACGCCATTATATTCACAAAACTCAGCGTCAAATATCTCGCAAAGTGACACAGAATGCCACGGTATTGTCGGAAACTAACACACAGACGTTGAGTAACCAGGTAATTCGAGTCTAATGTGCCGGACCGTCCTAAGGAGGGCCCCAGGGGTTCGATTTGCAGGTCAGCCTACTTGCGATCACCCTCCGGCAGCTTCACCACCATGATGTGCTGGCTGATGGGTCTGGCTTCTACTTCGAAGGCTTTCACATCTCCCAGGGCGATCATGTCGCCTTCGGTTTCGGTGGCGTCGCGGTCGAGGTCGTAGCAGACTCTTAGGCGGGGCTCGTTGCCAACTTGGCTTAGCGATGTCAGCTGAAGCAGGATGCGCTTGCCCGATTTCATTCGGGCGAAAACCCGTGTCTGCTTTTCTTTGAGGTCGGCTTTGATTCCGAGTTTTTCAATCCACTGGTTGCCGTGGTTGCGGTAGCGAACCCGCACCTCGTTGCCGACTTCCAGGGTGTAAACGCGGAACTCGTCGCCCTGGGGCTTGATGTCGGCCGGGTCGGGTTTGTATTCGACGACTTTCTTGTATGGACCGGAGGCGCACTCAATATGAATCTGAGCGCAGGTTGCTTCAGGAGCAAGGGCGATGGGGAGATCGTATGCTGGCTGCAAACTGCGTAACTCGGGGCCGGTGCTGTAGAACTGGGGCGTAAGATTCCAGCTTGCATGGAGTCCGGTGCCAGGAATTTCGGAGTCAGAACCAAAGACGCGGATACGGCCTTGCGGCTTCGGGTCGGTGGATGAGCCAAGACCGAGTTTCATCACCGCAACCCAAGGTCGCTTGAGTTCCTTCGGTGGGTTCTGATTGGACTGATAGTCGTATCGGGGCTGCCCGACATTGTTGTAATTCATCGGATGGTCCTTCCAAACATTCCCGCCCACGGTATAGACGGTTTTAGTGACATACCGCTCCTTGTTCCAATCCTGAGTGCCAGGACCGGTCTCGATCAGGGCAACAAGCTCCACCGTAATTCCACCCACCTGGACCTTTTTCGTTGGTTGCTCTTCGCCAAAGACTGCGTTGCTCCAAAGGCTCTTGTCGGGGTCGAAGTGAATCTTGTTGAATTCGATATAGACGATAGGTCGAGATTGAACTTCAAAGGAAGCGATCTTTTTGAGGACGTACATCGGAATCGTGGCCCGATTTTGAGCTGAATAAATCGGAACGGGTTTGCCATCCTTTTCAAAGGCCAGGAGCCGGATCTCCTCATTTTTGGGCTCGACGGGTGATTGGACCTCAACTTCCAAAGCGTCGATATTCTTCGAATGGGCAAATACGATTCCTTTACCATTCAGGTCATCCATGGGGGAATGGATGACATTGGCGGTTCCCCAATCTCCGTGCGCCAACACCTTGCCCGTGTATGGAGGGCTGGTGAGTTCGTTCTTACTGGCTCCCAAGGGATTCCAATCGCCGGTCGCCAATCCCACTCGGTAAGTATCTTCCTTGAGATTGTCAACATAAAGCCTCACGTGCCTCTCGGTCGGAAACTGGCCTATCTGAATAGCTTCGCCCGGATCCCAACCGTGGAAGGGCTGATCCTTCGGGCTTAGGCCGGGCAACGCTGTATTTGGGGCGTATCCACTGATGTTTCCTTGGAGCGGAAAATGGGACGCCGTGACCTTGAAAACCAATTCGCGGATTCGCCCGTCGGTGGCTTTCGGTTGATCTGGCTGTTGATAGCTCGTTGTGTCGAGTACCTCAGCGAGGGGACCACCGTTAGGAGACCACCAATGCTCACGATTCATCGTGTTGCCTTTGCTGACGGCCAGGAGCTGCACCGTCACTTCGTCCTGGGTCGTCGCGCTCCAGTCTCGGGCGACCAGGATGTTTTTCGGGGTTGTGAGCGATCCTTTCGATGCGGTGACCGCGTGGGTGTTGGGATGGTCGGGATAGTCCCAACTTGCAATAGGTGCGTGAGGCCCTTGGTGCAAACCAAAGCCCACTGCCGCCGCCAACACACAACAAGCTCCGAGAACACTGAGAACGGCCCGACTCATACTAACTCTCCACTCGCCAACTTACAGCTTATTATCTGAGTGGCGTACAGCATTACGAATGTTCAATCCGGCTAACATTCTTTTACGAAAATGAAATATGGAGTGCTTCGAAACCGCCTTTCACAGGCCTGCTTCACCGCCTTGCTGCTCGCATCGGTCAGCGCCGCCCAAGAGGTGCCGGCCTATCGAGATCCACGTAAGTCTCTCGACATTAGAGTCAAGGACCTTTTAGGAAGGCTGACGCTTGAAGAGAAAGTTGGTTTCATTCACGCCGCCTCCAAGTTTTCGACGGCGGGAGTTCCCCGCTTGGGCATTCCACCGCTTTGGATGTCCGACGGTCCTCACGGTGTTCGTGAGGAAATCGGACCCGACACGTGGAACCCGGCCGGGCGTACCGACGACTTTTCCACGGCGATGCCGGTCGGTATCTGCCTCGCGGCAACGTGGAACCCCGAACTGGCGGCGGCGGATGGACGCACCATCGCTCAAGAAGCTCTTGTCCGAAACAAGAACATCATGCTTGGGCCTGGCGTGAACATCATGCGGACCCCGCTTAACGGTCGAAACTTTGAGTATTTGGGGGAAGACCCCTATCTTGCCGGTCAGATGGCGGTTGGGTACATCAATGGTGAGCAATCTCAAGGCGTTGCCGCATGCGTCAAACATTTTGCCGGCAATAACCAAGAGATCCAGCGGAACTCGATCGACGTCCGGATGGACGAGCGGACGCTTCATGAAATCTATCTGCCGGCGTTCAAGGCAGCGGTGAAAGACGCTCACGTCTGGAGCGTGATGGGTGCCTACAATCGCTTCCGGGGCCAGTACTGCTGTGAGAACAGCGAACTCCTGAACACGATTCTCAAGGGCGATTGGGGATTCCAGGGACTCGTGATGTCGGACTGGGGCGGTGCCCATTCGACGAAAGGGTCCGTGGAAGGTGGTCTCGACCTGGAGATGGGCACGAATGGACCGTATCAAAACAATTTTCTCGCCAATCCTTTCGTGAAGGGGATCCAGGACGGTACCTATAACGAGGGCCAGCTCAACGACAAGGTCACTCGCGTCCTGCGGGTTCTGATCGCGACCCATGCTTTGGATACGAAACCAGCGGGCTCCATTAATACGAAGGCACATCAAACGACGGCTCGGCAGGTTGCAGAAGAAGGGATTGTCTTGTTAAAGAACGACCGGTCGACGCTGCCACTCGATGTCAATAAGATCCGGTCCATTGCTGTCATCGGAAGCGACGCGACGCAAAAGCATGCCTACGGCGGACAGAGTTCTGGGATCAAGGCGTTTTATGAAGTACCTCCTCTTGAGGGCCTCATTCGGCAGCTAGGCGACAAAGTCACGGTGACCTATTCCCCCGGCTATCGAATTCCTCGCCGACAGCGCCGCCAACAGGCTCCAGTTGCGACTTCGCCGGTCGACAAGCAGTTGGTGGATCAAGCGGTAAGGGCGGCCAAACAGTCGGACGTCGTCGTTTTGGTTCTCGGCCTGAATCATGACTACGATACGGAGAGCAGCGACCGCGCGGACATGAAGTTGCCGGGTGGTCAGGATGAGCTTGCGGCAAAAGTCATCGCCGCTAATCCGCGCACCATTGTCTTGATCGTGGCGGGGTCACCGGTCGAAATGGGACCGTGGCTTAGCAAAGCACCAAGCGTTCTCCAAACTTGGTATGGCGGTTCCGAAGGTGGAAACGCCATCGCTCGAGTTCTGTACGGCGAAGTCAATCCTTCTGGAAAGCTGCCTTGCACCTTGCCCAAGCGTCTAGAGGACACCCCGACCGCGTTCTACAAATCGTATCCAGGTGCGGATGGCGTTGAAAACTACACCGAAGGATTGATGGTCGGCTATCGATGGTACGACAACAAGAAAATCGACCCAGCCTTCCCGTTCGGATTCGGACTCTCCTACACTCAGTTCACGTATACCGACCTAAAGGTTTCGCCAAGCATCGGTTCTGCCCGAACAACGAGGGTCGAGTTCAAGCTTGCCAACACCGGCCCTGTTGACGGAGCCGAGGTCGCTCAGATCTACGTTGCTCCCCTCAATCCCTCGGTCAGTCGACCGCTCCAGGAGTTGAAGGCGTTTAAGAAACTGCCCTTGGTCAGGAATGAAACCCAGAGCGTTTCAATAAATCTGGATCCGATGTCGTTCGCATTCTACGATCCGGCCCAAAAGGCTTGGGTTGCCGAAAAGGGTCGCTACGAGATTCGAGTCGGAAGTTCCTCCCGAGACATTCGCCTACGAGCGATTGTTGAATTGCCTGAGACGGTCGTTATCAAGGACTAAGCCGAACAGCACTTGCTCGGCGCCCTCAAGCGCTGAGCAAGTGGGGTTCTTCGTGGTGAACTGCTTGCTGGTTGCCCAATTTCAGGAAGAACGTTGAGCCTTGGCCGGGGGTGGATTCGGCCCAGATTGCGCCGTTATGACGCTCGGCAATTCGGGCGACATTGGCAAGGCCCATTCCTACGCCGGGATAGGCGTCATCGCGATGTAGTCGCTCAAACGGCAAAAACACTTTGCCCAGGTAAGTCGGGTCAAAGCCAATTCCGTCATCGGAAAAGCGAATCGTCACATCGGTCCCAGCACGCACCATGTCTACGCTCAGGTGGACCTCGGGCTTTGAGCCTCGGTAGGTAAGGGCGTTGGAAACGAGTGCCTCAACGGCGGTTCGGATCTGAGCCTTGTCGCCGATGACTTTCAATTCGGCGGGCTTGTCTAGCAAAACCTTCGTATGGGCGTTTGTTGACTGAGCGTGGACTTCGGCTGCAATCATGGTGCCTAGGTCGACGATTTCCATTCGCAGTCCAGCCTTGGCGAGTCGCGCATAGGTGAGCAGTGCATCCACCAAGTCACTCAACTTGAGTGCGGCACGTGAAACCCTGTTCAACTTTTCTCGCACGGCGTCGTCAAGTCCGCCGCCGTGATCTTCCAGCAAGATATGGATATTGCCGACGATCGCTCGCGAAGGAGTGCGCAGGTCGTGCGAAACGCTATAGCAGAAGCTCTCAAGTTCCCGGTTCGCAACTTCCAATTCACGTGTCCGCTCTTGGACACGCGCCTCAAGAGTTGCGTTGAGCGCCTGCAACTCCTTCTGGGCCAATTCACGCTTGGTTTTTTCCTGTCGCTCGCGGTGGACGAGTACGATAATGCCCGCGCCAACCGCGAGATAGAGGAGCATTCCAAGCTGCTCCGCGCGGTCGCCAAAATTGACAGTTGTGACGGGTGGGATCAAAACCCAAGCGCACAAAAAAGCTCCGAACAAGAGCGCGAATACCCCGGGGCCAACGCCGCCATACCAGGCAGTGATAAGGACGGCGGGGATAAGAAGTAGTAAACGACTGCGGTCACGCAGTTGCTCCTCTAGTCCAAAACGAATGGCTGTGGCCGTGCACGTCGTTGCAAAGCCAAGCAGATATCCGCTGACCTTATCTATCCAATTAACTACCGCAAACGCAACAGACGCCTTTGTCATTCGCACTCGAATCTTATCGATGGAGACAGTTAAAGAACGCTGAACTAAGGCATTTCTAACCTATCTCGGTGAATTCAACACTCATTTGAGCAACTTTCTTATGAACTCAATATGAAGTTCCCTTTCCCTGATCTGAAAATCTGACGTATACTAAATTCATGGTAGACATCTCTCTACCAATACTGAAATCAGAACGACGGTTGAGATACCTGTTTCTGGACTTCAACTCTTACTTCGCTTCGGTTGAGCAGCAAGAGTGTCCAGAGTTGCGCGGGCGGCCGGTCGCGGTCGTTCCTGTGCTTACCGATACGACGAGTTGCATCGCGGCGAGCTACGAAGCGAAGAAATTTGGCATTCGGTGCGGGACCAACGTGGGAGAGGCTCGGGCCCGATGTCCTGACCTTCAGGTCGTTGCCGCCCGACCGCGCGTGTATGTGGCGTATCACGAAAAGGCGAAAGAAGTCGCGGAACGGGTTTTGCCGATCGACGAGGTTCACAGCATCGACGAGATCAGCTTCAAGCTTCTTGGTGAAGAGCGCATTAAGGAACAGGCTTGCCAAATTGCTGACAAGATGAAGCGCGAAATCGCCCGTGGTTTGGGACCCTATATCAAGTGTTCTATCGGAATTGCGCCCAACCGCTTTCTGTCGAAAGTTGCGACGGACATGCAGAAGCCTGATGGGCTGGTCGTTCTGGAGGCGTCAGATCTGCCTCAAAAGCTCCACCGTCTTGGATTGACCGAATTTGTTGGGATCAACGTGCGGATGGAAAAGCGACTGAATGGGGCGCTCATCTTTACGGCTGAACAGCTTTGTGCAGCTTCGCGAAAGGAGCTGATTCACGCGTTTGGCTCGATCATCGGCGAGAAGTGGTGGTACATGCTGCGGGGCTTCGACATGGGACCAGAAACCCATCAACGACGTTCCTTGGGGCACTCGTGTGTGCTCGCGCCCGATATGCGTAATGACGACTCCTGCAAAGAGGTCTTGCTTCGACTCATCCAAAAGGCGTCGGCGCGATTGCGGTCGGAGGACCTCTGGACGGAGGCGATGGACATCGATGTCAGTTCGCAAATTCGAGGTTGGAACGCCCACGTCAAAGTTCCGCCAACCCAGGACACCCTCACTTTGAACGAGCACTTTCTGAAAGCCTGGGAAACTCATTCCTTCCAGCAACCACGGAAAGTGGGAGTCACGTTTACGAATCTCCGGAAAGCCGAGCATGTCACCCCGTCCCTTTTCGATCCCACTTACGATCGGATGCTACTGAATCGCGCCGTGGACACGGTGAATCAAAAGTTCGGGAAGAACACGATCTACCTAGCCGGCATGGTTCACGCTCGGGATGCGGCCGACGAGAAGATTGCGTTTAATAAGACTTGGCTGTTCCAGGAAGGCAAGGGCGACAACGCGATTCTGGATATTCCTGACTTTGAGGAGTCACAGCTTCTGACTTAGCGTCGCAATTCGGGCGCTCGTGACAAAAGCTCTGTTTGGGATTTTCCCAGTGCCGAGCGGACCAAACCAACAATCCAGACGACGGCGGCGACGAACGCATAAACCATCAACACGAACGCCAAGAATCTTAGGCGATTGGCCCCCTCGTCAGCATAATCGCCCAACCAACCCTTAATGCAGGCGCAAAGAACTGCCGACACTAATCCAGTCAATGGCATAAGTCTCAGGTATGCGTCTTTAAGGCTAATCCCCGTGGAATTATTCGAACGGAGGTTTGTTGAGACTCGATACGGCGTCTCGTTAGTCCCCTGTTTTCGACGCACATCCTGCAGGAGCCGCTCCACATCCTGCGTCGATAGCTGAGTCGCTTCGGCGACATCGTGGACAGTGATAAGTGATTGCCTTGCGGCTTCTTCTCTTTGTTGCTGAGCCCATAGCTCCATGACCTCATTCGCCTCCGCTTGGCTCATGTAGTTCGGGCGAAGGGACGGTGATTCCTCGTGTGATAAGTTCATGGCTTCCTCAAACTGGGATTGCTAGAATCTTTGGTCAAATCCTGAACTGGACTGCCTCAAGGCACGCCCCTGCTTTGCGTCGTTCCTAAGTCGTGCGAATCCGGTGATGGTGTAGAAACCGATGAGGCCGACAATCCAAAACACACTTCCCATCAACAACAATCGGGCAGCGAAAAAGGGGCCGAAGCTGTTAATGAAGATCATGCCTACGGCGGGGATCGCCGTATACGGGAGCACCTTTAATGCTACAGAAGCTTCGGAATCGTGGACTATCTGCCCGGGCCGATGATTTTGGGGCAACTTTGGCAGCTCTGGTCTTGATGCGCGCACGTCTTGAAGAAGTCGCTGGATCTCCTGAGGAGACAACTGCGTCGCCTCGGCGACGTCATGAACGGTCACCATCGCCTGACGCTCGGCATCTTCCCGCTGTCGACGGGTCCAAAGCTCCATCACCTCATTCGCCTCTGCTTGGCTCATGTAGGTGGCTCGAACCGATTCACTGTCACTCTGAAAACTGCTCATGATTTACCCGGAATACGGCCGATCGATCGGCACGAAGAAGCGTGAGACAATGCAGTGGCCCCGTTGGGCACAAGCACCGCTATTGAACGTACGGCGAACGGCTGCGGTTGGATGCAGTCGATTCGAGAATATTCTGCGAATTCCTGTGGTAGGGGACTCCGGCAGGAAGCGCCGGAGGTGCGTCCCTATATCAGCCCAGGCTAAAAGCCTGGTTCCTTTAGCCACCAAACCCAGAGCCCTGTCAGGGCGACCTATACCGTCGTTGGGCATCGCCCGACGACCTACCTCCAACGCCAAGAGTCCAAATCGATCGCACGCTGGTCCATTGACTTCTGGTTTTTGTGGTCTTGCGCTTGGCAAAATGCCATCCATCTCACGGTTTTGTTGTGGCCATCTGGACCGATAGAGTGAGTCTGATCTCTTTGCGTGCCTTTGCGTCCTTGGCGAGAGGATGCATTTTTGCCAGTCTGTGCCCCTAAAGTTGGGGATACATTGTGCTGGCCCTGGGAGATTTGGAGTCTCGACTTCGTCTCGACACTATTTTGGACCGGATACCCCCCACCTTTTCCTCCCCCGCTTGGGGAGCTGTAAAAGAATTCACTGGAGGCTATTCTTGTGTTAGCCTCTGGCGCGCTCTTTTTTTTGCGCACCGAGATTGTTGTCGGACTCACTTTCATCGATCCAATCGCGCCATGTGGGCTTCTGAAGGTCAATTTCCACCCATTCTCTCTTGGGATATGGTCTGTAGTTCCTCATGCTAGTGCCTCGTGGAGGGATTTGCCCATTCTTCTAAGTTGAGTCTGGATCTTCTTGAGTTGGTAGGCGCAAGAGAGCAGTGCTCCTTCAGATGCGATGCTCTCATTGCCGATGACATGCCAGCGGTGGAACCCGAATATTGAGTGGATGATGGCGAAGACGGTTTCAATGGTGGGACCACGGGAGTTGTAGACCTTGCGCACTTCGGGGTCTTTGAATTTCTTCAGATACTCCTCAATGACCTCTTTCAACTCGCCGACATATATGTTTCTACGTTTGGTTTTCTCCTGCCTAAGGCACTGTTGCGCAAGAGGGCAGTTGGTGCACTCCCGACTCGCGATGTACCTGGCGAACAGTTGGCCGCTCTTGTTTTTGTGTCCGCTCGGCATGAGAATGTTTCCTTCAGGACACCGGTAAGCGTTCCGACCCTCGACCTTGACAAACTGGATGGGCGCAGACTCCGGAGCGCTCGGGCCGAACCGGAGCTCGCGCACAGTGGTCGAGTCCGGCACGACCACATCCACTCCCGAGTTCTCAAGTTGGAGAACCTGAGAGGTGCTGAAGTAGCCCGAATCGGCGGTCACCTGCACGATGGGTACCGGGTCAACCTCTTGGGCAAGCTCGAACAGGGGAAGCAGGCGACCGCCGTCACCGGCATGATTACCTGTCCGACCCACGATGAGGTTCCCCCCATCTGTCACTGCCTCGAACTGGTAGCCCATCCCGAGGGTCTTGTCCGCGCCAATGAGCATCATCCGAGAGTCGGGGTCGGTAGTGCTCACATGGGACACATCCGCTTTCTTAGCCGCCTTCACCGCTTCAAGGCTCTTCCGGACGCGCTTGACCATGCGCGGACTCAGTTCCAGATCCTTTTCGCGACCCTTGCCGACGCTCCGAAGAACCTCGCGCATCTGGTCGCGTGACGCGCCGGTCGAAGTTTTGACGGGGGATCCTTCGAGGTCTTCGAGGGCATCCGCCTCCTCCACAAGAGCCAGAATCGTCTCGAACGTGGCGATCACAGCATCGTAGTCATTCCTGCCGACTATAGAATCATGCGAGGCAATCGCCGAGAACTTGGAACTGTCCATTGAGATCCGACCCAGGAAAGGAATGCCCAACTGCTTGGCCATCTCCTTCAATCGGCTGAACAACTGCCGCAGAGTTTTCCCTTCAGAACGGCGTGCGTCAGCCAGAGCCGTATGGCAAGGGCGATCGTCGCGAACCAGAAGCAAATATGCCAGGTTCTCGTGGCAGTTCTGAGCCATGCGCCGAGATGAGTGAACTCCGGTCAGGCAGCTGTAGAGAATAACCTTAAGCAGAACGCGAGGATCCCGTTCGGGCTGACCCGGTCGCAAAGCCTTTGGAGGAGGCGCCACGAACATCTCGACCACATCCTCCACAAGCCGAGCCAGGTGGTCATCCGGCAGATCCGTGAATGGATCGTAGCCAATGAGAAGCGGAGCTAGTGGAGGATGATCCTTGTAGCCTGTCACAAGGAGAAGACGAATTACACAGGCCGCAAGAAGCGACCAGAACAGGAAGAAAACGCAAATTC
>CAILEM010000009.1 GCA_903833215.1 uncultured Armatimonadota bacterium
TCGCCGAACTGGAAGAAACCATCAAGGACTACCTCCGAATTCACAACAGAGACGCCAAGCCATTTAAGTGGACGGCATCCGCTGAATCAATAATCGACAAAGTCAATAGATGTCGAGGGATTAACGACTCAGAACACTAGTGCGGTGCGATAGTTAATGGGATCAGTGAACGACCACTGTCTGTTGACTATGCTTTCTCGGTCATTTGGTCGTAGATCCAAGCGTAGGTTCGTTCCATTCCATCTCTCAACGAAATCGAAGGTTCCCAGTTTAGTTCCTTTTGAATGAGCGTATTGTCGCTGCTCCTTCCTCTTACTCCCTTCGGAGCGTCCAGGTTGTAGGAGCGATTTAGCTTGATACCAGCAATATCTTCGACGATATCCACGAGCTGGTTGATACTCACCATCTCTGCGCTACCCAAGTTGATGGGGTAGTCGATATGGCTATCCATGATGCTCTTGATGCCAAATGTACAATCGTCCACATACATGAAGCTGCGTGTCTGGTGGCCATCACCCCAGATTTCGATATCATAGTTTCCAGATAGCTTTGCAGCAATAACTTTGCGGCACATTGCGGCAGGTGCTTTTTCACGTCCACCGTCGTAGGTTCCAAATGGGCCGTAAACGTTGTGGAATCGGGCGACTCTGCAGCGCACTCCGAAATCCTCCATGAAGTGTCGGCACATTCGCTCGCTAAACAGTTTCTCCCAACCATAGCCGTCTTCAGCTAATGCAGGGTAGGCGTCAGCTTCCTTGAGACCTGGGTTTGCCACATCCTGTTGCTTCTCGCCGTTATAGACGCATGCAGAGCTGGCGTAGAAGAAGTTGCTTACGCCAACAGCTCGCGCTGCTTCCAACAAGTGAGTGTTGATTAAGACACTTAACATGCACAGGGCTTTGTTATTCTCAATGAATCCCATTCCACCCATGTCTGCCGCTAAGTTATAAACGTCTTGAACGTCTACGACCGCTTCGTTACAGGCATCGAGGTACTGCAAGTCCAACACCTTATTGGTCGCGTAGTCGTGAACTTGATACCATTCGTCAATTGGCTTCTTGTCAACTGCGACCAGATTCTCAGCCCCTAAACTTCGGAGGTATTCGACAAAGTGTCCTCCAATAAATCCACCAGCACCGGCAACGAGAATTCGCTTATCACCCATGGCACGTGATTGTACCTACGCCGGGCTTGAAGTCCACAAGCAACGGGGACCCTGGTATGCCAAAGGTCCCCGGAATTTTCGTTAAGGCGTGCACGACCTCAGTATTAGAAGCCGCGACAACCACCTGCAGAACTTGGAATGATCATTAAGGAAGTATCTCAGACGCGCCGGAGCGACTTAAGGAGATCTGGCGAGGAGTCCATCTAGCCAATGCCGGCTTGTGAGTGCCGCCTTTCAGGACGCCTGATGTCGTCGGTCGCCATCGACAGTAATCGCTATTGATTGGAGGTTAGGAACGACTCGTAGGTTTGAACAATGCCTTCCCGAAGGCTTGTCTTGGCTTGCCAGCCGAGCGCCTTGAGTTTCGATACGTCAAGCTGTTTCCGGAACACCCCGTCCGGTTTCGAATCATTCATGACAGTTTTGCCGGAGTAACCCACGACTTCCCCCACCAACTTGGCCAGGTCTGCAATGGTGATATCCTCACCAGTCCCGACATTGAGGTGCTGATCGCCGTCGTAGACATTCATCAGGAAGACCACCGCATCAGCTAAATCTTCGGAATACAAGAATTCACGTCTTGGTCGTCCGCTCCCCCAAATCACCACCTCGCTTGATCCATTCACTTTCGCCTCGTGGAATTTCCGGATTAACGAAGGCAGTACATGACCGTTCTGCAAATCAAAGCTGTCTCCGGGGCCATATAGGTTCGTCGGCATGACCGATATGGCCTGAAAGCCGTATTGCGAACGGTAAGCCTCGCACATTTTTAGGCCAGCAATCTTGGCAATCGCATAGGGCTCGTTTGTGGCTTCCAGGGGGCCGGTCAGAAGGTAATCCTCGCGAATGGGTTGTGGACACTCTTTTGGATAGATGCATGAGGAGCCAAGGAACACAAGCTTTTTAACGTCAACTCGCCTCGCCGACTCAATGACATTCATCTGAATGGCAAGGTTGTCGAAAAGGAACTCGCCTCGGTAAGTGTTGTTGGCTTGGATCCCTCCAACCTTGGCAGCGGCCAAAAAAACATATTCGGGCCGTGCACCTTCGAAAAAGAGTTGAGTCGCAGACTGATCCCTAAGATCTAGTTCCGGATGGGTGCGCAAGATGACGTTGGAGTGCCCCCGCTTTCGGAGTTCCCTGACGATTGAAGAACCAACAAGTCCAGTGTGTCCCGCAACATAGATCCGTGAGTGTGTTTCCATGTGAGATGCGAATTATACTAATCCGCCCTGGGCTTCCAATCCAGTAGGCAATGATCGGAGAGAACTCAGGCAATCCTAGTTGGTCGAGACGACATTCACAACGCCACTTACTTCGATTCCAGCTACAGAAAGGACCGAAAATCGGAACAGTTTGGCTTTGTCTTCGCCTACTTCACCAAGAATAAATGACTTACCTTTAACTTCGGCACCGACGAATGATTTGCCAGATTGGCGATCAAGCTTGAAACTAAGCTGATGGCTGAAGGTGTTCTTTGCGCTTGGATCAGATCCTGAGGATCGAAGTTCGACCTTGAATTGTCCTTCTTGCCATTTGGTGACACGAAAAAAACCTTTCCCAGACCTCGACCGAGTGCGAACCGTTCCTTCTATTGTTATTAGCATTCTTATAGCGGATTAGGCGGCAGTGCAGAAACCTTCCCTAAAGGCTTCGCATCCGGTTCATTGTCGAACGACCCTTAACGCATTATACTTCGTTCTTAATAAATGTTGGGGCAATAAAGGCGTTGGTCCTATGAATCGTATGAGAAGTCTTAGAAAATGGATCGAGCGCTTGGAACTCTAAAATATGCCTAAAACGCTACGTAGGCTTTGCCTGGTCTTGGCATGCAATACTTAGAGGCGTGCCAGAACGTATCTGTGTAATTATGGCCGGCGGCTCTGGCGAGCGATTCTGGCCCCTTTCTCGCCCCGGAAGACCCAAGCAATTACTCCGCTTGACGCATCCAACAATGACGATGTTGGAAGAAGCGGTTGAGCGAGTCAGTGGCTTTTTTGGCAAAGACAATGTGTATATTGCCGCCTCTTCAGCTTTGCGAGACCCAATCCTCGAAGCTCAAATTGTTCCTGAGGCGAACGTATGGTCGGAGCCTACTCGCCGGAACACTCTTGGTGGTCATTGTTGGGTCGCAGCGAACCTCGCCGCAAATGACTTGGCAGACGCCAGCGTCGCCGTGCTCACAGCAGATCACCTCATAGGAGATACGGAGCAGTTTCTAGGGAGCCTTGGTGCTGCACTTGATATCGCTGAGATGACGAGCGGCATCGTTACCATCGGTATTGAGCCAACTCGACCGGAAACAGGCTATGGCTACATCGAAGTTGATGATTCGAATACAGTGACCAGTGCCAAGGGGCGTTTGGCGTATCGAGCCCACTCGTTTCGGGAAAAGCCATCTGCCGACACCGCAGATCGGTTCTTGGAGGCGGGCAACTTCCTTTGGAACTCCGGGATGTTTATCTACACCCTCCCCACCTTCAAACAAGAGCTAGAAAAGGCGCAACCCGCTGCTTATGAATCTGTGGGTCAGATTGCTGAAGCGCTCAAGAAGGGTGACCTTTCTCAGGCGACTGCCAGTTTTGAGGATTTGCCGAATATTTCGATCGACTACGCAGTTATGGAAAAGGCTGAGCGCGTATTTGTCGTTCGGTCAGATTTCAAATGGGATGACGTCGGCACTTGGGATGCGATGGAAAGAACCCGTGAGCTAGATCCGAACGGCAATGTTGTCGAAGGCAGAGTTCTTACCTTTGACAGCCATAATTGCGTTGTGATCAGTCAGCACCCAGACTTGACGGTTGGCGTTTTGGGTCTGAGTAATATGGTCGTCGTTGCAAGCGATGAATCCGTGCTCGTCTGCCACAAAAACGACGTTCAGCGGGTCTGGCACCTGGCTCGGATGGACGTTGAACTCCGAAAAACGCTCTAGGGCTTTTACCCATTACTAATACATGTCTAGAATTCTCTCAGATTTGCCCGTAGGTCAGCGGGTCGGCATCGCCTTCTCCGGAGGCCTTGATACATCCTGCGCGGTTGCCTGGATGCGTGAAAAAGGGGCGATCCCTTACTGCTATACGGGCCTACTTGGTCAATACGACGAAGCTGACGTTGAAGGCGTCCCCGGCAGAGCGAAGGAATATGGTGCCGAAGAGGCTCGCTTAGTCGACTGTCGACCAGAAATGGTTCGGGAGGGTCTGGTTGCTCTTCAGTGCGGAGCATTCCACATCACCAGCGCGGGCAAAACGTATTTCAATACAACCCCGATCGGTCGAGCCGTAACCGGGACCCTCTTGGTTCGAGCCATGGCCGAAGATGAAGTATCTATCTGGGGCGATGGAAGCACCTATAAGGGGAACGATATTGAGCGATTCTATCGATATGGCTTGCTTGCCAACCCCGACCTAAGAATTTACAAGCCGTGGCTCGATAAGGCCTTTGTCACCGAACTCGGGGGACGAAAGGAAATGAGTGAATGGCTCGAAGCTCGCAAGCTTCCTTACCGCGATAGCAAAGAGAAGGCGTATTCGACAGACGCAAACATCTGGGGCGCCACCCACGAAGCCAAGGATCTAGAACTCCTGTCGAAGGGAATTCGGATCGTTGAGCCGATCATGTGTGTGAAGTATTGGGATCCGACGGTCGAAATCAAGACGGAAGAGGTCCGAATCGAATTCCGTGAGGGCTGGCCGGTTGCTATCAACGGAGAGGCCTTCGAAGACCAGGTTGCGCTCGTACTCAAGGCGAATGAGATCGGTGGCCGCCACGGGCTTGGCTGCAGCGACCAGATTGAGAATCGAATTATCGAAGCGAAAAGCCGAGGCATCTACGAAGCTCCCGGCATGGCTCTGCTATTCATCGCTTATGAGCGATTGGTCAATGCCATCCATAACGAAGGCACGATCGAGAACTATCGCAGCGAAGGCAGGCGTCTTGGCCGCTTCCTCTACGAAGGCCGTTGGTTCGATACTCAGGCGCTCATGATTCGAGACAGCGTCCAACGGTGGATAGCGAGTCTAGTCACTGGAGAGGTCACTATCGAACTCCGAAGAGGAGACGACTACAGCATTCTCGATACTACCGGCCCTGGTTTGGCTTATCACCCAGAGCGATTGAGTATGGAAAGTGGGGAATCGGAATTTGGTCCTGAGGATCGAATTGGACAACTTTCGATGCGAAACTTGGACATACAAGACACACGTGCGAAACTCATCTCTTATTCGCAGCAGCAATCTCTCGGAGGTGGCGGCATGTTGTTGTCGCTGGGAGACGGTAAAGAGGACTCCTCAAGCTAAGCCGATGACACGGATATCTGCGATCGGCGTTGTTCTTGCTTGGGTGGGAGTCGCGGGTGCAGAGGTCCGAATTGAGGAAGTTGAATATCGGGGTTGGTCCGGTTGCTTCCGAATTTCCAATCGGCAAGCTGAACTGATTTATGTTCCAAAGATCGGCCGAATCATGCGATTCGCTCGCCAAGGTTCTGCCAACGTACTTTGGGAGAACGTGGGGTTGAGTGGCTCTACTCCTTTTCGAACAAAGCCCGGCCAGTGGGTGAACTATGGGGGAGACAAGATTTGGCCAGCACCCCAATCTCTGTGGGGTTGGCCGCCTGATCCAATGCTCGACGGTGCTCCCTACCCAGCCCACATCGAAGGTCAAACTTTGGTTATCACAGGGCAGGCGAGTGAGAAATCAGGGGTTCGATTCACCCGACGAATCACCCTGGATGCGAATCGACCGATCGTGAAAATCGAGAACCAGATGTTCAATACCGCTTCAGTCAATCAGGAATTGGCTCTTTGGCAGATTACGCAGGTAGATAACCCAGACATCGTGACAGTGCCCATTGAAGTGACGAAAGAAATGCCAAACGGGTGGGAACCCTACGACAACCAATCGATTGATGGCAAATTTGCCACAGTCAAGAATGGCGTGCTTGAAGTCCACCGCAATACAAGAGGTGGATTCAAGCTTGGTTCAGCATCTCGGAAGGGAATCCTCACGGCAAAATTCGGCAAGACGACATTCTCCACCAGTGTGAAAAAGCTGCCCGGCAAGTACGTTGATGGCGGAAAATTCCTTGAGGTCTACGCCAGTGGCGACCCATTGAAGTACGTCGAGCTGGAACTCACCGGTCCATTAAAAACGCTTAAGCCCGGCGAGCATGCCACTCAAACTGTGACTTGGAAGCTTGAAAACTGACCTTGATCACTGTTCTCGATTTGTAAAGGCGTAGAGCCACTTTTCGCCACTGCGGCCCTCACAGGTTGGCCAACTGAACCAGTTTCGGGTTCCTTTGAGCATCTCGAGCAAGTTGTGTCCGATGACTTCGACATCCTTCGGAGTCCAAAGCTCCCGTTGCAGGTGGTCGGGTGCGCTGACCAATGCCGCTTCGTTTGACCATGTGTAGGCGAGACCGGCGAGCGGTGGAATCATCATGCCGTATACATTCAACACCCCAAGCAAGCGAGACAGCACTGACTTGGCACCTACGGCATGGGCGGTGACGATGACGCCAACCGGTTTGCCAAACCAATAATCCATTCCTTCTGTGTGGGCAGTCATTTCAAGAAATCGCTGAAGCGGCGATCCCCAGGAATCCCAGTAGGTGCCAGTGCCAAAGATAAATGCGTCCGCTTGACTGCAAAGCTCTAGAATCCGATCGATAGAGGGCTCTCGAATGAGTTCCAGGTGGGTGATCTTACATTCGGCAGAAAGGAACTCTTCTGTCAGCGCCAATAGTTCCGCGGTGTTGCCAGTATTTCCACCGAGGGAACCATTGATGAAGAGCACGTTGAACATTCGTTCAGCATATCTCGGTAGAACTTTTCAAACTGTCGTCGGAACCCATGACATCGGGCGGGTGGGGGATTGCAGTATGGTCCGGTTTAGAGCCAGCATCTATTTCGGCACGAATCATGACCAACCTAGACATCGCCCAGAACGCAGTCCTCCGCCCAATTACGGACGTCGCCCACGACCTCGGTCTTTCCAACGCAGATTTTGAACCTCTTGGCCACTACAAGGGGAAGCTCACACAGGAAGCCGTTAGCCGACTTTCGGAGAACGGTACCGGCAAACTGATCCTGGTTACCGCTATCAGTCCAACTCCGGCTGGCGAAGGGAAGACAACGGTGACGGTCGGTTTGGCCCAAGGTCTACAAAAGATTGGAAAGAAAGCGATTCCAGCCACTCGAGAACCCGCGCTCGGCCCGATCTTTGGTGTCAAAGGTGGTGCGTGCGGTGGCGGCTACAGCCAAGTGCTCCCGATGGAGGACATCAACCTGTTCTTCACCGGTGACTTCCCAGCCATCGCTGCTGCTCACAACCTGTTGAGTGCCATGCTCGATGCCCACTTGCACAACGGCAATGAGCTTGATATCGACACGCGCGGAACACTTTGGCCGCGAACGGTCGACATGAATGATCGCGCTCTTCGTGACATTATCGTCGGCCTTGGCGGGCGCAACAATGGCGTCATGCGCGAAGACGGATTTGTCATCACTCCCGCCAGCGAGATCATGGCAATTCTCTGTCTCTCGACTTCGCTCTCAGATTTGAAGCGTCGCCTCGGTTCCATCGTCGTGGGGCAGAACCGAAAGAAGCAGCCGGTCACAGCGAGTGAGTTGAGAGCTAACGGAGCGATGGCAGCGCTGCTGGTATCCGCAATTCGTCCGAACATTGTCCAGACAATGGAAGGTGGACCTGCCATCGTCCACGGCGGCCCATTTGGAAACATCGCCCACGGCTGCTCGTCTATCGTTGCCACGAAGTGCTCGCTCGGTCTCGCCGACTATACCGTTACTGAAGCCGGTTTCGGATCCGATTTGGGTGCCGAGAAATTCTTGAACATCGTGTGCCCAAGGTTAGGCCGCGGACCCGATGCGATCGTGCTCGTGGCCACGATCCGTGCTCTCCAGCACCATGGTGGCGGGGACCTTAGCATTGGTGTTGGTAACCTTAAGCAACACATTCGCCATCTGCAGAGCTATGGCCCTCCTGTCGTTGTGGCGATCAATCGCCGGGCCGAGGATGCGATGGACGACCACAGCCAGCTGATCAGCATGTGCGCTGAGATCGGTGTGAAGGCAGTGACCTGCAATCCATGGGGTGGTGGCGGAACTGGCTGTGAGGATTTGGCCAACCTGGTTGTGGAGATCGCCGACCAGCCATCCGAATTTCATTCGATCTATTCCTCCGAGGATTCCGCCGAAGACAAGTTGCGGGCGATTGTGAAGAAGGTCTATGGCGGCGAAAATGTCGAAGTCTCGGACAAGGCAAGAAAGAATCTGGAGTGGTTCCGCAAGAACGGCTTTGGGGATCTTCCCGTGTGTGTGGCGAAAACCCAGTACAGCGTCAGCGATGATCCGACTCTTCTTAATGAGCCGAAGGGCTTCAATCTGCACGTCCGAGAGGTCCGACTCTCTGCCGGAGCCGGCTTCCTCGTCGCCATCTGCGGCGAGATCATGCTGATGCCCGGCCTAGGGAAAACCCCAACGGCGTTCCTGATCGATGTGGACGATAACGGTAAGATTAGCGGGCTTTTCTAGTAAGAAACGGTGATTAGCTGTCCCGTTGACCGGTCCTCATCACCATGGGTACCATCCTAGATGTCCTGTGTTTGGCCTCCTGTCGTGAGCAGGAAGGTCGATGGGCAGCGCCCACCGACAAGATGGATCGCCCTGACAGGGCTCTGGGTGTGTTGGTGTTCGCCTGCAACCAGGGCGCTGCCCTTCGCTATTATTGACCGCACCCTTGGTGCTCTCGGAGGTGGCTGGAGACTCGAGCTTGTTTCTAGTTCCCAGTCAACAAACTGCGGATATGCGCAAGTGGATCATGGCCCTCGGCCAACCACAGGATGCTGGTGACCCCACGGGGATAATAGCGGCTGCCTTCGGCTTTGCCGGCGACCATCTGGTCGCTCCAGGCGAAGTAGATATTGTCTTCGTCGAGGAGCCAGGAGACGTGAGCTTGGTCGGCTAGGGCGTCGGGTGCTTCGCCGAACACGATTTCGGATACGTATTGGCAGAGATAGATCTTGCTGAGCCAGGAGTTACGACTTGTGGAACTCAATTTCCATCCACCATCGGGGAAGAGGCACACCCCTGGTTGCAGCACGGACTTGAAGTGATGTCGCAGAGTCTCAAGTAACTCAGGAAAGTCGTTGGCGAGACCCACGACGGACGGATAGGCAAGCCCTTCAATGGCGGGAATGATTCTCGCATCGACGCCTTCACCGATTACTGCAGGCAGCGTGCCATCCGCGTCTTTGGCGGCAACCACTGTCGCGGCTGCTCGCACAGCCTGAGTGCGTGCTCGGGCTGCAGCGTAGGAATGACCGATGCTCTTGAGCATTCCTTCAAGTAACAGGTAAGCAGCCCAACCCTTGACGGCGAGATACAGGTTGTTTCGTGCCTGCCCCAAGCTGGCATCCAAGCTGTCGTAGGTTGTGATTTCACTCCCGCCTTCACAACGGGCACCATCAAGGGCCATCACGCCGTTTCGTTTTGAAGGATCGGGATTGTCCCGGTTTTCCAGACTCGTAAGGCAGGCAAGTAGTGTCTTTTCATGTCCAGTAGCCCATGAGACATCGTTGGTGGCGTGGACGTAAAGCCCGGCAGTGAGGACCCAGTTGAGCAGTTCTTCGCTCGACATATAGGAGAAGCAGCCGGTCAGTCCTGCTTGCTCATAGCCCGAGCGTCCAGGGCGTGCAAAAGCATTCGCGATGCCCATATCATGGGTAAAGGCGATTCCTCCTGCATGGAGTTCACTCTGATCTGGGAATCGCGCTGAATCTTCGTAGGCGTACCTTTCGACATAAAGGTCGAGCACGTTTCGAACCGTCCAAGGGTTCATTGCGAGTTCGAAGAATGCCTGATCGACGGTTAGGTCGAAGGTGTTCATCATTCGGTACTCGCCTTCGTGCACTACCCAGAGAGGTTTCCCATCTTCTCGTTCAAGCAACTGCGTCGAGCCGAAGTAGGACCGAATCGCATGGGCGGCCATGAATGCCCGATCCGGGGAAAGGGAAGTCAGGACTCGGCGATCAAAGGCTACAGATTCATCTATAAGGGAGTCCGCTTTGGAAAGGGTATGGGCAAGGACATCTTCTACGGTGTCGAACCAGCGCCTGTACAGATATCTGGTTTTCAGACCCGTGGTCGCGGTTCCTTCACGGAAGAAAGCGATAGCCAATCGAAATGTTCGTACCTCTCCTGCGGGAACCGTTCCCACGATCATGCCGATGCTGCCGAGCATGAATCCCAGGTTTTCTGCCAATTTAGGTTGAAGAACCGCTTCTGGCTGCCATGCAAGGCCAGCGTAGGTGTTGGCATCGGCAGTGGCAATAGCCACCGAAGTGCCCTGCCCGACTCCAGTGAGCCCATCTCGATCCAAGAGACGCATGCCAACCGTGCGATCTGATCCGGCATAGCCAAAGAACGCGCGTCGTTCAACCGTTCCTTCACGATTATCAAGAGTCAACTCCACCAACAGGGAAGGAGCTAGGACACCTTTTGCGTCTTCCGCTTCAGGTGCTGGGACGGGCCTTGGCGGAGAATAGATCTTGAAATTCAGGTCGCCAGCTGACCATTCATCGACGGCGGCACCGAAGTTTCGGTGGATATCCGAATCGGCAAACGGACGAAGTGCGCTTTGATAGGCGAGGTCACTGAGGCCTTCGACGTCATAGTCGGACGCCGGAATATGGGGACCGCCAAAGAAGGGTAAGGCTTGGAATCGTCCTCCCTCGCGGTCCTCAACGCCGACATAGACACTTTCGTCGGCAGGGCCGCCAAGTTCAAGCCCGAGGCCGCCTTTCGGGCCCTTCATTCCCAATGTAAATGTGGCAAATGCGCCGATCGGAGAGTGATGAGCATTGAAAAAGGCAGAGTTCATAGGATTAAGTGCTTAGCGTGAAGAGGCGGCCACGAACGCTTTTGCGCGTGCGACAAGTGTGGCGTGGTCAAGGCTGAGGTCAACAAGGCTGGTTCCCACGCCGACGGCGATGGCTCCTGCCTTCAAGAACGCGGGCAAATTCTCAAGGGTCACACCACCCGTCGGCATCACTTTGACGTGAGGCAAGGGCGCCTTGATGGATTTGATATACGAGGGGCCACCCAATGCATCGCAGGGGAAGACTTTGACGATATCGGCACCGGCGTGCCAGGCCGTTAGAATCTCTGTTGGCGTCAGCGCCCCAGGGGCGACCACCACGCCGAGTCGGTTGCAGATCGCAACCGTTCGCTGGTCGAAACCAGGGCTCACGATGAACTTGGCACCGGCTTCGATGCACGTACACGCCGACTCGGGGTCGAGCACGGTACCGGCTCCGATCAGCAGTTTGTTGCCATAACGTCTTGAAAGGGCTTGGATGATATCAAGCATTCCCGGCACGGTTGTCGTGACCTCAATGATGTTGATGCCGCCTTCAATAAGTGCTTCAACAACTCGGTTTGCCTCTTCCTCGGATGGGGCTCGCACCACAGGCACGAGGCGGTCTCTAGCAAGCCAATCGAGTACATCAGACTTCGTCATAAAGGATGTCGTTTTCTTGGTCGGTGCAGTTTGATCTGATCCCGAAATTGATTTCGGAACCGCTCGCCCGACGGTTCACTCCCAGCGTCAAGTATCCCCCAAAAGCACCCATCGCTCGCCATTTGCCAAAGGCGCTGCACTCTAGAAAACGACGGGCTCGCCCGCGCGAATCATAAAAAGCTCTCAGGCTGTTTTTGTCCGATCGTTCGTCCTATCATTGTGGCAATGCCTGTTCCCCCATCGCATCCTGAAAGTCCGACCGTATTTCCACCGGACAGCTTGGTGAGTTGGCTCATGACGATCAGTGGTGCCTTTGAGCTGATCGCATCGTTTGTTGCGCTCGATTATTTGTCACCTCCAAAGCCGAAACTACGCGACGGGGTGCAGATACCGGTATCGGCACTTGAGCACCTTCGGTACGAGAAAATGCTCGACCATATCTATTGGTTCCCATCTCCGTTCCACGATGGTCGAACGTTAGTGGTCGTATTCTTCATCCACATCCTGCTGGGGGTTACGTGCATCTACGCAGGTTCGAGCCTTCGGCGGTATGTAAGGAAAGGATTGACACTGCTTGTTGTTCTCGGAATCCTGAGCCTATTGCTTGGAGGATGGATGAATTCGGCCTTCTTGTTTTTGTATGCTGGAATTCGATTCACTGGCAAATACGGACCGAAATTCGCGTGAGGCCTGCAAATACCGACACCCATGCCATGAATTTGGATTATTCGGCAGGTTCGTTTGAGCCTGAAAATTGGCAGGGTTTTCTCACCATAATCAAAACATCGTGCAGTTGGACAAACTGACGCCTCGCGAGCGCTTTATCGCCGCACTCGAACGACGACCTATCCCCGGCCGAGTGCCTCATTTTGAATTGGTCTTCTTCCTAACGATGGAGGCGTTTGGCAAGGTTCATCCCAGCCACCGGGAGTACTCCCAATGGCAACAGATGACCGAAACGGAGCGGCAACTTCACCGGAAAGACTCCGCCCGCATCTTCTTTGATACCGCCGAGAAGTACGAGCACGACGCTATCTTTGTGCATCCCAATCCGGGCGGCGTCGAGGAAGAGATGAAGCTGCTCGACGAAATTCGAGCCTTGGATAACGGCAAGTACTACTTGATGATGCACGGTGATCCGACCATTGCCATCCCCAACGGGCAGGGCATGGAGGACATGAGCATCCGCATGTCGGAAACGCCGGAAGAGGTCGATGTCGAAGCAATCCGAAGTGTGGACAATCACGTTCGCCGCGCCGACCGCTTGCAGCAGCACGGTGCCCTCGATGGCTTCGCCCTCTGCTCCGATTACTGCTTCAACACCGGCAGCTTCCTGCCTCTGCCCTGGTTCGATCGATTCATCACTCCGCACCTGAACCGTATCGTCAAGGAATATCGGGATCGCAATTTCTACGTGATCAAGCACACCGACGGCAACATCATGCCGATCCTCGATCGGCTTGTCGGCTGTAATCCTCACGCCCTCCACTCGCTGGACCCACAAGGCGGAGTCGACATCGCAGAAGTCGTTCGCCTAGTCGGCGATCAGGTCTGCGTCTGCGGGAACGTGGACTGCGGCAAGCTGCAAACCGGCACCGACGAAGAGTGCATCGAATCGGCTCGATACGCCCTTCAGAGCGGAATGAAAGCTGATGGGTACATCTTCAGCACCAGCAATTGCGTCTACACCGGCATGCAACTCGACCGCTACGAACTGATCCGTCAGGTGTGGCTGAAAGAAGGAATACGCCAAGTTAGTCCCAAGCCTTGATCCTGAAGGTCATTCTGCGGTTTAATGTAGTCCTCCAAGGGGAATTAGCTCAGCTGGGAGAGCGCTTCCATGGCATGGAAGAGGTCAGGGGTTCGAGCCCCCTATTCTCCACCAATTTCCAAATAGCTTCAGGTTCTGCCTGAGGCTATTTTTGTTTGTCGTAAACTTTGTGTGTGAAGCCGATGAACACCAAAGTGAAGCTCATTCTTGGCGTAGTCGGATTGTCGGCAGCAATTCTCTCATTAGCAATCGATCTGCATGGCACTATTCACGATGTCGTGCAATTTTGCCGTATTGTGCTGGCAGTCACCTCGGGTAGGGCAATCTATGACGGGCTACCTTCGAACAAGGGCTTCCACTAAACGTAATGCCCTAGCAACCAACTTTCAAACTGACACCCCTCTGAAGCACGAACCCACCATATACTGAAAGTGTGAGGTCGTCAAAAGCGTTACTAAACTCTGCGCTCGCTTTCCTAGAGTTAGCGTGGAGTTTCACGGCGTTGCGGCTACACATTTCCTACCTTGTGCTTGCCCTGGTGGCCCTGACAATCGGCCTGCCATTCATTGTTGCGATTGGTCGGGCATCGAGTTCTGATCGCCCTAGACCTTTTTATGAGGCAGTGACCCGATTTCCAACTTGGGCGAAAATCCTCAGTGGCGTCGTTGCCTGCATTTTCGTATTCAGCATTGCCTTAGGTTATGCCGCCGCGCGCCTTGGCAGTCACATGTTTGATGAGTCTCAAATCACCCAACCGTCGTACCTTCGAACGGCATCTGTAGTTCCTGTTCCAAGAGGTAATTCTGGGATCGATATTTCTATTTCGCCCCACCAAAACCGCACAATGCTCGAGTACGGGTTTGCTCGATTTGAGGTTCGAAACATGACGGAGAAGCCGGTGTCAATGCTGGTTGACGGTGCGTATTCGGCCTTTGGGATGACGTTCCCGAAGGCGGCACAAAGCGACCCAAACATGATTCACCACATTCATGCTGTGGCCAGTCTGGAAAACTTCGAGACGATTAAGCCGCACCAATCAGTAGAGACCGAATTCGACATTCTCCAGTTTCTCAGCAAGGATCCCAAGTACCTCAATGTGGGCACGTATACCGGGCAGGTGTTTTATTACGGGGATTCGATTCGAGACGAGTTTGCCTCTCGGGGGCTTTACGCGCCTGGCAATGTCGGTTTGGTGGCTGGGCCGATGGTGACTTTTCGGATTAGCCCGAGTGGCGTCAAGATTCTGCTCTAGCTAAGGTCAGACGAATTAGCCTCGGTAGGCGAGGCGGGTGAAAAGGGCACGAACATCGTCGTTGTCGAAGCATTTGGCGGGGACTTTGTATGGACTGGATTCGTCCGGTGGGTTGAGTTGGACATGGTTCGATTCGTCGATCTTGCTTACGACTCGCCACCACGGGATGATGTATGGGAAGTTTTTGCCATGTCTCCTCTTGCCGTCATGTTCAATGACTAATTGCAGGCCCTCGGGGAGCATAGTGTATCGAAATCGGCATGATTGGATTGCCCTTGCCGCACGGTCATTTGACCACCAAAGCAACACGAATAGACTCACGATAGCAAGCCAGACTAGGACAATCGCCCGTCCGGTCCAGGTAGTCAAGAGTGGTGGGGACCTGTGACCATTCGCCCATTGCGGAATGAATCCGATGATAGCGTAGGCCAACCCCAGGAAAAGACGCGAAACTGCTCGCTGTCGTTTTTTGGTCTTGAACTCAAGAAGCTCTTCCGCCGAGAGTTCAATCTCTCGCAAAGCAACGCCCGTGGTCCCTGACTCCATGACTATATCTAGGATAGTACAGCATCCGTGATGATTCGATGAGGAGTCGGTGGATCGATTTCTCAAATGGAGATGTGACGTTTGAAGAAGTCAAACGAGTTCAGAAAGGGTCTGGATTTGGACTTTTTCGTTGCATAACCGGGAGCGTTCGGGGCGATGCCCCGACGGGTATATGTCGCCCCGTTGGGGCTTGGGGGCTTGGGGGCTTGGGGGCTTGGGGTCTTGGTTGTCTGGAGTCACCAGGCTTGCAGCCTGGGCTGGTATAGGGGCGCCCCTCTGGGGCTACTGGAGTGAATGGCCCCGTTCCTTGACCTCATCCGGTTCGCCAAAGGCGATGTTCTGCAAAAAGCGAAGGCTTGCCCCGTCGACGGGGCTAGCCTGGTACCCAGCGCGGCACGCATTCGTACACCGAAGGTGTTCCGTCCCTGGCCGTTCGGTGATTGCATGCATGGGGTGGAGACATTGGTGCCATAGCATGATGTTCTCCAGCGTTTCCGGACGCATCCCTTTCAGGGAAGGAATGCTCTGTGCCATCGATTACCAGGCAAGCCCCGTCGACGGGGCATGCCTTCGCTGTTTGGAGAGGATTGCCGTCGGCAAACCGGATTAGGTTTGGTGTACGGCGCGTTCTTTGGAGAAGCTCGTGCTGGTCACCAGGCTTGCAGACTGGGCTGGGATTAAGCAGACCAGGCTGAGGGCCTTGGGAGGGGAAGGGTTAGCTTGCTTGGTGGCTGTAGACAACAGGGACTAGAGGGGGATGTGCCAGGACTTATTAGCCACTCGATCCCAACCTGCTTCGACGAAGTTCGGTGGAGTCGCTCCATTTTGTGAAATGGGCCATGTCTTGATGTTAAATTGCCCAACTTCAATTAAGACGGTGAGGCTCATATAGTCAGAGCTGTAGTTAATACTCTTCAGCGCGGAGATGCCGAATGTGTACTGCTGGAATCTCACAGCTCTATCGCCGGATACATCGACCGCTACCAAGATCATGGGGGTAGCTTTCGATGACAGTGGCGATCCTGAACACAGGTACTCAAACAAGAGTGCTAGCGACGGATCATTGGTAAGGGTGAGGGAGAGGGTATTGAAAGTTACCTTTCCAGCCCCCGCGCCACCTGATTGGCTGATACTCACCGTCTGGTCGAAATCTTGGCTGAAAGATTCTACGAAATATCGATTCAAATAGCCAGGGATCGACGATGGGCCGCTAAAGTGGGGAATCGAAAGCAAAAAGCTGGTTGGCATAGTTCACACACTCTGGAAATTGTTGGTCCGAAGATGATCTGTGTTCGATCCGTATGAACAAGGAACCTTCAGAAACCGTGCTATCATACACGATCTAAAAGTAATTGGCTTTCAAGTCAACATCCTTAGGACCTACTGTTTCGAGGATGTCGTTCGCATCGGCCTATAATCGCAGCCATCGCATCCATCCAACCTTTAGGGCGATCTCTTGTGTGTTACGGAGGAATTGTAATTGGGGAAAATGCTCTCTCGAAGACAGGTCATTATTGGCGCAACTAGCGCATCGTTAGCTGCCGTCATTCCATCTGCTTTTGCAGAAAGCAGCGCCTCGAAAGAAAGCAAGGCCACCGCCGTCGCTACTTTGAAAACGGGTGGATTGGTTAAGATTCCATTTCGACGCTATATGGCTTCGATCGCTGTGCTTGGGGACGGAAGGTTATTAATGACGGGGGGCTTTAGCTCAAAGCCAACTCCTAACTCGCCTCTAAAGCCAAACAACTCAGCATGGATTTTTGAACCAAATTCAGGGGAGTGGAGACAGGTAGCGTCGATGCAGGTGGCGCGTGCAAGACATGCTTCGGTGCAACTGAACGATGGCAGAGTCGCAGTATTGGGCGGGTACCACTACTCGCCGACGAATTCTATCGAAATATACGACACGGCGACGGATACGTGGACTGCGGCAAACCCTCTGGCACATCCGCGATACGACCACACGGCGATTTCCGATGGTCGAAATGTATACGTCATCGGTGGCAGTTGCGATGCGATGCTTGGGACGATGGAAATTATCCCCATCAGGCCCGCTCGGTCTTACGCCCCTTGAAATCCGATAATCACCGTCAAAGATTGCAAAAGAGGCTCTAACCCTCTTCTGAGTTAGAAGTGTCGCTCTCGCTGAGACACCCCCGGGGAACTTTTTGAATAAATTTACTGAGATGTCTTCATCGCTATTTGCGAGAGTCTTGCTTTCTGTCGTCATCCTGGCCTCATCTGTCATCGCCGCAGCCCAGTTATCGAATTCTGGGTGGTCGAAGTTTCGGGGTAATTCGCTTAACTCTGGCTTCAGCTCAGGTTCGGGAGCGACAAGCAATATTAAGTTCTTCTCGGCGCTTCCTGACACAAATTTTTCTTCCCCGGCGCTGGGAAGCAACGGCATGCTCTATGTCGGTTCCGGCCAGAATCTTGTTGCACTAGATAGTGCTTCAGGTCTTTCTCGATGGACTTTCTTGACTTCATCGACCGTTTATTCCTCGCCTGCCGTTGGCATCGACGGAACCGTGTATGTGTGCGATCTCCACAATCTCTACGCGATTAACGGAGCGACAGGTGTTCTCAGGTGGTCATATGCCGTTTCGGGATCGATCTATGGTTCGCCTGCAATTGGCAGTGACGGAACGATCTACTTTGGTGAGTATCTGGATTCGGCGACAAAAGGCAAGTTTTTTGCCGTGCTGTCGAGCGGGACGTTAAAGTGGTCCATTAACACGGCCGCAATCGTTTCTTCGGCCGCCGTTGGCCCCAATGGAATCATCTACGTTGGGTCAGACGATAATGCGATCTACGCCTTAAATCCGGCGGATGGATCCACTGTGAATAGCTTTTTGACAGATGGATACATCCAAAGTGCCCCCGCAATCGGGCCAGATGGAAAGGTCTATGTCTATTCTGGTGACGGAAGTGTTTATGCCTTCACCCCGAATTTGGGCTATCGGTGGTCCTATAACACGGGAAGTTCCGCTACGTATTCTCCACAGTTCGTTTCATCTCCAGGCATCGGTCCGGACGGTTCGATATACGTAGGCACTTCCTTTGGGACCTTCATCTCGATCAGCAGTACAGGTCAGTTGAACTGGACATTTCAGAACGGGTCAACTGCAGGCGGAACTCAATACACCATTCAATCCTCGGTTGCGATTGGGGCAGATGGCACCATCTATCTCGGTGCTTCGGATACCAATGTTTATGCGTTGAGCACAAACGGCCAGGTGAAATGGAAAGTAAACGTAACCAATTCAAATCAGGCGTCGCCTGCCTTGGCCGCTAACGGGACACTCTATGTCGCTGCTTCGACGGGGATCGTCGCTTTTTCAAGTGTTGTTCCGGCTTCTATCAGTCTTAACCCAACCAAGGTTTCGGGAGGTTTGAGATCTGAGGCAACCTTAACGCTAAGTGGCGCTGCACCGTCGGGAGGTTTGCCCGTGTTGCTGGCGACCGATGATCCATCAGTATCGGTGCCGGGTTCAATCACAATCGCTGGTGGGCAATCATCGGTGACCTTTAGCGTTCAGACGACTCCAGTCGTTACACAAAAGGCCGTAAACATAAGTGGGGCGATCAATGGTGTCGCTGTCAAGACCACTCTGACGGTGACGCCAGCATCGCTTCTTTCGGTATCTGCTACCCCCACCCAGGTGACCGGTGGAAACCAAGCTCAGGGAACCGTCACACTCACCAGCCCCGCTCCAGTTGGTGGAGTTACAATCTCCCTAACCAGTCATAACTCGGCTCTAACCGTTCCGGCTTCGGTGACTATTGCGTCAGGAAGTCTTTCTGCCCCATTTACGATTAATACCAGCGGAGTCTCGGCGTTGACTACTGTCACAGTGACCGCTTCGCTGGCGTCCGCTGCCAAAACAGTTTCGATTTCAGTTCTTCCAGCAACTTTGGTTGGGCTGACGTTTAGTCCGAGCACCGTTGTTGGGCCAGCATCTTCAGTCGCAACGGTGACGCTGAATGGCAGCGCTCCTTTAGGCGGTGTGTTGGTCACTCTCAAAAGCTCTAATAAGGCGGCTACCGTTCCGACTTCAGTTAAGGTTCCCGCTGGCAACATGACTGCAACCTTTACTGTCAAAACTTCTGTCCAGAGCAAAGCTGTGGTTTGTCTGATCAGTGGTAGTTACCAGTCAACGGTTGTGACAGCAGGTTTTGAAGTTGATCCCTTGGCGATCATGTCATTGGCATTGAATCCTGAAACCGTTAGTGGCGGGGCCTCGTCTATGGCTACCGTTACGCTCAACGGTGTGGCACCTAGTCCTGGCGTAAAAGTTTCACTCAGAAGTTTGAATACTATTGCGGCGGTTCCTGTGAACGTACTCGTGCCTACCGGACTACGGTCGGCTAGGTTCAATGTTTCTACGAAGATCGTTTCTGCATCGACCCCAGTTCAAATTTCGTCGACACTGGGGAGTTCTTCTGCCAATGCGACTCTCACTGTCACGCCCAGTGAACTGCAGGCAATATCCTTGAGTTCCTCGACCATACCGGGTGGCCAAACGGTGACAGGTACCGTCGCTCTTTCCGGTCCAGCGGGCCAAGGCGGCATTTCCGTCAGTCTCAAGAGTGATAACCCGGCTGCCAGTGTCGTATCCTCGGTGACGATTGCCGATGGCCAATCCTCCGCATCCTTTACCGTGCAGACGACGACAGTCGATTCCGATGTCTCGGTTGTTATTACTGCTCACGCGGGAGCTGTCACATGTACGGCTCCGTTGTTGGTCTCGTCGCTATCTTTGTCGTCGGTCAGTATGAATCCGAGTTCTACTTACGGGGGCATGGGTGTCATTGGGGTGGTGACTCTGAGCGGATTTGCGCCGCCTGGTGGTGTAAAGGTGTCGCTAAACTCGAATAGCTCAAGTGTTGAGATCCCAGATTCTGTAACGATTCCGAGTGGGCGATCGGCGATGACGTTTGTTGTGCTTACTGCGGCGGTGAGCACGGAAACCGTTGCAACCATCAACGCTACTTATGGGTTGACGGTTTCAACCCAGTTGCGCATCGCTCCAGCGTTTCTTACTGCGGTCACGGTGGTTCCCACCTCCATCCATGGGGGGACATCCGCTCGTGGCACGGTAAAGCTCAATGGTTTGGCTCCAAACGGTGGCTTTGTGATTACTCTAAGTTCGAGCGATCGTTCGGCATCGGTACCTCTGGGGGTCACCGTTCCTGCTGGCCAATCCTCCGTCACGTTCCCGGTAAAGACTTCGTCCGTTCGAATAAATCTGAACGTGGTTATCACCGCCAAAGACACCCTGGGTCACACAGCGAAAGCCAAAGTTACTATTCAACCCTGATCCGAGTCTCTTCTCGCGCAACCGCAAGGGCGCCCACGTTGCGGTTGTGGCTAGCGGTGCGATCAGTGGATTTATGAGGCAGTGGCCGCACCTATAATAGCGGCAGGCAATATGGCTGTTGAGGGGAAAGTTAGGTTTTGGGGTGATCAGGTTGTTGGGTCGTGCGTAATCCTGTTCGCGATCGTGATGGTGCTTGCCGGAATGGATGCCTTGACCATGCATCAGTTCATGTATGAATTGTCTCGACAGCATCCAAAGCCTGAGTATTCGGTCGAACATATTTACACCTTTCTGGGCATTCTGAATATTCCTCTCCGGATTTCCGATGGAAGCATGGTGAAGTTCTATTGGGCGTTCATAGTGGTTGCCGTCCTGCTGCTTGGAGCAGGCTTCGGCATTTTTCGTAGCACTCGGACGGCATTCTGGTTTGCCCTCTGTCTTCCGTTTTTGATGAGTCTAGGTGATCGAAGCTTCATTTGGATTGGTGTGTTGGTCGCTCTTTATGCTTTGCTGAGGCTCACCAATACGATAAAAATTCGGAAGGTTTAAGATAGTGGCGTGAAGACCCTTGATCGCAAAAAGGCGCTATGGATTGAGCTTGGCGTGGTTTTGCTGTGGCGCGTGGTTCCGATTATTCACAGTCAACTCACTTTGTACCGCCCGGCAGTCGAGGCATCGCGCGAAGCTCAGCGCGTCTCAAGCGTCCTGAGTAGCCTTGGAATCATCGGCGTAATGGCTCTCATCATTTGGCAATCGGGGGATTCATTTGAATCGTTTGGCATTGTCAAAGACAAGGTCTGGCGAGTCGTTGCGATCACATTTGGGGTCTTGTTTCTGCATTTGGCAGTAACGCATTTTATGACGCCTAGCGCCTCTGTGTTGAAGATTTCGGCCGATGGATTGGCACGCCATTCTCCAGGCAGTTGGATAGCCTTGGGGGCCGTTTCGTTGATCGCCGCGATGCGAATGCAACTCGTCTTTACGGCGTACTTCGTCACCCGACTCGAAGAGCTATTTGGTGGAACGGAATGGGCGATTGTGGGGGCACTGGCAATTGGCTGCTTGACGAGCGTTTATGCTGGCGTCTGGAGCATCGTTCTTAGCGGAACCACCACCCTGATCTATTGCATCATCTTCTCTCGGACTCGTTCATTGCTTCCACTCATCCTGGCCCAAGCGCTTTTCGTCGTCTGTGGGCAAATGGTCTGGGCGTCTCTTGGCAGATAGAGTTTTCACGTCTGCTACGGTCGGAGAGATCCCGGTACCACGAAGTCGTGAGATTGTATCATCGGCCGAGTGGCGAGAAGGTGATGGATATCTTGCTCAAGATCAGGGGTGAGTTGTCGGGTTTGGGTCTTTCGAAGCTCGCGAGCGTAAGTTGTCCCAGCTTGAGAGTCTCGCTCCAACACGGCTTGGATCTTGGTGAAATCGACATCGGCAAGGGCGCAGAAATCGAAAACTTGCCGAAGAATCGATTCGGGTTGAGCGGTGAGATCTTCAAAGCGAACAGGGCAAAGAGGTATGCCCAACGACTGCAGTTTTAACGCAGACTCTAGGCAACTGATCCAAGCCATGATTCGGATTTGAACCGGATTCATCGGTTGACCCTCCTTTCTTGACCCCCTGACAAGGGGCAACATTCGCGCCCAACCGGTCTCCATTTTTTCATTGAGGTCGGAGTCGTAAACATCCCTCTCAGGACTGAAACCTTTGAAGATCGTTCGCATCCAGGCGACGGCGTCGCGGTAGAGGAAGAGGTGCTTGCAGTGGGAGGTCCTGGGGCCTAACAGGTCCGCTAATACCAAGACTTCGCTTCTTGTCTTTATGGCGACACTTTTGGCTGGTTCACCGACCCTCGGCTTGCATCTCCATTTCAGCGAACTCTCAAAGAGTTGGGTGATGCTTTCATCAGTCGCTTTGCCTAGTCCACGCAGAAGGGCAAGCTGGGTCAAGTCATCGGGTTCCGAGAGACTGTGCACGGACGGAATGGCTTGAAACGCCTTACTAATGAGCGTGGACCCGCATCGCCCTACACTGTGAACAAGAATGATCCCGTTTTCTGGCTCAGGCACAGTGGCCGCAATTTGATGAAATGCCTCGATCGGCATTGATACCAATCCGACGGCGTTTTCGACCTGGCTTTGGTAATAGAAGGGTGCTTTTTCAACGGCTTCAGGATCCGCGCACTCGACAAACAGCGCAGTGTTGTTATCGAGGTCAAAGCAGAAAAGGCTGAAGCGCGGATCCGCAAAGACTTCTTCGGTGGAGATCTCTCCGCTTGGCTGGTACACAAAATCCGAAGGCTCGACAATGCCAATGGGGTGGGTTCTACTGATCTCTTGAATGGCAAGTCGTTGAGTTCGCATCGCAGGATTACCGGCAATTTCATTGAGAGTACACTCGCTCTCAACATGTGTCTATATGAGTGAAGTTCCCAAATTACCCCGCGAGACGCTCCACCTTATTCTTGGCATATTGGCCGCCGACCCGACGGTTGAAGCCGTGTACGTAGGAGGGTCTATCTCCCGTCGAGAAGATGATGATGTCAGTGATGTAGACCTGTGGATTGAAGGAGAAAACTGGCAGCCCGAATCGCTTGGACAGATTTTCGCCACCGCTCAACGAAAACAGTTGGGGGATTTGCCATTCGTTCACGGAGTGACGATCCATGGAACCATTCCCGATATTCTCGTGGGGACGCCACGATGGGGTGGTGTGACACGCCTTGAGTTGCCCGAACCAACACCGTTTCCGGCAAGCCCTCTGCCGCCTTGTGGTTTGGTTGAGGAGTTCTGGATTAGCCAGATCAAGCATCGGAAGAATATTTGGCGTGGATACCACGGACTTGTGATTCTGGGACTTCACTTTGATAGGCAAATGCTGATGCGGGCTTGGATCATTGAAGCAACAGGCACAGATCCAGGCGAACAGATATTCAATATTTTTGGGATGAAGCCCTTCATGGAGATTTGCTTTAATAGAGCTCACATGGAACTAGTGGGACTGCCCACACGAGATCTGCCGGAGATTATTTTCGCAATTGAAGCTTATCGTGCTGAGATGAGTCGTATCTTTCCCATCCCACCAAAGATAGAAGTCGTCACACGTGCTTTGCCGTTAGTTTCGCGCTAGGTAGAGACGGGTCGGGGGCATTGTCGAAGGCCGACCAATGAATGTCTTAGTAACACAATCAAGAAGAGTAGCCGTACACATGGATATGGTGTTGGCACTCATATTTGTGGCCCAATTGGGCGGGCTGGATTCTGTTCAGAAGGCGCTCAAACACGACCTTCACAACCTAGCCGGTGTGCGATTCGTCATGGATGGTTCGCAACTTAACGTGAAGTATCGGACGACTGTTGTGAAGATTCCAAAGCCCACAAAGGCCCTGAGGAGAATGGAAGAAAAGGTGCCGGAAGAACAGCCACGGCCGGACGGATTTATGATTGAAGTCTATGAATACGCCCATAAGCAGACGGATGGGCCGAGCCCAAAGCAGGCAGCGCGGATGAATGCCAACTGGATTCGTGACTACGGCACTTGGAGATTCGATGCCGTGGATCGCCAGGTTCGTGGCAAGGACATCGCTCGATTCTATTGGTTAGCCTGGGGCCCGAAAGTTGAGCGTAAGCTGTTGTCCCAAATTCGGTCGGCTCTGGAGATGGATACGAGTCCGATCCTAAACCCCAAAATGTGAGTAGCTGCTCGCAACGTTCGGACACTGGAAGAGTTTGGTAGGTGACATATGGTCTTGGGCAAATTAAGGTTAGGTTTTGAGTGGAAATCGGCCCGTAACGGCTGTTTTTCGGCATTAACGGTGACGAGTAATTTTGCTACACTGTGTCCGATGGGAGGATCGGCGTAAGCGCCAGAGGACATGAACAGTGTCTGGGAGACAAGAACTGCGGCTTCGCTGGACGACCTCGCCATCCGCATTCGCCCGACGATCGAGCGATATGTTGGAAAGCGGGTGCGGAATGTCGACCACCGCGACGAGATTGTCAGTCGAGTATTTGAGGCCCTAACTCGATCTTGGCCCAGCTTTCGCGGAGAGTGTCCTCCGGATGCCTATGTCGTTCGCATCGCCTCAAACGCACTGAAAAATTACTACGAGCGTGACCTTGCCCGGCACTCTAGACAAATTTCACTCGATATTTGGTGTGAAGAGTTTTGCCTGCAACAGAATACGGCCTCTCCGGGTCCTGATGTAGAGGTTCACCAGCGCGACGAGGCCGAAGGGCTGATTCGGGAGATGCAGAAAGTATGCTCCCCCATCGAGTGTGCGGTGGTTGAACTCGTGTACCAAGGGAATACCATGGACGAAATCGCAACGCTGCTCGCACTCAACGCAGCCACAGTAAGGAGTCATTTCCTTCGTGGTCGCGAGAGGCTGCTGGCACACCTGCTTGTCGAAGCTCCTGATTATTTGGGGGGTATGGATGCGGTGCGTGGCGCGATTCGGCGATTGGAAACCGGTGCAGGAACAGATTTGTCGAAAGAGGAAGCGGAAGCTGTCTTGCTACGAAAGGGCCCAGCCGTGACGCTGAGGAAAGCGATGTTGAAGTTAGCACCCTATCTTGGGGTCATCGCTTTAATCGCCCTAGAGGTACGTAGATGAGGCGGCCGGAGGAAATCGAAGTGGGACGCCAAGAACGTAATTGGGGAGACGTGCTTCGCACGCGAACAGGAGACGATTGCGTTTCTGCGGAGGACCTGATCGCGTTCGTTGAAGCGCGCCTAGATCCAGCCTCGAGAATGACGGTGATTCAACACCTCGGCCATTGCGCTGGGTGTCGCGACACTGTGTTTCTCATGCGTGCCGCAGATCGCGCGGCGCAACCGAGAGCGCGTGGCATCCAGCGTTTTGCGGTAGGCCTGGGATTTGGCTTCGGTCTGGCGGTTGTGGCAGGAGCTCTGGTTATCGCGACGAATTTGTGGAGCCCCACAAAGGTAAATGGCGGTCAGGGGACTCCCGTTGCGATGAACGATCCAAAGATCACCCTGCAACCAAGTGTAGTAGAGACGAAGAAACCGGTGCCTCCAGTGACCACAGGAAACCCGGTAAAGCCAACGAACTCGAATCCCAAACCGCCAGCGCCAACTGCAGTCGGTTCGACGCCTAAAACTTCGCCTTCCGGAACAGGTAGCGGATCGCCGCCTAAAGTGACCGATTCCAAGCCCGCGCCTGTCAGTGGCCAAAAGAAGATTCCAGAGCCGTCGAAAGTGAATTCCAACCCGCCTGGTTTGTTTAATACCGAAACGAAGCGCGATCTGGTTGCTATGAACACGGGATCGGATACTTCGCAACGTGCGCTCAAGTTCTACTTGGTAGGACAGGAGCACGTTTACAGCATGGATTCGAAGGATGCACACCTTTCTGAGCGCCAAGGAATTGAGTTGGACTACGCGGAGAACGTCGCCAATATTCAAGCCGACTATAAGAAGGCTCTCGAATCGGGGGCAGACCCTGCTGGTGCCGCCGAGGACCTAACATCCTCCCTCCAGAAGGCAGCATCGGAGCGAGATGGCAAGCTCGGCGAACTCTACACCCCGGCCGACGATCAACGTGACGCGCATCCTGAACTTGTTGTCCAAGGTGACGCTCCCTATCAAGTCGTCGAGGTCAAATATCATGGATCTGCAGTTGCGCCTGTCTTCGATAGTTATCAGGTACATGCGCCTTGGCCGGGATATGTGGTCGAGGATCGGCCCTATGGTTGGAGATATGGAGTCGTTTACACTCCCGACACTTTCAGGACAACCTATCGCACTTGGCACCGAGAATTCGTCGCGTCCGGTCGGACATTTAGCGGCCTTCGTGGTCACTCTGGGCACGTTGAGGCAGATTTGGTTGTGCAGGGACCCGGGAGATACGGGCTTCACTCGATGGCGGGAAGGAATATCGTGAGGTCTGGGGCGGCGTCGCCAGGAAGATATGGCTCGTCTTCGACGACTGCGGCTTCCCACTACGGTCGGTCGGCAACTCGGACATCCGGTACGTCCTCGGGCTATGGGCGTGCATCGGGCACTTCGTCTAGCATTTCGGGAAGCAAATACACGAAGTCCGCCCGAGTTGGCAGCTCGGGTTACGGCTCGGCGAAGTCCAGTACGACAGCAGGTTCCTCAAGGTATAGCTCGAAACTTGGAACGGGTAACTCGACGTATGGAAGGGGCAACTCGACAGTGCGTACTTCAGCCTCAAACCGCTATGGTGCGTCGACGTCTTCAGCCTCAGACCGATATTCGCATGGCAAAACTTCCACATCCGGGACCACCAGGTTGTCTGGTGGTACTAGGGGCTATAGTGGTGCGGCAAGGACGCCCGACAGGTCATCAGGATATGGCGTAGGCAGTACTCGACCGTCTGGTGGATCCATGAGGTCGAATCCGAGTTCTTCGCGCCCATCAGGTGGTAGCTTCTCTGGCGGCAGAACGGGTGGATCTTTCGGCGGTTCAAGGCCCGCCACACGAGGAACTTCAAACGGTTCTGCTCGCCCATCGGGTGGCAGCACAAGAAGTGGGCATCATTAAGCCGACGATCGGCGAAAGATGACACGTCCGTGGGTGACTTATCTCGAAGTCGAAAAAGGCATAGACTCTACTGAGTCTCATTTCAGGTGTCGCTTTGCGCGGAGTCGACCGTTTTTTGAAATTTAACAAATCCGTGCAACAGAACAGTCGGTCGCGGGTCCATAGAATTGAAGCCCAAGAGAGGGGGAATAGAGGAATGAATACACACACAAAGACGTTAATCGCAGCGATAGGTGCTCTAGCATTTAGCGCGGCGCCAGCAGTCGCAAACGCGGAGCGCGTTTACTTCTTGGTCGGTACGAGACACATTTATCGGATCGGTACTTTTGAATACGCGCATGTCGAAGAGCGGCAGAAGATCGAGCAGGACTACGCCGACCAGGTTGCCGCTGACCAGGAGCAGTTCAACAAAGCCGTAGCGGACGGGGCCGATCCAAACGCCGAAGGTCAGAACCTCAATGCTGCTCTTGATGATTTGGCTGAGGAGCGCGACAAAGAGCTAGGTGCAATTTATCAACGAGTGGATTTCGAGCGCGAGAGACACCCTGAGCTCCAGATAGAAGGTGATGGTCCCTATCAGGTCATGGGAATCAACTTCCACTGGCGAGGTGCCGTTCAGGTATTCGATAACTTCTATGTGTATGCCCCTTGGCCCGGCTACGTGGTCGAAACGAATCCCTACGGTTGGCGCTATGGCGTGGTCTACTCGCCGTATGAATTCCACCATGTTTACACGACATGGTACGGCGGTTACGTCTCGCTCGGGCGTCCAGCATTTATTGGATTCTATGGCCATGAGGGTCCGATCCGATACGAGATTAATATCGGTGGTGGCAGTAGCTATCGGTTTGAGCGCCGTCACGTCGAGCGCCGTGAAGGATTTGAGCGTTCTGGTTACTTCCGAGGCGGAGGACGACTTGCTGAGAGGAGAATCGAGCGCGGTGCCGCCAGAGGCGGAGAAAGAGGCGGTGCCAGAGGCACCGATTCGAGAGGGACTGACCAGCGAGGTGGCAAAGGTGGCCGATACAGCAATGGCGGAAACACCACATCAAGCACCGGTGGAAATCGCGGAGGCAACACGGGTGGCCAGCGAGGGAACTCGTCTGGTGGCAGCAGAATTCTGAACCCAACCTCACCTAGCGGTGGCGCAAATGCCGGTGGCTCAGGTGGCCGCTATGGCAACGGCAATCGAAATTCGGGCTCCGGAGCCGGTTCAAACACAGGTTCGTTCGGTCGAGGCACGGGTGCTGGCGGTAATGCAACTGGCAACGCTGGAGCTGGCGGTACCGGTGGACGCTATGGCCGTGGTACAGATTCCACGGGATCGACGACTGGGTCGACAACTGGTGGTTCAGGACGCGGAACAGGCTCCACAGGCGCTGGCACCGGTGGTAGATCGACCGGCTCTACAACGGGTGGCTACGGAAGAGGCACTGGATCGACGGGTTCGACGACTGGCTCAACAACCGGTGGATATGGCCGGGGAACAGGTACCACTGGCGCTGGCACCGGTGGTAGATCCACCGGTTCAACAACTGGTGGGTACGGGCGTGGAACAAGCTCCACCGGTGCTGGCACTGGTGGTGGATCCACAGGTTCTACCACTGGTGGACGCTACGGACGTGGTACAGATTCAACTGGATCGACGACTGGATCAACGACAGGTGGATATGGCCGTGGAACGGGTACCACAGGCTCCGGCACTGGTGGTAGATCCACAGGTTCGACCACCGGTGGTTACGGACGAGGCACTGGCTCGACGGGTTCGACGACTGGCTCAACAACCGGCGGTTATGGCCGTGGAACAGGTTCAAGCGCCGGTGGTAGCACCGGCGGTAGATCCACAGGTTCTACGACCGGTGGTTACGGACGAGGGACTGGGTCGGCGGGATCGACGACTGGTTCAACAACGGGTGGCTATGGACGTGGAACAGGTTCAAGCGCGGGTGGTAACACTGGCGGTAGATCCACAGGTTCTACGACTGGTGGTTACGGACGAGGCACTGGATCGGCAGGATCGACGACTGGTTCAACAACCGGTGGATACGGACGTGGAACAGGTTCAAGCACGGGTGGACGTTCGACGGGTTCCTCAACCGGTAGCTTTGGTCGAGGCACAGGCTCTACTGGGTCGATCGGTGGCAGTAGCCGCACATCGAGCCCATCGGGTGGTAGCTTTGGCCGCGGTAGCTCCGCTGGATCCGCTCCACGAATGACCCCTCCGACACCTCCACGCAGCGCCCCGCCAGCTTCGGCTCCACGCAGCGCTCCTCCAACGCCTCGAAAGAAGGGCCACTAGGGCGCAAAGGTAGGCGACTGAATCGAGTCCGGGTTTAAACCTGGGCTCGATTTGGGTTTCTGTTTGTCGAGCCAAAATTTCGAAAATTCTTACAGACGTGCAACAACCGATCCGCTTGCGGGTCTTTCACAATGAACCCTAGAGAGGGGTAGTAGAGGAATGAATATTTATACAAAGACGTTAATTGCTGCACTGGGTGCCGTCACTTTCGCCGCGTTACCAACTGCTGCACATGCAGATCGCGCATATTTCTTGGTAGGTATGCGGCATATCTACCGCATTGGAGCGAGCCGACACGCCGGTATGCAAGAGCGACAAAGGATCGAGCAAGACTATGCCGATCAAGTTGCCGCCGACCAAGAGCAATTCAATAAGGCAGTCGCAGAGGGTGCAGATCCGAAAGAAGAGAGCCCAAGACTGAATGCCGCGCTCGATGACTTGGCCGATCAGCGAGATAAAGAGCTGTCAACCCTGTATCCCAACGCAGATTGGGTTCGCCAGCGCCAACCAGAATTGGTTGTGGAAAGCGATGGGCCCTATCAAGTTGTAGGTGTGAATTTCCACATGGAAGGTGGCTACTCTAAATTTGATAGCTATACAATCTATAAGCCTTGGCCCGACTATCCCATCGATGAAAACCCCTATGGTTGGAGATACAACATCGCCTACACACCCTCTGGGTTGCGTGCAAAGTATTTAGAGTGGTCAGGTCGGTTTGCTCCTGAAGAGCGGCCCGTTTTTGTCGGTCTCTACGGCGCATCAGCTCCGGTTGTTTACGAGATCCGGGTAGCCCATGAGTATCGCTTTGTCCGCGAGTATCACCGACACCACGTGGACTTCGAGCGGACGAACTACTATCGAGGGCGCGGCTCCTTGAGAGAGCGCCGACATAGCCTTCCGCCACGAAGAGTCATCGGTGGACCCGGTGGAGCCGTACGTCCTGGCGGACCTGGTGGGGTCATTCGCCCTGGCGGACCTGGCGGAGTCGTTCGACCTGGTGGCCCCGGTGGAGTGATTCGCCCTGGTGGACCTGGGAGTGAAGTTCGACCAGGTGGGCCTGGCGGAGTCGTTCGCCCAGGTGGGTCAGGCGGCGTCATTCGGCCTGGTGGCCCAGGCAGTGATGTGCGTCCTGGTGGACCTGGCGGAGTCGTTCGCCCAGGTGGGCCAGGCGGAGTGATTCGACCTGGTGGCCCTGGCGGAGTCATTCGTCCCGGCGGACCTACTGGCGGCCACTTGCCTAGTGCGGGGAGCCGACCACCACGCGGGTCTGTGCCGCCGCACGTCGATCCACCCAAGAAGAAGAAAGGCTAGATCCTCTCAATCAAATAGGGGCATGAGAGCTGGGCTCAGGCTACGACCTGAGCCCAGCTCTTGTTTGTTTGCGTCAGGAAAGGTGCGAGTCGTTGGGATGAACTGCTTTCACAGATCGAGACAACAGAAAGTTTGGGATTGACCAACTCCCTCGGTTACTTGGATTGACCGGAAAAAGCTTTTCTGGATGAGTTCAGATTATTTCCTGTGTACCTGCAACAAGAAAATCACAACCGTGTCCTTCCTCAATGAAGCCTAGAGAGGGGTAATTGGGGAATGAATAGATACAGCAAGACATTAATCGCAGCGCTGGGAGCGCTTGCATTCACTGCCGTGCCAGCAGCGGCAAACGCCGAACGCGTTTTCTTTTTGGTTGGCACCCGCCACGTATATCGAATTGGCACCTCCGAATATGAAAATGTTGAAGCGCGACAGAAAATCGAGCAAGACTACGCAGATCAGGTCGCTGCCGACCAAGAGCAGTTCAACAAGGCAGTCGCAGATGGTGCAGATGCTCATGCTGAGGGACAGAATCTGAATGCGGCACTCGATGACTTAGCCGAAGAGCGAGATAAAGAGTTAGGGGCACTCTACGAGCAGGTTGACTGGGAACGGGAAAGTCATCCAGAACTTCAGATTGAGGGAGACGGCCCTTACCAGGTAATGGGAATCAACTTTCATATGCGCGGCGCCGTCCAAGTATTCGAGAGTTTTAATGTCTTTGCACCTTGGCCAGGCTATGAAGTTGTCGAGCGGCCCTACGGATGGGAATACGGCGTGGCTTACACGCCAGCTGAGTTTCACCAAGTGTACGCTGGCTGGTACGGAAGCTACGTGGAAGCCGGACGCCCAGTCTTTATCGGCATCTACGGTCACGAAGGTCCGGTCCGATACGAGATCCATGGCGGCAGTGGATATCGATTTGAGCGACGGCATATTGCACATCGAGAAGGATTTGAGCGCTCGCCTTACTTTCGAGGACATGGACCACTTGGCGAGCGAAAAGTTGAGCGAATTCACAATGGCACCCGGGGCCACGAGTCGACGAGTGCCGATCGGGGCAGCCGCTACTCGAATCACAAGAACGTCAGCAGCTCGAACGTATCGGGAAATCATCTACTGAGTCACGATTCAACAAGTGACAAGAACCATGATCGCTTAAGAACATCGGAATCGAAAACGTCAGATGCATCCCATAGTCGATACACGAGTAAGCAAAGTCAAGCATCGGATACGCGAACAACAGCTGCATCGCGCAACAACGATCGAATCGTCGCTCCGGCGTCTGAACACAATGCGCCCATTTACAGCCATGAGTCCAAGGTAAAGACTCACGAAGAAAAGACAACAACTTACAATCGTGGCGCGCAGAAATCGACTCGAGAGGAGCCTGCTTCTACCTACAATCGTGGTGCGCAGAAGTCAACTCGCGGAGAAACAACGCCAAGCTACAACCGTCAACCTGTGAACACCCTGCGGGAACGGGAGACGAACCGACCATCCCCCACAAACCCGGTGCGCACACCATCAACGAACCAAACGCAAAGGATCCCAAGTGCGCCGCAACATGTCTCCGCACCAATAGTTCCACGCACGCCACCCGTGCATATCGCTCCACCGGCCCGACACAGGAAGGGCTAGCGTCCTCAAAACTTGTTAGGAAACTCTCAGAAGGGTTCAGGCAATCGCCTGGACCCTCTTGGTTTTAGGAATAATCGAAAAGTAGAAAATTGTTGAGAGACTTGCAACAAAGGGCAGCGCGATGTGTCCTCTGAATCGTAGCCCTGAGATGGAGGCACAAAAAGTTATGAAACTATCACCGAAAATACTGATCGCCGCGGTCGGGGCATTTTTGTTCTGTGCCGCACCGGCAATAGCAAACGCGGAGCGCGTTTATTTTCTCGTCGGAACACGACACGTCTTTCGAATTGGTCAAGACCAGTACGCTCATGTCGAAGACAGGCAGAAGATCGAGCAAGATTACGCAGATCAAGTTGCCGCAGATCATGAGGAGTTTAACAAGGCTGTAGACGGCGGAGCTGATCCTGACAAGGAAACTGCAGACCTAAACAACGCTCTTGGCGAAATTGCAGAACAGCGTGACCAGCAGCTTGGCGCCATTTATGAGAACGCCGATTATGAGAGGGATCGTCACCCAGAGCTTCGAATCGATGGAGATGGTCCTTACCAAGTCATTGGCGTCACGTATCACCGTCGTGCAAACATCGAGGTCTATGATAACTTTGTTGTGTACGCTCCTTGGCCCGGTTATACCGTTGTGGACGTCCCCTATGGCTGGTCCTATGGAGTCGTTTACTCGCCGTTCGCTTTTGTAAATGTTTACATGGGTTGGCATTCTCACTGGTTCGAATTGGGTTGCCCAGCGTTCGTAGGCTTCTATGGCTTCGGCGGCGAAATCGTGATTGGCGGATTCTCAAGGGGCCCACGCGGTAGTCTCGTTCGAGTGATCGGTCACGGCGGTGGAGGAGCACACTATCGTAACGGTGGCCATATCCGCACAGTGGGTGGTGGTTCTCGATTCGGCAACGGTGGCCGTGGTGCCGTGATCGGACGTTCGTCTTCGAGATATGGCGGTGGTCGGACTGGCGGCGGAGTTGGTCGCTCAACGTCTCGGTATGGATCCGGACGAACAACATCTACCACAGGTGGACGGTCGACCTCTCGCTATGGCGGCGGGCGAACGAACTCTACTCTGGGTACAGGGCGAACGACCTCGCGATACGGCTCTGGCCGCACAACTTCCACAACAACCGGTCGAACGACTTCTCGCTACGGATCTTCTACGAACGCGAATGGTCGAACCACGTCACGTTATGGAGCCGGTAATACGACAGCGAATTCTGGGATCGGGCGATCAACATCCCGATACGGAACGGGACGCACCACCTCGACCTACGGTTCGGGCAGAAGCACCAGTAGCTCGACCGGTGGCAGGATGACTGCCAACTCCGGCACCGGAAGAAGCACATCTGGTTATGGTTCTGGTCGAAATACCACTGGAATCTCGACGGGAAGGTCCACCTCTAGCTATGGCGCCGGACGAAACTCCTCTGGCGTGACATCCGGTCGAGCATCTTCAGGCTATGGCTCGGGTCGTTCGACATCCGCAGGATCGGGCACTCGCTCAACTTCCGGATTCAGCACAGGACGATCAGGTGGCGGCTTTGGCGGGGGGCGTCCTAGCGCACCGTCGATGAACCCAGGTCGGTCAGGCGGCAGCTTTGGCGGAGGTCGGCCAAGTGCACCAGCAATGAACCCCGGTCGATCGGGAGGCAGCTTTGGCGGAGGCAGCAGGCCATCAGCGCCTAGCCGGCCATCTGCTACACCACGACGCGGTCGAGGCTAAAGCTCTCAACTAGGAAAGAACAAGAAGAGCACCTGGGTCATTGCCCAGGTGCTCTTTTCTTTGATAAAACTAAGTTTGGATCTGCAACAAGCTGAACCCGATTTGTGTCCTTCAAAATGTAACTCGGAATGGAGGAGAGATCTGATGGGTAATGGTTTGAGAGCCTTGATAGTTGCATGCGGAGCGCTGATGATTGCAGCGGCACCCGCAATCGCACATGCAGAACGCGTGTATTTTCTTGTCGGTCCACGCCACGTTTATCGGATAGGGCAGTACCAATATGCACACCTTGCTGATCGACAGAAGATCGAGCAGGAGTATGCAGACCAGGTCGCTGCGGATCAGGATCAATTCAACAAGGCCGTCGAGAGCGGTGCGGACCCAGCTGTGGAATCGCCAGAATTGAATAACGCGCTAGAAGATTTGGCAGTGAAGCGTGATCAGCAGTTAGGCTCGCTCTTCGAGCGTGTGGATTACATGCGCGGGCGACACCCTGAGCTTCGAATCGAAGGAGATGGTCCATACCAGGTGATCGGCATCAACTTTCACTGGAGAGGGCCCGTCGAAGTCTTCGACGACTTTGTTGTCTATGCACCTTGGCCAGGCTATGTGGTGGTGGGTCATCCGTATGGCTGGGAGTATGGTGTTGTATACAATCCATTTCGCTTCCACCACGTCTACACAACTTGGTATGGCGGTTACGTTTCCATCGGTCGACCTGCCTACGTGGGACTATATGGCTACCGTGGAGCGGTTCGAGTCGTTGGGTTTTCGAGGGGCCCTCGAGGAGTGATTTATTCAGGTCGCCCTCACGGTGGATCTTTCGGACATCGTGGACCGGTCGTTCGCCCAAGCTACGGGCGTGGTGGGGGTCGCATCTCAACCCACTCAGTTGGCCACGTACCGTCTCGTCCAAGCTATAGCGGTAGGCCTTCGTCTCGTACGAATTATGGGGGAAGTCGACCGACGTCTCATATCGGAGGCACGAGCCGACCGACATCACACACAGGCTTCGGCGGATCGAGACCAACGTCCCACACCAGCTTTGGTGGGTCGAGGCCAACCTCGCATACGAGCATGGGTGGATCCGGTGGAGGCACACGCGGCAGCTTCGGAGGCGCTAGATCTTCTGGCTCGTTCGGTGGTCGCAGCACGAGCACACACACATCTTCGGGCGGCCGCTCTAGTGGCGGATCGCGCGGTAGACGCGGCTAAGCACTGCTTGATTCAGTAGACAAAACGGGTTCTTGCTGAGGCAAGAACCCGTTTTGTCTATTTATGAGGCGTTGAAGATATTTCGGCCGCTGACCCTAAAATGTGAATGTCGCTAAAAGCACTTTCACCGAAGGCGTGGGCTTCAGAACTCTTCGTCATCGGGCATGACGTGATAATTCAACTGAACCAAGCCGCCTTCAAACGACTTCGTATCTTTGAGGAGCAGTAGCGTCCTGCGGAACCCGCCTGGGAACAGAGGAACACCTTTGCCGAGAAGAATCGGATGCATCGACACTGTAATCTCGTCGAGAAGGCCCTGCTCTAGGAAGGACCGAACGAGTTCGCCTCCACCGACGAGCCAAACTTTGTGGCATTCCTCTTCAGTGAGCTTAGCAATCAACTCGGGAAGGTCCCCGCAAAAGAGCTCCGTTGCTGGCGTTTCAATCTTCAGACCCTCGGAGCGGCTCACGACGATCGTCCGTTTGCCTGGGTATGGCCACTCACCAAAGGATTGGACAACTTCGTAAGTACCGCGACCCATCACGAGGGTATCGACGCCTTTGTAGAAGCTGGAGAAGCCGTAGTCTGCATCCGTGAACAACCACGATAGATCGTCGTCGGGGCCGGCGATATAGCCATCAAGGCTTGCAGCAATAAAGAGTATGACCGTCACTCCTTCAAGATACCCGCCTATCTCTACACGCAATAGATTACTGTGGTCTGTAGGCGGGTCTGAAAGAATGGAATGAGGTCTTGGCCTCGTTAGCGGTATCTAAGTTGCAGCTTATCAAGGGCCGCGCTGCCTGGACAGAGTGTCTCAAAAGGCTGGTTGTAGAGCGGCGTGGGGACGACATCGTTCTGTTCCATCATATCCACGGAACTGGGATCAATGTACAGAAGGCCAGTGGCGACCTCACCTGCTTCTTGATGCTGGCGGATGTGAGCGTAAGCGCGATCTCGATCAGTCGGATCGTAGTCCTCAGCGACCTTTCTGAAGTTAACGACGCTGCCATCGTGCATCGTGACTTTTTGCACCGAGCCTGCTTCGTACTCCGTCGTAATCTCTGAGCGAAGCGGGACAAAATCCGCTTGAACAACTTCGATCTGATGCCCACGAGTATAGGCATAGGCTTTGGTTGAGCCTTCGTGATCATTGAAGGTAACACATGGCGAAATCACGTCGATGAAGGCAAAACCCTTATGCATTAGGCCCGCCTTCAGGATTGGGACGAGCTGTTCCTTGTCACCTGAGAAGCTTCGAGCCACAAATGTCGCTCCTAGCGTAAGTGCCAGAAGCACGCCATCAATCGCTTCCATTGTGTTTACTTCGCCTTTCTTACTGGTTGACCCAGAATCAGCTGAAGCTGAAAACTGCCCCTTGGTAAGGCCGTACACACCGTTGTTTTCCAGTACGTACAGCAAATTTACATTGCGCCGCATCGCATGGCAAAGCTGGCCAAACCCGATCGAGAGTGAGTCACCGTCGCCGGAGACGCCGATCATCATCAAGTCTCCATTGGCTGCTCCAGCACCTGTCGCGATCGATGGCATACGTCCATGGACGCTATTGAAGCCGTGTGCTTCGCGCAAGAAATACGCTGGCGTCTTTGACGAACAGCCAATGCCCGAGAGCTTGGCGACCTTATGCGGTTCAACATCGAGTTCCCAAAAGGCCTGGATGATCGCTGCGGTAATGGAATCATGGCCGCAGCCTGCGCAGAGTGTGGTGAGGGCACCTTCGTAGTCTCTGCGTGTGAGGCCAATGGCGTTTGGCTTGAGCGAAGGATGATGTACTTTTGGTTTAGCGATATAGCTCATGCGGTCACCAACAGGCTTGATTTGAGTCCGTCGATGATGTACTGGGCGCAAATCGGGAATCCAGAATAGTATCGGATGGAATCGAGTTTTGTCGGTGAAGCACCTGTTTCCAGAAGCAACAAATTGCGCATCTGGCCATCACGGTTCTGCTCGACGACAAAGTTGATATCGTGAGAATCGATGAACTGGCGAACTTCAGCCGCGAACGGGAAACCACGCACCCTCAAGTAGTCGACAGGCATGCGGTCGTTGTCGAGAAGCTCCACCGCTTCCATGCATGCAGCGTGACATCCACCGACAGTGATGATTCCGACTTTGGCACCTGTCTTCTCGAGAATGAACGGGGCCGGAACAGATGACGATGCGCCTTGCACCTTGCGGGCAATTCGGTCAAGCACTTCCTGGTACTCGTCTGAATCTTCGGTGTATCCGCCGAACTTGTTATGTCCGGAGCCGCGTGTGAAGTAGGCACCCTTCGGATGAACACCTGGCAGCGATCTTTGAGGGATGCCATCTCCGTCGATGTCCATATAGCGATAGAAACTCTTCGCTTGTTCAAGGTCTTCGGCGGAGAGAACCTTTCCACGGTCTGGCGTATAACTGTCATCCCAAGTGAGTTTGGGGATCATCCAGTCGTTCATGCCAATATCCAAATCAGTCAACACGAAAACGGGCGTTTGATATCGTTCGGCCAAGTCAAATGCCGCGACGGCAAACTCAAAAGCCTCCCGAGGATCGCTCGGATAAAGACAAATATGCTTTGTATCGCCGTGCGACGCATAGGCGCAGAGCATGATGTCTCCTTGCTGGGTTCGAGTGGGCATACCGGTCGACGGGCCCGTTCGCTGGACGTCAAAGACGACGGTAGGAACTTCTGCGTAGTAGGCCAATCCCAGGAACTCGTTCATGAGTGAGATGCCAGGACCAGATGTCGGGGTAAACGCTCGAGCACCAGCCCACGAAGCTCCGATGACCATTCCGATGGCTGATAGCTCATCTTCGGCTTGCAGAATCGCGTAGCGATTCTTTCCAGTAACGGGGTCTTTCCTGTACCGGGTGCAGAAGCCTTTAAAGCCTTCCATCATGGACGTGGACGGGGTGATTGGATACCATGCACCGACCGTCGCGCCGGCATACACGCAACCCAATGATGCCGCGGTGTTACCGTCGATCAGGATGCTGTCTTTCGTTGCATCCATCGGTTCCAAGTGAATTGGCAACGGACAGTCGTAATTTGCCTTGACGTAGTCATATCCCAGGGCAACCGCTTTGTCGTTTGAGTCCAGTAGCGCCGGTTTCTTGGCGTACTTTTCAGTCGTGAGCGCTCGAATGATGTCGGGATCAATGCCAATGAGAGCAGCAAGCGCTCCGGAATAGGCAATGTTTTTCATCAGGATGCGCTCGCGGATGCCCTTGAATGCTGAATTGCATAGGTCAGCAAGGGGAACTCCGATGTAGGTCACATCGGGACGAATCAACTTGGGATCAAGCGGCCAAGTGGAATCATAGAGCAACCAACCACCTGACCGGACCTCGGCTACATCCTTTGCGTAGGTGGCCGCATTGAGGGCAAGCACAAGGTCGAAAACCGGAGTACGAGCGGTGTAGCCGTTCTTGTTAACTCGGATCTCATACCAAGTGGGCAAGCCCTGAATGTTAGAAGGGAAGAGGTTCTTCCCGGTAACCGGAATCCCCATGCGGAAGATGCTCTGCATGATGAGGCCGTTTGCGCTTCCAGACCCGGTGCCGTTGGCAGTCGCAATCTTGAATGCAAAGTCATTTACGCGAGAACTCACAGTGAAACCTTCTCCTTTTCAGCAACAGTGCCTTCTGGTGCAGGGACCCCTGCGTAGGGCAGGTGCAATACAAATTTCCGCATATCCCATGCATATGTCGGACATCGCTCCGCGCAAAGACCGCAGTGCAAACAAACGTTTTCGTCCTTCACCATCACGCGTCCGGTTTGCTTGAGGGCACCGGATACGTAGAGTGCTTGGTCAAGTTGTTCGGCTGGTGCCTTGAGATGTGTTCGGAGCACAGGCTCTTCATCATTCACGGTCATCGTCAAACAATCGACCGGGCAGATGTCGATACACGCGTCGCACTCGATGCAGGCTGATTCAGTGAAGTTGGTTTGGATATCGCAGTTGAGACACCGCTCGACTTCTTTGCGCGTCTGTTCAGCTGTGAACCCTTCTTCGACTTCCACTGTCATCTTCGCGAATCGCTCGGGAAGCTCGACATGAATCATCTTCTGGCGAGTGACAGGGTCGTAGTTGTTGCTGTACGACCACTCGTGGAGGCCCATCTTGGTGCTTGCGAGCGTTTGACCTTGAGGCGGTCGGTCGGTGAGGGGTTCACCTTGGCAGAACTGATGGATCGAAATTGCGGCCTGGTGACCTTGTTCGACTGCCCAAATGATGTTGGCCGGACCAAATGCGGAGTCTCCACCGAAGAACACTCCGTCGCGCGTTGACATGAACGTGACCTTGTCGACCACGGGCATATCCCATTTGCCGAACTCTAGGCCAATATCTCGCTCGATCCACGGAAATGCGTTGTCTTGACCAATGGCCAGAACCACCGAATCACATGGAAGGATCACTCGTCCAATGGTCTCTTGAACCAGTTTGCCGTCGATCTCTTCTGACTTGAATTGATCGAACTCCATTCCGGTGAGCTTGCCGTCTTCGATAACGAATCGAACCGGTTGCAGATTCTCGACGATATCGATCTGCTCTTCTTCAGCGTCCTCTAACTCCCACGGGGAAGCCTTAAAGTATTTGCGCGTTTTTCGAGCGATGACCTTGACGTCGGTTGCACCGAGTCGCTTCGAGGATCGGCAGCAATCCATGGCGGTGTTGCCAACGCCGATGATCAGGACTTTCTCGCCTACCGAGGTGACGTGTCCAAAGTGTATCGACTCTAGCCATTCGATACCGATGAATATCTGATCGGAGTCATAGCGTCCGGGAATGACTAATTCTTTGCCTTTCGGTGCACCGGTACCTACAAAAACGGCATCGTACTCGTTTGAGTCGAGGACGGCCTTCAGGCTTTCGACTGGCGTGTTGTACTTCATGTTCACGCCCATGTCGACGATGTAGCCGATCTCCTCATCAAGAACTTCTTCCGGCAATCGGAATGATGGAATGTTGATCCGCATCAATCCGCCCGCGCGGGGACCTTTCTCGAAGATCGTGATATCGTAGCCAAGCGGCATGAGGTCGTTCGCTACCGTAAGCGATGCGGGACCTGCGCCGATTAAGGCGAGTTTCTTACCGTTCTTGACTTCAGGTGCTTTCGGGATGCGTGCACTTACGTCGTTCTTCTGATCCGCGGCAACGCGCTTCAGGCGACATATCGCAACTGGTTTTCCATCAACCCGAGACCTGCGGCATGCAGGCTCGCAAGGACGGTCGCACGTACGCCCGAGGATGCCGGGGAACACGTTTGACTGGCGGTTGACGATATAGGCATCGTCGAATCGTCCTTGGGCGATGAGCCGGATGTATTCCGGAACGTTAGTGTGTGCAGGGCATGCCCATTGGCAGTCCACTACCTTGTGGAAATAATCGGGGTTTCCGACGTCGGTCCGACGCATCCATCAATTGTGACAAATCATGCCCGCTGGGGGCCACAATAAAATAGCGTTAATGGAGCTTCTGCTGTCAGTGATTCTCATGACACGCTATTTAGGAGGCACATACCACCCGAGTAACAGCAACTTTACTGGGTTCATTCCGTGATCAGGCGCTATCATGTGGGTGCTGATGGATCAAGACGGCGCGGTTTGGGCGGAGACGACGGACGGAGGACTCCTTAAACAATTGTTTGGGTTCTACCCAACGTTGCACGATGCCAGGATCTTGGAAGTTGAGATCGATCGGAACTCTGATTCACTTACGATTACCGTTGATTATTGCGATAGCGTCGGTGAGGATCGAACTCAGGAACTGTCAGCTCGGATTCGACTGGAATGGCACGGCATCATCACATTCGACCTTCCGCTTGGGGAACTTGAACTGCTTAGCATTGATTTCAGGCGTCACAATCAGTACATCGAGACGAATCTTGAGACATGGCCGGGTGTGCATGGAACCGTGGTAAGTGATTCCTTTGAGGCCGTGCTTGTTCAAGTCTCGCCAGGCGACCCTGACGAAAGGGCTTGGATTCGATACAAGTAGATGGTTAAGCCCAATGTTCCGGCCCTTGTGCTAGCGCCGATGGAAGGCATCACTGACGCCCCTATGCGGGCCCTCCAGTGTTCGACCGGTGCCTTCACTCACGCGGTTTCGGAGTTCATCCGTGTTAGCAGTGATGCGCTGCCATCCAAGATTTTTCTGCGCGATGTTCCTGAGCTAGCTAATGGAGGCCTAACGCCAACCGGAGTACCTGTTCAGATTCAGATCCTTGGCGGAGATCCAGAACTCATGGCTCTGTCGGCGGTTGCCGCATGTGAGGCAGGTGCGACGTCGATTGACATCAACTTTGGTTGTCCGGCGAAAACCGTGAATCGGCACGACGGTGGTGCCTCCTTGCTGAAGTATCCGGATCGAATTCGGGGAATTGTGGCCGCTGTCCGTTCTGCGGTTCCCGTTGCATTTCCTGTCTCCGCCAAACTCCGGCTGGGTTGGGATTCGATAAACTCGATTCACAAAAACGCGGCGATGGCGGCAGAGGGTGGTGCCTCGTGGATTACCATCCATGCCAGGACAAGGATGCAAGGCTACATGCCCCCGGTTTTCTGGCCTAACATCGGGCAGGTTCGGACGGAACTTGACATACCCGTTGTCGCAAACGGGGACATTTGGAGCTTTGATGATTTCCGACGGTGTCGAGACGAAACCGGATGTTTGCACTACATGATCGGTCGCGGAGCACTTGCCGACCCTCTACTGTCGTGTCAGATCGCCCACGAACTCGGCATCTTGAAAGGCGAATCGTCGACGCAGATTTGGAAGGATGACGATTGGATTCCTTTGCTTAAGGGCCTGATTCGCTACACCGACCATTACGGCAACCCGCAGCCAACTCGAAATGTCCTTCGATTCAAGCAGTGGCTAAAGCTGGCAAGAAATCATGGCAATTTCCAGCATTTCGAGGGCATCAAGCAGTCGCGAACGATTGACGAGTTTTTCGAAATGCTTTCGACGGCTGTCGCAGTATTTGCATGAGTTATGGATGTAGGGCGCGGCGCAGTCAACGGCAAAGTTTGATGCACAAGATCTGACTTGGAGTCCGGTAAAGTACGCCAATGCGGATACGTCGTCGTGTCTCGAATCTGTTTGCACTTGCTTTTGGCATCGTAGGGGTCTCAGCTGGCGTGCTTGTGCCAAACCAAAAGCCACCGGCTCGCCCGAAGCTGAATTATTCGCGCGATATTTTGCCGATCCTCTCGGATAAGTGCTTTAAGTGTCATGGACCGGATTCTGGAAGCAGAATGGCGGAATTAAGGCTTGACCTCTCCACGGGCGCGTTCGCCGATCGACAGGGGCGGTACGCAATCGTTCCTGGTCACCCAGAACACAGCCTCGTCGTCAAGCGGATTCATAGCACGACACGCATCATGCCTCCTGCCAACAGCGGCAGGTCGCTCACCAAGAATGAGATCGATCTGATTACGGAGTGGATCGCCCAAGGGGCTGTGTATGGGAAGCTATGGTCTTTCACTTCGTTGCCAGCTTCGATACCGGTCCCCAACGTTAAGGGCAGCTGGCCCAGGAACAACATTGATCGCTTCGTATTGGCTCGAATGACCAAGGCGAAATTGAGCCCCAGCCCTGAAGCCTCCAAAGAGCGGTGGTTGCGACGAGTCAGTTATGACCTTTCTGGATTGCCGCCAACGCCACAGGAGCTTGCCTCGTTCGTCACCGATCGAAGTTCCAATGCTTTTGAGAAGGTCGTAGATCGTCTACTTGCGAGTCCGCATTTTGGTGAGCGCGTGGCCGTGGACTGGCTAGATGCTGCTCGTTACTCAGACAGCTATGGCTATCAATCGGACCTTATCAGCCCGACATGGCCATACCGCGACTGGGTTATCAAATCGTTCAATGAGAATCTGCCGTATGACAAATTCCTAACCTATCAGTTGGCGGGCGACTTGGTGAAATCTCCGACCCGCGACCAGCGACTTGCGACAGCATTCAACCGACTGCATCGTCAATCGAACGAGGGCGGATCGATTGCGCTGGAGTACAAGACCGAATACGCCGCGGATAGAGTTGCCACTTTTGGAACGGCGATGCTGGGACTCACTTTGGGATGTGCTCGGTGTCACGACCACAAATTCGATCCGATTGCGCAGAAGGAGTATTACCAACTCTTCGGGTATTTCAATTCGATCGATGAGTTTGGCCTCCTTTTGAGTTCTGAAATCGTTCCGACGCCTTCGCTACTTCTGCCGACTCCAGAGCAGGAGAAGAAACTCAGTGAACTGCGGGCAAAGGACCAAGAGGCGAAAAGTGGTCTTTTCGAAGCGCAAAGTAATTCAACCGCCGCTTTCGAGAAGTGGCTGGCGAGTAACCCAACAAATGTGTCTATCCCTGACATAACTGGGCGCTTCCAGTTAGGAAAGTTTGAGGCAGGCAAATTCGCCAACCTCCAAGGAGGCTCAAGCTACGGAGTCAAAGTTGGCGATGTCGCCATGATTCCGGGTCGGAGTGGACGGGCGGATGATCGTGCCATCCAAATGGATGGGGATAACGGCATTGCGATTAAGGGGCTGACCTCAAGGGAGCGGTGGGATCCATTTACATGGTCGTTCTGGATTCAAGATCCTAGGAAGTCGACCACACCTCAGGTGCTTATGCATCGGACAGGTGGAACCGATGTTGGATTCTGCGGCTTTGACTTACTCATCGAGGGCGGCCACCTTACGGCCCGAGTCATGCGCACATGGCCTGGAAATGCCGTGGCGATTCGTACTCTACGCCCCATTCCTGCCAATCAATGGACTCACGTGGCTTGGTCTTGGGACAGTAGTGGAAGTGCGAAGGGCTTGACCCTCTATCTCAACGGTGAAAGGGCTCAATCCAGTGTTCTGAATGATCGAATTTGGAAGACGATTAATGCTTACGGTGATTTGGGGCCAGGTGGTGGGGACTGGTCTTTCGGCCAGCGATTTCGTGAAGCGGGATTCAAAGGCGGAAAGCTTGCCGACGTCACTTACGCAGATCGAAAATTAAGCGACCTCGAAGTTGCAGACCTTTACGACGGTGTTTCTTTGAAGCGCGCCCTGTCAAATCCGGCAGTCAACGCAAAGCAACTCAGGGCGTATTACGATTCCGCCTTTGATAAAGGCGTCCGGGATGCTCAGGCTCGGGTGCAAACCTCTCAGAGCGAATTAGCCAAGTTTGAAGAAGGAATCTATGAAATTTCCGTGATGGAAGATGCCCCGACGGAGAATCCAAGTTATCTCTTGGCCCGCGGTGCCTATGATGCACCGCGTAACGCAAAGACCCGCGTTCATCGAGGAGTGCCAAAGGCCCTTCATCCATTGGTGCTGAAGGATCAGAAGGACGGTCCTGCCAAGAACAACCGGCTGGCTCTTGCGAAGTGGACGGTTCGGCGCGACAATCCGCTTACGCCGAGGGTTGCCGTCAATCGGTTCTGGCAGATGTTGTTCGGTACCGGGCTCGTCGAATCCAGCGAGAATTTCGGAGTTCAAGGGGCACGACCCAGCAATCCGGAATTGCTGGACTATTTGGCGCTCAAGTTCATTGACTCGGGGTGGAATGTCAAGGCACTGTTCCGTGAAATCACCCTTTCGTCGACCTATCGTCAGGATTCGGCTCGAACGCCCAAATTGAACAAAGTCGATCCAGACAATAAATTCCTGGCACGTGGCCCCAGCTTTAGGCTGTCGGGCGAAATGTTGCGAGACACTATTCTCTCAGCAGCGGGACTCCTTTATGATAAGGTTGGAGGGCCACCGGTCAATCCCTATCAACCCGCAGGGCTTTGGACGGAGAACAACGGGATGACGCCGGCCTTTGTTCAGAGCAAAGGAAACGACCTATACCGACGCAGCATCTATTCCACATGGAAGCGGACGACTCCGGTGCCGAGCATGTTGCTGTTCGATGCAACTTCACGTGAAGCCTGCAGCGTCCGACGGCCGACAACAAACACACCGCTCCAAGCGCTTGTCCTTTTGAATGACGTTCAATTTGTGGAGGCGTCACGAGTCCTAGCGGAGAAGGTCTTGGTCGAAAAGGGTAACGATCCCAGCCGCATTCAATCGGCTTTTGTTCGGTTAGCCGCAAGGAAAGCAGACGCTCGTGAGTCAGCTCTACTCGCCAAGACGTATTCCGAGCAACTTAAGCAGTTCCAAGCGGATCCGAAACTCGCCGACAAGCTCATTCACATGGGCGATTCGAAGCCCAATCCAGCGATTGATCCAGCCGCGTTGGCGGCAATGACCATCACGGTTCAGACGGTACTTAACTCGGACCTCGTCGTGTGGAGGAGATAGACCATGATTCCATTTGATCCAGAACATCCACTAGCCCAAACGCTTGGCTTAACGCGACGTGAGTTCTTTGGCCGAACCGCCCAAGGATTCGGGTCGCTCGCGCTGGCTTCGCTCATGCCTAATTTGCTTCGTTTTGCTGGACAGCAATCGGCGGCACCGCTCGGGCACTTCCACCATACACCCAAGGCAAAGCGAATCATCTACTTGTTCCAAGCCGGTGGTCCCGCTCAGCAAGACTTGTTCGACTACAAGCCGATGCTGAACAAGATGCATGGCCAGCCATTGCCTCCCGAAATCCGAGGGGCGCAGCGACTGACGGCTATGAGCGCAAATCAGAGCGTGATTCCTTGCGCCGGGTCGCCGTTCAAATTCAGCCAGCACGGGCAAAGTGGCGCTTGGTTTAGCGAGATCTTGCCGCACCTCAGCGAGATTTCCGACGACCTCTGTTTTGTGAAGTCGATGTTCACCGAGGCGATCAACCATGACCCGGCCATCACGTTCTTCCAAACCGGAAGTGAACAAGCGGGTCGCCCTTCGATGGGGTCTTGGCTTTCTTACGGTCTTGGGTCCATGAATGAGGACCTGCCGGCATTCGTTGTTTTGGCAAGCGCGGGGCAAGGTGACCAACCTTTGTATGCTCGCCTTTGGGGAAGTGGGTTCCTAGATTCTCGATTCCAGGGAGTCCGATTCCGCTCGGGGGGCGATCCCGTTCTGTATCTCTCGAATCCCGACGGTGTCTGTGGGTCGGGGCGAAGGGCCATGCTGGATCGACTGAGTGAACTCAACAAGCTCGAATTCCAGAAAGAGCTTGATCCAGAGATCGAAAGCCGAATCGCTCAGTATGAAATGGCCTACCGGATGCAGACGAGCGTGCCGGAGGTCACTGATATTAGTAAGGAGCCCGAAGAGGTTTTTGACCTTTACGGACCGGATTCAAAGCACCCCGGAACGTTCGCTGCTAACTGCTTGCTTGCCCGACGACTCGCGCAGAAAGGCGTACGCTTCATCCAACTGTATCACCAAGGCTGGGACCATCACGGCGGCTTGAAGGGTGAGATTTCCAAGCAGTGCAAGAAGACCGATCAGCCTGCGGCAGCGTTGATCAAAGACTTAAAGCGTCTGGGAATGCTTGACGATACGTTAGTGGTTTGGGGCGGGGAATTCGGGCGCACGAGCTATTCGCAAGGTCCACTCGACCCGAACAGCTTTGGGCGCGACCACCATCCACGGTGTTTCACCGTGTTCATGGCGGGTGGTGGAGTGAATGCCGGAACGACCTACGGGCATACCGACGCGTTCGGATACAACGTCGCCGATGCCGACGGCAATCCCCTGCACCCGTCGAAGCAGACGTTTACCGAAGGTGCCGTTCACGTCCATGACCTGCAGGCCACGCTCTTATGGCTCTTAGGCGTCGACCATCAAAAGCTCACGTTCTCGTATCAGGGGCGCGACTTCCGGCTCACCGACGTGCATGGGCATGTCGTGAAGGCACTTATGAAGGGTGCCTAATTCAAGGTCAGCGTCGCAGTTTGGGTGACAGCACCGAACGTGGCGTTGATACTGACGAGTGTCTGGGCGGTGACCTTTTGGGTCTTGATCGCAAAGGTGGCAGATGTTTTGCCAGCGGGGATGACTATTTTCGCAGGAATGGTGGCCGCTTTCTGGTTGCTGGCCAAGATTATAGTTATGCCTGCGGAAGGGGCTGGACTTCCTAGGGTGACGGTGGCGTTTGTCGTCGAACCACCATCAATCGTCGGTGATTCAAGGGCCAAGGAAAGCAATGTTGGCGGCTGAATGGTCAGGCCCGCCGCCTGGGCGACTCCGCTGATGAGCGCCTTGATGCTCGCCGTGACGGGTGCCGCAACTGCCGATGTCCGAATGGTGAATGAGTAGGTCGTCTTGCCTGCAGGGACCACGATTTGGCCCGGAACCGATGCCGATGGCTGATCGCTGGAGAGTTTGATTGGCAGGCCTGAGGAGGGCGCCGGCTCTGTCAGGAGGAGAGTTGCGCCAGCGTTACCGGATCCCACAACCGACGTTGGATTCAGAGTGATCGAGGAAACCCCTGGGGGAATAACGTCTAGGTTCGCGGACTTCGATTGAGATCCGAACTTGACGACGATGGCGACGGTGGTTTTTGCAGCGACCTTCTCCGTTTTAATTGGGAATGTCGCGGATGCCGCTCCTGCGGCGACTTTGACAGATGCGGGGAGGATCGCCGCCTTGTTTCCGCTTGAGAGGCTGATTGTAAGACCATCTTTTGGAGCGGGTCCGGTCAAATTGATGGTGGCTTCACTGGCGGTTCCACCGTGGAGGGCCGGTGGATTGAGGCTGATTGATGCTGGACCTTCCGGCACGAGAGTTAATGTCGCCGTCGTCGCGATGATGCCAAGGGTGGCGGTAATCGTCGACTCAACCTGAGCGGGAACACGCTTTGTGTTGATGCTAAAGGTCGCTGATGTCTGTCCTGCGGGAATTGTGACTGTGGCGGGAGGGACGACGCTGCCGATAGAGCTACTGAGCTGAACTTTGCTCCCTCCCGTTGGTGCCGGGCCAACGAGTGTAAGCGTTCCTGAACAGGGATAGCCGCCAACCATCGTCGCTTGACTCACCGTCAGCGAGGCGAGGCTGATGGGATTGATCGTGAGACTTGCGGTTTGGCTGGAGGCATCGACGCTACCTGTAATGGTTGCGAGGACCTGCACGTCGACACTGGTCGTCTGCACGATAAAAGTGGCATTGGTCGCGCCTGCGGGAATGGTAACCACGGGTGGAACCTTTGCGGATGGTTGGTTGCTCGATACGTGCACGGCTACGCCACCTGCAGCCGCAGATGCGTCCAGAGAAACGGTGCATGTCGCTGACACACCGCCGACGACCGTGTCGGGCGTCAGAGTGATACTCGCCACTGCGGTGGCATGCCCAGTCGATCCGCAGGCGCAAAGCACAAGGCAAACACACAGCACGAAACTCAGAACAGTTCGGTACCCGGTCGTTCGGCAAGGAATGGTCACGGTTATGAGCATAACTCAGCGAGCTAAGAAATGGTCAAGTTCGCGCTGACACTGGATTCTTTTAGCCTGGCAGTTATGACAGCTGTCCCCTTCGAGGCTCCGCTCTTCGTTGTAATTGTTACAGTCGTCGAGGCTTTGCCTGCCGGAATCGTTACCGATCCAGATACTTGCGCAGCAGCATTGCTACTTGAGAGTTGTATGGCGAGGCCACCAGCTGGGGCAGGGCCGCTAACGGTAAGGGTTCCTGTCGCCGACTTGCCTCCCTTCACCGAAGTTGGTGAGACCTTGAGCGAAATTAGGGTTGGGAGTTGGATCGTCAGGTTAGCGTTGAAGGAGATCCCACTGAAACTTGCAGTGATTTTCGCCACCTTCTGGCTCGATGTTGGTGTCGTTTTGATGGTGAACGTCGCTGTGGCTTGCCCGGCAGGTACCAACACTATGGCTGGCAAGCTCGCGCTCGCATCGTTGCTCGTGAGTTGGACCTTCAGTCCGCCGGTTGGGGCATTTCCAGAAAGCGATACGGTTCCGGTTGCGGATGAACCGCCAGTCACGGTTGATGGCTTAAGGCTGACTCCGGTGATTTGAGGGGGCAGAACGGTTAGTAGGGCTTTCTTTGTCGCTGAGCCCATCTTGGCAGTCAGGGTCACCTGGGTCTGTGAAGCGACCGCTGATGTGGTGATCTTGAACGTGGCCGTCGATTGTCCGGCTACAAGCTTGATACTGGCAGGGATGGTCGCGGACCGTGCACTACTTGTCAGGCTCACGGTTTGGCCCGCCTTGGGTGCTGGGCCGGTCAAAGTGATTGTTCCCGTGGATGAATTACCGCCTGCGAGGGTGGCAGGGTTTAGGGTGATTGAGTCCAGCTCAATGGGATTGACTGCCAACGTGGCTGTGGCTGAAGTGTATTGAAATGTTGCTGTGATGGTGGCTTGAGCGCTCGTCGACACATTAATTGTTGTGATCGTGAAAGTCGTCGACGAATTTCCGGCCGTGATATTTACTGAGGACGGCACCTTAGCGGTAAGACTGCTACTTGTGATGTAGACAACGGCTCCTCCTGTCGGCGCGGGAGCGTTCATGGAAATTGTCGCCGTGGTTGTTGTCCCTCCTGCCACCGTTGACGGATTGAGCGTAATGGACTGAATCTGCACCGGTTGAACCGTGAGGGTCGCCAGTTGGGTTGTGTCGTTCAACTTGGCACTGATGGTCGTCGACTGCGGGCTGCCAACGGGAGTCGTGTTGACGGGAAAGGTTGCGGTTGTGCTTCCCGATGGGATTGTCACCGTCTGAGGGACGGATGAGTACAGGTTGTTGGTCGATAGCGAGACCACGACGCCCCCCGGCGCAGCTTCACCGTTAAGGGTGACCGTTCCTGTCGTCGAATAACCACCGACAACCGCGGTTGGATTCAGAGTCAGTAGCGTTAACCCACCTGGGTTGATCGTTACGCTGCCGCTTTGAGATTTCTGGTTGTAGGTGGCAGTGATGTTCGCGATCGTCAGTCTTGGCACGAGGGTTGTCGCGAGTGGGAATGTCGCGGTAGTGCCACCACCAGGGACCGTCACAGAGGCTGGGATCGAGGCATAAGATGTTCCGCAGGAAAGCAAAACCAAGGCCCCTCCAGTTGGGGCGGGATTGCTCAAGGTAAGTGTTCCCGTTGCGGATTTACCTGCAATCAATGTGGTTGGGCTGAAAGTGACGGAGGATACGTGGGCGGGGCCGTTGCTTTGAAACGCGTACAGGAAATTGTCGTCTGAGCCGATATAGACTGTTCCGTCAATACCGATCGACGGCGAGGACTCCACCCGGTTTGCAGTTGTGAACGACCAGTTCAGTGTGCCAGTGGACCCATTGAGGCAATACACCTTCTTGTCCCAGGACCCGAAGTACACGGCGCTGTCAGACGCCACCGCAGCCGAGGTTACGATCTGCCCGCCCGCAGAAAAGGTCCAACGTTCGACGCCAGTTGAACCGTCGAGGGCAAAGAAACTCCCTCCCAACGTGCCGATGTATATGGATCCATCGGGGCCAATTGCCGGCGAGACTTGGTATTGACCCCCAATCGGTTGGGTCCAGAGAACGGCTCCCGTAATGCCATTGAACGAACGAATACTGCCGTCATCGGAAGCAACGACAACCACATTGGTCTGGCTCAAAGCTGGTGAGGAGTTCACTGGGCCACCGGTTAGGAACTGCCAAACGACTTTTCCTGTCGTGCCGTCCAGTGCGTATAGCTTTTGGTCGGTCGAACCAACAAAGACCATGCCATTAGCTCCAATGGCTGGGGATGAATTGATCGCGCCACCGGTCTTATAGGTCCACTTAATCGCCCCGGTATCGCCGTTAAGTGCGTATACCGTGCCATCCATCGATCCGACGTAAACTGTCCCGTCCTGGCCAATCGCCGGAGAGGAATCTACTGGACCGAGGGTTGCTGCCGTCCAAAGGGTCTGGCCCGTCCCGCCGTTCAGAGCGTAAACGTGGTTGTTGTGCGACGCCACGTAGACCGTGCCGTTTGCTGCAACCGCAGGAGTCGCGCGTACAACTGCACCCGTGGCAAAGGTCCAAACAAGAGCTCCAGTCGTCGCGTTCCGTGCATAGACGACAAAGTCTTCGCTGCCGAATATGACCAACCCGTTCGCCGAGAGCACTGGCGAAGTTCGGATGGCTCCTTGCGATTTTTGTGCCCACTTGACCGTGTTCGTTGCTCCAGACGCCAAGGCCAATCCGTTGCCGAGATTGGAAGCATGGAAGCGAGGCCACGCAGTGTTGGCGAGTTGCGCTGGGATGGCACGAATCAATAACAAACAGAGCAGTGCGAAGACGCAACGGAAGCAACCACGTGAGGAAAGGCCATGTTTCATCAGTCCAGTGAACATGACCTCAAATCCATTTCAAAGGTTCGAAGTGGTGAATTGACCTATGTTAATTTACGTAAGGTTTGGCAGTGTTCCAGCGGCACAGAAATCGGCATTTCCAAAGCGACTGATGCGATGCCCGAAGCCGTGAGCAAGAGACATGAGTAGTCGATTGTGGGGGACATGGCCCATGTTCAAGGATCGCCCCATTTTGAAATCGAGGCCGTTGCCTACGAGAACGAATGGGATGTCCTCCAAGGTATGGGAGTTGCCTTGGCCAAGCTCGTTGGTCCAAACGATTAGGGTGTTGTCGAGCAGGGTTCCATGGCCATCGGCCTCGGGCGTTTCGGCGAGGCGCTTCGCGAGGTAGGCGACTTGCTGGCAGTACCACTCATTGATGCGCGTTAGTTTCTCCTGAGCGGTCTTGTTACTGTCCGGCTCATGGGAGAGTCCATGTTGGCCCTCGGGAATGCCGAGCCAAGTGAATCTGGCGTCGCCGACAGAGTTGGTGAACTGGAACGTTGCGACACGCGCGGCGTCACCTACAAAACTGCTGACGAGGAGATCGATCTGCAATTTGCTTAACTTCGGAATGCTGTCGTTGTCGCGTTTGACTCCCGGTGATATGACGGGAATGGCATGACCCACATCGCGTGTTCGTGCGGCGCGTATGTCTTGCTCCATTTCACGAACCAATGTGGTGTGTTCATCAAGTATTTTTCGATCCTTGACGCCTACCTGCGAGCGAACTTTGGCGAGATCCTCTCGGAGGTCGTCGAGGACGCTCTTGAGCATCTCTTGGTCTTTCGCCTGACCGTACAACTTTCCGAACATCTGATACGGATCGTCTATCGGAGCGATCGGCTTGTTGGGGCCAGCGTAACACATGCGAGTCCATGTATCCGCGTGGTCGGGCACCATCACGCCAAATTCTAGGGAGCCAAAGCGAGTCCGTGTATTCGGATTCTTTTGGAGAAATGCTTTGATCTCTTGGTCGATCGAAATGCCACTCGACCAGCCCGCTGGAGTGTCGCCTCCACCTTGGACGTTTCCTGGATATAACTCAATTCCGGTCAGCAGGCAGCCAATGCCGCGCATGTGATTGTCGCCGTCGCCACGAACACGATCCGATACTCCTCGTAGGATAAGGGTTTTGTTCTTGAAGGGCTCGAGTGGCTTGAGACTTGGTGGCAGCTCGAATTCGGATCCGACGGCGGACGGCCAAAAGGTGCTCGGAACGACGCCATCCGGACTAAATAGGATGATCAAGCGTTGCTTACGGAGTGACTTACCGGAAAAGGAAAGGCTTGGCAGATTCGCTACAAAGGGGAGCACGGAGGCGCAAAGGCCCATGTCTCTCAAAAACTCTCGTCGGGTTTTAAAGTAATTCAAAGCTTTGCACTCCTCGTTGATGGCATTGCGGTTGTGGAAGGTATGGCAGTCGCGACAACACTGTCGACGAGAAGCCTACGAATACTATATTGGTTCTTCGCAAAAGACTGTTGAAGTTCACTCAAAATAGTTGGGCCATAGGCCAAGGGGGGCTGTTTTGCCACATGAACAAAGAGCTTGCTGATAAAGGCTGAGTGGGCATCATCGCTTGTTGCAAGATATTTCGCCAAGTCCTGAGCACCAGCGAGTTGTACCAAGGTTCCCGTCTTGGATCGGTACGTCCCCGAGGCATCGACCGGCTTTCCGTGGTCTTTGTCACGAATTCGACCAATCGCATCAAAACTCTCGAGCGTATAGCCGAGAGGGTTGATGATGGAGTGACAGTTGTTGCAAAACTCCGGCTTGGTTTGAAGGGCAACGCGTTCGCGAGTGGTGAGGTCGGGTCGTGCGGTTGCGCCGAGGGGAACGAAGCTGGCAGGAGGCGGGCTAAGCACACGTCCAAGGAGATTTCTTAGAACGAGCAGGCCGCGATGAATCGGAGAACTGCTGTCGAGGTACGCGAACCGAGACAGTAAATAGGGATGAGTGATCACGCCAGCGCGTCGATCGGGGTCGAGTGGCACTTGCTGAAACGAACTATCGGGGGGCAGAGAAGCCCCATAGATTTTTGACAGACGGCCATTCAGGAACTGGGTGTCACTCTGGAAAAAGTCTCGATAGTCTGAACTCTTGCTCCAAGCCGTATTCTCCAAGAAGAGTTCGAGGGAAGTTCGTAAGTCGGACGCCACGGCGGAACTGAATTCGGGGAATTCCTTGGGATTCTTGGTGATGTCAGGGACTTCATCGACCTTGAGCCAAAGCAGCAGAAAATCTCGCAGCTTGCTCCAAGCACGGTGGTCGTTTGCCAACCTCGTGGCTTGAGCGACGACACTATCCTTGTTGGATAACTCCCCAGTCGTTGCCGCTCGGATGAGTTCTGGGTCTGGAATGGTGTCCCAAAGGCCGAACGACAGTTGGGATGCAACCGTAAACGGGTCCTTTCGATCTCCGATCTCGCGGAACAAGAATCGGGGTGACTTTAAGGCAAGCACCACGACTCGCTTTACAGCAGCTTCGGGAGTAGCGGCCGCCCGAAATTGCTTGTCGATGTAGGTTGCCTTGAGGTCGTCTGAGATCGGGTGCCTGAAGGCACGTTTGAGAAAATCTGAGCAGTAGTCTCGAAGCCTCTTGTCCCGGTTCGGGTCGTTGTCGGGAATGCCGGAGACTTCGGAGAGGTTTTTCGTCACATATTCCGCAGCTTCAAGTGCTGCAGCGGTTGTCGCGTCATCCCATTCTTTTGAGACGCCATCTCCGCGCTCGTAACCCATACTTCGGTCATCGGGCGGAAATGGTGTCGAGGGGACGAACGATTTCGCACTGTAATCCTTGTAGAGGAATTGAGTTGGAACAGGCTCTAGGACATGCTTTGGTCGCCTCCAGTTGAGTGTGACAAAGGATGGCTCAACCGGCTTGGCGTTTTTCTTGTTGGTGTCGTCGACGCCCTGGGTGGCTTTTGTGAACACCATGTAAACCCCGTAGGATATGCCGCCCAATAAGTTCACAGTGCCGTGCGGATCAGGATCACCCGCAGATCGAACTTCACCATCGACAACGGGATATCGACTGCCGTTGATCCAAAGCTGGACGGAATGTCGAGAGTGGATCGAGAACTCGTACTCACCCGAATCGGGGGCGAATATCGAGCCCTGCCAGACAATGGAGAAGTTTCGTGGGTCGAATTGCTCTTTCGCGGGGCCATCCGTTCCGAAGTCAAATCTTACTTCTGGGTCAATCCGGTCGATTGCGCGGTTCTTGGCATCGCGAGATCGACTTTTGAAGTACTCGGCATGGAGGCCATGCGTCTCGACATAGGGGATCGCAGAGTGGTAACCCGTAACCAAATCTGAAACAGCGTTCTTGAATTGCCGAACAGTGAGGTGGACCAGCTTCATTCTCGCCGGTCGAATTCGCTCCTGCGCTAGCGGTGAGAAGAATGCATCGTAGATGTATGCCGCGATCTTGTCAGCGTCTTCGGGAGGACATTTCTTAGGCCCAGAGGGCATCGATTTTTTGATGAATGACGCCAGTTCTTTGGCCGACAACGTGCCGGCAAGAGGTTGTGGATCTGCAGAACCCCCTTGACCATTGGCCCCATGGCAGTGAGAACATCGGCTTAGAAACAGCTTCTGGCCCTCCGGTTGTTTCGGACTTTGCTGAGCACCTCCCGAAAGAGTAAGAGCAACCGCCATCGGTAGAAACGATAGCGTCAAGGTGTATGTAGATCGCGCAGTTGTCGATATTGCCATTTGACCAGACCCGTCTGATCTTAGCCTGATTTCGAAGCTCCAGTGCGAGGAATTCCCCTAAAATCCAGACTCATCGAGACGGGGTTTTGGTGGTGGGCCCGGAGACTAGTATTCGCAAACTTTTAGGAATGCATCGACAACTTTGGGATCGAAGTGAGAGCCGCTCAAGCGGATGATCTCCGCAACGGCTTCCTCGTGAGACCACGCCCGTTTGTAAGGGCGCACGTTTGTCAGAGCGTCATACATATCGGCGAGTGCGACGATTCGGCACGCCAGAGGGATATCCTCGCCTTTCAGCTGATGCGGATAGCCGGTTCCATCCCACTTTTCATGGTGGTGGACGGCGAGTTCTTTTACTTCCTTGAGGACGGGTGATCGGCATTCGCCAATAATGGTCTCTCCGAGAACCGTGTGAAGCCGCATCTCCTCAAACTCTTCCGGTGTGTACTTTCCTGGCTTCAGGAGGATGGCATCCGAAACTCCAATCTTGCCGAGGTCGTGCAAGGGAGCCGTAACCTGAATCATCTCCACTTGCTCAGGCGAGAGACCAAGCACGGTGCCAATGCGCGCACTCATGTCGCCAACCCGCTTGGTATGACCGCCAGTCGCATCATCTCGGTATTCCAGTGCACGCGCTAGGCATTCCAATGCTTCGGTTCGAGCTTCAAGAAGTTCTTGAGTGCGCTGCTGCACTCGGACTTCAAGCTCCACTTTGTCCTCGTGGATGGCAAGGTGCATGAATCTCATCCGGAGGAAGTTCCGCACCCGGAGCAGCATTTCTGTTCGTTCGTAAGGCTTCGTGATAAAGTCGTTGGCGCCGAGCTTGAGTGCCCGTTGTCTCGCCTCAAGCGAGTTATCGGAAGTGCACATCAGGATCGGAATGAAGGAACCGGGCTTGGATCGCCGATGAACTCTCTCCAGAATTTCGTATCCATCCATGTACGGCATATGGACGTCTAGCAGGACCAAATCCGGTTGGTCGCAAATGATGGCGTCAACAGCCTGTCTTGAATCTTGGAGGATGCGGATGTCGCTGTAACCCGCGAACAAGAGCACCTGTCTGGCGAGGTTCAGGTTGTGTTCATTGTCATCGATGACAAAGATTCTCGCGGTGGGGAACTCCCAGCTGTTCGAGGTCTGCATCTTGCTGTCTGCGCGTGGTCCGTTTTTCACTAGAGTCTGCATTACCTTGGGCTCTTGCGTCGAGTGATGACGCTGTAGATTCCTGAACTTTCCCAAAAAGGTGAAAGCAAAGGACTGCTTGCTAAGTTATGCCATCACTGAGGTGAAGCGCATGGCTGTAGGTCCAAAGTCTTTCGATTGTTCGAATATGAAACGGTTTCCAGTCTCATTGCGCGCTTTCCATTGGGACTTTTGGGAACACCATGGAACAGATTGGCTGATCAAGGCTTTTTGATAACATGCGAAATTGTGTGCTGATATCGCACGGCAATACCAACTCTAGATATCCTGAGACCTCGTAGCCATGGAACAAATAAGCCCATGGGTGGATTCAGTTGATGAGCGGTGCTACCTGTTCATTGTGCCGAGAATCTGATGCGATGTCTGTCTGGTATTTCGTTGGTTATGGCATACGTGCATGTGATCGTGTTCGATGCTTCGGTGAGTTCTGGGAGTTTGTTTCTTGTCTATATCCATTTTTGCCCTCGTCAGGCGAGTTAAGCCTATTTGTCTTTTGCCCTTGGTACTGCTGGCGCTTCCTGCGACCGGACTGAGTCAGAGAATATCCAAGATCACTGTCACTCCGACAAGTGTTTCGGGAGGTGCATCTGCAACTGGCACGGTCACTCTATCGGCGATTTCTCCGGGTGGTTCGCAGGTCGGGCTCTCCTCGTCGAACACATCAGCGCAATTGCCATCCACGGTGACGATTCCGGCTGGGTCTAAAACTGCGACGTTTTCCGTCTCGACCAAGCCGGTAGCGGCGTTGAGTAAATGTACGCTTAAGGGCTCGCTTGGAACTTCGGCAGCGACTGTCATTTTGTCGATTCAACCCCCAAGCCTGTCCTCTTTTGTGCTGAACCCATCGAGTTTGGTTGCTGGAGCAACGAGTACGGGAACGGTAACGATCAGTGGTCCCGCCCCCACTTCCGGTCTTAAAATTACGTTTACGAGTAGCAGTCCGTCAGCAATGATTCCGCCATCTGTTGTCATTGCAGGAGGGGAATCGGCTGCGACCGTGACAATTCAAACGAAAGTGGTGTCAAAGTCGACGACGGCGAAGCTCACGGCAAAACTTGGTGCGACATCCATCGGATCCACCCTAACGCTCGGCCCGGTCGGGCTAGCAAACTTGACCCTAAATCCGGCTTCTGTTTCGGGAGGTGGATCATCGACGGGAACGGTTTCCCTTACGACTGCAGCACCAACTGGAGGGTTAGCGATTAGCCTATCGAGTAGCCAAAGCACCGTTAACGTCCCTGCTTCCGTTCCCGTCCCGGCTGGATCGACAAGCGCAACGTTTTCCATTATTACGAAATCCGTTCAGAAGAGTATCAGCGCGACAATCACTGCGAAGGACTCCGGTGGCACATCCAAAACGGCGACCCTCAGTGTGGTCGCAGCCGGTGGTCTTGCGAGTTCTGCCTGGCCCAAGTTTCGGGGCAATGCCTTATCTACCGGGCGCGGACTTGGATCTGGAGCAGTCGGTGCCCTCAAGTGGAGACTTGACATGTCTCAGAATGCGGGCAGCATCTACCTTGAGTCGTCACCCGCCATAGGCGCGGATGGGACGATTTATGCCGGTTCTTCCGATGGCGGATTGTACGCAGTGAGTCCCAATGGCACTCTCAAATGGCGTTTTCAGGCAGGTAACTCCATTGGTTCTTCTCCAGCAGTCGGCGCAGACAGGACGATTTTCTTTGGGTGTTATGACGCCTACGTCTATGCTGTGAGGGCAGACGGGACGCTCAAATGGAAGTTTCTCACCTACGGGCAGGTGACGGCATCTCCGGCTTTGTCCACGGATGGGATTGTCTACATTACAGACGATAATGGAATCCTTTACGCCCTCAACCCAGATGGGACAAAGCGGTGGTTCGTTGGTGTGCCTGAGGAGAGCACCACATGCTCTTCCGTCACGCTGACCTCAGACGGAAAAATCTGCGTTTACGATGGACATTACTTAGCCGAGTTCAATTCATCAGGAAAGTTCCTTTGGTATTACGAAACGTCGACAGAGCCCGGATTCAGGAATATGATATCTTCAACGCCCGCTATCGGGGCCGACGGATCGATATACTTCGGCTCAAGTGACAACACCTTCAGGGCGGTTACTCCGGCTGGCAAACTGAAATGGTCATTCCAGGCCCAAGGCGAGATCAATGCCTCACCAGCTATTGCCGCCGATGGAACCATTGTGATTTCTTCCAGTGACTCGTACTTGTATGCTTTTACGCCGCAGGGCAAGCTTAGGTGGAAGTCAAGCCTGGGCGACGGGACCATTTCCTCACCTGCCATCGGATCGGACGGGACTATTTATGTAAGTTGTAGTTCGACTGGTGACCTGTATGCGTTCGGCCAAGACGGAAGTCTGACTTGGCATCGATACGATATCAATACCCTTACCGGAAACTCGTCCATCAAGATAGGTGCTGATGGTGTGCTCTACTACGTGTCCAACAAGGAACTGTTTGCCATCAAATAGCCCACGTTGACTGCCCAAAACTGCCCTGCAACAAAGACTATTTGGTGGGCTGTTTTGGGCAGTTGTCGGGTTCTTATACCCATATTCTCGGTGAGACGTCCTTCTATTGTCAAAGTATTATAACAATAGGTCCTGCGACAAGGATATTATTAGGCATGGCAGCAACGTCCGTTCGACCCGAGACGGGGGAGATCACCCAGTCCGACCTCGCGACTTATCAGATTGCATTCGAGTCCTCCGCCAACTTTCGGCAGGCAATGAATGCGGTTTGCACAACTCCCGTTAACAAGATCGCGACCAATCGTCGGCGTGCTGCACTCGTTGACAACTCCTTCAGCCACCACTTGGTCGAGAACCCAGCGACGGCTCAGAAGGGAAGCGGACGTTGCTGGATGTTCGCTGCCCTCAACACTTTCCGAGCGAAGGCTCAGCTGACGATGAATCTCCCTGAGGGGTTTGAGCTCAGCCAGAACTACACAATGTTTTGGGACAAGCTCGAAAAGGCGAACTACTTCCTGGAAAACGTTTTGGTGACGCTCGATGAGCCGGTTGGCAGTCGATTGCTCAACTTCCTGTTGGGCTCACCGGTGCAGGATGGCGGTCAGTGGGACATGTTCGTGAACCTGATCGTGAAGTACGGCATCGTTCCAAAGTCGATCATGCCGGAGACCGAGAGCAGTTCTAGCACGGGCCAGATGAATGATCACATCACTGGAAAGCTCCGCGAGTATGCGTGCGAAATTCGCAAGCAGAGCGCGGCTGGCGCATCGGTTGAGACATTGCGAGATCTGAAGCACCAACAGATGTCGGAGGTTTACCGAATGCTGTGCATTCACCTCGGGGAGCCACCCACCGAGTTCCTTTGGCAGTGGAGAGACAAGGACAAGAAGTTCCATCGCGCGGGCACGCTCACTCCTAAGGAGTTTTATGCGAAGTATGTTGGGCTCGACCTCACCGAGATGGTCTGTCTGATCCACGACCCACGTCCTGGCCATGACTTCAACAAGGTCTACACGGTTCGGTTCCTGGGCAACGTCACCGGTGGCCGACCGGTTGAGTATCTGAACGTCGACCTCGATACGATCAAGCAAGCCGCGATCAAGCAGATTCAAAACGGCGACCCTGTGTGGTTCGGCTGTGACGTCGGTAAGTTCCTTGAGAAGGACTTCGGCACCATGGATGAGGAGATGTTCGACTTCGACCTCGTTTACGGTTCAAACAACGGAATGAACAAGGCCGAGCGCCTTCAGTACGGCCATTCGGCGATGAGCCACGCGATGGTCTTCACCGGTGTCGATCTCGATGACGCAGGTCGATCGACCAAGTGGCGAGTAGAGAACTCTTGGAGCGACAAATACGGCGACAAAGGCTACTTCCAGATGAGCGACCCGTGGTTTGACGAGTACAACTACGAAGTCGTCGTCCACAAGAGCTACGTCCCCGCCGAGATATTGAAAGCCCTCGAAGACAAGCCGATCGAACTAGACCCTTGGGACCCCATGGGCAGCCTAGCCTAAAAATGTAGGGGCGAGGCGTGCCTCGCTTACAAAATTTTAAAGGGAATCAACGCATCTCAAATTGCCGTCGTCCACAGAAGGCTAATTAAAACATGAGGGGCGAGGCGTGCCTCGCTACCCAAATTTGAAAGTAATCAACCCCTTTCAAATTGCGGTCGTCGATGACAGGTTATCCGTGAACAAGCACGAAGGGGTATCAGCCAAACAGGCTGACGCCCCTTCTCGAAAATCTAGATGTGGTCATGAGAGCCCCTGCATCCTTAGTGATCTCAACCGCAATGAGGTGACCCTTGACCATGTACCTGGGGCACTACTTGTGGTTATCGATTCGAACCTGCAGCCGATTGATCAGACTCTGGATGTAGTGGACCTGTGCCGGATGGTGGCTTGCACGAGCATTTCGCTTCGCAACTTTGAGCCTAACCATCTGAGCCCGAAGGTCCTTCATCCCATGCCCCTGCGCCCAGGCGCTTCCGGCGATACCAAACAGGCATGAGCAAATTGCAGACGTGACGGCGATTCGAACAACAGACGATTTCATCTTTTCCTTCCTTTGTCGGAGGCTCGGACTAAACGATTCCCAGCCGAGCAAGTTCGGAGATGTCGGAGTTCTTTCGCTACGATGAGTTGAATTGCCACCCTATTAGCATGCGGACCCTGGTGGGAAATGCCAGATCAACTCTTCGTCCGAGGGCATGTTCTCGTCGAACAGCACCCGCGCTAGCTGACAAACTCCAGGCCTGCCACTTGCCGCATTTCCCTCTGCCGCCACTCAATAACGGCCATTGCTTGCTGACGTTTAACACTTGGATATTCCTTTGTGAATTCCCGGATGCTCATACCTTCGATTAGGTTATCAAGACTGTAGTTCAGATCATTTTGGAGTCTTGTTTCATATTGAGATGACAAACACGGCGCTGATGGATTCGGACTCAGCAGACCTAGGCGTTGCCATCTCCAGGGGCTCCTCTATGGTGGCTTTCGAGTTGAATCTCGACGTTCACTCCGAGTCTCTCGATGTCCTTGAAGAACTGAGTTGGTTCAACCAGATTTGCCTGGTGCCACAGTCCGGGGTGTCGAATGGATCCTTCTCTGAATTGCAAGAGGCATGCGACGACTGGAATGGCGGTGAGGGCGTAGGCGTCGCTATGAGTCAGCTTCATGTGGAGGCTTTCGCTCTGGCCCTTTGCATCCATCTGTAGGGTTCCTCCGTAGGGCGGGCGGCAGAAGAGCTTCAGACTCCATAGGAATAGTTTTCCAACGGGTTTTTTGATCCTGTCCCCAAACAATGAGAGACCAATGAGGGCGATGGGCATGGTGATGTAGTCGGTCACCCAGTTGAAGCCGGCAACGTAGAATCCGACATTCCTTAACGTTGGGATGGACTTGGGTAATGAACGAAGCTCCTCCAAAAACATTGGCGAGCAATACTTGGGGCCGTAGGGAGTGCCGAAGTCAATTCGAGGAAACGCCAACATGCCTAGCTTTCGCCAGGTCTTGTTCTTGAGTACGGTTGGGTTGAAGTTCCTCAGTTCGTCGACAAATTCGCTAACTGTCGATTCCGAGAATTGAAGTTCCTTCCAATTCAGTTGGAAGGCGCCACTCACTGTGGCGGCTTCGAGGCCATCAACCATTGTGTTTGCGTAGCGCACCATGGCGGCTGGGACGCCGGGGTGGAAGCCACCGTCAGTCATGAAGCATCGCCCTTGCTGTTCGATCGCGTCGCGAAGCGAGTCGAGCACGGACAGCTTCCTCGCAGCAGAGAGCTGCAGATCGAAATAGTCGACGCCAGAAGCGAGCGCGGCCCTGGCCACTATGTCGGCTAAGTCGGTTGTGCTCGACGCGACCACGACGAATTGCACGTCTTTGAAGGCGAGTTCTAGGCTTTTGGGATCGCGCGCGTCAGCCTGTACGCTGGTTACTCGACGGCCTGCAAATGCCTGATTAAGGTGATCTGCTGCTTGTTGGGCGCGATCACCATTGCGACCGGCCACCACTAGTCGAAGGTCGGTGGTCTCCTGTAACAGCAACCGAGCAATCAGAAAGCCGGTGTTGCCGTATCCGCCAAGAATCAAGATCTTGTCCAGCAAGAAAGTGTTTCCTTTATCCTCAAGGGGCGAGACGCCCTGCGGCGATCGAGTTCATTGCCAGGCTTCGGATGTAAACTGCGAAACTCTCAAACCTTTGACGTGGGACGAGAACCGCTGTTCGCACCTGGATCTGCAGTCCGTTCCCTGTTGATCGAAGTGGACGGCGCTGTGAATTACTGGACGCTAAGCCGTTCTTGCTTTGCGGCCGTGTTCAGAAGCTACAGGCGAACTTCTCTTGCTTGCCCGAATCCACAGGATCGCGAACATCATATTGAGGGTCAGGGCAACCGCCAGCATCTCGAGGTGAAGGCTGAGCAGAGACTCGTAATTCGTGATTGGCCCTGAGCCCCCGTACATCGGAAAGATCATCGCATATCCGAGCAGCCCTGCCATGAACGGCAAGATCCACTTCCTGGTGCCGATCGCGGTTACTCCCGCTGCCAGGCAAATTGTATCGAAGATACCGTTCTGACTCGGCAAGCTGAACCGCAACAAAGTCCCCCCGTGGCCATCAGACAGGACTTCACGGGCAACGAGAAAGTAGAGTTCATCCACGATTGCGAAGGAGACGAATGTTGTGAGCAACCCAACGATCAAGGAACCCAAATTTGTGGGAGTGTCCAACTCGCGTCGGATCACACTTCTGAATCCTCCTAGCGCGCTTATCGTCCTCGTGAGCTAGCCTCCATTTTATGGTATCACGGAAATGGTCCAGTTGAAAGCCGCTTTACGAGCATACTTACGGATGGGGATATGTTCTCTGGCAGTTCTTCCCACACTGTCGCACCGGGCACCTTGAACTCAATCAAGAAGCAGGCGGGTCTGAAATGAAAACCTACGCAGTTATCATAGAGCCAACAGAGACGGGATTCAGCGCATACGTGCCTGATCTACCGGGTTGCATCGCGGTTGGCCATACCATTGACGAAACGCGAGATTGTATGAGAATCTCGATTCAACTTCACCTTGAGATGTTGCGGGAACTTGGTGAGCCGATCCCAGATCCCTCCTCAAGAGTTTTGGACCTAACTGCATAATTGGGCCGGGCATGGCACCGGTCTCACGATAACAAATTGCCAAGCGTCCAACCAGCGGGGTCTGCCGATTGTATTCAGGGACACCAACGAATGACTCCCTTCACGGCTGCTCAGTCAAGAGATAATGCACAGTAGAGCTAAACGCATGAGGCTCGAAGATCTAGCAAAGTTCCGCGCCGACCGAATTGAGGATTGTGGCGATCAATCTCATATCTACGGGAGGTTTGACACCATTCCCGTGATGTATGGCGAGCGGTCATGGTTGCTGAATGCGTCGGTCAGCTACTATGGCGACATTCTAGATGTCGATCATGCCTCTGGCGCTGCGATGTTTCGAGCCTGGGATCACGAGTTCGTGCCTGAGCTTTTCGAAACGGGTCTTTCGTGGATGTACTGCAGCTACAATCCGGTCGACGTCTGGAAGGTCCTGGATGAAAGCGCGATCTGGCAAGAGACGGATTTCCGTGTCTCGGATGCGATCGCCACTCCTTGCGAAGATGGCTGGCGACAGTTGCGTTCTGCTGATGCAATGGAGCTGAGCGCGAATTACGAGCTACAACCAGAACAGACGATCGTTCGTGGAGGCTGGGACCACGAGCACTGTTTCATCTGTAACGACCATATTGACGAGGACCAGCCACTCTGCTTTCGGTCTGCATACGGCAAAGGCACCTTCTGGTGGGCTTGCCCAAGCTGCTATCGGAAGTGGGTTATCACTCAAGATATAGGCTTCCTGGTCGCGGACCACAATCAAAAGTGAGTCTTGGGGATCAGCGAACCTGAAGCCATAATAGCTTTGACCAAGAGGAGAATCGAATGACAGTTCCCGCACAACTAAGCGATATTCTTGTCAGTACGCCAGACACGCTTCACGGTGCGGTGAGGTTCAAGGGAACTCGAGTATTCGCTCAAAGTCTGTTTGATTACGTTCTAAAGGGCAATTCTCTTGAGGTCTTCCTCGACCACTTTCCTGATGTCACCAGAGAACAAGCGGAAGCGCTTCTGCTGTGGGAAGAGCGGCGTCTGAAGAGCGAATTCGGCTTTGAACTTGTTGCATGAAGTTTGTGGTTGATCACTGCGTACCCCGACCCTTTCTCCGTTATCTGGAGGACTATGATATCCAGCGCGCGGGACAAATGGGCTGGGCTGAACATAGTAACGGCAAATTACTGGCGGCAGCCGAAGCAGCTGGCTATGACGCCCTCATTACCGTCGACAAGGGCTTTGCCACTCAGCAGAAAATCGCTGGACGCAAAATCTCTGTGCTCCTGTTGGATACTCAGGACACAGAACTGAAGGGACTCATTCCGATGGTTGAAATGCTGCGTGCGCCAATGGATAACCTGGCACCCGGCACCCTTGTTCGATTGGTTGCTACGAATCAAGCGTACTGAATTCTCTCAATCAGCGACGTGTCCGCTTCTGGCGACATGCATCATCTGAGGTTCTATCCTGTAACGAGATGAGCAGTAGCAGACATTTATTCTTGTGAATCAAGCTTCTCATGGGAGGATTCATCATATAGGAGCTATGTTGACCACCATTCCAAAAGGACTTGAGCACGTTATGAATATCGACCCGGAGATACTTGGTGGTGAGCCTTGCTTCAACGGAACCCGTGTTCCGCTTGAGACCGTGATCGACAACATAGCTGCAGGAATTTCGGTAGAGCAAATCTTACAGAATTACCCGTCTCTCACTCACGAACATATTAGCGCAGTATTGCATTGGGAGCTGGATCTCGCATACGCAACGGCAGGTGTCGAGTTGCATGTAGCGTGAAGGTAGTTCTCGATGAAAGGATGCCTGAGAAGTTGGCACCACTGTTAGTCGGTTACACCGTCAGCCAAGTCATTGACTTGGGATGAGGGCCCCCTCTGTCAACAAGATCGCCATCCAGAAACTGGACCCAATGCGGTGAGATCAAGGGCTACCCCTGGTGCAGATGTCAAGATACTAATCAGATGACATCCATCCTCCTCGCCATTTTCGCCCTGTCTCAGCAGACGCTTCGGAGCGAGTTCGCGACGCCTCCTGAGAGTGCCCGCCCATGGGTGTATTGGTACTTCATGGAAGGCAACATGACGCGGGATGGGATTACCGCCGACCTCGAGGACATGAAGCGCGTGGGACTGGGTGGTGGAATCTTCCTGGAAGTGAATATCGGGATCCCCGTCGGTCCGGTTAAGTACATGAGCCCACAATGGCTGTCGCTGGTTGGGCACGCTGTCAAAGAGGCTGATCGGCTCGGCCTAGGTATCGACTTGGGTACGGGACCCGGCTGGTGCGGGACAGGCGGCCCTTGGGTGACGCCCGAGCACGCGATGCAGCACCTCGTTGCCTCGGTGAAAACTCTGAAAGGTCCCAGTCATTTTCAAGGGGCTTTGGCGCGCCCAAGACCCAGGGAGCCGTTCTTTGGTCGAGGCACTCTGACTCCTGATTTGTTGAAGCAGTGGGAGGATTTCTACCGAGACGAGGCTGTCGTCGCAGTTCCGACCCCACGGCCAGGGGGCAAGATCGATGATCTCGACGGGAAGTCACTCGTTTACCGGGGAGCTTATTCCTCCCAGCCAAATGTGCCGCCCTTCCTCAATCCGAAGCGCCTTGAGGGACCAGTGGGTTCTGCGGTGAGTGCAAAGTCCGTCATCGATCTCACGCCGAAACTCTCTGCATCGGGAGAACTGACTTGGGATGTACCGGCAGGGAATTGGACGGTCTATCGATTTGGGCGGACGCTAACGGGGCAAACGAGTCGGCCAGCACCGAACTCGGGGCTCGGGTTCGAAACCGATAAGTTCGATCGCCCGGGTATCGAAGCGCACCTGGGTCACTTCATCGACGCGATCGTTCATGAAACCGGCCCTAACAAATCACCGGGTCGGGGGCTGACGGCGCTGCATTTCGATAGTTGGGAGATGGGTTCGCAAAACTGGTCCGCCAAGTTTCGGGGTGAGTTCAAAGCCCGGCGTGGTTACGATCCTCTGCGGTATCTGCCAGTTCTCGCGGGAACTGTGGTGGACTCGGTCAACGTCTCCGAGAGGTTCTTGTGGGACCTCCGGCGAACGGCTCAAGAGCTGGTCATCGAAAATCATATCGGCGCGATCAAGAGTCGTGCCGCCAAATATGGGCTTGGCGTTTCCCTTGAGCCATACGACTTGAACCCTACCGCAGACCTCGACCTCGGAGCCCCAGCGACAGAGCCGATGGGCGAATTCTGGTCGAAGGGTTACGGCTTTGATTCGGAGTACAGCTGTATCGAAGCCGTTTCGGTTGCCCACACCAACGGCAAAAAAGTGATCGGAACGGAGTCGTTTACTTCTGATAGCAGTGACCGCTGGCTGCAGCACCCTGGTTCGATGAAGGCTCAAGCGGACTGGGCGTTCGGCTGCGGGATTAACCACTTTTACTTCCACCGATACGAGCATCAGCCGGAGTCGAACGTGTTCCCGGGCATGACGATGGGGCCGTATGGGGTGCACTGGGAGCGGACTGAAACCTGGTGGGACATGGTGCCCGCCTTCCATCAGTATTTATCCCGATGCTCTCATCTGCTTCGGCAGGGCTTACCTGTTGCCGATATCCTCTATGTGATCCCTCAAGGTGCACCCAACGTTTTCACGGCTCCAAGCGACGCTACGATCGGCGTTCTTCCGGACCGAAGGAAATTCAATTTCGATGCCTGCTCACCGGATCGCTTGATCGCTGCGGCGAAAGTCAAGAATGGACGCATCGTCTTCCCGGATGGGATGAGCTACCGGCTGCTGGTGCTTCCGCGTGTTGATGCGATGACGCCAAGCCTTGCCCGAAACCTGGAACAGATGGTTCGGGCAGGAGCAGCCATCGTTGGCTCGCGACCTCGGCAGTCGCCTAGCCTAGAAGGATTTCCCTCTGCGGATAAACAGGTGAAGCGAATTTGCGATCGCATGTTCGGAAACAGTCTGCCCGGTACCACCCGCAGAGTTGGAAAGGGCACAGTATTTATCGATGCTGTGCCCGAGACGCGCCCATTCAAAATGGATGGGTCCCAATGGATTTGGACAGCCGAAGGGAATCCCAACGTTTCGGCACCGGTCGGCCAACGGACCTTTGAATCTCATTTTTCGATACCGCAAGGCAAGCACGTTGCTCAAGCCCGTGCGGCATTCACTGCTGATAATCGGTTCCGACTGATTGTGAACGGGACCCAGTGTTTGGAGGGAACCGACTTTCACCATATGGGCTTGGCGGATGTCCGTCCCCTCTTGCGTTCCGGTGACAACACGATTCGAGTGATCGCTGTCAATGATGGCGACTCCCCCAACCCAGCCGGCGTCTTGGGCAAAATCACCATCGAGTATTCCGATGGCAGTTCCACCGATGTTCAAACCGGGCCAAGCTGGAAGGCTTCGGGTGGGTTTGGGGTCAAGGTTTTGGGGGTATGGACAATGGGACCTTGGGGACTGGATGCGAACAGCCTGCCGTCGACTCCTATGTATCCGTCCTACTCAAGGGTAGAGCAAATTCTTCAGACTGAACTGCACACTGCGCCAGACCTTGAAAGTCACGATTCCTTGAGATACGCGCACCGCAAACTGTCTGACTTCGACATGTACTTCGTCGGTAACCGAACAGGAGCAGACTATGTCGGCAATGCCACGTTTAGAGTCTCTTCGGGAACTCCAGAGTGGTGGGATCCAATCACCGGCGAGTGTCGCCCCTTACCTATTTGGCATCGAAAAGACGGAGTCACTATGATTCCATTGCGATTGACCAAGGACCAAAGTGGCTTCGTCATGTTCACCCGTTCAGAGATGGGACCCTTAGTGACGCCAACGAATTTTCCTGAACTTCACTCCGTTGCGGCAATTGAGGGGAGTTGGAAAGTCTCGTTCGAGGAGCGATTCGGTGGACCTGTGGCGGCCACCTTTGATCGCCTCAGCGATTGGAAAGACCATTCGGATCCTGCCATCCGGTTCTACTCGGGCAAGGCTGTCTACCGCAAGACGTTCGACATAAAGGTATCGGCTGGACTTCCAACGGCGCTGGATCTCGGAACGGTGCATAACGCGGCAAACGTTCGACTGAATGGCGTTGACCTTGGCACAGCTTGGTGTGCGCCTTTTACAGTTCAGATTCCTGCTGGAGTGCTGAAGGCAAAGGGGAACACGCTAGAGGTCACGGTAGCCAATCTCTGGGCGAACCGCCTCATCGGAGATTCCGCCCTTCCCGAGAGTCAGCGAGTCACTCATACGACCTGGCAACCTTACGGCCCAAAGGATCCATTGCAACCCTCAGGTTTACTGGGTCCTGTGCGAGTGCTTGAGTAATTCGAGAGCAAGTAGAAACCGCGAAGGCGTCACGAACCCTAGGTGTTTACAAAAAGCAGTACGACTTCTGGAGATGTGTCATGGGCATTCTGTCGTGGAGGTAAGCCTCTTCGACGAGCCTGCCGCCCCTGAGTAAATTTCGTCTTGGCCATTCGACTTAACTTCGGATTGCGAGTTTTGGGGAATATCCCTGAAATGGTATAATCCCCCTGAAATTGAAATCCGTTGACTGGATTGGATCAAGCAGGAAGGATCTCAGAGGGTTCCCCAAGGCAGTCCGGGAAACCGTGGGCGAAGCACTGTTCTTTGCACAGAATGGTAAGAAGCATCCGACGGCAAAACCACTTAAGGGATTTGGTGGAGCATCCGTTCTTGAAGTCGTCGAAGACAATGTAGGAGACACCTACCGTGCGGTCTATACGGTGAAATTCGAAGAAGCAGTGTACGTGTTGCACTGCTTTCAGAAGAAGTCGAAGCAGGGAATATCAACGCCTCAGAATGAGATAGACCTAGTGGAGAAGAGGCTCAAAATCGCGGAGGATAGGCATAGGGAATGGCTAGAGAGAAAGAAGAACAAGTGACAATGGGAAGTGGCAACGTGTTCGCTGATCTTGGACTTTCGAATCCTGAGCAAAGGCTGGTCAAGGCGGGGCTCGTTCTGCAGGTTCATAACGTCATTGAGGAAAGAGGTCTCACTCAGGTTGAAGTGGCATCCATCACAGGAGTAGCCCAGCCTAAGATTTCGGAACTGTTACGCGGAAAATCTCAGGGCTTCTCTACAGACAGATTACTTCGAATGCTCAACAAGCTTGGTAAAGATGTCGACATCATCGTCAAGCCCATGCCAAGAGATGTATCTAGGCCTGCAAGAGTCATCGTTGCAGCCGGCTGAGCGAAAACAGGCAATTGGTTCTATGCAATTTGCTCAATTTGGCTCCTCATGACCATTATTCCAACCCTCGACAAGATAAACCTTGCGACCCTCGGAACCCCTTTCGAAGGGGATCTTTGGATGGTGGGCGGGTGTGTCCGGGATGAACTTCTCGGGCTGGCGCATTCCAACGACTTCGACCTGGTCACGCGTGGATCGTCAGCCGAGCTTGCCCATTTGCTATTCGACCGAGGTGTGTCCTCGATTCCACCCGTGACCTACGAGCGGTTTGGGACGGCGATGGTGCGGGTCGATGACATCAACATCGAAATCGTGACGGCGCGGAAGGAGAGTTACGATGGGGAGTCTCGAAAGCCGACGGTACAGGCGGCAACATACCTGGAGGACGCTGAGAGAAGGGACTTTACGATCAATACTTTGATGCGGAATGTCCATACCGGCGACCTTGCCGACCCGCTAGGAAAGGGGCTCGATGACCTCAAGGCGAAGGTCCTCAGGACGCCGCTGGACCCCGATGCAACTTTCCGCGATGATCCCCTCAGGATGTTGCGAGCGGTACGTTTCCGATGGCGATTTGATCTGCTTCCAGATATAAACTTATATGAATCAATCAAGCGGACTGGGCAAAGGCTGAGCATCATCAGTGCCGAAAGGATCCGCGATGAATTCGTGAAGATTCTCCAGCATCCAAGCGCTCCGAAGGCGATGCAGGATCTGATGGACCTCGGTTTGCTGGAGCTGTTCGCGCCCGAGTTTCTGCCTATGGTGGATTGCGAGCAAGGGAAGTATCACCACCTTGACGTGTGGAAGCACACGCTGCTGGTGCTTGAAAACTGCGGGGCTGGCGACGTGATCCTGTCGCTAGCGGCTCTGCTTCACGATGTCGGAAAGCCGCCTACACGTACGGTGGATCAGGCGGGCGATACGAGGTTCTTTACGCACGAGGCGGTTGGAGCCGAGATGACTCGTGAGATGTTGCGGCGCATGCGTTTTCCACAGCGGGACATCGATCAGGTTGCTGCGTTAGTTAAGAATCACATGCGGCTTGGCAGCTCGCCTCAGTTCACTCCTTCGGCGGCTCGACGTGTGTTACGCGATTTGGGGGATCAGACCGAGCAACTGTTGCAGCTTGTCGAGGCGGATACGCTGGCTCTCCGACCAGGCGTAGTGGTGATGCAATTAGCTTCGATTCGGGAGCAGTTGGCGAATGTCGCCCAGGCGACACCGAAGCAGACACTTCAGAGCCCGTTATCGGGGGCTGAGATCATGCAGATCACTGGTCTGTCCCCGGGGGTGGAGATTGGGCGGTTGAAGGCGATTCTTACGGAGAAGGTGCTTGATGGGGAACTGTTGCCAGAGGATAAGGTGGGGGCGGCGGAGATTCTTCGGGGCTTGTAGTTCGTCTCAATTGGCTTCTGTGTGCATCTTTCAATCGGATTTCATCACGCTAAGGACGCGAGGGAACGCAAAGGAAAGACAGACATGGAACAAATGTCAAGTGATGGAAGAAGACGTAGAGTTCCAACACGATTCCCCCCTTTGCGCTTCCTTCGCGACCTTCGCGTGATGAAAATGGAGAATGAATGTCACGCAACGAACGCGGAGGGGCGTAAAGGAGCATGGGACTTGAATATGTGGTTGAACTCAGCTTGAACAACAGTTTCGTTCGTGTGACTGAAACCATGCTGGTTGATGGCGTGAGTTAGGGACACAGTGGAGCCAGAGGCACGCTTTGGAGTGAAAACCATCCTCACCCTACCCTCTCCTTCCATAAAATAGAAAGAGAGGGCGACGCCGGGTTGCTCTGGCTTGTTTGATAGGCTCTGGCGCGACCTGCTATGGGACTCTTGTCCCAAGAAGAAATATCCCATGGCCGCGATGGTGGTCGGCCCCAATTTACGCGGACGCGGTATGGTCTTGGCATGATCATTCTTGGCATCGATCCTGGATTGGAGCGGATTGGAATTGGGATCGTGAAGCGGGAAGGGTCTCGGTTGGAGGCGCTTCATTACGGGTTGATTACCACGCCGCGGATTGGGCTTCCAGATCGCATTCGTTTGGCGCACGAAGAGGTGCTCAAGATTCTGGATGAATATAAGCCGGATGCCATCGCCACGGAGCGTCTGCTGTTCACGGTGAACAAGACAACGGCGATGGATGTTGCGAAAGTTTTGGGGGCTATACTTCTCGCTTCGAGCTTTCGTGGCGTACCATGGACGGAGTATTCGCCACCTGAGGTGAAGCAGAGTGTTGTCGGCAATGGGAACGCGGACAAGAAACAGGTCCAGTTTATGGTTGCCAAACTGCTGAGCCTTAAGACCGCGCCGAAACCCGACGATGTCGCCGATGCGCTTGCGATCGCGATCACCCACGCCTTTCGAAGCCGAATTACATTTTAGGTTCTTATAGATATGTCTTCTGCCCCACCGCCTGGATTTATCGCTCCACCGCAACCACCGGTTAGGCCAGCCAAGCCGCATTGGGCCAGTCTTGCCGTGATCGTTATCCTCTGCGGATTTCTCTTTGTTCTCTTATGTGTGATGCTACTCGGTGTTGGGCTTTCTTACCGTCGACCCCATGCGCGGAAGGGGATGGCGCGCCCGATATCACGTGGAGTTCCGGTTAGTCCGGGGTGGGCGGTCTATCACATTCCAGCACTGGCATTAAGTATTGCGTCATGTGCAACCCCTGTGGTCGATGATCGGGTGGCGAAGGCAGCCTCAAAGAACCACCGGATCCAGGAGTACGCGGGGTACCGCATGACCCGATCTCCACTAGTGGTTTCGATTATCGGCTACTGGCTGACGGGGCGTAACGACACGGTGGAAAGCTTGAGTCCATTTGTGCTCAAACAGATGAAGGCAGGTCAGAAAAACTATCATGATCTGACGACGAAGGAGTTGCAGATCGGAGGGTATCCAGCGCAAGTTGTGTCGCTCGAGATTCCTTACCACCAGACGACGTGGGTCCGCAGTACAGCTATTGTTGTGAAGCGGAACCAGACGTACTACATCCAGGCGCAATATCCTAGGACCCCAAAACAATGGGGGAAGGTCTCGTTTGACTATATGCTGAAGTCAGTTACGTTTGATTGACAGGCAACATAGAACGCAAATGTATGTGAGTGCCTGAGGCTGCTGCGTCGGTACAATCGCCGCCGGCTACAGCAGCCCTGGAGTTTGTACTTGGGCAATTTCTGCGGGCGGCTATTCTCGTGCCCAGGTGTTGATCATCCACCACGCGGCTTGGTCGTGGGGGACGAAATTGGGGTGGGTGATCATCTCGAATGACGGAAGGTAACCGAGGGTTCCGTCCCCATACTGGCGGATTCGCTGCATGACCCGCTCGACATGTTGCTTCCCGATATGACATCGCTCAATGTCGGCTAACGAGCCGCCGATACGAACCTGATTGGATAGAGCGATCTTGAGGAGGTTATCGAAAATCTGGCGGCATGGGGTGAGGGCAGTAATCGCCGCCCCGGGGCGACCATCAGCGTAGGCTTTGTGTGCTTCTTCCGCGAATCGCACGAAGAGGATCGCGCTCTTTCCGAAGTCACTGACTCCCCGTGCTGAAGCGTCGGGTGCGAAAACGACACCGCGTTCGAAAATGCTAAGTGCCTTGTCTCCGATCGGTCCGCAATACTCATCCCGATGGTGCAACCACAGCAGAAACGGATTGGAGTACAGCAGGAATCGGCATTTCATGCTTGAGCGAATGCCGCCGAACTCAAATGTCCCGCCAGCATCCAAGAGTTCGACCCCCATTAGGCGAGCCCACTCTTCGTACGTTTCGCTTTCCTGAAGGTAAGCCTTGAGGAAATAGGGTGCTTCGCGTTCCACCGAGTAGGCAGTGGTTCCTTTCCAAGGTGTCATGCTCAACGTGAATTTCAGGCCGTGGCTTGTCGGTTCCGAGAGTACGTCAATTTCGAACGGGATTTGCTTGTACGACCCGGAAATCCGTCCGATGCGCCTTTCCGTACGCTTCTCTGGATCCATGCCTGCCAGCATTCCCAGGCGAAAGAGGACGGCTTGGCCCACCTCGATTGGGATTCGAGCGGTTTCGCGTACAGTGCCGTCGGTCCGAGTCGAAATCGCAAGGTGGCGAACGGTTGGCATCATGACGACCTCAGAAGCACGTCGATCCATCGTTGTCGCGATGAGTCCGTCTGCGAGTCCGTTGGCGGCACTGGAAGAGTCGTCTCGTGCAGCCATGGTTGAGCTCGCATTGGCGAGTTCCAAGTCATTTGGAGCACCGGTCTTGAGACGGGCTGCACGTGAGTCGGCGATCTCAGTGCTTTTGCGGAGGATCTCTCCGCTGGCGCGAATCGCGGGTAAAAGGGTTTCGTAGTTGCCGAATAAGCCGCACTCCCATGTGGTGACGCAAACGCCATAGGCATGGTCGACTTCGGCGCTGATGGCGTTCTCTCTCACATTGCGCTCGCTCTGGGGCAGATGGAGCCACGTAGCGTTGTAAGTGTGGAAGGCAGGGCAGTACACCACATCAAAGCCCTGAGGCCGAAAGACCTGGCTGGTCAGTCCGGCGCTCTGGAAGTACTGCCAATCGAAAACCAAAGTGGCTTTGTGGATGGACGCCATGGCGTCGGGATGAGCATGGAGCATGTCTCCCCAAATTGCTGGCTGACGGCCCGCATCGATCACTTTCTCGATTAAGGGCACGAAGTGCTCGGCATAAAGCTTGGCTTTGCCATCGGTGCCGATGCGTTCTTCGAAGGTCTTGACGCGCTCAGCGCACTGGGGGCACGCACCTAGGTGCTGGGTCTCGTCGCCACCAATATGGATGATATTGCCCTGGAAAATGTCGAGCGTATCGTCGAGTACTTTGTTGGCCAAGGCGACGAAGTCAGGCTTGCTTGGGCATGCTTGTGGGCCCTTGAATTTCAATTCGGAGAGCGCATGTCCTTGTTCAGTGTAGAGAAATCCCTCAAAGTGTCCGAGCAGGTTGATGAACGGCACGATTTGGAGCGTTCGATACTCTTCTTGCAGCGTCCGCACCATTTCGGGGGTGACACAGCCTTTTCCGTGCGACCAAGGGAGCGATGGATAGGCAAATCGATGCTCTAGGTACAACCCAAGGGCGTTGTAGCCGGCTTCGAGACTGAGGTCACACATCCGCCTCAAAGTGTCCAGCGTCGGGGTCTGCTCCCGTGCCAAATCATAAGTCCACATCCGGAGCGCCATGAGTTAAGGGTACCTGCGGAGGAATTGGACGGTGTGACGCCATTCCGGTTCGCCACAGGCGATCATCTCCAGACAGCGAAGGGATAACACGTCGACGTGTTTCGCCTGGTGAGTTGGGTTGCGAACCAAGCCGCACACCGAAGGTGTTCCACCACCGGCCGTTCGGTCAATTCTTTGGTGGTTGTGGATCGGGCTTGCGCCGAGATAGGAATATCCGAAAGTTCTCGGACGCAACGCCTTCAGTGTAGGACAATTCGTGCCTCTCACCTAGGGTAGAGCCGTTGACGACTCAACCCTAGGCTTTGGGGACAAAACACCTTCGGTGTTTTCACACTCGGCGAAACCTAGATCAACTCAAGGGCTACTTCGGAGCAGAAGTGACGGCCCTCTTTTGTGAGGCGGATGGTCTCGTCATCCAGATAGATCCAATTGAGATCAAGAAGTCTCGACAGGGATTTCTGCGAGAATTGGAGCCCTTCCGTCGCGAGGCCGGTATTCATTCTTAGGCCGAGCATAATTTGCTCTGTTCTCAAGGATTCCTTGCTGAGTGCCTCTGACTCGAACGCAATCGGCTTGTCGGTTTCAACGGCATCGCAGTACCGATCGGGGTGCTTCAGGTTGGTGTACCGGATGCGGGCAAGGTTGGTCTCGAAGGAGCCCACGGCACCAGGGCCGTAGCCTGCGTACTCCTCGGCGTTCCAGTAGCAGATATTGTGTTTGCACTCCAAGCCGTGCTGAGCGAAGTTGGAGATTTCGTACTGCTCGTATCCCGCTTCGGCGCACCGCTCGATGCATTCGTCGTACATCATGACTTGCTGCTCGTCGTCGGGAAGGTTGAGCATCCCTTTGAGGTTTTGCTTGTAGAACGCTGTGTTTTGCTCGATGGTCAGGCAATAGAGACTGAGATGCTCGGGGTGGATCGCAAGGGCACGTGTGAGGTTCTGTCTCCACCCGTGGATGCTCTGGTCGGGCAGCGCGAACATTAGGTCGAGATTGATGTTCTTGAACCCAGCATCTCGAGCTGCATTCACGGCTCGTTCGATCTCGCCGGATCGGTGGACTCGGCCAAGAGCAAGAAGGTCGGTATCTAGAAAGCTCTGCGCCCCGAGGCTAATTCGGTTGAATCCGGCCTCATGCATCGCCTTGAACTTGGGAATGTCCACCGTTCCTGGATTTGCCTCGCTGGTGATCTCCGTTGTGGCATCTGCGGGATGGGCTTCTAGCACAGCCTGAAACACGCGAATAAGTTGGGATTCATCCAGGTAAGTAGGCGTGCCGCCGCCGAAGAAGATGGTCTTAGCTGGGCGACCCCTGAGAGGAGATCGCTGAATTTCCTGAATGGTCGCCTGGACCGTCCGCTCCATAATGTCTCCCGACATCGCGTACGAGTTGAAATCGCAGTAACCGCATTTGGTCGGGCAGAAAGGGATGTGGACGTAAACCGCAATCGGTTCCATGGTCACTTTCGCCCGAATAGCCGGCCGATGAGCCCTTTCTTCTCGGGTTTGGCATCCAGGCGGTCATATTCCACGGTTGGGACGTAGGCACCGTTAAGTACCCGCTCAGGGTTTTTGAGCGTGATTTCTTCAACGTATCTTGGAGGGAGTTCCGACAGTGTGTCCTTTGCCCGCTTCAAGGATGCACCGTTTGACGAGGGGTGGTGCATGTCCGTCGCAACGAACTGCGCCCATTGAAGGGCCAGAAGTTGATGACCCCGTTTTTGGGCTTGAGGGCCGTACTTGCCGAGAAGGCTGCCTGCATTGACTTGACAGAGCACGCCACGCTCCAAAAGGGGTTTGAGGATATCCAATGATCCCTGAACAGGCATCGTCCGTTCAGGATGGGCAAGGATCGGTGTGATTCCTGCAGCCAGAAGTTCAAAGGAGAGGCCACTTAGCGTCATCGGCCACTGACCGAGAGGTAGGTCTAGCAGAATGTGCTTTTTCTTGTCTCCAAGTGTTATCGGAACCCCTGCATTCACTGCTTCCATGATTTCCATCATCGGAAATACTTCGGCCCCGGTCGCGAGCTTGATTGCGACACCTTCTTTGTCAAATTGAGATTGCAGTTCGGCAACCTTTTCGACGTACTCGTATCCACGCTTTAGTTCGGTCGCGTTGTATATGTGCGACGTTGCGAAGACGACCGTCGTGCCGCCCTCTGCTTCTTGACGACCCATCGCAAGTGATTCTTCAAGGTTGACGGCTCCATCGTCGGTCTCGGGCAGAATATGCGAGTGGATGTCAATCATCGGAAGGTCTATTATTGCATGCGGTATTCTGGCCTCTAGCTCTTCGGCCCATGAGATGAGAAGTTAAGCCCATACGGTCCATACTTCGAAAACTCGGTAGTGCACGCGAATTTTCATCGTTGATGGCACCAGTTTAAGTCCGATAGCGTTGCAACCACCAATGGGAAATCCCGAATCAATCTTGGTCACTGGAGGAGCAGGCTTTATCGGTAGCAATTGGCTATCGCTAATGGTCCCAAGATTCCCCAAGTGCCAGTTTATCAACGTTGATAGTCTTACTTACGCGGGAAATCTCGCGAGTCTTCAGCACATTCAGGAATCTGAGAATTACCGATTCCATCGGGCAGATATTCGAGATCGCGATTCGGTTAACGATGTTTGGATGACTTACCGCCCTGACACCGTCGTCCACTTTGCGGCAGAGAGTCACGTCGACCGGAGCATCTCAGGTCCAATTGAGTTTATTGAGACGAATGTTATCGGCACGCTCAATCTCCTAGAGGCTTTCCGTACCGCAGGAGACACAGATCGCAACCGGTTTCACCACATCAGCACCGACGAGGTGTATGGATCGCTGGGCGACGAAGGGCTGTTCACCGAAGAAACACGATACGATCCAAGCAGCCCCTATTCCGCGTCGAAGGCAGCGAGCGACCATCTTGTTCGGGCCTACCACCGCACTTACGGATTACCGGTGACGATTACGAACTGCTCCAACAACTACGGTCCGAGACAGTTCCCAGAAAAGCTTTTCCCGCTCATGATCCTCAATGCGATGGAGGGAAAGTCGCTCCCTGTCTACGGAACTGGAACCAATGTTCGTGACTGGTTGTACGTTGACGATCATTGCGAAGCGATATGGACAGTTTTGACGGAGGGTGTCTCTGGCGAGACTTACAATATTGGAGGCAATAGCGAGCGGACAAATCTTGAAGTTGTGCATTCGATTTGCCGCGCTGTTGCTGAGGAACTCGGACGGCCGTTCGAGGATCTGCTAGGGCAAATTACGTACGTGAAAGACCGACCCGGACACGATTTTCGATATGCAATTGATGCATCAAAGATTCAGGCTGACCTAGGGTGGTCTCCCAAGGAGAGTTTTGAATCTGGACTCAAGAAGACGGTGCAGTGGTACCTTCAGAATCCCGAATGGATCGCTCAAGTTCGTTCTGGCGAGTACCGCCAGTGGATCGAGCAAAATTACACGCAACGGTAGCGGCGGTTGTCTGCACCAAGGAAAACGAATTTGACGACGAAAGGCATCATCTTGGCTGGCGGCACCGGTAGTCGCCTTTGGCCTGTTACGAGAGCGGTGAGTAAGCAACTGCTCCCGATCTACAACAAGCCGATGATCTACTACCCGCTTGGGGTCCTGATGATGTCTGGCATTCGAGAGATCATGGTCATCAACACGCCCCACGAGCAGGATGCTTTCAAGCGGTTGCTGGGTGACGGTTCGGATTGGGGCATCTCGATCGAATACGTTTCACAGCCGAGCCCCGATGGGTTGGCCCAAGCCTTCTTGCTTGCCGAGGATTTCATTGCTGGAGATCCTTGCGCGCTCGTATTGGGCGACAATATCTTTTACGGTCAGAGTTTGCAGGCGCAACTGCGGTCGGCTGCGAGCAACGAGTCAGGCGCGACGGTTTTCGCCTACTGGGTCAAGGACCCTGAGCGCTATGGGGTTGTCGAGTGCAATGAGCGTGGCGAAGCGATTTCAGTTGAAGAAAAGCCGAAGGATCCGAAATCCAATTTGGCAATTACGGGCCTCTACTTTTACGATCGTGAAGTGGTCAGTATCGCGAAGTCAGTGAAGCCATCGTGGCGCGGAGAACTTGAGATTACTTCGGTGAATTACGAATATCTTCAACGAGGCGCGCTTCGAGTGGAACGGTTGGGTCGTGGGGCGGCCTGGCTTGATACCGGGACGCACGAGGCGCTGATTCAGGCAACGAACTTCGTGGAAGCCATTGAGCAACGCCAAGGGTTGATGATCTGTTGTCCCGAGGAGATTTCATTCCGTAACGGTTGGATCAATGGCGATCAGCTTCTGAAACTTGCCGAACCTCTCAAAAAGAACCAATACGGTGAATACCTCGAAGGTTTGGTAAAGCATGGAGTTCACCTTTGACGATTCGTCCAACTGAACTGACCGAGGTGCTGCTTGTCGAGCCAAAGGTGTTTGGAGACGACCGTGGATTTTTCTTCGAGTGCTACAAGGCGGATCGATATGTCGCGGTGGGAATCGCCTGTGAGTTCGTGCAGGACAATGTCAGCTATTCCAAAGCCGGAGTGATTCGGGGTCTTCATTACCAATGGCCCAATCCTCAAGCCAAACTCATTCAGGTCCTATCGGGCGCTGTGTTCGATGTCGCCGTCGATATTCGACGCGGATCTCCTACCTATGGAAAGTGGATTGGGGAAGTGTTATCTGCGGAGAATCACCACCAGTTATTTATTCCACCAGGGTTTGCGCATGGTTTTGCCGTCCTTGGTGACCATGCCCTTGTCTCATATAAATGCTCAACACTTTACGAAGCCGCTGGTGATTGTTCTGTCCGTTGGAATGACCCTGAGATTGGTGTTGAGTGGCCGATTTCCGAGCCGATGCTTTCTGGGAAAGATGCTGCGGCGCTGAAGCTCGCAGACATCAGTCCGGAACGGTTACCGAGAATCAACTCGTAGCTACTTCGGGTTGGAGAAAGTTTAGACGAATGGTCATCCTCGTTCCTTCTCACGTCCATGGGTAACAGGTCTGGATGAGGGGTTGACCTTTATTACGGTTCCGACGAAGTCCGGGCAATCCTTTTTGTATTCGGCTTCCGAGCTTGCGCATCCCATCGACTCAAGGTCGGTTGTCTTTCCGGCATGAGTTAGCCAGTTCCTCTTCGAAGAAACACATCTTTTTGTTCTGAGCCTCAGTACTGAGATCCGAGATGAAGCTCTTAGCATATCGGAGGCTCAACAGCTGTATTTCCTGTTTTGATGCGGGTGACGATCAATTGATCAGGAAAAGTCGTGAGTTCCAGAAGCAGCGGTGCCAGGGGCACGCTTTTGGACGGAGGCCATCCTCACCCTACCCTCTCCTTCCATAATATGGAAAGAGAGTGGCCCGTTTGGGCCGCTCTGGCATGGCCGGTATGGTCGTGTGTCTTGGAAGCTTTTGCTAAGTTCCTTTGGCTAGCTGGACTGTTCTTGCTTGAACTTGTCGTAGCGGGTTCGGATGATCAGCGACTCGCGGAGCAGGACGGTTCGGGTGGTGATCATGTAGTCGTTATCGAGGCCTCGGATGAGCAGGTCTTGCTTCATTGAGTCTTGTTCGATAACTTTGACGAGCAGGTCACGGACGTAGATGTCGGCGTCTACGAAGGCGGTTTCCACCAGTCGATCAAAGTGCGGCTGCTTTAGGAGTGCCTTGGCGGCGTTGGCGCGCACGGCCCAGTCGCGGTCATGCAACAAGGTCAGTAGCGGAGGCGATAGCTCTTCCCAAGCCAAGAAGCCGGAGATGCGGGCGACCATCGATCGGACCTTGCCTTCGCGATTTTCGACGAATTCGTAGAACGCTCGGACAATGTCGGTGCGCTGCTTCGCCGAAACTTGCTTGGGGATTGCCTCCATCGCGTGGATGATTTCCCATAGATCACGCGATCCTAACGAGGCGATGATGCTGTCGACGTCTTGATTCTCACGTCGGTCCGCTGGTCTGCGATCGGTGTCATCGTCATCGCTGGGCAGTTCGCCAACGCCTTCGACGTGCTGCGTGTTATCCCAACGGACAGCGGCCTTACCTTGTCGTGCGCGGGCGAAGGCCTGAAGGGCTCGGAAGGCGGCCAAGCCGTTGATGACGTTGCCAACGATAAGGCGCGGAATCGATAGCAGTCCTTCGGCGAGTCCGTAGACCATTCCGACAAACACGATCCGCTGGAACATGCGGAAGAACATGAAGAACGTATCGACCAAGACAAGGCGCTGAAGCTTTTGGCCCGGCTCAATGATCGGCAGCAACTTGAATGGAATGATGTGGTTATCGCCTAACGCGAAGACGATGAAGTACATCAGGAGGACGTAGCCGAGAAGGGAAGTACCGGCAGCAACGAAGACTTTGCGGTCCTTGAGCAGGTTCTCCTTAACACGCAGACTTCCTGACCATCCGCCGAGCTCCCATTCCTGAAGCGAAATACCGATAATCCATCGGGTCTTCTGACGGACTGCACGTGTGAAGTCCATCGGGAAGTACGCCCAGTTCGCGATGAACGTCGAGCGACGGCACAGCGGGGTGTACCACTTATCATCACCCCCAGCGAGAACAAGATTCACGAAAATAGATGTAAAGCCAGTCTCTCGAATGCGCTTCGACATCGAGTAGTCCTCAGTCATCGTGTCTTCGTTGAAGATCTTGTAGCCGCCGAACTGCTCTAGGGTTCGGAAGACACGCCTTGAGAACCCGGTACCGGTTCCGGCGTACGGGACAAATCCAGAAATTTTCTCGCGAACAGGCACATCTTTCATGTGCGTTTCAGAGAACTCATCGGCGTAACTCCAGTGAACGACCTTTTTCCAACTGGTTGGAAGGGGAAGAATGGGGAGCTGGATAACGTCAACGCGAGGAATCAGGTAGTTGAAAACGAGGAAGGAATGTGGGTGGACGACATCTTCTGCGTCGTGCATGATGATGATGTCGAAGTTGACGTCGTGTCGCTCTTCGTACACCTTGATCATCTTGTAGACGGTGTTAAGGCAGTCGGCTTTGGTCGTCGGTCCAGGTCTGGCCGTGACGACTTTGATAATCTGTGGATATTCACGAGCCAGACGGTCGACCGCGTTCTGGGTTGCCGGGTCGTTGGGATACGTTCCCACGAACACAAGATAGTTCTTGTACTCAACACGCTGGATGATGTTGTTAACCATCGCAGCGACGACTTCGCCTTCGTTCCACGCGGGAACCATGACAGCAATACGCTGTTGCTCACGGACGCGGAGTTTTTGGAGCGAAAGGCGCTCTCGGTTTCGGAAAGCGATTCTTCGGTACAGCCTGAGGGAGTACGCACCGATATCGTAAATAAGGTCCTGACAGCCGCTGAGGAGGAATACCAGAGCGACGAACCATGTGAGACCGTACATGCCGTCTCGCAGGATGACTAGTCCGTCGTTAAAGGTAAACATTCTTTGTGTAACTCAGCGGTGTCAGTGTGTTTTGATGCTAATCGTGGGGCTTTCTCAGTGTCCTACGAAGGCGTATTGTCCGATTCTTTGAACGCTTCTGGCTTAAGTGGCTTCTTCTTAACGAACTGCTTACCTACCCAGTACATTGCGCATAGCAGCAGGACGACGATGACGATCATTACAGCTCTCATCTGCGAGGTGTAGGTGTTCTTGATCACCTTGATCTCTTTCGCTGAATCCTGGCCAAGAAGCTTGAGCGGAATGATTCGAGCGTCTTTGGTGATGACGCATGCTTGTCCTGCCACGAGGTCGGCCTTTGCGGGATCGGCGAGAACCTTGCTGACCAGGGTCATTGCATCGTTATCTTGAGCGAGGATGATGTAGACGACACCACTGTTTGTGTGGGGTGCAGCAATCGCTTGGATCACGGCTCCGCCAACAAGAGTGTCAGGGATCAATTGAAGCTTATTCGAGATAGAGAACTTTCCAGAGGAAAGGGGTTGGACAAGCATGTCCTTACCGATTCGCGCAAATCTCTCGGGCTCATTGTAGTAGCCGATGATAATGCCGCTCTGCGTTGCCGTGGCGACATCACCCATTCGAGATGTCCAGTTAAGTTGGATGCGGTTCGTCTGAGCCGCACGGCCCGCGATAACGGCTGCCAACGAAAGCTGTTCGTCGGAAGGGTTCTTTGACAAGGCAACGTCGATGCTCTTGGGAACTCGACCGTCGCTCGGGATGAGGTAGGGGAAGCTCTCCAAGTAAGGGCGTCCGATCAGGTCACCAGTGACGAGGTCAAAAGTGGATTCACCTTCGATAACCGTCCATGCCACGTCGTCATAGGACTTCGAGCAGTCAACGGCTCCGAGGTCGTGGAAGCATGTGATGTCGATGACCCAGAAGTTCTTTGCTAGTTCTTCAGCAGGGATTCGGGCACGGATAACGCCGTCATTTGAATTCTCTGGCTCGAGCTTGGAACTGCCGATGGGCACTCCGTTTAGGTAGATCGAGATGAGGGATCGCAGCGGATTCATCGAAGCCGAGTGTCGGAACTTAAGCTTGATATAGGATTCTCGGCCCAAGTCGCAGCGCAACGGTCGTCGAATCGTGATGCTCGTTTTCTGGTGGAATGCGCCAGCCAGGTGAATGGCAGGTAATCCTAGATCGGTGAACGTAAAGGATCCAAGTCGTGTGGTTGGAGGTGCTTCAACCGAGACTGGCGGCGTAGACAGCATCGATGTAGTGCTGCTGATCTGATTCATCATCTCAGTCTGGCCAGTTGCACCCTGTGCGGCGTGGAGGCCCTTTGCATCGGCACCGGCTATCAGAAGGCACGAGGCGCCAGGTTTGCCGGTCGATGAAAAGTTCATCAACACACCCGAGCCTGCAGAGAGGTTAGGCGTGACTTTACTCCACCGTGGGTCATCGGAGATGAGGACGTCTTGTCCCTTAGGGTTGCCTTCAGCCCGTGACGCGACGTGAATCTTCAGGCCACGATCGGGAAGTCGCCTTCCCCAGTCGCTGGCAAGGTTCAACATGTGTGAAACGGTTGGAACCGACGGCGATGTTGGAACCATCCAAGCGCATCGAACGACATTATCCTCAAGTGGGTCGAGGTAAGGGAATGGGTACGACATTAGCGGGAATGTCGTTAAGTCTTGTCGTACGAGGTGCAGGAACGTGTTCTTACCGAGCTTAATCCAGTTCGCAGCATTGTCGACGTCGCGGCAAGGAGCTTCACTCGACTTCTGACGATTGGAGACGCGAATCTCGTTGAAGCCAAGTTTGAAATACTTGTCGGGAAGCGGAACCATCCACGGTAGAACTTCACCTTTAGGCGCAGGTAGCACTCGGCTAGCCAGTGGATAGCCGTTAAGGAAAATGGTGATACTGCCTTGCCCGGCCAACAGAGTCTGGGATGTCGCGTAGTCGAGGCAGAAGTAGGATTGTTTGGGATACAAGTCCAAGCCAGATCGGATCTCAAAATAGTAAAACCACTGGTTTGCTGGGTTGGTAAATACCAAGTCCTGAGAAATAGGGTGGAGGTTGTAGGCGTGCATTCCAACCGGACCACCAATCAGCTTGTTCGCTGGAGTCATCGGCAGACCATTTGAGCTGGTGTTCTCAGGCATCTTTCCGCCCTTTTGAACATTCTCGCTTGATGCCAAAGCGTTCGCAGCAAGCAAACTGCCTATTGCTGCGATGACCGCGAATCGTGCACCGACTCGCGCTGTCATTTGCCGGCCGTTCCCGCAGGGTCGTTGGGGTTTTTGCCCGACACATTGATAATTACTGTTAAGCATCGTTTCACTCTTTGTAACCGCCCGATTTTTCGCCCTAAAGACAAATTTCGGCAGTTCAGTTGCATTTCTTACCGGCTGTCCTCTAACCAGACAAGGCTAAGCCGAGCATTGCTGAAAGCAACAAATATAGTGTGACGTAGGGAATTTGGCCCGGATAGTCCCAGATAAACGGTACAAACTAAAAAATTAAGCGACTTTTGAGGCGAGTGAATCGTCTCCGAGAATCTCTAGGGTTTCAGTTTCCATGGGTGCCGCAATGGTGGCGAATTCCTGCTCTGGATAGTGGACCAGTTGGAGCATCGAATACCAAGGAAGGGATCTTCGGCCGTCGCGGTCGTGAACCATGCCGCAGCCGGAACAGTAATAGAGTTTTTCCCAAGCGGTGTTTCGCGCCTTGTACGCCTGGTTTCTGACTGTCATCTCGAGCTTAATGCCCTTGTCCTCGTGAGTAGCGACTTTTTTGAGCAACGAGTAGCTTCGATAGCTCGCGAATGCGGCAGTCGCCATCGAGATTAGGATCGTCGAAGGACATGGAGTAAAGAAGACGGTCTGGAATGAAAATGTTGAGAAGAACGTAAAGATGCCGTGGTGCTTTGCCTCAAGTTGTGCCTTCTGGTGATATTTGGACCTCGAGAACTTGGGAACCGTCGGAACCTTGAACCAGCGTGCGAGCTGATTGCGGTCAGGCATTACAATGCCTGTGGCACCCACTTGGACGTCAGGAACCAAATAGCCATCTTCGTCTAGCGATTCTGGCTTAGGTGTTTCAGCGATCTCTGTAAGTGTTAGCAGAGACTTGCTTCGGCAAACTGGACACGAACACATGCGACCCGAAGCATCTTCGGTCTCAAAGATCCCGACAGCATCGTGAGCATTCCTCGCGATTTGGAGATCAAATATTGAATCCGACGTACGCGCCGATTGAAGTCCCTTGAAAGTAATCGGACTGTTCTTGGTCGCGCCCGCCATCATCTGAAATACGTGGGCCACGAAACCATTGTTGCCGGGTCTAGGACAACCCTCAAGTCACCCGTTGACTGTACCGGTTTTACGTGACTTGATTTGGGCTTTCAGAGATTGGACAAGAATGGCGAGTTTTTCAGGAAATGATCGGTCTTACGACCTGTCCGGAGACGTCTGTCAGTCGAAAATCCCGCCCTTGGTAACGATAGGTCAAGCGCTCGTGGTCAATTCCCAACTGATGGAGGATCGTGGCCTGCATATCGTGAACTCCGACTGGGTCCTTAACGACTTTATAGCTGAAATCATCTGTCTCGCCGTGCACTTTGCCACCCTTGAAGCCTCCTCCGGCAACCCATAGGCTGTAACACTTGCCAAAGTGATCCCGACCGTGCCCGTCACGTCGGTTGATGTCTCCTTGAACGAAAACGGTTCGACCAAACTCTCCACACCATAGAACGATCGTGTCATCAAGAAGGCCACGCTGCTTTAGGTCCTTCACAAGAGCCGCGGACGGTTGATCGGTGTCTCGGCACTGGAGAGCTAGCTGAGTATCGAGGTTGGAGTGCTGGTCCCAGCCACTGTGCATCAACTGGACAAACCTGACCCCACGTTCAATCAGGCGTCGGGCAAGCAAACAGTTATGAGCATAAGTGCCTTTCTTAAGAACATCCGGCCCATACATATCAAGCACGCTCTTGGGTTCCTTCGATATATCTGTAAGTTCCGGCACGCTGGTTTGCATCTTGAATGCGAGTTCGTATTGCGTGATACGAGTTTCGATCTCAGGGTCGCCGTATTCGGACAGGCGCTGATGGTCGAGCTCGGCGATGTCGTTAAGCACCTTTCGCCGCAAGTCAGCCGACATTCCCGGCGGGTTCGTTAGGTAAAGAACGGGGTCGCCATCACTGCGGAATTGAACGCCTTGGAATTTTGATGGGATAAAGCCGGAGCCCCAGTAGTAGTCGAAGAAGAGCTGGCCACAAGTCTTCTTTTCATCCGACGAGGTCATGACGATGAACGAAGGCAACTCATCCGTCATGCTGCCAAGACCGTAGCTTGCCCATGCCCCCATGCTTGGTCGTCCCGGGATCTGGCTGCCGGTAAGAAAGAACGTCACACCGGGGGCGTGATTGACGGCATCCGTGTTCATTGTTCGAACAAGGCAAATATCGTCTGCAACTGAGCCAATGTGCGGCAATAGCTCCGACATCCAGGTGCCAGAGTTGCCGTATTGGCGAAATGGCTTGATGGCGGGAAGGATGGGATACTTGCCTTGGCTCGCCGTCATGGTGGAAAGCCGAGTGCCTGCCCGAACCGACTCGGGTAGTTCTTCCAAGCGGTGAGCGGCGAGCCCTGGTTTGTGGTCGAAGAGGTCAACCTGGGATGGTGCTCCGCCCTGCCATAGCACGATGACACGCTTCGCTTTGGGAGCGAAGTGAGGAAGTCCAGGCAAAGGAGGAGTGCCATGCCGCTGGTGTGCCAATCCCTGCAACGAAGAGGCGAAGCCATCCTGGCTTAACAGTCCGCCGAGAGCGAGCACGCCGATGCCAGAAGCAGCTTTGCCAAAGAACTGGCGCCTCGAAATGCGTAGGTCACGCTCAAAGAAAGGGTTCATGAGTTCATTCTCGTGTCAAAGCTTCGTCGAGGTTCAGTATCGCAAGACAGACGCTTGCGTAACCGGCTTCTTCGATGGGGTCAAGTTTCGCGTCACGCTTGGAGTCTCCCTGGCGGAGATAAGCGGTAGCTGAAGCGGGATCCGATTGGAATGCTGAAATGGACTGGGTGAGGGCACGTTGAAGAATTGCCAGTTCCTTCACTGAGGGGGTACGGGCACAAACTCGACGAAAAGCGTCGATCAGACGACCCTTCGAATTTGCTTTGGATTCACGCATGACCTTCTCGGCAAGAGCACGGCCCGCTTCAACCCAGGCGACATCATTGAGCGTCGTCAATGCGTGGAGCGGTGTCGATGTTTGCGAAGGGCGAACTGTGCAAACTTGACGCGATGAAGAATCGAACATGTCACCGGGTTTGACGGTCCTTCGCCAAAACGTATAGATGCTTCTTCGGTAGAGATCAGCGCCATTTGACTGAGGGTACGAAAAGTCTCTCTCATCCGTGATATTCAAGCCATCCCAAATCGCCTTCGGTTGATAAGGATAAACCGGCTTACCGCCCACCTTCAGGTTGATGAGTCCGCTAGCGGCGAGGGCGGCATCGCGAATGACCATCGAAGGCAATCGAAACCTAGCGCCTCGGGCAAGGTAGCGGTTGTCTGGGTCCATTTTGACCATCGTTGGCGATACTTTGGAGGACTGTCGGTAAGTGGAACTGGTGACGATGAGGCGCTGCAAGCGCTTGACATTCCAGCCGCTCTCGCGGAACTCGACGGCCAGCCAATCAAGCAGTTCTGGATTTACCGGTGCCTCTGATTGCACGCCGAAGTTTTCGGGTGTCTTCACCAATCCCTTGCCGAAGAACTGTTGCCAGTACCGATTCACTTGAACGCGCGCAGTCAGAGGGTTCTCTGGACTGATGATCCACCGAGCCAGTCCCAATCGGTTCTTGGGGGCGTTGGTGGGCATACTGGGTAATGATGCCGGAGTACTGGCGGCGACGTCAGCCAGCGGTGCCTCGTAGTTTCCTCGCGAGTAGATGTGGGTTTGGCGCGGCTGAGCATCCGACATAACCATCACCTTTGGAAGTCTGTTACGTGCTTCAGCAAGCTGCTTTTCCAAGTCATGCCACTTTGTGCGCGTTTCTTTGAAAGACCCGGTCAAGCCATTTTCCAGGAAATAGTCGCGAACGACTTTCGCGTTAGCCACATCGCGCTTGCCAGAGGGCACCTTGAGCGCGGCAGCAATATTAACAGGGACTTTGAGTTGTTGGGCTGTCTTGGTGTCATCAAGCGCCTTGAGCGTCGTAGCTTCCCATTGGGCTTGCAGGCCAGGAAGCTCAGGTGACTGTTCGTCCTTCTGGACATTGCGATTGGCCTCGGTCACCGACCCTTCAAGCGCCTTGAAATTCGCCATCTCCTCGTCGGTTCCTGCGTAGACCCAAGGTTTCGCAATGTAGTACGGACCATTCACATCCGATGGCACACCCGACTCCGGGACGTTATTGAAGAACGCCATCAGGCTGTAATAGTCTTTTTGGGAGAGGGGATCGTACTTGTGGTCGTGACATCGGGCACACGTCATCGTTAGGCCGAGCCACGTGGTCGAAGTCGTGTCGACTCGGTCAAAGAGGCCGACGTTGCGCTGCTCTTCGGGAATCGCTCCCCCTTCACCATTAAGCATGTGATTACGGTTAAATGCAGTGGCGACTTGCCGATTTCGAACCACATTCTCGGGCACATCTTTTGTCGGTAAGAGATCGCCAGCAAGCTGCTCAACCGTGAATTGGTCGAACGGCATGTTGTCGTTGAGGGCCTTCACTACCCAGTCGCGCCAAACGTATTGGAAGGTGTCACCGTCTTGCTGGAATCCGTTGCTGTCCGCATATCGGGCGGCATCAAGCCACGGAAGTGCCATTCGCTCACCGTAGTGAGGGCTGGCGAACAGACGGTCCACCAAACGGTCGTACGCATCGGGGCGCGAGTCGGCAACAAATGCGTCTACTTCTGCCGGTGATGGTGGCAGACCCGTGAGATCGAGGCAAAGGCGACGGATCAGTGTGGTCCTGTCAGCAGCGGGTGAAGGTTTCAGCTTCAGTTGATCGAGTCGACTTAAGACAAAGGCGTCAATGGGATTTCTTACCCATTGGGTATTGGAAACCTTCGGGAGCTTGGGACGGATCGGTTTTACATAAGCCCAATGCTTGTGATTTCCACTGGTCGATTCGATACATCCTTGGTCGATCCATGTGCGAATCGTGGAGATATCGCTATCGGAAAGGGGGGCGAACCCCATCGGCATCCGAGGCATGCCGCCCTGACCTAGGATTCGAACAAGCAAAGCACTGGAGGCGCTTTTCCCGGGGATGACAACTCTGCCCCGTAGGATCTCGGCACGAGAATCGAGGAGGAGGCCAGCGAGCTTTTGGTCGCCGAAATGGCACTTTGAACAGTGGGCGCTTAGGATCGGATAGACGTCGTGCGTGTAATCAACTTTCTTTGGTTGTTGATTTGTCGCAAGAAGTAAGCCGAACGGTGTCACCGCAAAGAGGCCCGCAAGAATCCGTCCAGGCATCATGAGTTCACTATTCTACGACGGTGGAGTCAAAATTCCTATGGGGAATCGACTTCAGAAAGGAAGACCCGGTACGGGCCTATTCCGAGAGCGGAAACCATAAGGCCCCCGAGCAGCGTGAAGTTATTGCCTGCGAGGAGGTTCACCGTTTCTCCATTCTGAACATTGACTTTCACTGACTTCTTGTAAAGATGATTGCTGACTTTAACAGTGTGTTCCCCAGGCAGCACATTGATCCGATATGTGGTGTTGAAGAAGAGGTCAACGATGAATGTGCCATCGAGAAAGACTTCAAGACCGCGGAACTTGATGTCTCTTTCCGAGTCGCGTCGAATGACGATTTCTGCCACATCCAAGCTCATATTGGGGAAACCCTTACTTCGTCGGTTGCCATCCGTCCTTCGGTAAGAATGAGGGCTATTCCACCGCCCAAAAGAGGGTGGTGAATGTCTCGGTATTCAACAACCTGCGTTCCATTTAGGAACCCTTTGATGTGATTTCCGGCAACCTCCAACGCCAAGTGGTGGGTCTCGCCCAACTCCCAGTCGATGGATGCTTCTGCCAATACCGTGGTTCCGTCAAGCGCTTTTATGAGTTGGATGCCGCCCTCGCGAACCAACTTCAGGGCATAGTATCGTCTCATCCCTTGGACTCGGGCGGCGATGCCGCCAGATGCGACGAGATGTGGAGTAACGTTCGACTCAACTCGGTAGTCGGTCCAGTCTCGACATCCGGTTATGAGGAGTCCGGTCCCTTCGTTCTGAATCAATCGGAACGGTTCTCCCCATGTAGCGTGATCGCTGATCCCGCATACCCACTGTTCACGCCAGGTTGATCCTTCGGCTTTTGCAAATACGACATCGGGGGTTCCATCCCACGTTAAGGATTCCAGAAAGATGATTGGCTCACTTTCGCCATCTTGAGACACTTCGATTCCCACCTCAGCAATTGGGAAGCCTTCCGTGGAAGGCACCGTCTGATGCAGTGATTTGACTTCACCAGGTGCCAGCACGACTGATGCCCCTTGGATAGAGCGAATCTCGTCACCGGGACCGTAGCAACCGACATAGGGAGTTACCGTAATTGGGATCGTATTGGCGGAATCGGCGGACACAACACTATGAATGGTCTGGCCCGAGTAAACCGTGGGTGAAGCCATGAGCGAGTATCCCGGCATCTTTCTCCCTTCGGGCGAAGCAAATGTCTCGGTGGAAATCCGTGCTATTTGAGCCTTCAGACGAATCTCAAGTGCTCGCATGGAATCCCGGCTGTTTGATAAAGTGGCGGCTTCGGGGCACGATGGGCGAAAACCTTGGACAGAGCCTGGAAACTCAAAGTGGAACCTTGCACCGTGTTTCGGATTCACCGGAGGCAAGTTTTTCAATGCACGCCCTGCGTTCACGACGTGGATCGCCTCGGTGGCGGCATCGGTAATACATCGCCCTCCATCTGCGGTGGGCAGATACATTCTATCTGCCACCGGTCCGCGCCAGTCGGGGCCGACGTCGATCCCAGCGAGGCCATTGCGGACGCCGAGGATGCACCCGACGTTGCCCGAATTACAATCGGTATCCCACCCGCAGGTGTTTACGATCATTAGGGATCGCTGGAAATCTCCTTCACCGTACAAGAGGGCGTGGATGATAAGGGCGTGGTTCGGCACGATGTGGCAATTGCCGCCAAACTTGTCGTATCCGTAGTTATCCTCAATCTTGTAGAACGCTTGTTTCCAGTCGAGTCCCTCAGCGTGCCAACTCCGAATGTCGGCTATGAGTTTAGCAATGATGCAGTCCGTCGGAATGAAGCTGACTGCCACGTCCAGAAGCTTATTGATATCGGATTCCACAAATGCCTGGGCGACAAGTGCCGCCACGACCTGGGCACCGTAGATGGCCTCCCCATCGTGGCTGACACTTCCTGCGCGGCGGGCGAAATCCACGGCTTTGTCAGGCTCACCGGGATAAATCATTCCCCAACCGTCGATGAAAATCTGAGCGCCAATCTGCTCGGCAACCACTTGTCCATTCGTCGCCATCGAACCACTGGCCGGAGCCTTGATTCCATGCTTCATTCGGAGGAAAGCCGTGTGCTCGGTGGACATCCCCATTCCGCCCCACCACAAGATAGACCTGTTTTCGATGATGTAGTTCATCCAGGTCTGTCCAATCTGTTCGGCGGTCAAGTCAGGAGAAAAATCGTAATCAGGAAGTGCTCGGAGAAAGGAAAACGTGCCTGAAATGTCGTCATCAGTGACAACGAGCGGACAGTTGAGGCGGTCGTGGACATAGTAATCCACCTCTCCGAGTTTCGCGAGAATGTCGCGATGCAACCAACCTTCAAACGGGCGACCGAGATAGACCCCAATAATCTTTCCAAGCACTCCGGCATAAACCCGTTCTGCGTAATCATTTGGCAACGACTTCGGCGTCATAGTCAGAGGCTACCCGCAGTGCTTGGGTCGAAGATGTCGTGAAACGGGGTAACGACGGTTCCGATCCGATCACAGAAGATATGCTACGGATGGAAACATCAGATGATCTTTTCTGCAGCCGCAATTTGCTTTTTGACGTTCGCCCAGACGCGAGGGACTACTCAGCCGAACGATCCGATTTTAACCCCGCCGCGTGAGCTTCAAGCGAATGGCTTCTACACCAAGTGTGTGTACTTCAGAGGTCTTCCGATCTTGGGTTCCAAGAACGTATCCGATTCCGCCCTTAGGAAAATTGTTGTGACCTTCACCAAAATGCTTGCCAAAGTTCCTGTTTCCACAACCGACGAACTGGTCAAAGCTGGGAGCCACTATTCCATTATCGCGGCGATTGAGGGCCAGACGGATCTGCCGGAGTATCAGGATATGCGCAACGATCCGAAAACCGACTGGAATAAGCGAGCTCGCGGACTGGGTGGATTGATTACCAGTGGTGGAGAAGAGAATATCCTCGAGTTTCCCAATGACCGTTATCGCGGAGAGTGCATCTACATTCACGAATTCGCACACACGCTTGCGAATTATGCATTCGAGAGAGCTGATCCTAAGTTCAAATCCGACCTGGATTCTGTTTATGCCAGGGCGATGGCGGCGGGACTGTGGGAGAACACCTACTCCAAGACCAACCGCGATGAGTATTGGGCCGAAGGGGTGCAGATGTACTTTGATTGTGCCCGGAGCGCATCTCCTGCCAACGGAGTTCACAATGAGGTGTGCAATCGCAAACAACTCCAAAAGTACGATCCGGGATTGTACGCCTTGATTGATCGAGCGTTCGGGCACAACCGGTGGCGATACGAGGGTTCGTACAATACAGGCAAGGGAGTCAGTCTTCGTTAGTCATCGTAGCGGCCGGGCGCGCCCCGCTTACTCGATGTGGGCGGTCATAACGGCAGCACCCCAAGCCTCCACAATTGCCTCGGCGTAGGGGCAGCGCGTGCGCTGCTTTCACAAATACGGGCTGACACGGCGGCGGCAAGAAGCCGGGTACCTCTCGCCTCTACTGGATTGCTATCGTTGCGGGGGAACCGGGCCTTGCGATGGCGCCGCACGCTATCGATGTCATTGCCAAATGCAAGGTCAAAACCTCCAGTTCACCTTCGATAACTTCAATCGTAACTTCCTCACCGATGGTCACCGTCCCGTATCCACTTTCCGTGCTGAAGAACACAGTGAATGGTAAACCGGGCACCTTAGGATTCAGCCACATTGCCTTATCAGGGGCTGAATAGCGAAATCCCGCAAGCGACCCAAGCAACGCATAGCTCGCGAGCGCCCGTGCGTAAAAGTTGCCGCACTCATACTCACAGAACGGATTTCGAGTTCTGCCCGAATATCGACTTCGTAGCGCCTCCACAATCGTTAATCCTTGATCGACGAGGCCAAGGGAAATCATGTGAGATGCGACTTGGTACTCGATGCCAGTCCATACCTCGTCGGAGTAAACAAATGGCAGGGTCGGTTTCTTACCCCGAGGCCATGTGCACAGAAGCAAGCCGGGCTCGTGCCCCATTGCATACCCTGGTCGCTGAAGGCAGGCGTGGTCGAACAGGTCCGTCTTGAAGTTGTGATCAAAGATTGCCTGGAGGTGGCTGCGAACGTTAGCCGTGGAGATCGGCGTTTCTACTCCATAAATCTCGGCCATCCAGGAGCCGATGACTCCGTCGGAGATGCATCCGATACCGTACTGATACTTCGGGCCCTCGTCCCGAAGCAAGGTGGACATCTCGTCGGTGGCGCCGTCTTTCTCAAACTTCGCCAGCATGTCGACGAACGACTTGTCACGCAATCCCTCCCATTCAACCTGGTGCTCGTAGTACTCACCGTTGAAAAGGATGTCGTCTAGGAATTTGGCGGAACGGTCAGCGATGGCTGAATAAAACTCGGCGTCCTCATCTTTGCCTAGTGCCTTCGCCATCTTTGCGATGGCCGATAGAGCACCGAGGTAAATGGTGGTGCACATACCGTCTGGTCCCCAGAACTCGATGTCGTAGGTGTTATGGTGAGGCTCGACAAGTGCGCCCTGACGCTTTGGATCCCAGGTTAGTATACAGAAATCCAGGCTCCGTTTCGTGTAGGGATAGATGCCCTCGAGCCACTCGTTGTCCCCCGAAATTTGCCAGTCGCGGAACACTTTGAGGATTCCGCCTAGTTGCCCATCGGCAGCAGCATGGAAGTCGTGGGAGCCAGGACCATCGGGGAGCGCAGATCGGAAGTTCACGTGACCTCGATCATCCATCGTCCGCACCAACTCCTGTTCACGCAAGGTTCTCTCGAGCGACGGGAACAGGTGGGGAAGGGCTTGGGCGTAGTTCCACACGTGGGTACAGGAGCCTGAGCAACATCCGGAAGATGGATTGCATCCTTCCCAGGCCCACACGTTCCCTGAGGATTGTCGCAACACTGTCGGTGATTTCAATATTGCGAGGTTGCTTGTTACCGCGTCTAGCACGTAGCTCGGAACCGTTGACTTGCACAAGGCATCGCGAAATGCACAAGTTCGAGCGTAAAGGCTATCCAAATGTTCAAGCACGTACTCGGCCACTTCGCGGGCGTTTTTCCATTGAGTCGTGTAGAAAGGATGCCACTGGACCGCCGCTTTGTCTCCGCCATCTTTGTGAGAGTAACCGCAGTTTGGGAAATGCCAGGCGAGCACGACTGGAATCGTAATCTTTTCGCCGGGGGCCAGGATTGTTGTTGTGAAGACGGAACCACCGTTCCTGCCTTCGATTCCCTGTGCGCTCAGCGAACCATCATTCTCCTGCATCGTCCCAGCGGTGACTTCGCGCCATAACGCAGAGATGGAGTCAAACCAGCCGCCCCGAAACCACATCGCTTTAACTTTGGGATTTGGGTGTCGAATGACGAGTGCGCCGCTGCCGAATTTCACGGAATCGGTGGAATCAGTGTTGGTGAAGTAAGTGCCCTTGCCAGGAATGATCTCGTTTCGCGTTCCTTTCTCGCCGCCCTCCCCGAGAGCTGGGTGGGCAAAATGGAACGAGAAGTCAAACTCAATCTCTCGATCTGTAGGGTTCTCAAACGTGTAGTTAACGATTGCGCATGGGATTCCCGAGTTGACATCGTCACGAGGAATAAATGGATTCCAGCCTTCAATTGTGACGTTGAGTGGGACTTCGTCATCTTCGAGGGTGACGGTTCCAATCGGAAAGGGACCTTGGAAGGACGACTTCTCAAAGCGTGGTAACCCTTCGTGTCCGCCTTTACGGAAACCTTGGCCCTGAACGCCCTGATCCCAGATCTTTTCAGGAGGAACTGCGCTTTCCAATAACTTCGTAACGGGTGTCTCTCCCTTAACATGGAGCAGAGCAAATGCAGCATGGCAGAAGCTCCAACCATCCGGGAGCGCTGTTGTCGCCGGGATGTTCTGTATCGAGAAATCTTGAAATCCCCCGCTACCGTTTATGCTAATGCAGCCAGCGCCGATTCCACCCATCGGCAGGGCAACTTGAAGAAGACTGGGGCCACTGTAGGTAATCGGCCAGGACGACGGTGTCGAGGAGTTGTCGAAAGACATAAGGTTTCGCTTTGTTACCCTAAGTTGGGCTCAAGTTGAATAAAAGATTCCGTAAACTGACAACGAGAAGCAGATGAACCTCTACGAAAAGCCGATTGGCGTCCACACCCGATGGGTGAGTTTTGAGAACCTCGCAGGAGAGCGAGGCGCAGGCGGGCTCGAAAACGCCGGGTCGAAGGGACATCCATTTGACATTGTTCCGGCTGGTGGGACCGTCACCTTGCTTGATGTGCAGGGCAGTGGGTCGATTCGCCGAATTTGGATGACGATTAACGATCGCAGTCCCGAGATGCTTCGTGCACTGAAGATCGAGATCTTTTGGGATGGTTGCGAGAATCCAGCGGTATCGGCTCCGCTAGGTGATTTCTTCGGAGTTGGACACGGCCGCCGTACGCCATTTGAGAACGCCTTGTTTTCCGATCCAGAAGGGCGCAGTTTCAATTGCTTCGTTCCGATGCCATTCCTTCAATCTGCACGGCTCACGGTGACCAACACATCGGACAAGATTTTGCCGCTCCTCTTTTACGATATTGATCTTCTTCTGGGCGAGGTTCATTCGCCCGAAACCCTCTATTTTCATGCTCTATGGAGGCGTGAATCACCAAATTCCCTCGGCAAAGACTTTGTGATTCTGCCGAAGGTCGAAGGTTCGGGCCGATTTCTCGGTTGTAATGTGGGTGTGATCGCTGATCCTCGCTACGAGGGTTCATGGTGGGGGGAAGGCGAGGTCAAAGTGTGGTTCGGAGACGACAAGAACCCAACTTTGTGCGGCACCGGTACGGAGGATTACATCGGCACCGGTTGGGGCCAGGGAGTTTATGCCCACAGAACCCAAGGCTGTCTGATTGCGGATAGTTCGACTGGAGAGTATGCGTTCTACCGATTCCACCTCGATGATCCCGTGTATTTCGATGTGAGTTGCGAAGTCGCGATTCAAACCATTGGCGGGACCGCGAAAGAGAAGGTTATCGAGTTCCTCAAAACTGGACTTCCCGTCATCCCTGTGTCCATCGATCCCGGCGTCCCTGGCGGATTCGTCCGACTTATGGACGAACCACAACCCGTCGATCTTGAGTCGCCATCGCTCCCCACTGGGTGGGTTAATTTCTGGCGACAAGACGATTGGTCGGCGACTGCCTACTACTATCTCGATCGACCGTGACCGTGAGTAAGTTTGTGATCTCAGATATTTGCCTACTGCTGCCAATCCTCTATTTGCAGCCCGGGAACTCTGCAGAATTCAGAATAATTGTGCGTAACGAGAATGAAATCGTGAGCTAATGCGATCGATGCAATAAGCAGGTCATTTGGTCCAATCAGACAACCTGCTTTCTTCAAATGGCTTCGGAGTTTTCCGTACTCTCGTGCGCTCGCATCATCGAAATGGACGGTGGGAAAGCTTGCTAGAAAAGTCTCTAGCTCGAAACTCCGATGTGCGTAGTGATCCGCATCCATCCAACCGATATTAATTCGGCACGGACAATACTTGGGATGATCTGTTGCTTTATTGGAATGGTTCCAGAATGTTGACTCAGCTTCGGATGGCTTCCTCTGAGCAACACCGAGATAACATTAGTGTCGAGCAAGTATAAATCCGTTCAACTATAGTTTTGGATCGCGCAGCTCTAGTTCTTCGGGTTCGTCAGGCGCATCTGGATAAGCGCCAAAGAATTTCTCTCGAAACCCAACGGGCCAGCCAGACGAATCACGGTCAACTCCTGAACTGGGCTCCTGCAAAGTGACAGTGATCTCGACCTCGCGGTTCTGCATCGAGGATGGCAAAGTAAGGACGAGTCTTCCTTTTCCATTCGTATGGCCGCGCAAATGAACGGTCTCCATGAAAGCGATTCTACGCCAGGCTTTGAAAATTATTAGGTGTACACCGCCCTTTCGAGCAAACCGAACCCATGCAGAATTGATTTGACCTGAATTACGCATGTGGGGTAAGCACTTTTTGGATGACAATTCCCGTCTACAAGGTGCTGGAGCCACCTTTGCGGCGACGGTGTTATTTGCTTATAGCGTAGGATCGTGAAGCGCATGATCCGTAAGATTTGTCATTTATTCTCTCGTATTTGCTTGGTCGTCACGCTATTCTGCGTGGCGCAGCATTGTCCTGCCCAGCTTGCCAACTCGGGTTGGCCAAAGTTCCGCGGAGACTATTTCAATTCCGGGCGAAGCGTTGGGGCAAATGTTTTGCCGATCAAGCAGTGGCTGACCGGCATTCAGATAGGCTCTGGAATGCCATCTTGTCCATCCACCGGTTCTGACGGCACTGTTTTTGTTGGTGGAGGACCAAACGTTTATGCCTTCGATGGCGTTGGTGGCGGACTCAAATGGACGTTCACGCCTCCCGTGGGTGGAGGTTTTCAAGCTTCGCCAGCTATCTCGAAGGACGGTACTGTTTATATTGGGTCCTCAAATCCTGGTTCTGGAGTAGGCAACACCTTCTACGCGCTCGATGGAAAGAAGGGAACCGTGAAGTGGTCCTTTACTTCATCATCGGGGACCGAACAATTTATTTCTTCACCTGCGATCGATTACGACGGAGCGATATATGTTGCTACGAGTGCAGGAAATATTTACAAACTCGACCCGGCGGCTGGTGCGGTCACTTGGGTGTCTACACCCAATAATGGTGGAGATGTTTTCTACTCGTCACCTTGCCTGGACCAACTCGACAAGGATCACAACGGCGGGATCTATATCGGGTCGCACGGTGGCTTTGTGTACTGCGTCAACAAGCTGGATGGCACATTGCGCTGGCAGTTCAAGGCAAATGGTTCTGTCGATTCTTCTGTAAGTATTAGCCCGGCTGGATTCAACGTGATCTTTGGGTCCCTAGACAACAATGTTTACTGTGTTGACAATGGCGGCCGGCAAGTTTGGTCGTACACCACGGGTGGTAAGGTCTTTTCATCTCCAGGGTTTGGACCGAACAACACCGCTTACATTGGTTCGGAAGACAAAAACCTCTACGCATTCGATGCGGGAACGGGATCACTCAAGTGGACCTTTTCAACAGGTGCACCCATTGACGGGTCTCCGGCCGTGGCCGCCGATGGTACGGTTTATCTCGGACCCGGCGACGGATACGTCTATGCGCTCAATGGCGTGTCGGGTGCCAAGAAATGGTCGTATCAAACGACTAGCTCCGCAGGATCGCCATCTTTTGGTACCGATGGCACCCTATACGTTCTGTCGGGGACAAGTATCCTGGCGCTTGAAAGCGTCCACGTAATCTCGACAACGCTCAAGCCGACGTCATTGCTTGGGGGGCATCCCGCCGTTGGAACAGTGATCATGAATCTGCCTGCGGCAGTTGGTGGAGCGTACGTAGGACTCGTCTCAGATGACGTCTCGGCAATAGTTCCCCAGTACATTACCGTTGCCGCAGGGCAAATCCAAGCGCAATTTCCAATCACAACTGGAGGAGTGGATTACGATCAGGTTGCGACGATAACTGCAACTCCTGGCATCAATCAATCGGTTCCGTTGACGATCTTTGCCCCTGTGATGCTGTCACTTGTGTTGACTCCATCCACGGTGAAGGAACTTGATTCCTCGACCGGCACGGTGACAATCTCGGGGCCCGCTGGACCTGCTGGAGTCAATGTTGTCGCGAGCACAAGCAACATCAAGGTTGCCGAGTGTCTTCCCAGAAAGCCCCCGCAGGCAAGAATTGATCCAGGGCAGACCAAAGCCTCCTTTGCGATCGTAACGTATCCGGTTGACGACGTTACGGTGGTAAAGATTTCTGCATCGGGTTTGGGTACCGCAACTGCGAATTTGACCGTACAACCTGCTTCACTCCTCAGTCTTGCCCTGGATCCAACCAGCGTAGTTGGCGGAAATTCGTCAGTGGGAACAGTAACGCTGGATTTGCCAGCTGGCCCCTCCGGTACGGTGGTTAGTCTCAATAGCAGCAATGCCTCCGCTAGGGTCCCGGCCACTGTGACCGTTGCCTCCGGCGATACCACGGCGTCCTTCACTGTGACGACTACAGCTGTCGCTGCACGCACGACGGCGCAGATTACGGCTAACTTGCGTGGAGTTCCTAAATCTCTCAATTTGGGAATCAAGCCGGTCGGATTAGCTTCGGTGAGCATGAAACCCGCGGTGGTGTTTGGCAGCCAGTCGGTTGTAGGGACGGTAACCCTTGATGGCGCAGCCCCGGCTGGAGGCATGTTCGTCACACTGACGAGCGACAATCAGGTTGCGACCGTTCCCGCATCCGTGACGGTGCCGGAAGGACAAACTTCGGTTGATTTTGCGGTTCAAACAATTCTCGTTAGTAATCAGATACTCGCCAAGATAACGGGAACCCATAGCGACGAGAGCGCTTCGACCACGCTGACGGTCAACCCAGCCACACCCACTTCGTTGGCTCTATCTCCGGAGTCAATGGTGGGAGGAGATACTTCGACGGCTACCGTCACGCTCAACGGGCCCGCAGGTCCGCAAGGGGTTACTTTGTTGTTGACGAGTAGCGATCCAGCTGCGACAGTGCCTCCTACCCTCTTCATTCCGAAGGGATCAAATACGGGGACTTTCAAAGTCACCACTGTTGGGGTGAACACATGGACTGTTTCAATCGTTACGGCGTCGATCGTTGGCGTGTGGAAATCCGCAAACCTGAGCATTACACCCACGTCTTTAGTCGGCTTTACTTTGACGCCTAATTTGATCGTCGGAGGGCAGACTAGCACGGGTGTGGTGAGACTTCTTGGCCCCGCCGCTCCCTCAGGCTCATCGGTCTTGATAACATGCCAGAACCCGTTGGTAACGGTTCCGGCTTCGGTCACGGTTCCGGGTGGACAAACAACTGCCACTTTCCCAATAACTTCGCAAGGAGTTTCAGCTAAGGCATTCGTACCGATTAAGGCCAGTTTGAATGGCGACTTACAAGCGATCCTCACTCTCGATATTCTCAGTCTGGTATCAGTGAAGCTAGACCCATCGACAGTGGCAGGCGCATCGCCTTCGACGGGAACGGTGTTTTTCAACGGCCCCGCTGGACCTGGCGGCGTCGTGATTAATTTGGCAAGTGACCAGAAGGCAGCGCAGGTGCCCGCTACCATTTCAGTGCCCGCCGGACAGAGTTCGGGAACCTTCACGGTGTTGACCAGTCCCGTGACCAAGCGGACATCTGCGAATATTTCGGCGAGTTTGAGGACAGTCACGGTTTCTGCGGCACTCACGATGAATCCGATTGGAGTGCTTTCCGTCAGTGTTAACCCAACTTCTGTCGTTGGAGGGAATTCGTCGACGGGAGTGGTGACCCTTACTGGAATCGCTCCGAAAGGTGGAACAGTTGTGCGACTTTCAAGTACTGCCGCCACAGTCGCGTCGGTGCCTGGGTCGGTTACTATTCCCGCAGGTTCTTCCACGGCGACTTTCGTGGTCAAGACGTTTGGTGTCGCTTCAGAAAAGCAGGTTCCGATCACCGGCAAATTGGGTGTTACGTCTGCTAGCTCCACCTTGACCGTGAAGCCAGCAATCTTGCTCTCCATATCAGTTAACCCAGCTACAGTTACCGGAGGCTCGCCATCAACTGGCACGGTTACGCTCAGCGGTGCCGCTCCAACGTCGGGGATGGTGGTTACGTTATCAAGCACCTCTTCTAGCGCGCTTGTACCAGCGAAAGTGACGGTGAGCGGAGGGAAAACTACGGCAACGTTTGTGGTGAAGACAACAGTAGTGGTCCAGAAGACATCAGCCACGATTAGCGCAAGTCTGAATGGTACATCTGTGTCGAGTGTGCTGACGTTGAATCCGATAAGCCTCCTTTCAGTGACCTTGAACCCATCGACGGTAGTGGGTGGGAAGAGTTCGACGGCGACCGTCACCCTGAGTGGCCCTGCACCCTCCAGTGGCGTCACCATCTTGTGTTCCTCCGATCAGGGTTTTGCCAAGGTTCCTGCGACCGTCAATGTGGCGTCTGCGAAGACGTCGGCCACATTTACGGTTGCGACAACGAAGGTAGACGCTGGGTCAAAGGCAACGATCTCGTGTTCGCTTGGTTCGTTAACGGTGACTGCAGTGCTTACAACCAAGTAGGGCTTAGCATTATCAGCATCTCAGTCGACCCATTCTGACTGGGATGCTGGTTTTTCCTTGGAAGTCCTTAAAGTCCGTTGCATACGTGCTGACCTGTGCGTATGTATTTGGGACTGTGATGAATAGCTGGATCCGTGCGCTCGGGAGTGCTGCGCCGAAATGCCGAATTGCTTCGGTAATGCTCTCTACGATGTTTCTGTCCGGCACCACCTTGTGCCAGGTGTCTCCCGGTGGAGTCGATCCAACGGAACCCCTACGTAAATTTCCGATCACCTTTATGGTGCGTAGGCCGGAGTTTGGTACAGAGAGAGTGTCTCTTCTGCGGGTGACAACTTTACGTCCGAAGGACGATATCCAAGCAGTAGTTGACGACCGACTTCAAGGAAATTGGACTCTGGTTGAAGCCATTGTTGAGGCTGGCCAGAGGGTTGAGGTGAAGAGTTGGAATCTCTGGGAAAAGCGCTGGCGCGAGCGCCCGATCGAAATCGGAACGCTCCCCGATCGCGATGTTGTACCTTTGTTCTTCCTCACGCTGAACAGACGGCAAGAACGTCACGTGTTACAGGCTGTACGGCACGCGCTTGAGACGTCGAGCGAGATGATTCTCTCGCAAACTGCAACCTTCGAGACGCTCTTCCGCCAGCAGAACCGTTTGCTGAATTTCATGACGGCTTACGCATCCCTGGGCCCGAAAGTCGGTCCCGATCCAGTGAGTCTGAAAAACCGAGCCGACGTTATCAACTTGGATCTTGGAGCGAACTACGATCCAAATCTAGGATATACGTCGCCAGGGCAAATGCAGCATGGCCTTGATGCGTCGGTTGGATTGCTGAATGCCTTTCGTCAATCTCCCGATGAGCCGTTGCCGGCGGCCGCAGTGACGCGCTCACAGCTACCAGGGGTCGTTTCTGATTGGGTCGGTCTCGTAGGCGACCTCATGCACGTCTTCATCAAGCCACCTCGGGATGTTAAGTTGACCATGGTCCCCGGCTCAGCGGTGGAAATGGATGCAGGACTGTATCCAGAGAATCAATCCATGACGCTGATTACCCAGCGTGTTCTTGAGACTAAGGACGACTCATTGCCTTCGATTGTCTACCGACCTTCCTTCACGCGTCGGGATACATCTCGGCAAATGCAGCTCACGTTTGCGCATCCCGATGTCGTTGCTGAGACGAGGCAGGTCGCCATACCGTTGGGGCTGGACTGTCGCGAACTCTTCCTTCGCACTTGGGCTTGGAAATGGGAAGTAAGCGAGGATGGCAAGCAATTTTCTCAGCTAATGGGCGCACACCTTATGCCCGGACGGGGACTTGTGTTCCCGATTTCTGCCGAATGGTGGGGAACAAATGATGTTCGTAAGCTCTACATACGGGCTCGAGTTGGATTTCTGACTTGTCCACCGAGAGAGGTGGAAATCGCGAGAATCCGTCCACAGATGTGGTCGCTCGCCGCGGGTGAGCCCCTCGACATCGCTTCTGGTGATCCTTCAGTGTCGATACATCTCAATCGATCGGGGCAGACTCAGCCGTTCTACCGATTTGAGTCTGTCACTTTGACCGATTCAAATGGAAAGACCATTGGAGGAAGGGGCGTTCGCTACGGCACCGATTTGGCAGTGGATTTCGACCTTGGTGGTGCTACGCCGGGAATGGCCTCGATTCGCGTTCAGCAAGAGAATCAGGCTGGCCAAGATCCTCCCGTGAGTATCTTTATCGCCCCCAAGCATCCGACCATCTCAATCTTCTGTGGAAAGGGTGACAAGGTTCTGCGAATCAGTGGTCCGGAGGCGAATTGGGTCAAGTCCATTCAGGCAGATTCCCTGTTTGTGCAGGAGACAGATGACTCTGAGGCCGGGAATCGACGCCTAACTTTATCAGGTCCTCTGCCTTCGAACTTGGGCAAAGTAAACGTCACCTATAAAGATCCTCAGCGAGGATTAGAGTGGACGGTACCGGAACCTGTATCCGTAGGCTTGCCCCGACCTCGAGTTGCCGCATCGATTGTAGGAACTGTGCCGAACTCGATAGCTATTGGTGCAGGCGCGGACCCAACGTGGGCTACGGCGACAATGCCGCCTGGTTGGTTTCGGTCGAAGACACCCGTCCGAATTCAGCTGAGTGCCGTGGCACCCTTCACCTGGACCCATGATGTACTTCTTGACGTAGGGTTTGGCTCGTCGGGTGATGTGCAAAAGGTTCTAAATGTGCCTGAGGGGGCTGCATTTGCTTTGGATCAGGCGACCCCGAGCGCGTATGTGACCCTTGACCTTGATGCGGTGCTTCCGAAGGACTCGAAGCGAAATGCAGGTCTTCTGTGGGTCAAACTATCCCGCACGGATCTCGCGAGTCCGTGGACATTGATCACGGTGGACACCCCGTCCGGCCCAATGCCCCTTCGGGCAGTGAAGCTGCCAGGTGTGTTGGCTCTTGACACGACGGCGACAGGGACGAAGTTGACGCTGAGCAACTGTGATCAGATTCTTGGCGTGAAGTTTGCCGGCCAGGCTGGATTCACCGCGCCACAGTTCCTCGACTCCGGTCCTGGCGGGCTTACGGCTACCGTTGATGGACCCGCAAATGCGACCGAATTTGACATCGAACTTCGTGACGCAAGCGAAGGGGTCATTCACGTAAAGGTCACCAAGAAGCCCTAGGGGACAAGGAAGCCCCAGCCAACAACTGAAACAGATCTGACGTATCAAGACCAAAGTCTTTCAATGAAAAACGCAGATTGAACCGAGAACCAGGCATGCCCCATCAATCGGACATGCCTTCAGTTCATGGAGAGGAACGGCTTTGCCGTGCCGGATCCGTTGTGGTTAACGCCCGCTGTGGACACCACCCCGGGGAAATGTAAATTCCACTTTGCTTTTGACGACAATTGTCGTACAATGCCTCAGACGACATATGTCGTCTGAGTTTTGCATGGCAAAGAAACCAGGAGTGGGACGGGCGGAGGTCGAGGTGCTGCGGTATATCGCAGACCACCCCGGCGTGGCTGTGAGCGAGGTCGCGGAGCACTTATTTTTAACGAAGGGCCAGACGAGGACGACGGCGCTAAACACGATGGAACGTCTTCGAACGAAGGCGTATCTGAGGCGTGAGCAAGTTGACGGAACATTTCGTTACTTCGCGGTGGACGGAAAGATCCGTATGTTCGAGGGCCTCGTTGATGACTTTGTGCAAGGTGTCCTAGGCGGCTCGGTTACTCCCTTGGTCGCCTACCTCACCAAGCAGGTCGAACTCAATCCAGAGGAAATCGCTGAGCTAAGGCACATTGTCGACAAGCTGGAGGAGCACTAAGTTGTCTTCTGGAATCCTCGCCACAGCTTCGATCCAGGGTGGCCTGTTGATTGGATTGGTTCTGTTAGGATTTCGATTTGTACCGTCGCTTCACCCGGATTATCGTGTTTGGATTTGGCGATTGGTCTATCTGAAGCTCGCATTGCTCATGCTGCCGGTTCCACCGATCGGAATTCGAGTTTTGCCTACCCATTCAGTGACAAGCACAGGTGCCAATTTGCAGCCTGTCGCGGGTGCAGATTTCGAAGCCAAGGCGTTAGCATCCACCACTTCAAACCCTGCGAGGTCGTCGATGGATTATTGGATGCTTCTCTGGTTCGCGGGAGTCATGTTGGCGGTTGGTCGTGACCTTACCGGCTATCGAAATTGCCGGAAGCTAATTTTGAGTAGCGAGGCCGCGAAGAATCGGTCCCTTAACTCGACCCTACAGCAACTCACCTATAACGCCCGCCTTGGCCGTCGCCCCATTTTGCTCCAGTCGGCAAAGGTTCAATCGCCCTTCGTCCTAGCGGGTAAGACGCCTGCGATTGTCGTTCCGGCGAAGGTCGAGGACTCCGATGATATGCGGCTTATGTTGGCCCATGAAGTTGCCCATGTCGTTCGCAAAGACCTTGCTTGGAACTCTTTTCATTCCATCGTTCAAGCACTTTTCTTTTTTCATCCACTCGTCTGGTTTGCGGCTCGATCCGTCCATCAGGCGCAGGAGTCTGCGGCTGACCTTGCCGCCGTTCAAATCGCAAATTCGTCACCTCGCAGATATGCCGAGATGCTTATGCGTGCCACCGTCGTCCCTTCCAAGCCCGGCATCGCAATGTCGGGAAGTCTGGCGATGAACAGTTCCTATCAAAGCATCCACCAGAGACTTACGGATATGAAGAACTCAACTACAAAACCGACTTTTGCCAAGTTAGCCTTTGCTGCAGTACTTGCGGCGACAACCATTGCCGCCACCCCAGCCTATCGTTTGGAAGCTAGGAACGATTTTTTGTCGTCTCCTGTCAGGCAAAGCAATACGGTAGGCCAGACCCTGGGCAGTCAAAAAGGGACAAGAGATATCCAAACGCAAGTCACCAGTATGTCTTCGGGCTTACTGCCTGTTAGCGAAGTCACGAAGGGCTCCCGGGAATCGAAGTCAGGTGAAGCTGACGTTCCAGTCAGCGAGGCGGCGAACTCGGATCCTGAGTCCCCAAGGGCGGATGATTCTTCTCCTACTGCAGACACGGACTCACCTGAGTCAGTCGGCCTGACACAGGGTGGAACGGGCGGTTCAGGCGGCGGTGCTGGTGGTCAAGGAGGCCAAGGCGGCGGTGCCGGAGGCGCAGGTGGTTCTGGTGGTCAAGGTGGCCAAGGCGGAGGTGCTGGCGGAGCAGGTGGTTCTGGCGGTCAAGGTGGCCAAGGCGGCGAGTCTGGCGGTGCGGGTGGTGCAGGTGGCGCTCCCGGTCAGCCAGGTCAGCCTGGCGGTGGGGGCTATGGTGGAGCCGGTGGTGCCGGAGGAGCTCCAGGTCAGCCAGGTCAACCTGGCGGTGGGGGCTATGGTGGAGCCGGTGGTGCTGGAGGAGCACCAGGTCAGCCAGGTCAGCCGGGAGGGGGTGGTTATGGCGGAGCCGGTGGTGGTGCTGGAGGCGCTGGCGGCGGTGCGGGGCAACCAGGACGTCCCGGCCGTGGTGGTCGTGGTGGCCGCGGAGGAGCTGGTGGTGCCGGGGGTGGAGCTGGTGGCCGAGGAGGTGCACCGGGCCAGCCTGGACAACCAGGAACTGGCGGGCAGGGTGGCTCCGGCGGAGGTGCTGGTGGTCAAGGTGGCCAAACCGTTCAGCTCGACTACGGTCGAGGCACGAGCCAAGTTGGCTTTGGAGGAACTCGGGATGAATTTGGGGGCGGGCAATCCATCTCTACCCTCGACGGTGAAGAAGTCCTCGTTGCCACTCCGATGAATCGGGCAGGTGTTATGGCGGGGGCAGGAAACCGGCCAGTTTCGACGGCCAGAAGGACTCCGAACCAACGAACAGTCTCCGCAACTCGCAGGATGAATGGTCCGGCGAAGCTACTGAAGAAAGGACGCATTCTTGGTCGTAAACGACGGGCATAACGAGGGATTTCAGCAGGTTTCCGGTGGGGCGATTCCTTACCGGAAACTAATCACTTCTAACGCGACGCACGGCATCTTTCCAGCCAGCATAGAGCTGCTCTCGTTGGTCTGGGGACATTGTTGGCGAGAATTCGCGATCCTTCGTGTTCAGCGATTCAAGCTCTTCGGTTGAACTCCAAAAACCAACAGCGAGACCGGCCAGGTACGCGGCGCCTAGGGCAGTTGATTCGGTGCATTTCGGTCGACTTACCTGGATCCCACAGATATCGGATTGAAACTGCATCAGCAGATCATTCGAGGCAGCCCCGCCATCGACACGTATCTCCCTGAGCGGCGAGCCGTGATCAGCGGCCATGGCATCGAGGACATCTCGGCACTGAAAGGCAACGCTCTCAAGAGTTGCGCGTGCGATGTGGGCCTTTCCAACCCCGCGGGTTAACCCTAAGATCGCTCCGCGCGCGTAGGCATCCCAATAGGGTGCACCCAAACCAGTAAATGCTGGAACGACAAACACTCCTCCAGAATTCGGGACGGTATTTGCGAGTTCCTCAATTTCGGAAGCGTGTCGGATGATTCCCAAACCGTCTCTCAGCCATTGGACGGCAGCTCCAGCGACAAATACACTACCTTCGAGTGCATACTCGGGTGATTCTAGCCTGCCCGCAGCCGACGTTGTAAGAAGTCGATTTGAAGATGGTTTTATCTCTGATCCTGTATGCATCAGGAGAAAGCAACCCGTACCGTAGGTGCTCTTGGCCATCCCAGAGCGGTGGCACCCTTGGCCAAAAGTTGCGGACTGTTGATCGCCTGCGATTCCCGAGATGGGAATGCTTACACCGAAGTGCTCGGCATTCACCTCACCAACTGTACCGATCGAACTCACTACCTTCGGCATTACGGACTCAGGAATTCGAAACTCGGCAAGGAGTTCGGGGGACCACTGCTGCCGATGAATGTCGAACAGCAAGGTTCGGCTGGCATTGGTGACATCGGTGACGTGAACCTTGCCGCCGGTAAGCCTCCAGACTAGAAATGAATCGACGGTGCCAAACGCAAGTCGTCCTGCTTCGGCATCTTGCCTGGCATGAGGCACGTTGTCCAAGATCCACTCCAACTTGGTCGCTGAAAAATAGCTATCTGCGAGGAGTCCCGTTTGCTGGGTGAGGAAGTTCTCACGGTCGTCCGACCGAATTTGTTGGCATCGGTTGGCGGTTCGGCGGTCTTGCCAGACAATCGCGCGATGGATCGGTTGTCCCGTTTCGCGGTTCCAGACAATCGTCGTCTCCCTTTGGTTCGTGATCCCTATCGCGGCAATGTCGGCAGGAGATGCACTGGCTACCTGAAGGGCTTGGCGCGCCGCCGCCAGCTGTGTTGTCCAGATTTCTTCGGGGTCGTGTTCGACATGCCCTGGCTCAGGATAATGCTGGGTGAGTTCCTTCTGCGACATGGCACACGGCGTACCTTGACGGTCGAAGAGGATGGCACGGGAAGAAGTTGTGCCTTGGTCGAGTGCAAGAACATACCGACTCATGGATGTTCCGCGATATTACAGTGTTCGAGCCCCTGGTCTGCAAACTTTAGCAGACCAGAGGATGAATCGCCAGATACCTTTACTTGTTCACCATGATGGTGTAAACACTACCTTCGACCCGAAAAGTCAGTGGCTGCTTGACCGACGACAAGATTGTCTGCAATGCAAAGTCAACGTCGATTCCCTCGAGCGAGCACGTTACGGTGTCCGTTAGAACTTCCGACTTGATGACGTAGTTCAACTTGTACGCCTTAAAAATGCTCTTTAGCGCTTCATGGATATCGGCGTTGTCTAGCACGATTCGCAACCGACCGTTCTCGCCGACTGTGACGTTAGCGCGGGGGGCAGCCTCGGTGGCTGGGCTTGTTTGCATCGGTACATCGGCGACTTGTGCAACTTCGGATCGAGGAGCATTAGCAGCTCGAACCGGTGGTAGTGAGGCTCGTGACGCAGGAAATGGAGCAATTGCTGAAATTGGGGCCACGCTAAAACGAACTTGGCCGTTTTCTGCCGTGATTCTCGCAGGGGGTAATGCAGGTCGAGGCGGAGCTGGGCTAACAGTGCGAGCAGGCAGCCCGCCTGGATATGGAGGTTCAGCGATTCTAGCCGCCCCCTCACGGAAATCTTTGAACGCGAGTGGATTGGGCGGAACGACCCCTCTTACCTTGGCTGCCGAGGCTTTGACCTTGGCGATCTTGGTTGGATGAGCTGATTTGTGAGTGTGCTTGGAGGGTGATTGTTTGGCAGCATCTGACTTCTTCGAGTTTGAAGCTTGAGCGGTAACCGTCCAAGGAAGAGCGCATACGGCGGCAAGGGCGATAACAAAGGTGCTGGCTGATCGATAGCGGTGCGCGTTTGCGCTGGTGAGAGTCTTGAGCATGGAGATCCTCCTTTGAATGAGCCGATAGCCGAATGCCGTTCCGAGCACTGCCATCGAAGAACGTGACTGAGCGGAGTCGATGAGAAGTCTTGCGTATGCAGCGGGGGAACTACCGCTCATACGCAATGCATCTGAATCGCACGCCGCCTCTCGTGCAGCGGCACCCTCATGGGCAGCCAACCACGCGAGTGGGTGGAAGTAGAACAGCGACTGGGTAATCGCCGGGATAATCCCGAACCATAGGTCTTTGCGTCGAAGGTGGGCGATTTCGTGTGCGATCGCCATTCGAACCTGCGGTTCAGTAAGACTGGATGCCTTTTGTGGAGGCAAAACGATTGCTGGCCTCGCCCAACCGGCAAGAAGGGGACACAACGCATCTGGGGATTCGATGAGTCGCGGAGACGAAATCCGGTAATCGATGCTGAACTCTTGCACGAGTTCATAGACCGGTCCCGACTCGATGGGAGTAGCATTTCTCAAAAGTCTTCGCGTGCCGGCCAGGCGACGAATCGAAATGGCGAGACAGGTGAGCACACCGAGTACCCAAAAGAAGCTTGCCACCGCCATAAGCGAAAGGTGAGCCTTTGGTGCCTGTGTAAGGGTGATGCCAAGCAGTCTCTGAGGTTGTGTCTCAGATGAAACTGGAAAAGACGGTTGAGTCAGTACCGCCGTCGAGAAGTTCGAGCTTGTGGCTGTTGATCCAGCATCGCTGATTGCCGGCTGCGACATGTGAGTCGCAGGCGCCTGGTCCCCTTCGTGTGCAGGAAGAATAGGTAGTGCTAAGGGGCTGATCGCAACCAGTCGAATGAGCATCTGAAGCGATGCAATCCACCACAGCCAGGATTTTCCAGCGGCGGGTAGTCCTTTGAAGAGCCTGCAAATGACCCAAATGGCGAGGATGAATGCGCCGCCTTGTAGGCTGGTCCGAATGAGAGTAGGACCAAGTGTGGCTCCCCAGGCGTTGAGTGAAATAATCCAGTTCTGGCTCATTTGCTTTGCTCCTCTTGTGCCTCAAGCGATTCCACCATCCGGCGCAATTCCGCGACTTCGCGATCGTTCAGCTTGCCTGAGTCGGCGAGATATGTTACAAACGGCGAAAGCGAACCTCCGAGCGATCGCTGAACGAACTCTCCGACAAGTCCTTTGAGAAGATCGTCTTGCTCAATTTTGGGGGAGTACTGAAAGATTCCCTCTACCTTTTTGCGGGTTAGGTATCCCTTTGTTCTCAGCCGCTCCATCACTGTGAGGATGGTTGTCCGAGCGAGACCTCTAGGTGCGCCGTACACCTTGGCAGTTTCTCCTACCGTAATGGGTGCATTTTCAGAGACGAATCGCAAGACTTCCAACTGCTGGTCACCCAGCGACTGGTGGTCTTCGGAGACAAGATTTTGCTTAGGGATTTGGCTCATGTGCTTCGTGACTACGACGATAGTCAATATAACACATGACTACGCTGATAGTCACAAGAATTCTCAGTTTTTTTGAGGACCGCTTGGGGAGTGGTAGGTAAGCTCCCGACTGGGTGATCGGATGAAGGTGTTACATCGCCGTATCTGTCGTTTAGTCTGTTTGACGGCAATCTTTGGGGTCGTGTCGTCAGTTTTAGGATTTCCGCAAAGTGCTTTACAGGGAGGAAATGGCCGCCCTGGCGTGATTCCGGATGATGCCTTTACCAAGATCCCTGTTGGTGGCCTTCAACGAACGGGCAGTGAGGCAAAGATTCTCTTTGATAAGAATCTCTTCGGCAATTTTTTGCGTGTCGTGGTCCGGAAGAGTGCTACGGAAACCAACGCGACTCAGCTAACAATTCCCATCACCGAGAGTGTGAATAAGGGCGATGTCCTCGACGCAGCCATTATGATTCGAGGAGCCGAAACGGGAACGAAGGCACCTGCACGACTCGAGTTTCTCTTTGAACGTACGTTGGATCCATGGACAAAGTCGGTTACCCAGGAACTGGTTAGCTCAAAGGACCCAATCAAATGGAAGTGGCTTCACATTCCATTTGTAGCAGCAGAGTCTTACCAACCTGGTCAAGCAATGGTCTCGATTCGCTTCGCAACTCAGCGTCAAACAGTTGACATTGGTTGTGTGTCAGTGGAGAACAGGAGACACGAATCAACAATCGAATTCCTCCGTGAGCTTGCGGTAGAAAGCGATCACATTGGAAAAGTTGTAGTTGACGTTAACAAGAGCATCGTTCGCCAGACATTGATGGGATTTGGTGGTGACTTCTGCCAGCCAAGATACGGATCGACGGAACCGATGGACGTGGTCGGCCGCTATGCGCTTGACCACCTCAATGTCGTTCACGCACGTATAGGCTTTCCTTTGAACTACTGGGTTCCAGAGCCCAATCAGTATCGCGATGACGCACAGGCCCATGCTGCGATTCTTGCGCTGAAGGAAATGAATCGCCGACATATTCCTACCGTGCTCACGATCTGGGAAGGTCCAGGTTGGATGCTAGGTGGTAAGCCAGAGCAGTCTGGTCGCGAACTTGAACCACAAAAATATCAGGTTTGTATCGACTCCATCCTTAGGTTCATGAAGACGGCAAAGGAGAAGTATGGGGCGACGGCTGACTACTTCTCATTCAACGAGCCGGATTATGGCGTCAACTTCAAGTTCACGTCGAAGACCTTGGGAGACTTCATCCGGCTGGCTGGACCGCAGTTCAAGGCAGCGGGATTCAAAACGAAGTTCATTGTTGGAGATACCGCGGGTGGTTCAACGTATCGCGACTATGCCTATCCTTTGCTTACAGACAAGTCCATTTCGGCTTATTTGGGACCGCTGGGATTCCACTGCTGGGATGGCCTGACAGCGTCCGAGGCCAGCTATAAAGCGATTGCCGCGCTTGGTCGACAATTTCACAAACCTGTATGGTGCCTTGAGGCTGGGCATGATTCCGGGCTTTGGCAAGCCGACAACCCTTGGGGAACTTGGGAAAACGCGCTTCGAACTGCCATGGTTTACGAGCGAACGCTCCGACTGACTGAAGCGACGCTGATGGATTACTGGACCTATCAGGATAACTATCCGATAGTCAATAAAGTCGGTCCGAAACCATATCCAGTGTTTGGAGTGATCAAGCAGATGGAAAACGTCTGTGCCCCGGGATCCCATGTTGTGGCTACGCAAGTCAGCAGTGACGATGTTCAAGCCTTGGTGACGATGGGGCCGGGAAAGACTCGATTCGCGGGAATGATCATCAATCCAAAGGGAAGCGGCACCGTAGTCGTCCGGGGGCTTCCGGTCGGTGCCATGGTGCAGGTTGTTTTGAGTGACAAGTCGGCGCAAGGGAAGAAGGTGACGAGTGCGTTCGTCTCCAAAGAAGGAACGATCACATTGAGCGTCCCGGCGAGATCCGTCGTGACGTTCGCGAAAATCGTTCGGGGTTAGGGAGGTTTCAAGTGGAACGTTGAAAGCGTTCGGTCCCCAAAGCCCAGTGTTGCTTCGCCAGGCGAGGCTACCCTGGGTTCGGCTTCCTTCGTTTCCTGACGGAACACTTTCAGTGTTGTAGGCTTCGGGCTGGCCACGACCCAGGGTAGAGCCGTCGCCGGCTCAACCCTGGGCTTTGTTGGACGAAACACCTGCGGTGTCTGGGTCGGGCAGGTTTCTGCCAAACAAGCTGACTGACCGTCCCCTATGGGTTAACTCGCCATCGGAGGACGGTTAGGGTCAGGGGTGGGAAGGTGTAGTTGAACTTTGGGAGCGATGCTTTGAAAGTGCTTTTCACTGGCACGATCCTTTTCGGTTCTAGAAATGAATTGAAGACGTCCGGCTCGTCGGCAAGCTTGGTGTCGCCTAGCGTCCAGACGTCGGCTTCACCGGTGGTGTTGATGAACTCGCTGAGGTCAATCGTCCGCGGGACTTCGTTCAGTTTCTGATTGACGGCAAACAAGGTTAGCCATCTTCCATCTTCGGAGAGGGTTGCACTTAGGTCGGGACTCAAGTCGGCTGGAAGAGCTGATTCGATCTTCAGGGGGCGCGTCCCGGCGCAATTCGCGTAGAGCGACTGGGCATAGTAAGTCGGGGTCAGAAACATACTGGCCCGATTGGTTTGGATGATTCCTGAGCAGAAACTGTTGGCCAAGTTCGAGCGGTTGGCGATGGCAACTAAATCCGCCTGTCGGTGAAGCAGGTTCTGATATCTCGAGCAGTCGAGGGCATTCTTCAGACTCCAAAGCTTGGCCCGTGGTAGGCCGATATCTCCAGCAGTGGTGTTCCACTCGGTGACGGCGACATGTAGCTCCTTTCCACCTCCGCTACGAGCAATCATCGAGCGTGTTTGTGCCAGTTCCTGCAAGGTTCCTGAAAGGTTTTCGACATCGTACTGATGTGGGCTGACATAAGATAGATACGGAGCGGCTCCTTTGATGAGGGCGTCGCTGGGAAAGCTGGAGAGGAGTTCGATCTTGGGATCGACAGCCAGCATCGCCTTGCAGAACTCGGGAACGGCTTTCCAGTACTCTTCTCCCCACCGCTCATTTCCGATTTGCCAGTATTTGATACCGTACGGTTTTGGATGACCGTTTTTCGCTCGCTGGGCACCCATTGGCGTCTCGATGGACCCGTTGAAGTACTCGACTTCATTTGCGGCGTCCTTAGGTGTCTTCTTCTCATATCGAACACAAATGAGAGGCTCCGCTTTCACTGTTTGAATGAGCTGAACGACCTCTTCAAGACCCGCGCCCATCGGCTGCATTCCACCCCACGCGGCGAAGGGAGTGCGATGGTCGGGATCCCCAATGGTATCGGTCCACTCGAACGTGCCCAGGTTGGCATCATCAAGAACGCTCCCGCCAACCCTGATGACTCCGGGTTTGAGGGCGGTTAGCGCTTTGACGACATCGGGTCGCCAGCCGCCGATGTTGCTCTTCGGCATGAGCGAGGCGTTTTCAAGCCACCACGACCCCGGACCGGTGAATTCGATTGCTAAGGAAGCATTGTCGGTTGTCCTACGCGGGATGAGGCTCGTGGATACCTTCTGCCATCGCTTCGTGACGGGCAAGGTTGCCGTGGAGATTTCGTCGCTACCTTTATAGAGGCGAACCTTTAGGTGACTTACGCCCCCAGTGCCTCTCACGAAGATCGAAAAAGTGCAGGCTTGCCCTTTCTCAACAGAAATACCGTCTTGGGCGATTCCACCTTGGCACCGCGGACCGTCGGTGAGAACGATGTGCTTCGAGACTTTTCCGCTAATGAATGTAGTGGAGTCTTGAGAGACTTGAAGTCGGTTGGCCTGTCCAAACGGGTACCAGGGATTTTCCTTGAAATCGGTCTCTGCGACAAAATGAAACTTATACGGCGTGAGTCCCTCAAAGCTGTTGTCGTAGAGTTTCTCTGCCCACATACTTGGCACGAGATCGCATAGGTACTCAATGAATTGGCCGTATTGCATCGGGTTGATTCGGCCAGGGCAAAACGGTTTTTTGGTGAGGCGGATCGTGCTATCGCTGGGGCGGATTGGCTCCAAGGTTAGGTCGGAAAACCATGTCGTTCCGATGCCCTTTCCCCAACCGAACTGGAAGAGGCAGGCACGGATGTTTCCATCGTTTGGACCCACGAAGTACACATCTTCTCGGGTCCAGTCGGTCGTTCCCACATGGTTGTGCCCGCTCGCCAATGTAACCCCGTCGGGAGCATGTTGCACCTGTATGGTTCCATAGACGGGAGATGTGCCGGGCTTAATGTCGGCCGTCTTGACCCAACCGGAGAATCGGTAGATTTGTCCAGGCTGAACCTTTAGAACTTGTCCCAAAGCCGTATCTGTAGGTGCAGTAGATGATATTCTGAGCGAGTCAGAAGCACCGTGCTTCGTCTTGGTGTCGACCTCAACCGACGGCTCTGCGCCGCAGGTTGTTCTTGTCCAGGCGACAGTTCCGTTGGCGAAATTCCCGTTCAAGAGAACCGCCTTTTGAGCTATCAGAACGGCGACAATGCCAAGCACGATCATGTAGCCAATCTTACTTCGATTGGCTACATGTAGGGGCGAGGCGTGCCTCGCTTCTTGCTTCCGCTGTCACTGACTGCCGTTAGGTAAGCAGCGCACGCGCTGAACCTGCACCGGAACTGCGGCAGTAGACGTGCCTCGCTAACTTTCCTTTTGTGTGGCAACCACCATCGGATTATGCCGATGCTTTTCTGAAAGAACGTAATCTCTGCTCGGCTTCAGGCCCGAACTCTACTAGGCGTTTGTAAAGCGTTAGCTGCACAATTGCCCGAACCTTGTTGAGGTCTGCTGGATCATTCGGCCCAAGCTGGAAGTACGTGTCGCCTCTGAGATAGTCGGTTAGGAATCGGAGGCCGAGTTCAAGAGTGATCGCCTGAACGGCAAACACCATCATCGACACTTCGTGATCGGTGACCTCTTCGGCCGCTAACAAAAATCCTTTGGCGACTGCCTCGTAAACATCCTGGTCAACCTTGATCTTCGAAAGGTCGCGCTCTTTTTCTCCCGCCACGTTGACCATCGACCGTTGAAGGTCGCCGTAATCGGCGAGCCAGGTGAATGGCATGATCGTGTCGAGATCGACAAGTGACTTCACCCGTCCCGTTTCGGTGCAGAACAGGAAGTTCTCTATCTTGGTGTCGCCATGAATGAGCGTGTGTCGAATGCGACTGTCGTCAATGGCAGCCCATAAGCCGAGTGCAAAGGGTTCCCTCTCTTCGACGATCTGGAGATATGGAGCCAACTCAGGATCGGATCTGCGTTCCGCATATTCTTCGTCGGACAAAGCAACAAGAAAATGCTGCTGGGTGCTCTTTCGTAGAATCGGGTCTTGGGGAAGCAGTTCCTCAGCACTCGCCAAGGTGCGGTTGCAAGCCATGACCGAATGGAATTGTGAGTAATAAAGCGGCGTGTCACGATACCCAGGTAAGGAACCGTCGATCGATTTCGGATCAATGGATGAGGTGAGATCCGAATAGATGGCTAAGCCTCGTCCGACTTCTTCTGCGAGTTTGAGTTGCGCTTCGCGGCTACTAATTTCGCTGAGGCTCTTGTAACTTGACGAATCGGGAATGCGAATCATCATTCGCCAAACGGACCAACCGTGCTCATCTGTCAGATCTAGGAATTCCTGACCGTAGCGAGTGCTGATCAATTCGATAGGGACCCAGAATGGATCGCCTTTTCCGTCTCTCAAGGATTCGGCTTGTGCACGGATGGATGCCGTCATCGAATTCATCACTCGATAGGGCATCGTGAAAACATCGGAGTTCACTTTCTGGAGGAGGTATTCGGTCCCGCCAGCGCGCACCTCGTATGTGTGGAGGTTAATGTTTCCGCGTCCAGGAAATGCGGACACTCGAACCGGCCCTGAGATGTCAAATTGGCTGGCGATCCACTCGATATCTGAAATCGAATAGTCATTGATCGATCCGATCAGATGTGGCGGCTTTTCCAGAAGGGGGGTCGTAATCGAATCGTCGATCATTTACTGAACCTTAAAACAAAAGTATACGCCGCAGCCTTAACATCAGGGGGTCACCCAAACGTGCGATGTGGCAAAGACCTTGGAGATTTCCACAAGATGGGACGAGGTGAGAGACCTTAACGGCGCGAATTGGCTAGTTTGGAGGGCATAACCCATAGGGATAAGCCCGGCGTACCCGTTCGTTGAGTTACTACGTAACCTGGCCCACTCAGGATTCGTAGTCCCAACTATAACAACGATGTCCATCCTTCTTGGTTTGTTAGCATTTGGCTTACACGGTTTGAATGAGCAAGCGAAAGGCTCAAACTGCCTCTTGGGCTTGGCCGTAAACGTTACAGCGACCGGTGGGGCCAAAGAGTTGATCGACTCGATTGTCGAGGAGAAGAAGCTTGGCTGCAAGCTGATGGCCTCGTCAGTCAAGTGGGGCGATTTGGAAGCCTCTCCCAGTGTGATCAAGATTGATAAGTTGCGCAACGACTTGGCCAACGCTTCGAATTTCGGGTTTACGCCGGTTCTTACGCTTCAGACGATCGATACGAATAACCGCACCCTCCCACCCGATTTGATGGCGGAGCCGTTCGATTCGCCCAAGATGCTTGGCCGACTTGAAGCGTTGATGGATGCTGTCGCGAATGTCTTACCGAAAGGTCCGGGGCCGGTCATGCTGGGCAATGAGGTAGATGCGTATTTGCTAGGTCACCCGTCCGAGGTCCGAGCCTATGAGACGTTCCTGCATTCCGCGCGTAAGAGGCTCAAGGAGAAGCGCCCGGGTACATCCGTTGGAGTAACGACGATGTTCGGCACGATGGCAGCAAACTTATCCCTCGTCCGCGAGCTACAGGATGGGATGGATTTGGTTGCGATGACTTACTATCCACTAGGGGCGAATTTCCAGGTTTTGCTGGTCAGCGATGTCGGGAAACACTTTGGCACGATGGTCCAATTCTGTGGCAACCGGAAACTGTATGTCCAAGAAGCGGGATATCCAGCCGCACCTCTCTTGAACAGTTCAGAAGAGAAGCAGGCCAAGTTTGTGGATGCGCTTTTCGATACGATGAAAAGGCAAGAGTCACGTCTCTACGGTGTGTCCTACTTCTTGTCGATCGACTTCAGCGATAAACTCGTGGATACGTTTGTGAAGTATTACGGACTGAGCGCCGACACCTTCCGAGCCTATCTGGCCACGCTTGGATTGAAGGACCAGTTTGGTACTCCAAGGCTAGCGTGGCCAGAATTCAAGAAACGAGCCATTGAGTTCACTGGCGGGTCATAGCTTGAGGCGGAAGACCGATTCGACATCGGTCGTTCCTCGAACGTGCGTCTCTTTGTATCCCTTGAAAATCGACATCTTGTAACTTCCCGCCGGGATGCGGTCGTACATGAACCGTCCTTGCTTGTCCGTGCGAACCGAGAAGTCGGAAACTCTGAGAGATTCATTGACCCAGACTTGAGCGTTTTCAATCGGCTTGTTGAATTGGTCGACGACTTTTCCGTAGATGGAGTGCCCCTTTGCGAGTGTAATCGGACTCAACCGAACGTCTTTGCCAGCGTTGACGGTAAGGGTAGAGCACTGATAGTCGGCATGGCCCAAAGCCCGAACCATGATGATTGCTTGCGTTCCCGGATAGATTCCTTTGAAGTGAAAAGTCCCGTCTGGTCCTGTTCGCCGATCCCACGGTGCGAGCGCATCCAGGTCGCCGAGTGTGTCTCCTTGTTGCCCATTGAAGCCAATCGTGACTCTTGCGTTTCTCATGGGCTTGCCGCTTGCGTCATTGATGACGCCTGTGATTCCACCGAGGGCAACTCGGTGCAGCCGGATAACCGCTGAACCGTTCTTGGGTCGAACCCTTTGGGCACTGAACTGACCCCCAACGTTGGCGAAGAACCACACCGTCTTCGCCTCTTCTTTGGTCAAGTTGAGCTCAGCTTCACCTTTTCCATCAGTGGCGACGATGCTCTGCATTGGGCCGCTCGAGAATCCATACATCATCGGGCGGTTTGGAACCGGATTCCCATTTTCATCAAGGAGTAGGCAATGCACGACAGAGAAGTTGTCCAAGTTCGGGGCGTTGAGGACGAGCTTCTTCGATTCGCCGTCGTGTACGACGACAGGAGTAACGGCCGTCTGCCCTCGGTCATGAACGGTGATATCGTAGCTTCCAGCTGGTATACGCTTTGAGAACGAGCCGTCTGCTCCGACCATCATTCCGAATGGAGTTGTTGAATCGTTGGGAATCGACTTATCTAAGAACCTGATAGAGACCCTGGCTGGGCGGTGCTTTCCTCCCTCAATGTTCCCACTGACGAGGGCGCCTCTTTCGACCTTAAGATCAATCCGCTTCGATTTCTCAGTGACCGCAGTTACGGCCGCCCGTCGAAGTATCCAGTCATCCCCCAAACCCTGAGGCAACATTCCCCAGATCATGAAGCCGCCTGGTAGCAGATGAGGCAAGTCGTAGTTCCCGTCAGAATCTGTGATTGTTGATCTGTACCCCCTGCTTGGTGAAGTTGCTACCACCGCAACTCCTGCGATAGGTTTGCCCTGCAGAGTCACTTTTCCAAAGACTTTCGCGCTCCGCACTGCGATGAGTTTTATTTGCTGCGGCTGATCCAACTCAAAACTTCTGCCCTCAGATTCTGTTACCAATCTGTCCGTCCAACCAGTCAAAGTTGAGCGACCTTTGACTGGCATATTACTTAGGGTGGCGATGCCTGACTGGTCGGTTACGCCTACGAAGAAGTTGCGTGCCTCCTCCATCAGATAAGTCACATAACCCGGTGTATTCAGGAAATCAGGGGCGACCGGCATGCCAGCGACAGGGGCACCTGTCCGATCTACAACCTTTACCCGAAGCTGGTGACTCGGCACCAGCTTGATAACCGTAGTTTTCTTTCCTGACAAGTCGGAAAGTCCAACGAACTTGTCGCCTTGGAAGGCAAGCAGAGAAGTCGCCGCCAATTTCGGAATACTAAATTGATATCTGCCATTTCTGTCCGATTCAGTTTTCTCAAGCTTGACCTTCATCGTGCCTAAGCTTGTGATTTGACAAACGACCGTTGCACCTTGGATAGGTTTGTCGGCTTCATCCACGACTTGCCCGGAAATGATCTGCATGTCTTGTGCCTTTGAGTTGGTTGGATTAGCCCTAAGCGACTGGGCAAAGCCAATACTGATCGATACAACCAAGAACAGAGTGAGCCAGATCGAAGTTGGTGCGACACTTCGGTCTGAAGGGACCAGGATTCGGCGGATACGTGATAGGAGGTCCCCGTTTCGAGCCGCCATTGCCAGCCGTGGTGATGGATGGCGTGTCTGCTCAAGGCCAACCAATGCTCGGGCATATTGTTGCTTGCTGCCAATGACTTGGATAGCCATGTCGTCGCAGCAATGCTCTCGCTCCTTTCTCACGATGCCCGAGATCCACCAGATGGCGGGATGGTAGAAGAGCACCGTCTCAATAACTGATTGGAGTAGGTTGACGACATAGTCGTGGCGTCGAATGTGAGCTAATTCGTGTGCCAGAAGTGCTTCGACATCTTCGAAACTTAGCCTGGTGGCCAAGCTCGCCGGGAACAGGATCATTGCGCGAAGCGTGCCGATGACGGCAGGTGTATCCACTTTGTCGGACATCCGGAGTGTTGGGCATCGGCGGATCCCAAAGCGTTTGCATAGGGCGTAAGTGAGGTTAACCCACCTTGGATCCGATTCTGATGCGACGTTTCTTCTCAAGCGGGCAATCATCACCAAACCTCCCGCCAACCGTATGCTCATGACGGCCAAACCAATCAGCCAACAGATGACGACGGAAGGAAGGTACGCCTCAAGCCGGCTGGATAGCGATGCGCTCTCGGATGGAGTCGAAAAAGTCGGCGCTTGGGTATGTAAGGTCGGCTTGGCTAACTTCGGAGCAAACGTTGCCGTTGGAATCGCCTGGATGGGCGCGGTCTTGGGAGCCACCACCAAGTAAGTAGCAATCGGTGAAGCAAAGCAGAGACAAAGCGCAACAAGCGCGATCCCATAACGCACATTTGAACTTGCGCGCCGTAACGCTAACGTAGCAACGAAGAGTAGGAGCGCAATTGCAGCGATCTCCCAAATCGAATGAACAAGAGCCCAGCCAATGGCATTTTCGATACTCACGACTTTTCCTCCAAGCGCTCGAGGAGCTGTCGGATTTCCGCTAGTTCTTCTTCGCTAGATTTTTTCGATCCGAGAACATGAAGCGCCAACCGATGGGCTGATCCGCCAAAAGCACGATCGACGAAGTCATCAAGGAGACTCCGCTGAGTGTCCGATTCACTTCGCTGAGCGGCATAGATGTGAGCCCGGTTCTGCTCGTTTCTGGTGACCAGGCCCTTTTCAGCCATGATCTGCATCAACTTGAGAACCGTGGTGTAGCCAGTCGTGCGAGTTTTGTTCAGCTCTTCGAAGACATCTCGAACGGAGCAGGGGCCGATACGCCAGAGCACATTGAGAATCTCGAGTTCGCTGTTTGTTGGGCGCGAGTCCATGTTCATGTTTCCATTATACGAAGAGTTTCGTATAATGGAGGCGCAATCTACGAAAAGTTTCGTGTTTTGTGTATTTGAGTCCTAAGCGAGCCTAGGATGCATTCCAGTCGAACCCAAGGCATCCAAGAATGCCTTGGCGAGAACGGTCGTGCCAACCTGATTGGGGTGGACGCGATCCCAGGCAAGAGCAGCGGGGTACCAAGTCTTGAGGACATTGTCGAACGCCGCTTGGGTATCGACAAAGATCGCACCATGTCGCTCGGCGACGCGTTTGACGGCAAGCCCGTATCCATCCATCTTGAAACGCATTTCGTCTGTCTTCGAAGCTTCGATGTAGAACGGCGTCATCATCACGAGACCTTTGAGGTGTGGCTTGGTGAGGGTGATAAGCTCATCCAGCGTCTGCTCGTACACGGCGAGATTGACGTGCTGTTCGGTGAACAGAGGCAGGTCAAACTGGCGCCAAACATCGTTGATTCCAATCATCACGCACAGCCAGTCGGGTTTGAGAGCAAGGACATCCTCGTCCCACCTATCCTTGAGATTGAGAACTGTGTCTCCGCTTTGTCCCTGGTTGACGACGCGGATGTGTTGCTCGGCATGGATGGCTCCCAGCAACCCAGCGACGATGTTGACGAAGCCGGTTCCGTGCGCTCCAAACAGCCCTTCGCCAACCGGTCGAGCCCGACCAGCATCGGTTATTGAGTCGCCAATGAACAGAAGTTTGCTTCCTGTGTCGATCTTAAGCTGAGAGGTATGCATCGACTCAACGATACCGCGCGATGCTAGCTACGGAAGTGATAGATTAGGGAAATGATTGGAGTCGTCGCGCTCGCGATTTTCGCTGCCCCCAAGATCGCCCCACCCATCCCCTGGGCATCTGGTTTTGCTCCTCAAGGATCGCTCGCTTTCGCGGCGGATATGGACGGAGACGGAAATGCCGACCTAATTCGCGTTGTTCCTGCTGGAGACAGCTTTATCGATCTGTCTTTCAACGTTGAGGGATTCAAAGCTGGAAGGCCTGTGAGAGCTCTGTCCAATTGGGGCAAGGACTGCCAATCGGCAGCGGTTGGGAATCTCGAAGACCGGAAACGCGCGACCATCGTTGGCATCTTTGGTGGTACGACTCTCCGTCTCGCCCACTGCGATGCGGGAGGCAAGTTCGAAGAAATTCCCGAGTGGACAAAGTTACCGAAGTCCATTGGGCGTCCCCATCTCGCATTTAAGGGGAACCAACTTCTCATTTGGGACGAGGGATCTGGCAAAGGCTATGCGGTCACCAGCTCCAAGCAAGTCTCTCCGATACAGCTTCCGTCCGGGATGGTTTCCGCTGCGCCCGCTTCTGCCGTGGGTGGAGGGGCTGCCGCAATGGCCCTCCAGTCGAAGTCGGGGTCTGTCAGTCTGATTTCTGGTGACAAGGGCGCACCACAAGTGGTTGGAACCCTCAAGAAGGGGCACAACATGGTGGTTGCTGATAGCTCCATCTTTGTCGATGTTCCTGCTCTGGGGGCACCACATCAAGTACAGAGATTCCCGACTTCGACCCTGCCAGAAGCCCCAAGTATCTGGGCTTCCGGAGATATGGATCACGACGGGGATGCGGATCTTCTTCAGTTCCGATTTGGCTCTGAGGCTCACACTGCCAACGATGTACTGATGTATCGCATGATTTCACCAGGCGAGGTTGACTCCGACCATGACGGACTATCGAACGAAGACGAAATTCGAATGGGTTCGGATCCCTACAAGCCAGACACTGCGGGAGACGGCATTCTTGACGGCTGGAAGGTCAATGGCTTTCGTGGTCTGGACCTCAAGGCAATGGGATGCAAGCCGGGGCAACTAGACTTGGTATGCCTGATCTCGCGTTACAGCGATGTCGACGAGAAGTTTGCGAAGGACACCTTTGAAAAGGTCAAAAAATACTACAAGGATCTGCCCATAAAGAACCCAGATGGCAGCACCGGGTGGAATCTACATCCGGTGTTTATTGACCCCGTGACGGGCGACGATATGAAAAATCCTTGGTGGGCTAACCGCGATAAGTTCCTCCCATCGAAATGGAAGGGGGTGGTCCACTGGATGCAAATCGGTCGAGGCGGTGGCGGACAGGCGGATGAGCTTGGCGACGGTGGTGGCTGCGGCGGCGGTGGAATGGCCCTGTATGCGACCTTCATTCATGAATTTGGCCACCAGCTAGGACTGCCTCACAACGGCTTCTATGGCTCCGATGGTTGTCCGGTATATCCAAGTTTGATGAACTATCCTTATAGCTATACCCTTAACGGCAGCATCAACAATATCGGCTACAGCGACGGTCGGCTTGCGAAAATGGTGCTCAAAGAGACGGATCTCGATGAGGTTCTTCCTTTGCCTTACGAGAAGGTCAAATTCCTAGAAAATGCGCCGTACCACTATCGACTCAAGCCAAACGGTGCAACCACGCTGATCGACTGGAATTGGAACGGGGTGTTTGGCGAACACCACATCAAGGCGGATATCAACTACGCATACTCAACGACGGGTGGTCGCCGTGACGTTGTCGATAAGACGGAGTGTGCTCCTTGGCTAGTTGCACATAACGGTAAGGCTTACCTGTTGTATTCCAAGAGTGATGCGCCCTTGGATCCCAAATCAGACCCTTCGGTGAGCACGGCTCGCCCGGGGACGCTCTACATTAAGCGCCTGATCAAACCCTACGAGTGGGAGCCATCCAACTCGATAAACATCAGTGTGGTTAGTGGAGACCCTACAGCGGTCAGTTTCGATGGCAAGATCGTTGTTGCCTATCCGTCAACGGGTGGAATTTTGGTCCAAGACGTCGAAGATCTTGGGAAAGGGATTAGCGTCAGCGCGCCGACAGTTGTGAATTCGGACGGCTCGCTTGTTCCTGCTATGTGTGCGTTCAACGGCAAGCTGTGGTTGTTCCTTTGGGATCCGAAGACTCAGACGACGACGTATCAGATCGTTCGAGGTGGCAAATCCGAACCTCAAGTCCTTCCTGACAAGAGCACGGGTCCGATCGGCCCAGCGGTAGACACGTTGAAACACCAACTCATTCTTGGGATGTCTCAGGATGAGGATGCCGCTCACCCTGCTCATTGGCAGATCCGTCGGTATGCGTTCAAGGATTCGAAATTCATCAATGCGACCATGGATTGGATCGAGGGTCCAAAAGGCGGTACTCGCGGTCGCTCCCGTCCGGTAGTGCTGTTCGATCCAAGTAAAGTCAACGGTCCTGAAGGGAAGATCTACTACTTCACGCTCGGCGATCACGGCAAAGAGAACCCCTGGAATTGTTGCTATGTCTCCGAGAGCATCGGCGATAAAACGGTTCGAAGCGGATGGCGAACGAAGCGATTCTACGACGAGTGGACCCAGTCGCGATCCGCTCCGGCAGCAGCTTTCTTCGGGGGCGACATCATCTATTCGTACCGGTGGATCGATGGTGGCCGTGGCCCTACCGACAACCAACTTCAGGTTTCCTATCGAGCGACCGGCGTTGAGATCGAGCCGATGGGAGATTTCGACGACCTAACCTATCTCCACGATTTCGGGATCGCACACTGCATTTTGTATTTGAATAAGCAGTAGAGGGAATGAGGCGTACAATAACCTGGTGACCGTTCGCGAAGTCATAAATCGAATCGAATCCGACGGATGGAGGCAGGTCAGGCAGACAGGTAGCCATAGGCACTATCGACACCTAACTAAGCAAGGAACAGTGACAGTACCTGGCCATCCCTCGCATGATCTCCATCCAAAAACGCTAGCAAGTATTCTGAAGCAAGCAGGCCTGAAATGAGCTTAATGAGATTCTCAGTCGTATACGAAATTGAACCGGGATCAAACTGGAGTGCCTATGTCCCTGATCTGCCCGGATGTGTGTCAACTGGACAAACGCTGGACGACGTGAAGCTCAGCATCAGAGAAGCCATTGAAGGCCATGTACAAGTTATGCGAGAATTTGGCGATCCCATTCCAGAGCCGACAACTTTTGTCGAAGTTGTTGAGTTGGCCTAGCGCTGAAGAGGAGGCATGCCACTTGAAGGGAACCTAGGGAATTTGGGACAATCCGCCCCACAAATCGCGAACCGTCCGGTTTGCCCAAGGCAGTCCTCTAACTAGCGAAGTATGGCCCGTCGACTGACCTTTCCTGGAATATTGGAATCGGGTCGATTCCTATGCCAAAGGCGTTGCGTCACCGGCCATGGGGCATCTCCAGATTTGCGTCTTCCACGGATACTCGGCCTCAGTGACTACGTTTCGCCTTGATGAACTTCAATTTGAAAGGAACACTTTGGCCAGCAAGGAGTTGTTCGTCCCTGTATTCGTTAGGCACGCTCCACGCAGACCATTCCTCGTGAAGCAAATAGCCAGTGACGCGCCGTCCATTTTCAAGATATTGGATGGGAGCGTATTTGAGGTCGGCTAGTGCAGCATCGTTTTGAACAAGGTTTCTGAGCCACTTAAGGACCTGTGGTGGAAGCTTGTGTCCGGGCGAATCTTGATGATATGCATTCAATGTTGGCAGAACTTGAATCCACTTCCGCTGGATCGGCGGTCGCATTGCTTCCTTGCCAATCGCGTATTGAAAGGTCGATCTTGGAGCCTCCCGCTCAAGGATCAGCCTCACTTCAGGTTCGGATGCCGACACGTGGAAATATAGGACAAGAGATTGATTTGCAAATAGGACTTTCCAATGGTGCTTTCGGAAGACGCTGGAAAGGTGGGCTTGGCAGATCGCATCATCAGCGGCAACACTCACCGAGGTTTCGTTTGCCGAGGGAGTGTGGAAGAATTTGGGGTGAACGGCTTGGGATACCGTGCAGTTCAAGAGTAGGGAGATGGGCAAGATCATCATTGGTGGATGTTAAGGCAGGACTTCACGCGAAATGGAATCCAATCGTAATACATGGTTTTTCCCTTTTCTGTTGCGGATATCTTTAGCCTCACATTCGAGCGTCGGGGATAATTGTGGCAGCAAGCAATAATCGGAGGATTCCAGACGCAACGCCTTCAGCGTTGGGTTCGTGTTGGCCCAGGCACCAGGGTAGGTTCGTTAGCGCCCCAACCCTTCGCTTTTTGGAGAAGAATGGCTTTGCCATACCGGAGGGGAGGATGGGCACCTCTCGTTGGGCTGGAGTCCCTAAAGCGTGGTCGAATTCAGGTCGGCGACCGCGAGGTTGTCTACGAGCCAGATGATGTTCGGGGCGTGACGGGCGATGGCCTGGGAGGGGGTTTTGGCCCAATCCTCAGGACCTTCGAGGACGCGTTTAAGGGGGGCTGCTTTGTCAGCGCCAGCGACCATGAACAGAACGGTTCGAGAGCGATTCAGCAGCGGTGGAGTCATCGTGATCCGCTCGGAAATCCCAGCGTGGCCGATGCCAGCGACGACTAGCTTTACCTTTTCGTTGACAGCCGGCTCGTCTGGAAATAGGGAAGCAGTGTGCCCATCAGGCCCCATTCCAAGCAGAGTCAGGTCGAGCGATAGCTCAGGTCCGAGCTGCTTGATGACAAGCTCTTCGTACGCTTCAGCGGCAGCGTCAAAGCCCCCCTCCACATACATGCCGTGAATGTTCGCCTCAGGGATCGGCACCGACGAAAGCAGAGCGACGCGGGCAATGTGCTCGTTACTTAGTTCGTGGGTGGGTGGGACATACCGTTCGTCTCCCCAGAAGGTGTGCACCAAGGACCAATCTATTTTGCCGCGATACTCCTCGGTGGCAAGAAGCTCAAACATCTTCTTTGGAGTGCTCCCCCCGCTCAGGGCAACATCGAACCGTGCATGTCGCGCAATCGCCTCATTGCCGATCTGGATGAACAGATCGGCGGCGGCTCGGCTCAACGATTCGAGGTCGGGAAATACCGTCATGGCGTAACTCAAGCGTGAGGGATGTACATGGGGTTTGCCCAAGACCGACCGTCTCGAGCTAGCAGCATATCGGCAGCCTCTGGGCCCCATGAACCGGCCGAGTAGTTAGGGAAGGTATTTGATGGACGGGACTGCCAAGCTTTGAGTAGCGGCTCGACGATATTCCAGGCCACACGCTCTTGGTCATCGCGCATGAACAGGGTGGTGTCGCCAGAGATGACTTCTTGGAGAAGTGTTTCGTAGGCTTCACGGCTTGAGGCCTGGAACGTCTTGTTGTAGTCAAATCCCATCGAAACCGTGCTGAGGTTCATTCCCGTACCTGGCTCTTTCGCCTGGAATTTGAGAATGATCCCCTCGTCTGGCTGGATGTTAATGACAAGACGATTCGGTTCAAAGCTCTCTGTCGCATCGGCGGCAAACATCAAGTGTGGGACGGGACGGAAAACGATCACGATCTGTGACATCTTGCGCATCATCCGCTTGCCGGTTCGAAGGTAGAAGGGCACGTCCTGCCATCGCCAGTTATCCAGATAGAGGCGAAGGGCAACGTAGGTCTCGGTTGTCGAAAGTGGGTCGACACCGGGCTCTTGCCGATAGCCGGGCACAAACTGTCCATCCTTGACGCCGGGACCATACTGACCTCGAACCGCGTAGTCGTGAGGGTTGGCGTTGGTCAAGGGCCGAACGGCCTTGAGGACGTCGACCTTTTTGTTGCGAACCTCATCGGCGTCGAAGGACACCAACGGTTCCATCGCAACCATGCACATGAGCTGAAGCATGTGGTTTTGAACCATGTCCCGCAGGGCACCGGAAGTTTCGTAATATCCACCACGCTTTTCTACACCCACGTCTTCTCCCACGGTGATTTGAACGTGGTCGACATATCGGCGATTCCAAACTGGCTCGAAGAGAGCATTGGCAAACCGGAAAGCCAAGATGTTTTGGACTGTCTCTTTGCCAAGGTAGTGGTCGATTCGGTAGATCTGCTTTTCTTCGAAGGATCTCAACAGTTGATTGTTTAAAGCTTCGGAGGACTCAAGGTCGCGTCCGAAGGGTTTCTCAATCACGATGCGCGCGTTTTCCCGATCCGCAGCAAGGCCAGAAGCCCCCAAGCCGTCGGCAATAAGGCCAAAGATCATGGGTGGTGTCGACAGATAGAAAACGTGGGCGGCTTTGAAGCCAAAGCTCGTCTCTGCCTCTTTGATTTTTACACCAAGCTGATTGTAGGTTTCTGGGTCGTTGTATTCGCCCACGACCAAGGTCACGTTCTGCGCAAACTCGGCCCATTTCTCGGGATCGGCGGCACCTCGGCGAGAAAACTCCGCCAACCCGTGCTGCATGTAAGTGCGAAAACTCTCTTCGTCGCCTTGTCGCGAAACTCCAATCACCAAGAACTTGCTTGGCAACTGCTTATCAAGGAACAGATTGTACAGCGCTGGCATGAGCTTGCGCTTGGTGAGGTCTCCGGCGGCGCCGAAGATCGTGACGATGGCAGGTTGGGTGAGGGGAGGGGTCATAATTTTTCCCAATGGGTGTGGAAGCTGCCTTCGATATCCAGTCGCTCATAGGTGTGAGCGCCGAATAGATCACGTTGGCCCTGAATCAGGTTTGCAGGAAGTCGCTCGCTTCGGTATCCGTCGAGATAGGCGATGCTCGCACTCAAACTTGGAGCAGGAATCGATGCTTGAATCGCGCCGATCACAACCCGGCGAAGAGCGTCTTCGTTGTGCAGGATGTCAGCCGCAATGGTGGGATCGACGAGCAGATTGGCCAGATCTGGGTTGGCAGTGTAGGCGGCTCGAATCGTTTCCAACGATCGAGATCGAATGATGCAGCCTGCGCGCCATATTTTGGCTACCGTCTCCAAGTTCGTCCCGTAGCCATATTCCTTGGATGCTTCCTTGAGAAGCGCCAATCCCTGAGCATAGGAGATCAGCAGAGCGGTGTGGAGTGCGGCACGAAGGTCGGCGACTGCAGCGGCCTTTTGGTACGGGTAGCTCGTCGTGGTGTTGTGAAGGATTTTGGAAGCCTCGACCCGCTCGTCCTTAAGGCCAGACATTTCCCGGGCAGCAACGGCAACGTCGATTGTTGGAATCGGTGTGCCCAAATCCATCGCGTCCTGAGACGTCCACTTTCCGGTTCCTTTCTGCTTCGCTTTGTCGGAGATCAGGTCGACAAGGTCCTTGCCCGTACGCTCATCCTGGAATCGTAAAACGGTCGTCGTGATCTGAACCAGGAATCCTTGAAGCTCGGCCGCGTTCCACTGGTCAAAAACGTCGGCGATCTCAGCGTTGGTCATGTCAAGACCCCGCCGCATGATGTCGTAGACCTCGGAGATGAGTTGCATAACGGCGTACTCGATTCCGTTATGCACTGTCTTGACGTAATGACCGGCAGACCCTGAACCGACGAGTGCTACGCAGGGCTCGCCCTCATACTTAGCCGCAATCGCTTCAACAATGGGTCGAATCCGCTCGTAGTTCTCGACAGTGCCGCCTGGCATCATGCTCGGCCCATGTCGGGCTCCGCTTTCGCCGCCAGAGACGCCCATTCCGATGAAGCCTAGTCCCAGGGCAGTGAGTTCTTTCGCACGTCGATCGGTATCCTTGAAATAGCTGTTGCCGCCATCAATGAGGAAGTCGCCTTCCTCAAGATGGGGCGTCAGGCTATGGATGACCGAGTCAACCGGCCCCCCAGCAGGGACCAGCATCATGATCGCGCATGGCTTTCGAATGGATGCTACAAACTCATCGGCATCGAGAAACCCCTTGACCGGCTTACCGGCCCCTTCGCTGTGAAGGGCATCCACTTTGCCAAGATCCGTATCAAGGCCAGCTACAGCAAAGCCGTGATCTGCCATGTTGAGCAAAAGCGCTCTGCCCATGGTCCCGAGACCAACCATGCCGAAGTCATATTGAATTTCTGCCATTTGATAGACCTATTGGAGAGGAGCCGATTCGTTACTTAGGCCCTGTGAGCAAACGCCTCGCACACAGATTTTGTCAACTGGTCGATCGCGGCGATGCGGTCGGAGCCGAGGTGGATGCGGAGAGTTCTTCTGCCATGAGCTTTGAGCGTCTCAAGATCGCCGCTGGCTTGGGCATCGATGAATACTCCCCAAGTGGCAACTTGCTCAGGAATCGCGGCATCCTGGAGGTGATCGCCTGTCAATTGAAGGAAGAACCCAGTGTTGGGTCCGCCTTTGTGGAATTGACCGGTTGAGTGAAGGAATCGAGGGCCATATCCGTTCGCGGTGGCGATCTTCAGGCTGTCTCGAATCGACGCTTGCAGGTGATGGAGTTTTTCGCTCAGCGCCACTGTTTCAGGCAAGTAGGCCTGAATGACGGCGAAACTACCGGCTCCCGCTTCGGCGAAGAATGCTTTGAGGGTTGCTTCGATGCTGCCATTCGCGGAATCACCGAAAGCGGAGAGGTGTCCTTCAACGAAAGCAGGAGTTTCACCTGTCAGCGATCCGTTCTCTGTCACTTCGTGCAGCAACCGTTTGGTGACGTCTTTGCTTTCTTGTACGTTTGGCTGGTCAAAGGGGTTGATCCCGAGCACTGCGCCAGCAACCGCAGTAGCAATCTCGAACCGCATGAACTCTTGGGCGATCTCATATGGGTCGTTGATGTTGATCGTCGCAATGGGATGACCGGAATCTCTAAGTGCAAACGATCTCACGTCGAGGAATGAACAGTCGTGTCCGCAATCTCGGATGACGACGAAGAAACGATCTTGACCGTAAACCGACGGTGGACCACTTTCTTCATCGGCGACAGGAAGAATGCCCTTCTGTTCCTTACCTGTGCTCTCCGCCACCAATTGTTCAAGCCAAAGTCCGAGAGGAACAAGATGGTTTGGAGTGAGGAATGTTAGCTTGTTCACGCCAGCAACGCCAAGCGTTCCCATGGCAGCGCCAAGGACGACAGCGGGAGCCTGATCGGCAGGAACGGTTGGCCCATTGGCATCAATTACGGCTTGGGCGGTTGCGAGGATCTTGTTGAGATCCAGATCCATGAGGGCGGCTGGAACCAATCCAAAATAGCTGAGAGCGGAGAAGCGTCCACCAATATCAGAGAAATTCAGGAAGATCTTTCTGAAGTTTCGGGCCTCTGCCGACTTGGCGAATGGGGAGCCTGGGTCGGTGATCGCGACGAAGTTGGCAGGGTTGCCAACTCGATCGAAGAAGTAGGCATCAAATGCTGTCGGCTCAGCCGTTCCACCGGATTTGCTGGCAACAACGAACAGCGTTTTGTCGAGGGGGCCATCTTTCTCGATCTGAAGGACGGTTTCCGGATCGGTGGAGTCGAGGACGGTAACGGGTAGTCCCTTGGGACCGGCGGGAATGCACGTTGCTAACACGAGCGGAGCGAGGCTGCTTCCACCCATTCCAGCAAGGACGACTCGCTCAAATCCGGCATCTCGAATCTCAGCGGCAAAGGCTTCAAGCTCAGCAACCCGCGACTTCATCTTGCCAACGACGCCGGTCCAGCCTAGGGAGTTTTGAATGTTCGCTGTGCGGTCTCCGCCGCCCCAGAGCTCGGGGTCCTTCTTCCAGAATCGCGCAACGAAATCTTGCTCAACGAGTTTTTGGACTTGGGCATTAACGTCGGATTCAAATCGTTCGAGTATTAACAGCTGAGGATCGGATTGTGCGCTCATGGGTTTCGTTTGCGTTACCGGCTTTCCGTTCAGGGAATGCCTTTCGATGTCTAGGACTTTTTCGAGACGTCGACGGTGACGCTCTTCGCCAGTGAACTTGGCGTTGAGAAAACTTGCGAGAATTTCGTTGACTACTTCTACGCCTGTTATGCGGGCGCCGACAACCAGAATGTTCATGTCGTCGTGCTCTACACCTTGGTGAGCAGAATAAGTATCGGTGCAGACGCCAGCACGGACTCCGACGACTTTGTTGGCTGCGATGGAAGCACCTAGGCCACTGCCACAAACGAGGACTCCCCGCTCAACTTCTCCGTTGGCTACGGCATGGGCAACCTTTGCCGCAAAATCGGGATAGTCGTCGAGGGCGTCATATTCATGGGCACCTAAATCGACGACCTGATGCCCCAGGGCCGTGATCCTATCCGCCAAAAACTTCTTTAACTCATATCCGGCGTGATCTGCGCCAAGTCCAATAGTCATCTGAATGAACATACCATGCGAGACCCGGTCTGGAACGCCGGGACGAACAGGATTAGGTTCAAGGTCGGTTAACAATGCTCCTCGACGGTGACTTTTCCGAAAGAAATTGAAAGAATTTTGTCGTGCCAGACAACCCGAGAATTTGGCAAGCTAACATTGGAATATGGCGATCAAAATTGCGGTCATCGGAGCGGGCAGTGTTGGTTTTACGCGGGGGATCAGTCGAGACATCTTAACGGTGCCTGAGCTGCAGGACACGCACTTTGCCTACCACGACATCAACGAACATAACCTCGACATGGTTGCGCAATTGATGAAGCGTGACATCGCTGCAAACGGTATTCCTGCAACCATCCAAACGACTCTTAGTCGGCGCGAGGCGCTTGAGGGCGCCAACTATGTATTGTCGTTTGTCCGAGTTGGTGGACTCCAAGCGTTCGCCACCGACGTCGATATTCCGCTCAAGTACGGAGTCGATCAGTGCGTCGGAGATACGATTGCGCCCGGCGGCTTAATGTATGCCCAACGCGGGATTCCGGCTCTTCTGGGGTTCTGCAAGGACATTCGAGAGGTCGCCGATCCGAAGTGTTTGTTCCTTAACTATTCGAATCCTATGGCCATGCTCACGTGGGCTTGCAATAAGTACGGCGGCGTGAATACGGTCGGTTTGTGCCACGGAGTGCAAGGTGGGCATTGGCAGATTGCCTCATGTATCGAAGGATGGGCACGCAAACATGGTCACATCGGACCGGAAGACAAGGTCGCCAAGAAGGATGTCGACATTATCTGTGCCGGTATCAACCACCAGACTTGGTACGTGCAAATCAAGTGGCGCAACATCGACATGATTCCTCATCTTCTTGAGGCATTCGAGATGCATCCCGAATACTCGAGGACCGAGAAGGTGCGCATCGACATGCTGAAGCGCTTTGGCTACTACTCGACAGAGTCAAACGGACACTTGAGTGAGTATGTGCCCTGGTATCGAAAGCGACCAAGTGAGATCATGGATTGGATCGACATGGGCACATGGATTAACGGTGAGACCGGCGGTTACCTGAGGGTCTGTACCGAAGGCCGATGCTGGTTCGAGCATGATTTTCCGAACTGGATGGAAGCCCCCGCCAATGAATTCACGCCTGAGAAGCGAGGCGAGGAGCACGGCAGCTACATCATCGAGTCGCTTGAAACCGGACGTGTGTACCGCGGACACTTCAACGTCGTCAACAACGGTGTGATCACCAATTTGCCGGATGACGCCATCATCGAAGCTCCTGGCTATGTCGACCGAAACGGCATTTCAATGCCCATCGTCGGCGACCTCCCGCTGGGCTGTGCAGCCGTCTGCAACGTTTCGGTATCCGTCCAGCGACTTGGTGTTGAGGCAGCGGTCCATGGAAATGCGAAACTCCTCAAGCAAGCAATGATGATGGATCCGCTCACTGGCGCAGTCTGCAACCCTCCCGAAATTTGGCAGATGGCAGACGAAATGCTCGTCGCAGGCGAAGAGTGGTTGCCGCAATACGGCGATGCGATCGCTGCCGCCAAGAAGACGCTCGCAGAAGGTCCGCTTGTACCGACGCACGACTACGCTGGGGCAGCAAGGCTCCCGGTCAAGTCGCTTGAAGAGATGGAGGCCAAAGCCGAAGAGAACCGCAAACGCGGTTCGGAGTCGGACAAAGCGAAAGCGTAAAGGCGTTTTCGTGCCGTCTTCGAACTTCGGTTCCACTGGAGCCGAGTGCCACTGATGCCCTCTCCTTTTTTCAAAAAGGTGGAGGGTCGGGAGGGGATTATGCCCGCACTGTGTCCCGGCGAAGCCGGGACTCCTTATCTCCGGAAACTCTCGTCGTTACCGGAGATGTGGAGTCACGACTTCGTGGCGACGCATGAGCTGACCGCATTTCCCTCTCCTGACCTCTTGTACCCGCTTTGACGCGTGGGAGGAACCGGCTTACTATTCCCAGCGTTTTCCGATAGGTCGTCTACTGATGAATCGAGCCTCGAGTCGCGAAAACCTAGACGATATTCGCCCCGCCCCAGATGAAGATGTTATCGGCATCGACTTCGGGGTGGGACTTGATGTATTTCTCACGAAGTGATCGGATGTACTTCCGGTACGTCGATCTCTGCTTTAGGTCAAGGCATCCCGTGAACTCGCGGGTGTAAAGCTCATTCAACCCATCCCGCTGGATGAGGTAGTCCTTCGGTTTACTGATCCTCAGCTTCTCAAGGTATTTGCCGTATTTGTCGTCCAGCTTGTGGAGCTTATCCAATTGAGCCTTTAACGCATGAAGGGGTTTGTAGGTGTCTTCACGTGAACGAAGCACTTCGTTTGGGTCTGAGGCTAACACGAGAGTCGAACCCATGAGCGCGATAGCAAGGCTAGCAGCACGAAGCATTTGGCAAAGTTACCTGGTTGAATCAGCACTAAGGACCTATTCTTTGGGGAATACAAGCTTGTGAAGGTTGATAACCTGATTTCCCAGATCGAAAGGTGAGACCATGTCAGCTGATGTCGAAAGCTTTGTTTCGCCGTGCCTCGTGGCACCTTCTCTCCGCTGTTGTAGGGATGTTCGCTCTATCCGTTGCTGGTGTGAATGCACAGACCCCAACTTCGTGGAAGAGCGTGGGAGTTGGTGGTGGCGGAGCATTCTTTGCACCCACGTTCAATCCATTCAGCTCTAACGAGATGTGGCTGGCATGCGACATGAGCGGCCAGTACCACTCCACCAATTCCGGTGCATCCTGGTCGGTGACACCGTTTTCAAACATTGAAAATGGTCCGAACTCGCCTCACGTGCAGTACACGAGCGATCCAAAGATCCTCTACATGGTGGACGCAAGCAACGACAGCATGACCCCCGTCAAGAGCACCGACGGTGGGGCCACATGGAGCAAACTACCGTCAGATCCATCTGGACAAGGAGCCTTCTATATGGCTGCAGACTGGACGACGACGACGCGGCTGTTCGTTACGAGCTATTCAACACTTTACTTTTCAGCCAACGCCGGAAAGACTTGGAGTACCGTCGTTGCGGGCAACAACAGCGCTGGGGTTGTTCTTGGTGGCACCCAATTTGACGGACAGAACATCACCGTTGCTACCAGTCTTGGCGTTTATGTTTCAAAAAACGGCGGAACATCGTTTAGCAAGCTTGCGACACCAGGGATTCCTGCAACCGAACAGATCGTCAGTTTTGCGGCGGGCAAGGTCGGTACGACCACCCGTTTCTTTGCAGTGACTCTGAAGTCTGGGAATATCTGGGGAGGCATTGGCGGAGATAACTACAACGCGTATTCGGGCGTCTATAGCCTCGATTACGGAACCTCGACTTCCTGGACAAAGCGAGTTTCCGGAATTCCGACCGGCGAGTATCCGTTCTTCGTCCGCATGGCTCGAAACGATATCAACACGGTTTATTTGGCAGGCAGTTGTGACGCAAGCACGCCAGTCATTCTCAAATCCACAAACGGAGGGCAGAGCTGGGCGGATGCGTTCTTTCCCGCCAATAACAAGAACGTGATTACCGGTTGGCAAGGGGCCGGCGGTGACCGTCAGTGGTCCTACGACCAACTTTGCTTTGGATTCACGGTTTGCCCAACCGACTCGAATCGAGCTGCCTTTACTGGCTTCGGTTTCTGCCATATCACGACGAACGGCGGTAAGACCTGGCAACAGACCTATGTGAATCCAGCTAGTCAGAACCCCGCGAATGCGGCGACACCAAAAGGCAAGTCGTATGTGGGTAACGGATTGGAGAACACGTCTTGTTGGTGGTTGACATGGCTGGATGCGTCGAACGTCTGGGCATCTTTCTCTGATATCCAAGGCATTCGTAGCACCGATGCTGGCGTATCGTGGAGCTTCAACTACACGGGTCAATCGCTTAACTCCTCGTACCAGGTCGCCAAGAACGCGGCCGGAGCGATGTTCATGGCGACGTCCTCAATCCACGATATGTATCAGAGCACGCACTTGACAGATGCACGTATCGACAGTGGAAGTGGAAACGTGCTGACCTCGACCGACAAAGGGAAGACTTGGACCAAGATTGGTTCGATTGGTCACGTTGTGATGGGTGTCGCGGTTGACCCCACAAATGCGAAGAGACTTTATGCAACCGTAGCCCACAGCACGCTCGGGGGAGTGTACGTCTGTGCGGATATCACGAAGGGTGCCTCGGCGACCTGGACGAAGCTTGCGGCGCCACCGCGCACCAAGGGCCACGCGTTCAATATAGTCGTACTCAACGACGGCACCCTCGTCTCCACATTCAGTGGTCGTATGGCACCAAGCTTCACCGACTCCTCTGGCGTCTTTGTCAGCACGAACGGTGGGACGACATGGACCGATCGATCGGCGGCGAATATGCATTGGTGGATGATGGACATCACCATTGATCCCGGTGACTCCAAGCAGAACACCTGGTACGGCTCCGTTTTCAGCGGATGGGGTGGCACCGCCAACAATCGAGGTGGTCTGTACAAAACGACCAATCGTGGTGTTACTTGGACGCAGGTATGGGCCTCCGATCGGGTTGGCTCATGCAGCATCGACCCCAAGAATCCGAAGATCATGTACATTACGACCGAGACTCAAGGGCTCTGGGCGAGCGTCAACGCCAACGCCGCGACTCCAACCTTCACTCAGGTGACGTCGTATCCGTTCCGCCAGCCCGAGCGAGTGTTCTTCAACCCGAACAAGGCAGGCGAGGTTTGGGTGACCAGCTTTGGGAACGGGATCAAGATTGGGACGCAGTCTGTGCCTTAGGCTCATTCAGGCACTCCGCCTGTCGAACCTAGCCATCGATGATGCCTCCAGCCGGAGCCGTTAGGCGGAGCCTGGAGGCTAACCATTGAGTACTTGGTAGGCAAACGGCGTGTTCACCTTCGAAAGCAGTCCGTTCTAGCCTCCAGGCTCCGCTTTCGCTTCGGCTGGAGGCATCATCCTCAGGTTGAGCCCGCAAAACTCACCGTCCGGAGAAAGTAGACAATGGCTTAGCTAAGCTTGACCTTCAACGTCTTAATCTCAAACGGCTTGAAGAACAACTCGACCTCTCCAAACTCTTGAGCGATAGGCTCTGGGGATTCTTCTAGGAGGTTGACTTCGCTGACCGACTCGATCGGGATGTTGAACTTCACACGGACGTATCCCGCCGCCTTGCCTGCTTCGTAGAGTCGGACGATGAGGTCATCATCATCTTCCGCCTTCTTTACGGCGGCAACGATCACATTGGGTTGGTCAACAGAGAGGAGGCTGAAGCTCGAAGGATTGGCCGATGCCGGGCGAACGGTTGGGCTGACGTTGAACTCGAATGCGGGTCGGACTATCGACTCGACGCTGAATCCTCCCTGGTGGGGGAGCATCGCATAGGCGAAGCGGTGCTGACCTTCGTCTCCGCGTGGATCCGGGTGTCGACCGGATTTAATGAGACTCAATCGGTAGTCGCCATCCTTGATCGTGCATGCGTACTTGCAGTCATTTAGGAATGCTATGCCAAACCCGTTCTCCGAGATGTCAGTCCACTTGTGGGCGCACACGTCGAACTGAGCGCGATCTTGGCTCGTATTGTCGTGCGAATTGCGTTGCACATGCCCGAACTGGATTTCGTGAAGTGCAGTCTCGGCAAGCACGTCGGGTGAGAATCCGACCTTAAGAAATTGGTATTTCTCGTGCCAATAGACAACCGTGTCGAAATCAACCCGCGGCGTCGTCGCATGGAAAACGATGTCTTGAATGAGGCGGGAAGAACGACCAATCTCGAACTCTTGGCGAATTCGCAGTTGGAGAGGGCCATCACTGACAACCTCGCGCTTGACGGGTGCACCGACCTCGGCCATCTTGTGCCGTTGATCTCGGTCGATATCCCAGTTATCCCAGGCAGCGGGCACATCTTCTCCGAGGAGAAGGTGGTTGAACGAGCACTCTGGTCGGACTAACTCGCGCCGGGATGCCCGGTCGAAGAACGAGGTGATATGGCCAGCGTCGTCAAACCACGCGATTGCGAACGGTGTTTCAACGGCATTGTCCGTGTAGCGAAACGGTGATGGCTCGTCTGTGATGTCCTCCATAGGAACTGTCACAAATCCGAGAGCGGGGACTTCAATGCCTTTTACCGCTAGCAACATTTCGCCCGTTACATTCACGATGGCTTGCGCCGTGGAACCCACCGGCTTTTTGCCTTCTGGAATTCCAGAAAGTGTGATCTCATCGCTGAGATCCCAACTTAAGGAGTTGGCGATTAACACACCATCTGAACTTGGGCTGCCTGCAAGGGAATCGAGCCCAGCATCACGAAGAGCCAAGGTCGACTCAAGGCAGGTTGCGTAGGCGGCAATCGCTTCATCATTTACTTCGGCAATGGCAGAGCCTGGCAGGATGTCGTGGAAGTGATTAAGCATCACGATCTTCCAGGCATCGTCAAAGCTGGACGTTGGGTACGCGACACCCTTGATCACTTTTGCCAATGTTGCCGCGAACTCGGCTTGGTTAAGTGCGAACTCGCACTGCCGGTTGCCACGCTTGATGGCTGCGATCGACGTCAATGTGCCCCGATGCAGTTCGAGATAAAGCTCTCCAACCCACTTTGGCAGTTCCAAGAGGTCATCGCGAATGCCGCACATGAACTCGCTGATGGAGGAGTACTCGGTCTTGGGACAGCCTTCCAGATCACCGGTGTAACGCATGATCTCGATCATCTCTGACATGGGACCACCGCCTCCGTCGCCGTGTCCAAAGCCGACCATGCGTCGATCCTGAACGTCAGGATGCTGAACTTGCTTCCACAGGTGAATCAATCGCTCGGGATCAGCCCAGCCCTGCATCTCGTTAAAGTGAGCGAGAACGGAGGTTCCGTCGATGCCCTGCCAATGGAACGTGTCGTAGGGGAAGTGGTTGGTATCGTTCCAACTCAGCTTGGTCGTGCAGAAGAATTCGACGCCACTCTTGCGAAGGATCTGGGGGAGGGCGGCACTGTAACCGAAGACGTCGGGTTGCCAAAGGGTATCCGCCGTAATGCCGAACATTTCGCGAATTCCGCGCTGACCGTAAAGGCACTGCCGAACGAAAGATTCGCCGCTTGGGATGTTGCAGTCAGGTTCGATCCACATGCAGCCGTTGATCTCAAACCGGCCCTCTTTGACCTTCTCTTGCACTCGGGCAAAGATGTCTGGATACAGCTTCCGCAGCATGTCGAAGTGAAGCGCTGCACTTTGTGAGAAGCGGAACTCCGGGTACTGGTCCATCAGACTCAGCACCGAAGAGAAAGTGCGAGCACACTTGCGCCATGTCTCAGCGACCGGCCATAGCCAGGCGGTGTCGATGTGAGAGTGACCAAAGACGCCCATCGTGGGAGTCGTGGGTCCGTTTCGCTGCTCTAGGAGTGGCCGCATGACTTCGGTCGCGGCGATAAGCGCCTCGCGCCATTCGATCTCGTCAACCTCTGCCGGCACTTGTGGGACGAGATTGAAGATTTCTCCCATCGCCGATACGATCTTTGCTCGACGCAAGCTGCTTGGGTCCTGTCCAGCCGCGACCTGCATAAGTGTGTGGAGCGAGAAGACAAATTCGCTGACCTCAGGGCGCTCCACCACCAACTCAACCGACCCGTAGGTCAGGCCATCGGCTGTGATTGCAACGGGACCGTCAGCGCTTCGTGTTTCCGAAAATGGTTGTGTTCCAGGGAAAGTGTGACCGGCATAGGACTCTAGATGGATCTGATAGTCCCTTAATGTGTCGGCTTCTAAAGCGAGCAGACGGACCGGATGATTGACATCGAAAACGCCTTGTGCGGAGCTGTCGACGATGAACATCGTCTCGGGGCCGCCGGTATTGGCGCGGATGTATACCGTCTCGCCGTCAAATTCGGCAGGAACGCGTACGGTACCGCGAAACCACCCGGTGAGCCAGTTATCACCCCAGCGTCGTCCACTTTCGATCGGTCGCCACTGAAGAACATCTTCCGAAGGCACAGTGCGAAAGTGCTCTCGTGTTTGGGCAAACTCCATATCAAGGGTTGCGACGGAAAAGAAGCGGAGCGGTGAATAGGTCGATTCGAGACGAGCAACCTTGGGCAGAATCTTCGGGTCTTGCAGCATGAAAAATTTGGAACAGGTCCGAAGAGATTATGGCGGCTTGGGGTTGTGCCTTACCTTTCCTGTGGTTAATATAAACTTCTAACGAAAAATATATCAGTGAACGCTGATGTTTTTTGAGTCGTCTTCGTAGATTAAGCCATGCCGTTTTTCAGCTTGCTCACAATGACGTCGTTGGCTCTGCAACAGATCACTCCCGCCCATGCCCCGGATGCAAAAGTGGAACTCCTCAAAGATGGATTCGTGAAGGTGAAGACCTCCGGCTACACCGTTGAAGTTCCGAAAGAGTGGACCGTTGGAAGTCAGACCCCATGGGGTGCAAGAAGCATTACTCCCAAGGATGAGCACAAAACAGAGCTTGGTGTGATGACCGCTGGGGTGACCACGAGTACGTGGGACGAGCTGTACAAGACATCCCTCTTCTTCATCCTTAACCAAGAAAAGGGTAAGGCGACGCCGTTCAAGCTCTCCAAAACCGCAACCGGATACGACGCCTGCTCTTTCCAGGTTCTTGATGCGTCCGGCTTTGCGAAGCGCCGATACGTCCTCCTCAAGAGCCCCAAAGGTGAAGCCATCGCCCTAAGCGTGATCATCGCCGACCCGAAGCAAGAAAAGCAGATCGCTGGTTACTTCGATCGGATGGTTAAAACCGCCCACATCGGTGTTTAAGGGCTGAGAAACCTACGGTCTTCGGATGGTCGGAGCGAGAGGGCGTCGGGGTTTGCCTCCCCCGCCTATTGATTTCTCTGAATTGTTGTCCACGATGCAGAGCCCTTCGATGATTTTCATGAGGTCATCGAAGTAAGGGCCATTGTTGGTTGCGAGTTGGATGCCGAAGGTTTTGGAAACCTCGTCCTCAACTCCGAGTTCCGCGCAGAGATCGTAGTCATCCCATCCCGAGTCGTCGGTGATATATGCGCCGTAGTCTTGAAACGCTTGAAAAAGCTTCTTGCCGACCTCCGTCGTGAGGCCGAGTTTTTGAGACGTCAGCCCGCCGGGCAATGCTAATAACGTTCCCATTTGAAGTTTCGGATTCTTGCCGTGATAGGATTGGGCAGCGGCGGAATCATGTCGATCGGCGGGCCACCGATACCCCTTGGCGTCCTTCGAGTAGAAAAGTCGCTCTCCCCAAACGTTCAGCTTGATGGCGTGATGAATTGGCTCGCGGCTTGTGAGTTCCCCTAGCCGGATGGAGCCACCGAGCGTAGAAAGTCCAGATCCCCAGTGTGTGCCAAAGATTCCGGTTCCAAACAGGTCTTGCGGCTCACGAGGATATCCAACAATTGCTCCGCCTTTTTCCACACGGCATGTTGGTTCTAGCTGAAGCAACGTGTGCCCGTCGGGCATGAGGAAGGCGCAGCACTCATTTGGAGTGTAGCCTTGCCGGGCATCCGGCACGACAAATGTATCTGGGACTGGCATGGAACCTAAAGATCTGGTTCGATCTCCTGGCCATCGCGTTTGCCATCCGGATGGCGCATAAATCTGGCGGACCGAGTCCTGCTTACCAAGCTTTACGAATCTCTCGTGATCGATTCCAACTTGCTTGCTGCGCGTCAGGCCGGCTGGTATGAAGACTGCCTTGCTACCAATCGGCATGTTCCATATCGAGTCCGTGGAGAAGGGCCAAAACCATGGATCTCGGGACTCTGTGGCACCCGATAGTCGAACAAGAGCGATCGTTGCGGCAATTAGCAGCACAGGTTCATTTAACCTTGTCGGGAGGTTAGAATTCGCCTATGAAATGCGATGTAGCTATCATCGGCGGCGGCCCCGCTGGTTCCACGGTTGGAGCACTATTGCGGAAGTATCATCCGTCGCTTGATGTGGTGATTTTGGAGCGTGAGACGTTTCCTCGCGACCATGTTGGAGAGAGCATGCTCCCGGTAATCCCGCACATCCTGCATGAGATGGGAGCGTGGGACAAGGTTGAGGCAGCCAATTTCCCGATCAAGGTCGGGGCGACCTACCGATGGGGACAGCCGACGGACACCGACCTTTGGTATTTCTATTTTCTTCCCCAAGGCAACCTCAAGCCGGAACCCAGGCCAGCAAAGTTTAGCGGACAGCGGATGATGACGGCATTTCAAGTGGACCGTGCGGTTTACGACAAGATCCTCCTTGACCACGCCAAGGAACTTGGATGCCGTGTGTTTGAGAACACGAAGGTTTCCAAGGTTGCCCGTGCTGGTGATCGAATCGATCATCTCGATATCCTGGCGACGGGTGATGCTGCGGAGGAACTTGGCGAAGACACCGAGATTGAGGCACGCTACTATGTCGACGCTTCGGGTGGAAACAGCATCGTCCGGTCCACGATGGATGTGCCGGTACATTCGCCGACCTCGCTGCGCAATATCGCAATTTGGGATTATTGGATAAACGCCGAGTGGGCAGAGTCGGTTGGTGTGGGGGGAACCTACGTTCAGGTGATGAGTATCGACTGGGGGTGGCTGTGGTTCATTCCTCTCTCGGCAACCCGAACTTCTCTTGGATTGGTGACCTCGGCTGAGTATTACAAGGCATCTGGCGAATCGACGGAGGCTCTGTATAAGCGCGCTATTAGCGAGGAGCCACGCATTCGTGCGTTGGTCGAGAATGCAACCAATGAGAATCAACTTCAGGCCACAAAGGATTGGAGCTATATTGCCGACCGCTTGGTTGGCGAAAATTGGTTTTTGGCGGGTGATGCTTGTGGGTTCGCCGACCCTATCTTGGCGGCGGGGATGAGCCTCGCCCAAATGGGGGCGCGTCGCGTTGCCTTCTCGATTCTTGAGCTGGTCCAGGGCTCCGTCGATGAGGATTGGATCAAAGGGCAGTACGAGAAAATCCAGCGAAAGAATATCGGCAACCACATTCGCTTTGCTGACTACTGGTATTCCGCGAATGGCCGATTCACCGACCTCAAGGAGTACTGCACCCAAATTGCCAAGGATGCGGGACTAACGCTTGATGCCAATGCGGCATTTCAGTGGCTCGGGACAGGCGGCTTTTCGGATGAGATCAGCGGAATGCCGTTTGTGGGGAGCTATCGTCTGACGACGATTAAGGAGTTTACGTCGAAGTTTGCAGGAGAAACCACCGATTGGTCAGTACTCGATAACAACGTTTTCGAGCTTGATCTAGCTGGGGCGCACGAAGAGCAGTTAGCCGTCTATGAAAATGGCCACGTCGTCCGTGTGCCGTGCCTCGTGCGAGGAGACAAGGTCCTGCCCATCTACAAGATCTACGGGATCGTGTACAAGTCGCTTCAAAAGGAAAGCGAGATACAACTCCTCGCAGAGCGCTTTATGTATCAAGCGAGTCTGGACCGAATGCCGCCGTCGCCCGAGCTTGGTCAGTTCTGTACCGAGACCTTGGAAGCAATGGTGACGGAGGGGTGGGTCAAGGCGTCGTACGATGCGACGTTACCGACATTGCGAGGGTATCCGACGGGAGGATAAACAGGGCATGCCGTTCGGCTTGGGTATGAGATGGACATAAAACTTCGGTTGTAATCGGCAAAACGGCGGCTAGGGTTCCTTCTACCCTCACAGGGGAGAAGGTAAGGATGAGGGGTTGGCCATTCAAACGGTTCCGACGAAGTCGGGGCAATCCTTATCGAATTTAGCCGCGCAAGAAGTGCCTGATTCTCGGCGGAAAGCTAGGTCATAGAGGCCATTTAGAACACAAATTTGACCGCACGAAGCCAAGCATCTACGCAGCAATTCTCAACGAATGACTGTCTGCGAAAGCTCTGGATTCCGAGCCGCCAATCGTGCAAAGAACGCCTGGGATGTTGATTCTCGTCAGTGGCGGCATGCAGCGCCGATGTTTCCCAACCAAAAACAATTAGGCCCGATCGAGCAAGCATCAAACACGCTTTCGGTACCAGACATGTTCGCTGTTTTGCACTGTGGTCACAGCCAAGGGTTCCCACCCGTCTAGTGGTAGATGCTTTTCTAGCTCGTCCTCCTGAAGGAACTTTACTTCCCAATGGGTCGCACGAGGCGGTGCCTTATGTTGAGCTAGAACAGCCATGGACGAAGCGCACAGAACGCCCACAACGAACGCAGAGAATATTCCGATGGACTTCATATCTTGTGTATTCTAAGCTGGCAATTAATAAGTTATTGCTAAAGCCCGACAATTCGTTTGAATTCGGACACGGAGGTTTGAAATCACTTTCCACAGGTGGTTTTTGTCGAACATCGCAAGCATGGATTTGGCGGCACGCTTGGGTAGAAGTACATGTATTGACAAGGTTCGGGCGCAAAATTTCAGCCAGCCGTTTCGACCGCCAATGGTGAGTGATTAGGAGATCTCAAGGCTGGCACTAACCACGGTTTCCTGAAAAATGGTGCCAGGGGCACGCAGAACGGAGGCCATCCTCACCCTTCCCTCTCCTTCCGCGAGCGGAAAGAGAGGGGCCTGTTTACTAGTTTCTGCATTAATCCAACGGGCCGATTTTGTGCACGGCTTCGTCCTTAAACTGTGGCAACTACATCCTGAATAAGCTAAATCCAGCAGGCTGGGTAGGTGCGTTCATCGATGCTTCAATACCCAGTGCCAAGACTCGCCGGGTGTCGACGGGGTCGATGATGCCGTCGTCCCATAGGCGTGCGGTGCTGAAGTAGGCGCTGGATTCGTCGGCGTATTTCTTGAGGGTCGGAGCCTTGAACGCTTCTTGCTCTTCGGGAGACAGTACGCCGCCTTTAAGTGCGAGCTGGTCCATCTTTACGGTAAGTAGCACATTCGCGGCTTGCTCGCCGCCCATCACGCTAATTCTGGCGTTTGGCCACATCCACAGCTGGCGTGGTCCGAAGGCACGTCCGCACATGCCGTAGTTTCCGGCACCGAAGCTGCCTCCGACGATCACTGTGAACTTGGGAACGTTGGCGGTGCTTACGGCGGTGACGAGCTTGGCGCCTTGCTTGGCGATGCCTTCATTTTCGTACTTGCGGCCCACCATGAAGCCGGTGATGTTTTGCAGAAATACGATCGGAATTCCGCGCTGGCAACACAGTTCGATGAAGTGAGCCCCTTTGAGGGCGGACTCAGAGAAGAGAATGCCATCGTTCGCGATCACCCCAGCCATATGTCCGTAGAACCGGGCGAAGCCGCAAATGAGGGTGGTGCCGTATCTTGGTTTGAATTCGTGGAAGCGGCTTCCATCGACGACTCTGGCCAGGACTTCGCGCATCTTCATGGGCTGCTTGGCGTCGTGTGGCACGAGCGAATAGAGATCCTCTACGTTTTCGAGTGGTTCTTCAGCTTCTTCAGGTTGCTGTCGATTCCGAACTGCTTTTGCGTATTCTGCGCCCTTGGTTGCCTCGACGATGTTGCGGACGGTGTCGAGCGCGTGAGCGTCATCATCGGCCATGTGGTCGGCGACGCCACTGATGCGGGTGTGGACGTCGGCCCCTCCCAAGTCTTCCGAAGTGGTTTCTTCGCCGGTTGCCGCCTTCACCAGAGGAGGTCCCCCTAAGAAGATCGTGCCTTGTCCCTTTACGATGACGGTTTCGTCACTCATAGCGGGGACGTAAGCGCCGCCTGCCGTACAGGAACCCATAACGCAAGCAATCTGGGGGATGCCCTTTGCCGACATTTGAGCCTGGTTATAGAAAATGCGTCCGAAGTGCTCGCGATCTGGAAAGACTTCGCTCTGGAGGGGAAGAAATGCTCCGCCTGAATCCACGAGATAGATGCACGGAAGGTTATTCTCCAGCGCGATCTCTTGTGCGCGCAGGTGCTTCTTAACCGTGATGGGGAAGTAAGTGCCGCCCTTCACTGTGGCATCGTTGGCGATGACCACGCATTCACGCCCATGAACTCGTCCGATTCCGGTGACGATGCCAGCACCGGGAGCATCATCGTTGTACATCCCGTTTGCGGCGAGGGTGCTGAACTCTAGGAACGCTGAGCCTTGGTCGAGTAGAGCATCAATTCGCTCCCGGGCAAGGAGCTTTCCGCGTGCTTTGTGTTTCGCGAGGGCATCCGGGCCGCCGCCCTCCATCGTTTTGGCCGTTCGTTCGCGGTATTCGGCCATGATGGCGTCCATCACGGCTCGGTTGGCACGATACTCGTCGTCGTCGACGTTGACTTGCGAGATCAGGGGATCCATGTTGCGGGATTGTACCGGTGAGAATGTCCGCGAAATTCTGTGTTAACAGAACGTTTCCTCGGAGTACGCTTGCATGCATGAGGGTTGGCAGGATTTCGATGGGACTGGGGTTGGTCGTCGTGGCTGGAATCGCTTGTACGGTGGTGAAGCAAGGGGACGATTCGACGCGGATCGTGACCGGGAAGTTCATTTCACCGACCGGGGAGCAGGTTGAGGTCGGCAGTTCGCCAGTCAACATGAAGATGAGCCCTGACGGGCGGTTCATTGCTGTTACGGACTGTGGGTTTCGCGAGCAGTTGACGATTCTTGACGCAAACAATGGGCACGTTCTTAGCAAACGAACCTTTGCTGGTGTTCGAAGCGAACCCAGCGGATTGTATTACGGCTTAGCCTTCACTCAGGTGGCCGGCAAGACCCTGCTTTACGTGTCTCGCGGCGCTCAAGACTTGATTTCCATTTACGAAGTTGCGCCCGATGGCACAACAAGCGCGTCAGGCGAAATCAGTAACCCAGCACCCGAGACTGCGGCTCGATTGCCACATCACATTGCCGGAATCGCTGCCAGCGCAGATGGCAGTCGGATTTATGCTGTGAACAACCAGACCCACGCCTATAACGGAATGCACGGCTCAGTAACGGCTTTCAGTCGCGATGGCAAGCTTCTCAAGGAATACGCGACCGGTGGATATCCGATGGACGTTGCGTATGCAGCGTCGCCATCCCACATGAGCAAGCTGTTTGTGAGCAACGAACGCGACGGGAATATCACTGCGGTTGACCTCGCATCTGGAACCACGGAAACGATCAAGACCGGTGCAAACCCGGTATCGCTACTGCTAAACAAGGATCAGACGAAGCTGTATGTAAGCAACTCCTGTGGAGACACTGTGAGCGTGGTGGACACCGCAAGCAACCGAGTCACTCAAACGATCCTTATTCGAATCGGTGATCTGAAAGGGTTGCCGGGGGCAACTCCCCTTGGCTCTTCACTCTCAGCAGATGAATCAACCCTTTACGTGGCACTCGCCGATGCAAATGCGGTTGCAGTCGTGGACTTGAAGGCGAACAAACTTAGTGGATTCATTCCGGCGGGATGGGGGCCGACCGCGGCCATCGTGAGTCCAAACGGATCACATCTGTTCGTGTCGAACGCAAAGGGAGTCGCTACAAGAAACCCCAATAACAAGCGAGTTCGAAACTGGGATCAGTACCCGCCGAACATTCTTGAGGGAACGGTTTCGTTCATTGATCTGCCTTATGCCCTCAAAGACCTAGCGGCATCGACTTCGACGGTTTTGGCAAACAACATGGCGGTGGGAGGAGTCGAGCGAAAGAATCAAAAGGCTTTCGTCAATCCCGGTATCGACCATGTGGTTTATATCATCAAAGAGAACCGAACCTACGATCAGGTTCTCGGCGACGATAAGCGTGGGAATGGCGACCCAAGCATCTGTCTGTTTCCGAAAGAGGTGACTCCGAACCAGCATGCTCTTGCTGAGCGGTTCGTATTGCTCGATAACTTCTATGTTTGCGCAGAAGTCTCGTTTGATGGCTGGTCATGGTCCACGCAGGGAATTGCGAACCCTTACATCGAGCGGAACGTTCCGTACAACTACAGTGGACGCGGACGCACCTACGACTCCGAGGGTGAGAACAGCAACGTACCGATTGACTTGCTCGGAATCCATGATGTGTCTGCCGGTCCCAACGGATTCATCTGGGATCAATGTGCCAAACAGAATGTTTCCTATCGAAACTACGGGTTCTTCTTGGCAAACAAGAGCACGGTGAAGGACCCTAAGACAGGGAAGCCTTTAACGGAAAACAATACGCCTTCCAAGAAGAACTTGCTTGGGCATAGCAACACTGACTTTCTCCAGTTCGACACGGCCTTCGCCGACAGTGACGCATGGACCAAATATGGACTTCCCAAGGCACCGCGTCAGATGGCGACCTACGGCACGCACAAGGATTCAAGCCGAGTTTCGGTATGGAAGCGAGACTTCGACGAATTCGTTAAGAACAACAACATGCCTCGGTTCTCGATGCTTCGGCTGATGAGGGATCACACGGCGGGAACTGGCGCTGGGCAAACCTCTCCAAGAGGCATGGTCGCCGATAACGACTATGCAGTGGGGCAAGTCGTCGATGCGATCAGCCACAGCCAGTATTGGAAGAACACCGTCATTTGTGTGTTGGAGGACGATGCACAAGCTGGGTTCGATCACGTGGACTGCCATCGGTCGATCGCATTTGTCATCAGCCCTTGGATTGAGAAAGGCACCCTCGACAGCCACTTCTATAACACCGACAGCATGCTTCGAACCATGGAGTTAGTCTTGGGACTCAAGCCGTTGAGCCAATACGATGCTGTTGCGAGCCCGATTAATGTGTTTGCGAAAGGGGTTAAGAACTCAGAACCCTATAACGCGATTCTGCCTGCAAAGGAGATTATTGGCGAGGTCAACAAGAGAACCGCCTACCGATCAAAGGATAGTGACAAGTTGATCGCTCGGTTCAAGGAAGACTCGGCACCGGATATCGAGTTGAACGACATTCTTTGGGGTGCTGTCAAGGGAGCGAATGCTCCGAGGCCAGTTCTGCGAGGAGCCCAGTGGAAAGCGGCAGTGGATCGCGACTAAATTCGATTTTGGCTGGTTGGAATCCGTGTGATTTCAGGCAGTCAAATGAGATCGGTTACCGGGGTTGGAGGACTGGACTCTTGGTGATTCGGTTCAGGAAGGCAGCGCGGACACGCACTCGATCTTTATCAATCGTAGATGCATAGGTGGCACCTTCTTGGGCAAGCCGAGCGTGTCTCAGCAGAGACTCGGCGTGCTGAACGATGTAGTCCAGGTCGAGCTCAGGTTCGCGCAGATTTCGCTGAATAGCGATGCACTCTTCGAGCATATGTTGTAGGGGCATGTCATAAATTATTGGTTGAAGGGGGGCACCTTGCCAGTCCCACCTTTGGGTTACCCGCAACCAGGGTAAATCTGCCCAACAATGCTCTTGATTTGGAGCCAAAGTAGCGATAACGTGGCGTACACTTCGAAGCGAGAATGAGTACGCCTTCAGACAGATTGATCGCGGCACTTGAGTTGTTTTCGAGCAAAGTAGATTCCACGCGTGAAGAGGGATTTTCCAGGCTTGTGGCTCGGAGTCGTCCGTTCCTCAATTCTCTGCTCGCGAACTCGCTAAGGTCCGAGTCGGATCGAGAAGACATCATTCAGCAAATCTTCCAGCGTGTGTGGAAATCCCGCGAACGATTTGAATTCACGACAGTTGGTGCATGGTGGCGATTTCTGCGAACGATGACGCGCAATTGCTTGATTGACCACGTCAGATCTCAATCCGAGACTGCCAGCCTAGAGGACCTAGAACTCCAGGATATTCCACCTGCCGAAATCGAAATGGTCGATGCCGTAGTTGAGGCGATGGAGGACCGTCGCCTTTTGTATCGCCTGGCAGATGAGCTATTTCTTGACCTGCCACAGGGCATATCTGATTCGTTGCGGACGCACCATTTGCTCGCAGCCAAACTTTTCCTGATTGATCGAATGCCATGGCAAACCGTGTGTCGAATCATGAATTCGCAGACAAACGAATTTGAACTCATGGGGAGGAGCGACCTAGACCGAATCGTGTCGGATCCATCGCTGATACGTCATTTGGCTTTCACAGAGCTGCATTGGGAAAACGAACAACTCTGTGCTTACCTTCTTGAGATCGGTAGTGATCCAGGTAAAGACAGCCTGGGGCTAGAGAATCCATGGTCAGAGGAGCAGAAAGAGGCGATTCAACTGCGATTTCAGTACGCCCTGCTGCTTGATCAAATATTGAGTCGTTTAGGTACTTCTGTAAATAAATCAGAATTAGTTGCAATTTTTGATAGGTGCGTGCAACTTTTTCCGTTTGTAGAGATCATGTATCGCCTTCGCCAAAACGTTGGGCCGGTTAAGGGGGGCCTTGACCAGTTGGCCTCACCTGGACTCTGGCACCGCATGGTGTTCCAGTATCATTGCCACAACGCTCTACCCCAAAAGGATATCCTCGATCGAACTGCTGGCGCCGCACAAGCTGCTGGTACCGATGTTACACCTGGCAAATTAAACGTTGGCCTTAGCAATGGCCGATTGTTTAAGAAGTTAGCAGACTACTATCTTCAGAGAGGTTCTGATGGTTATTAGCGAATCCGAAGAGGGGCTGTCTGCAGCCTCGGTGAGCCTGTTGTGTGCGGTAGCTGCGACACGAATCGCACCTGACTCGGCGGGCAGTGTTCCCAAGCGTGAACTCGTCCGCTACATAGCAGGAGTGCTTTCGAGCCAGGAAGCTCAGAAGATCGAAGAGGGCGCGGTGGCCAGACCAACCACACGCTATGAACTGTCGAAAACTCTTGCGCTGGTCGAAAGCTATTGCAATACGCCCTATTCGGCCTTGGGTCTGGGGCCCGTCGGAGTCAGTGAGGATTTTGAATCCATCCTAGAGTGGAATGCAGTAGTCGAAAATCATGTTCGTGTTATAAGCCACGAACTCCAAGGAGCGACTCCCACCACTTGGGCAGCACTGTCAAAACTTTCGAAGCAAGGGGCAGACGGCTATCTTGCCGCCAAAACCATTTGGGGTGCATTCTTTTCGACGTTAAGCATGACTTCGGGTCCACTGAAACTTGGATTTGGATATCGGCGTGGGGCAACTGGTTCGATCGAGCCACTTAAGCTCTTCACCAGGCTTGAAGCAAGCGTCCTTGATTCTGGTGACTTGGAGATCTTTGCGGAAGCAAAGCCTGGGACAACTGACCGTGCCGTGTATTTTGGTTTCTCACACCAAAGGAGAGCATTGCCCCTGGTGGAAGGGATGCTACTTAACGGTCAAGTCAAATTGACCATTGATGGCTTTGGTGGATTTCTTCGGTTGCCTGTTGGGCCAGTATCCAGAAACTCCCTCACCGCCCGATTTGAGGATTGGCCCGATGAATGCAAGTTTGGGCAAATTCTTGTTCAACCTTGGGGTGGAACAAGCCCATCTGTTGAGCTTCCGATCATCAGTGACGGGAAGTTACTGCTCCCAAGTCGTTTTGAAGATCCGCAACTGGAGGGACAATGGGAGCTACTTTTGGCGGTGACGCCGAATTGCTGGCAAATGTTGGCCCATTTTGATATAAAGTGTGAGTTCGGAAGGCGGCAAGTACTATCGGCAGATTTGCCGGGGACTGTCAGGGAGGGCCCTTTCGGAGGCGCACTTTGGTTACGACGGCAATTGCCTCGGTGACAACCACGTGCGCCGATCTATGGCATGGGCGCACATCGTATCGGTCAACGCGGCGGTTACTCTGACCTAAAACTAAGGTTGGAGCAAGTGGGCAACCGCGTCGTAGCCGAGCTTTCAAGTTATGACGATCTAAATGGTCCCTGCTTGGCGCGACATGAAAGTGAACCCAATTGGGAGGCGATCCGACATGGCGTCGACGTGCTTCAGAACCCTGAACTAAATCCTGGGCGGCTCATTACGTCTCTTGGCGAGGAGTTGGGGCGCATTGGCTTCGGTTTCCCGATCCAGTCCGTGCTTGCTGCACATCTTGAGAATAGAATTGTACGGCTCTGGCTCAATGCATTTGGAGCGTTGGCCAGCCTTCCGTGGGAGGCGTCTACATTTCCTGAGGAAAGTGGTCCGCTCGTCGGCACACTGAGTATCCATCCGGGGCTGAGCCTCATTCGCGAAGTGGACGGTCGCAAAAACCTCCTCCCGAGAACGTCATCCACTCCCCGCGTGCTCGTGGTCTGGGCGGACCCTGCTTCCCACGAGTATCGACGACTTGCTGGCATCGACAAGGAGGTGCGCAGCATTACTCGCGCCCTTTCTGTGCCCGAGTGTCGGCGATTTGTGGTGCAGGAGATTGGATTTGCGACTCGGTCGTCGCTTATCCGGTCACTGGAGTCATTCAAACCTGACATTCTCCACTTTGTTGGTCATGGCGATATCCTTCCAACTGGGGGAGTCCTGATCCTGGAAAGTGGCCGCCCGAATGAGGCTGCACAAATTCATGCTGATGAACTGGCGGAGTTGCTAGTTGAGGCAAACGTTCAACTTGCTGTTTTGTCAGGGTGTATGACGGGTGAATCCGTCTCTGGCATTGGTGCGGGTTTGGTAAGAAGCGGAATTGCTGCTGTCGTAGGCATGCAGGCACCCATTAGCGATTTATCGGCTGGTCTATTTGCCCGAGCCTTCTACAGTAGCCTTGGCGTAGGCGAATCCGTCGATGACGCCGTTATACAGGCGAGAGGAGCCATTCGAGGTGCCTACAACGATTGGGCGATACCGGTAGTCTTCCGAACCGCGTTTGAAGGACCGTGTTTTGATGACAAGCCCAGTGGTGATGTGGTACCCGAGCCAGCGAAGAAGACTCATAACCTGACTTACGATGATCGTCCCTTCATCGGACGTCAAAAGGAACGAGTTGAGATTCGAGATCGTATCTGTGTCAAAAAGCAACGATTACTTACCATCACGGGGATGGGTGGTATGGGCAAGACCCGATTGGGAAAACAAGTCGCTGCCGAATTGATCGATGACTTTCCGGATGGCGTTTGGATGGTGGAGTGTGACGCCATCGAAGGGCGTGAGCAGTTGGTCGGATCGATTGCTGAAGCCATTGGTTTGAGTAACTCAAGCTCAAGCATCGAATCTGAATTGATTGAGCACCTATCCACGCGAAAACTCCTTCTACTGCTCGACTGCTTCGAAAAACACGTTTCTCTCGCTGACTTCATCGATTCAGTCCTGAAACAGTCCCCAGATTGCCAAGTGCTTGTTACGAGCCGGATTCTGCTCGGACTATCCCGAGAGTTTGAGTACCGTCTCAACCCCATGACATGGCGGAAGAAGGCGGGTGAACCTATGAGTGACAGCATCTCACTCTTCACAGAAGCCGCCAGTCATGCGGTTAACGAGTTTCAAGTGACCGCCAAGAGCAGGGCACTGATTCAAGAGCTATGTCAATTGCTTGAAGGAGTGCCTCTCGCACTGGTACTTGCGGCAGGCCGCCTTCGGCATTTGAGTCTAGTGGAGTTAGTGGAGCAGATCCGACTCCACCCACTTGAGGTCTTAAAACGGAGAGGAGGGCCCAAGGATCGCCAGGCCGACCTCTATCGGGTTGTCGCGACTTCATTCTTACTGTTGGGCCAACGGGAATGCGGCCTTCTCGATAAACTCAGCCTGTTCGTTGGGAGCTTTAATGTCGAAGACGCAGCGAAGGTCATCGGATGGTCGAAGATTGAAATCCTTCACGGGCTCTCAACATTGCGAGATCACTCGTTGATCCAAGTCCACGTCGTTGACGATCGAACCCGCTATAAGCTCCTCGACACTGTTCGCGAGTTTTTGGAGCAGCTTCCGCGGGAAGATTCCGAATTGCAGGAACGACAGGCGTGTGCGGAGAGACATGCAAGGCTCTACGGTGGAACTGCCGAAGAGATCGGAAATCTCATGCTCGAGGGCCGTTGGAAAGATGGAACCACTCGCCTTTGGGCTGAAATTGGGAATCTGCGGGCCGCCTGTAAATTCGCCGAAAGCTCCGGCATGCATGAGTCGGCGCGTACTCTTGCTGGCGGACTTTGCCGAGCCTATTTCGATATGGCTTTGACCACCGACTTCGACCAGGTCATTCGGATGGGGTTTGCTGCAGCCAGGGCCCTTAACGATCGCGAACTGGAAATTAAGCTTCTTGGGCTCTCCGGCGCAGATGCTGCGGTCAGAAAAGATGAGGCAGGGTGGCGATCCCGGTGGGGACGCCGTCTGGAGTTGTGCAATTTGATCGGTGATCTTCCTGGCGCTATGGATTGTCTTTTCGACATGGCTTGGGAGTGCGTCGTTCTATCAGACAATACGACGGCAGAGGAGTACCTCGCTCGGGCCGAAAAAATCGCGGCGGAGGCTTCGAACCATGGATATATCGCAAGCTGCTACGTTGTAAGAGCACAGATCGAAATACGGGCAGGAAGGTTTTCTGAAGCTAAAGTCTGGGTTGCACAAGCCAAGGATGCGTTACGACAGTGTGAAGATAAATCGAAGCTCGTCTATGTGAACCAGCACCTATGCTACTTGAATGAGCAACTTGGGGACCTCCCGAATGCGATATCTGCTGCACTCACGATGATTAGACTATCTATGGAATCACACCGCCATCGGAACATAGCATGGGGGCTGCTGCGTCTCGCGGATTTCCATGAGCGAAGTCATCGTGTGAGGGAGAGCGTACTATGCCACTTGGCGGCCCTGAAGCTACAGACTGAATTTCCGACCCGACAAGGTGAGAAGGCTCGGCAAATCTACAATCAGTTCCTGAAGAAGCACGAAGAGGCAGAGCCTCTGGCCTTGGGTTACAAAAAAAGTGGGTGGCCAATCCTAGTGAAGGAAATCCTCGGAACGGCCACCTAGATCGACTCCGACTCTAAATCGTATAAGTTTTAATGATGACGCCGTATACGATGACTTGCCCGAGTTCATTGGCGTCCCCCATGACCATGGCGCAGTTTTGAACCGGTTGAGGGGATGCCGGATCATGAGCCGAATCCACTGCTTTCGCAGTTGGTATCTCGCCTTGATACACCACGTTGGGTGGTAAGGCGGGATCCAGCACAAATAGGAGCTTCTTGTCGTCTGGTACAGGCGAGCCGCTTATTGTCTGGGGGAGCGAGTTCATGGCGTCAATGAATACGGATGGGGAAGAGACGCTCGTGAAAATGGTATTCGCAACCTGCAGCGGCGTGAAGTTGGTGAAGTGGAGATGGGTATGAATGACATTTCCAACACGCAATACTTCGAGAGGTTCTCCCTCAGGAAAGAGGGCACCCTGCGACGGTGGCGCTTCAGCAAGGGTGCTGTATCGCACACGGATTACCGGCGTCTTGTGAATGCCTTGCACGTGGATGTATGGCTTTGCCGTTCCTCCGGTGGCATCGGAAGCGGGAAGTACACTGCCAGGCACTTCATGAAACACGACCACAAATGGCTGGATCACAATCGCGGGTTCGTCTCCGAACTTAACGTATTGGCTAACCCATCCTGCAGGGTCCGCCAAGACGTCCAATAGCTCGGCATGATCTGTCTCCAACACCCAAAGGGCATCGTCGGCAGCTACATTATAAAGATTGATTTTCGGAGAAGGATTAGACAGGGATTCGTCGGACATGAATGCTCCTCGTTCGTTTATGGATGAACGCTACATTCAACGGATTGATAAGAATCGATCTATCGTTCACGTGTATAACCTGGTAAACACACGGGTAGGTCGTCATTTTCCGACGAAATCTGTGTCATACTATGTGCCTTGCGGAGGCATTTGAGTTCTTGATTTACGTTACCGTCCAGTCTAATGAGTCCATCGACAGCGCCCTGAAACGCTTCAACATGAAGCTTCAGCAGAGCGGCCTTCTGCGCGAACTAAAGGAGCATTCTCACTACGAGAAGCCAAGTGAAAAGCGACGCCGCTTGAAGCGACGCCGACAGTCTCGCCAGTAGATTCGCACCTTTTAAGCCTTGGTGCGAGTCTCTTATTGGTAGATGGACGTGGCGTAAGAACCTTCCATCCTGGTATGGAACCTCCCAGTAGCCGCAACATCACCGTTCTTAATGAATCCGGACGCATCATTCGGAAGTCATGCCTCGTGCGTGCCATGAATGATGCGTTCCGTCTTCATGACAAGGTCGATGCCCACGCATGTCTTCTCTTGACGACCGATGAGAAGATTCGTGAGCTCAACCGCACTTTCCGAGGCATCGACGAAGCCACGGACGTGCTTACTTTTCCTGCCGGCGATTACGCGGGTGACCAGCTTGGCGATGTTGCCATCGCTGTTCCGTATGCGGAACGTCAAGCGAACCTGAGAAAAGTGAGTCTTGCGCAGGAATTGGGTTACCTCGCGATCCATGGTGCACTCCACCTCGTTGGATTTGATGACCAAACGGAACCTGATCGTGCTGAAATGGTACGCCAAATGAATTTGGTTGCGGTCGAGTCTGGCTTGAAACCCGATGAGGCTTGGGCATCTTTACTGCATGGTGATGCCTCATGAGCGGTGGCAAAAAGTGGGATTTTATAAGCCCATTTCGGGTTGCGCTCAATGGGATCGTCTACACGTTCCGAACCCAGCGGCACATGCGTTTTCACCTGTTCGTGGTGATCGTTGTCATCCTGCTTAGCATCCTCGTGAATCTTGGCTTGCGAGAAACCCTCGTGCTTTTGTTCACGATCTCCTTGGTTTTGGTTGCGGAAATGTTTAATTCCGCTATTGAAGCCACCGTCGATTTGATATCTCCCAACTACAATCCGCTCGCCAAATTTGCGAAAGACATCGCTGCCGGTGCGGTTCTTATCGCAACCATGATTGCGCTCGTTGTTGGTGCGCTTTTGTTTGTCGGCGAGAGTCGATGGGAAGTTATCAAGATCAACGTATCGGGCGAAGGATTTCGTCTCCCAGCAATGCTCCGGTTGCTTTTAGGAGCGGTCGTACTGTTCTTTATTGTGCTGGTAGGTAAGGGGCTTGGACAGCGCGGTCGCGTACTACAAGGTGGCTTGGTCAGTGGGCATGCTGCCTTTGGATTCTTTCTGGCCACGTCTGCAGCAATTCTTGCCGACAATCCTGTGACAGCGGGAATCGCGCTACTTCTCGCTGCGATCATTGCGCAAAGTCGATTTGAGGCGAAATTTCACTCGATCTTCGAATTGAGCCTGGGTGCCTTGGTTGGTGTGCTGTTGTCACTACTGATCTTTGGATTGGTTCCGCGATGAAAAAAGACCGTCCTTTTCACCCAATCGTCGCGAGAATCGAACAGCATCTCGTGGTCGGTTTTGGGGCGGCAATGGCTGCCCTTTGGGTGCTTGGCGAACACGCCCCTAATCTTCAGCAGAGGGCCGATGCGATGAAGTCACCGATTATCGGAGGCACACCGATAATCGCGCTGATCATCGTCGTTATCGTGCTGAACGCTTGGTTCGTTTCGGCGGAAACGGCTCTCAATTTGTTGAAGCTTGGCCACGCAAAGTCCGTGAAGGATGATCAGCAAGAAAAAGCCAAGCAGTTCCAAGTTCTGGTTGAGTCGAAGCAGAAGTATGTTGCGGCGTGCACGTTGGGAAGCCAAACCTCGCGGCTTGCGTTGGCGCTCATCAGTTTTCTTTTGGCACAACCTTTGGCGCTGTTTCTGGAGCAGAACGCGCACTGGGAGTTTAGTTTTCCGACAGTCTTGTTGTCGGCGGCGATGATAGCTGTGCCGGTCGCACTCGTCAACGTCATCGTTGGTGAGGTGGTGCCAAAGAGCTATGCGACCTTGCATCCCCTGCAAGTTGCTTTGGCGTCTTTTCGGTTCATCACGATCACTTCGGTTATTTTCTCGGTTCCCGCGAATGCCGTAGTCGGACTAGCTGGAGTATTTACGGCTCGGTTTGGCGGGCGTGCCAGCCTCGCCAATTCGAACCAAGCCGAAGAAGAGATCAAGATTTTGGTGCAGTCCGCCGAGGCGACTGGCGAAATCGAGCAGGATGAGAAAGAACTCCTTCACTCCGTGTTTTCTTTCACCGATAAGGTAGCCCGGGAAGCGATGACTCCTCGGGTTGATATGGATGCTCTCCCGATTGCCTCAGACCCTTCAGTCATCGTGCGCCTTATTGAGGAATCGGGACATTCTCGCATACCACTCTACGAAGAAACCGATGACCAAATCGTTGGCATCGTTCACGCCAAAGACCTTCTGATGGCGCTTGTGAGTAAGCGAGGAAAGGTTGATGTTCGTCAACTCATGCGGCCCGCGCTCTTTGTTCCTGAGAACAAGGACTTGCACGACCTATTGAAAGAGATGCGGAATGGCCGGGTTCAAATGGCAGTTGTGCAGGACGAATTCGGGGGGACCGCCGGAATCGTGACGGTTGAGGACATCGTTGAGGAACTCGTCGGCGACATCACCGATGAATATGACTTTGAAACTCAGGAAGTAGTCGAGGCAGAAGATGGGTACTACATTCAAGGAAAGACTCATCTCGATTCCGTCAATCAGCACGTTGGGTCCAACTTTGATAGCGACGAGTTCGACACGATCGGGGGTTATGTATTCGGATTGATGGGTCGTCAGCCCAAGACGTCCGAGTCCATTGTCAGTGAGGGTTATCGCTTTACGGTGGCTGAGAGTGATGGACGGCGCATCGTACGAGTCAAGCTCGAGAAATGTGACGAAGAACCCGAGCCCGACGAAGATCAAGACTGATCCGGCATTTTTGTAGGGGCGAGGCGTGCCCTAATGTCAAACAGTTTTGGTATTTCAACACCCGCTGTAGCCGCCGGATGGCTTGTGCCGGCGTTCGGACCGTTGGCTGTTTGACATTAAGGCGTGCCTCGCTAACTTGCCACCGCTGTGCCCTTCCACCGGAGGGGCACAGTTCCTTATGGCTTTGACTACTTCCCGAGGGCTTTGTGTAGTCGGGCGTTGACTGCGTTCCAGTCGATGACAGTGAAGAACGCATCGATGTACTTGGCTCGAGCTGTCTGGAAATCTAGGAAGTAAGCATGCTCGTAAACATCAAGGGCGAGGATCAGGGAGTTGTTCCAGGCAGGATAGGTGTCTTGCCCATCACCGATATAGTTGAACACTCTTTGCTCTTCGTGATCGTAGCCAAGGTAAGCCCAGCCACGTCCTGAGATGCCTGTCATTTTGAGGTCAGCCGCCCACTTCTCAAAAGAACCGTACGCCTCATTGATGAGGGTTGCGACATCGCCAGTCGCAGGTCCACCCTCTCCACCGATGGTGTCGAAGTACACATTGTGGTTGAGATATCCGCCGTAGGCAAAGCCGTAGTTGACTTTGAGAGCACGTGTCTGGCTGTAGATCTGATTCGCCTTCGCGGGATCAGTGTCTAGCTCTGCAAGAGCTTTGCGAATCTCATTGGTCTTGTTTGCATATCCTTGCCACAAACCCAAATGGGCCTTGTGAGTGGCTTCGCTGATACCTTTGCTGGCTGTGCCAAGCGCTTTCTGAATGTCTGCCTCTGTCGGCACCTTAACGAGTTTTGGTTCCATCTTCTTTCGTACCTCTGGTGAAAAAGCCATGGCGACAGTCGGTAACCCGGCCGCTGCCGAAGCTCCGATCGCCGCCCCGGCGATAATGAGTTGTCTTCTGCTGAGTTCGCTCATGCCTTTGTAGTAATGCTACGAGCCGCCCTGCATGACAGTCAGCGAAGACTACCCTCAGGCTGGTTCGTGATGAGTAAGTATAGGGTGACCCGTACTTAACAGCAATGGTTCCGTTTCGAAACCACTTGCATCTCGGAAGATTCTTCTGGGTTTGATTCCTCACGCCAAAGCCTATTCCGGTTCATCTGATGCAATGCCGGAGGTAAACTTCGAAGTCGCGCCACTTGGCGTGTATACCGCCATGCAAGTTACACGAGAAGATTTAAACCCCTGCACTGTTTTGCTAAATATCGTCTGTGATGCAGACGAAGTAAAGGAGGGGTTCGACAAGGCTTTCAAGCAGATTGCCAAGAAGATCAAACTGCCCGGGTTCCGACCTGGACACGCCCCCAAAGCCATGCTTGAAGGCTTGATCTCGAAGGAAGAACTGTACGAAAGCGCAACGGAGAATATCGTTCGCGTCGGATACAGGAAAGCTCTTGAAGAGACTACACTTGAAATCGACCAAACAACTCGACCGACCGTTGAACTGAAGTTGTTGGATCAAGAAACAAGTGCGGCAGAGTTTTCCCTGAAGGTGCCGCTTCCTCCACAGATTACTCTTGGCGATTACAAGGGACTGCCGGTTCAGAAGCCCGCGATTGAGGTCACCGAAGAGGAAGTCGACAAGCAGATTGAAGAATTTCGAAAGCGACGCCAACTTCGAGAGGCAGTTACGGATCGTGGAGTTCAAGAGGGCGATGTCGCAGTTGTCAATGTAAAGCTTGAGGGCGAAGAGGGCGACGGTCGAAATTTCATGACCATCGCTGGTCAGACTTTCGAGCAGCTTGACCAGGCACTGATGGGCATGCAAGTTGAAGAGATCAAGAATCTTGAGGTCACGTTCCCGGAGAACTTCCAAGAGAAAGATTGGGCGGGCCAGACTCACAAAATTCAAGTCGCCGTCAATTCACTCAGTGGAGTGAAGCTGCCGGACCTAGACGATTCATTCGCACAGAGCTTGAAGACGGAAAGTGTGGAAGATCTTCGCGAGCGAGTACGTGCAGGACTTGGTCGAGCAAAGGCCGAAATGCTTCGAGAACTTGTTACCGAACAACTGATGGAGCGCCTTCAGGAGCGATCTCAAGTATTCGTGAGTGACAATATGTGGGAGTCTCTCGCCGAGAGACGTCTGCGAGAAACCGCAGAAGAGCAACGCAAAGAAGGGAAGTCCCTTGAAAGTTACGCCGCTGAGAAAGGCATGACGATGGAGCAACTCCATGATGCCTGGAAGAAGAATGCGAAGCTTCAGGTCGAGCGAGCGCTGATGATCAAGGAAGTGTTCGTCAAGGAAGAGATGCAGTTGGCCAACGCTGAGTTGAATGCCGAACTCTTCGAGATGGCCCAAGAGTACAACGTCGAAGTCGATGAGATGCTCAAGATGCTGCAGCGAAACGAAGCGGTCGACGAACTTCATTTCCGAGCAATCAGCCGTAAAGTCACGGATTTCTTGCAGTCGCAAGCTGAAGTCTCAGAAGTCGCACTTTAAGAGGCCACAGTATCGTGCCGCCGCAAGACGGCACGATACTGTGAGTCGCGTTTTTGTGTGTCCCAACCACGAGTCCACTATTTGCGTAGTAGGGTGTAAGCTATCCTAAGTTGAGTGGGACGCGCGCTCGATCCACTCCAACGAAGATCGGCTTATAGGAGAACACACATGGGTATTCCCTACGTTATTGAACAAACCGCACGCGGCGAGCGCAGCTATGACCTTTGGTCACGGCTCCTCAAAGACCGGATCGTATTCCTCGGTACTCCGGTAGACGACTACGTTGCCAACCTCATTGTCGCTCAGTTATTGTTCCTCGAAAAGGAAGATCCTGATAAGGACATTGATTTCTACATCAACTCACCCGGTGGCTCGGTGAGTGCTGGTCTGGCGATCTACGACTGTATGCAGATCGTAAAGCCGAACATCGCGACCATTTGCATTGGACAAGCCGCTTCAATGGGAGCTGTCCTTTTGGCTGGCGGTGCTGCCGGAAAGAGATACTGCCTTAAGCACGCTCGAGTGATGATTCACCAGGTGAGTGCAGGATTCCAGGGCACGACTGCCGATATCAATGTTCAAGCTGCGGAAATTAACCGCTACATGGACATCCTTATGGATATTCTCGGCAATCACACCGGTAAGGATCCAGAAAAGGTACGCAAGGATTGCGATCGAGACTACTTTATGTCCGGTGAAGAAGCAAAAACCTATGGGATCATAGATAATGTTTTAGAGAGCGGAGTCCGTTAAGGAGCAAGCATTCGATGGCAGTAACGGGTAACGATTTGCGGGGACACTGTTGTCTCTGTGGCAAACCTAAAGAGCAGGTCAAAAAGCTTATCGTCGGTTTACATGGGGCTGTTTGCTCCGAGTGTATCGACCTATGCAATTACACGCTCTATGGTGATGGGGATAAGGCTGGCGCAGTCGCGTCACAAATTGGCCCCGCAATCGCCCGTGCCAAAGCTCTGGCCCATTCGGCAGCCCGTCGCGGTGTGCCGAAGCCCAAAGAGATCGTACAGTTCCTAGACCAGTATGTGGTTGGGCAGAAGCAGACAAAGCGTGCACTTGCGGTAGCTGTCTATAACCACTACAAGCGGATTGGCGAGTCTTCGGATGATGGTGTGGAACTTCAGAAGAGCAACATCCTTATGGTCGGGCCGACCGGATGTGGAAAGACCCTTCTCGCGCAAACATTGGCGCGGATGCTCAATGTTCCTTTCGCCATTGCTGATGCCACTGCGCTCACCGAGGCAGGATATGTGGGTGAGGACGTCGAGAACATCCTCCTCAAGCTTTACCAATCGGCGGAGAGCATTGATCACCACAATTCCAAATCCCTTTGCGAGCGGGGAATTATCTATGTCGATGAGATCGACAAGATTGCACGGAAGAGCGACAACCCTTCGATCACGCGAGATGTGAGTGGGGAAGGCGTCCAGCAGGCGCTACTTAAGATTTTAGAAGGGACCATCGCCAACGTACCCCCACAGGGCGGGCGCAAGCATCCTCAGCAAGAGTATTTGCAGATTGATACGACGAACATTCTGTTTATCTGTGCGGGTGCGTTTGAAGGAATTGAAGGGATCATTCGCCAGCGCATGAAAGAGAGTGTTATCGGCTTCAGGTCAACACCTGAATCGAAAGCCGATAGGGATGCCAACCTGCTGAAGGGGCTACTTCCAGAGGATCTCCTGCACTTTGGCTTGATCCCAGAATTCGTTGGCAGACTTCCGATCGTGGCGACCTTAGAAGCGCTCGACGAAGAAACACTGGTCAGGATACTTACAGAGCCCAGAAACGCGATTCTGAAGCAGTACGCGCGCCTTTTCGAGATGGATGGCGTGGAATTGGTTGTGGAACCGCGTGTCCTTGGAGAAGTTGCCCGAGAGGCGATGAAGCGTAAGTCGGGTGCTCGCGCCCTCCGGGCCATCATTGAGCACGTGATCATGGACGTGATGTACGAGGTTCCTAGCTCCGAACTCATCAAGCGAGTCATTCTTCCCAATGGCCTGATTGAGGAAGGGAAGGATCCGATTCTTCTTACTGACGATCAAATTCGTCAAGCCAGCTAGAACAACTCAGAGCAAGCCGCTCAGTCGTGCTTGTCGGTAGTCTTCTTCTTGTCACCCGCCCGTCTTGTGCGGAATCGCTTGGCCCTTTCTTCTTCTCGGTTAAGGAAGCTCGAGAAGACGAGAAATCCCGAAACCGTGACCACGAGGATCATGATGGTGACAACAATGGTAAAGATTTTGAGTTCGGTGCTCACGATTAACTTGGGTTGGATTCCATCGAGCGGAACCCCTGATCTGATTATTGCTTAACATCAAGGCAAAAAAAGGACCGGCTCACAGATTGCTGTGAGCCGGTCCTTTGATTTTGGTTAGGTCAGACTACATGCCGCCCATGCCGCCGCGTCCGCCGCCGCCCATGCCGCCGCCGCTACCGCCGCCCATGCCGCCGCCCATACCGCCGCCGCCCATGCCGCCGCCCATACCGCCGCCCATGCCGCCGCCCATACCGCCGCCGCCCATGCCGCCGCCCATGCCGCCACCCATACCGCCGCCACCGCCACCGGAGCTACCTTGCTTTGACAAGGTGCTGATCTCAGGTGGGATCTGGTACGACTGGTTGCCAGACTTGGCACCGAGCATTGCTGCGATGAATGCAGGGTCGGCCGATCGAATCTTGATTCTTCGAATGATGGTCGTCTTGACGGGGCCAACGTTCTCTGAGCTACCCGCAGTTGGAGCGGTTGTTTCAGCTCTCTTGACGATTTCGAATACGCCACCCTCAACACGATAGGTTGAGTCGACTTGTCGAAGGACATTCTGAAGAGCCGTCTCGAACGTAACGTTCTTGAGGCTAACCGTTACGACGCCCTGGACCTCAGGTGCAATCGAATACGATACGCTGACGTTCTTGAACAGTGCTCGAAGAGCTTCGCGAACGTCGGCTTGGTCGAGTTCCAGTGAAGGAATCGTTTTTTGGGAAATGTCTTCCTGAGCTGCGGCCATTCGTGGCATGCCGCCTATCAAAAAGACACCTAGGACAGTAGCAAGTACTGCCTTGAACAATGATCTCATCCGTAAACCTCCTGACCCTCAGAAGGTTTGGACCCTCCAATGTGGGATACAGTATGGACTACCGAGTCGGGACAGCGTTACGGCTTTCTAGCTAAATGGCTGAAATTGCCGAAAATGGCCCATTGAACCTGGTCGAAATGGCATGGTTAGCTCCCCCGACCAGCGGAAAGTAACCTGCCACCATCAATAACACCTATTAGTGTATATAACTCAGTAAAGGCAATAACGACCGGGGTATTCCAGCTTCCAGAAGGGTTGTAAAGGAATGTGGCCCCGCAACCAAAAGGTCGCGGGGCCACACTCACACCAACTTACTTGGCTCGACTATTCTGTCGCGTCTGGTGTTGCGTCTTCGTAATCGTCTTCACCGGTTAGGTCACCGCCATCGGTGTCTTGGACGATCCTAGCAATGCTTCGAACCTGGTCTCCGCTAGCAAGATTGATGAGTCGAACACCTTGAGCAACACGGCCCGTCGTTCGGATCTCTTTAATCTTGACCCGGATTCCTTTGCCCTTGGTCGTCATGACTAAGAGTCGGTCAGAATCTTCAACCACCTCGGCTCCAACAATTTTTCCAGTCTTGTCGGTGCAGTTCATCGTCAGGATGCCGCTTCCACCTCTACCTTGAACTCGGTAGTCCTCAAGAGGAGTGCGCTTTCCATAGCCGTTCTCGCTTACAACGAGTAGGCTGGCATCTGCCTTCACGACATCGGCGCTGACAACGGCATCGTCAGGGCTGCCGTCCTTAAACACGATTGCCCTAACTCCGCCTGCAGCACGCGATCTCGAGGTTGCATCCTTCTCGTTGAATCGAATGCTCTGGCCCTCTCTTGTGATGAGCATAACATCGTCGTTGCCGCGAGTCTTGAGTGCCCACCCAAGCTCATCTCCTTCTTCGATGTCGAAGGCAATGAGTCCGTTGTTACGGATATTCGAGAATGCGGAAAGATTGGTTCGCTTGATTTCAGCTTGACGCTTCGGACCTGTTCCACGGGTAACCATGGTGAGGAAGCCGTCGGTCGTCATGTCTTTGACACTGACCGTTGCTGTAACTCGTTCGCCACCCACAATCTGGATGTAATTGATGACAGGCATGCCCTTGGCGTATCGACCGCTCTCAGGGATTTCGTAGCCCTTTAGCCGATAAACCCGTCCGCGATCCGTGAAGAACAGGATTGTGTGGTGGGTGCTGACCTGGAACAGGTGCGCCGGTTCGTCATCCGCCTTCAACGTATTATTGACGCCCTTGCCGCCGCGCTTCTGCTGACGATAGGCATCGATGGATACGCGCTTGATGTAGCCATCACGTGAGATGGAAATGATCGCTTCTTCGTCTGGAATCAGGTCTTCAGCGCTGAAATCACCGACTTCACGGGCCTGAATCTTGGAGCGTCGCTCGTCACCAAACTTGTCGCGAAGATACTGAACTTCTTCTCTAAGAACTTTCTTGAGTCGCTCAGCATCGTTGAGGATGTCCATCAAGTTCTGAACCTTGAGGGCTGCGTTCTTGAAGTCTTTTTCTAGATCTTGTTGATCGAGTTGAGTCAAGCGACGAAGCGGCATGTTCAAGACGGCTTGCGCTTGAACGACCGACATTTCAAACCTTCGAACCATTTCGGCGCGAGCGGTGGGAGTATCCGCACTCGCTCGAATGAGAGCGATAATTTCGTCGAGGAACCTTCGCGCGATCTGGAAACCTTCGGCGTGGTGTAGTTCTTCGAGGGCTCGATAAAGCTCGTATCGCGTTCTGCGTTCAATTACGATTCTTCGGTGTCGAAGATACTCGTCGAGCATGACGAGCAACGGACAAGTGCGCGGTGCCAAGTCGACCAGTCCGAGCATGATCGCGCCGAACGTGGTTCTCAAGTTCGTGTGCTTCAACAAGTAGTTGAGAGCCTTGTTCGGATTCACGTCGCGTCGAACTTCAACTTCGATTCGCATTCCGCGCTTGTCCGAGTAGTCCTGAACGCTGAGAATGCCGTCAAACTTTCTTTCTTTGGCAATTGCGGCGATTGACTTGACCAAGTTCTCTTTGTTGACCTGGTATGGAATCTCGGTGACTACGATGACGGACTTGCCGGCATCGCCCTGTTCGATCATCGTCTTGGCCTGAATGACGATCGATCCGCGGCCAGTTTCATAGGCGCTACGGATTCCCTTGGTCCCCATGATGATTCCATAGGTGGGGAAATCGGGGCCCTGAATGTGCTCCATAACCTGATCCAACGTGCAGTCGGGTTGGTCAATTCGGAGCATGAGTGCGTTACACACTTCAGTCAAGTTATGAGGGGGCAGGTTCGTGGCCATGCCAACCGCGATGCCTTGGCTACCGTTGCAGATAAGGTTCGGGAATTTGCCGGGGAGGACACGTGGTTCAAGAAGCGTTTGGGAGTAGTTGGTATCCCATTCAACGGTCTCGCGATCCAAGTCTTCCATGAGTTCCATGGCGAGCGGCATCAATCGCGCTTCGGTATATCGCATGGCAGCGGGGGAGTCGCCATCAATACTTCCGAAGTTTCCTTGGCCGTCAATGAGTGGATACCGGAGGGACCATGGTTGGGCCATACGAACGAGAGTCGGGTAGATGACGGCCTCGCCGTGAGGGTGGTAATCACCACTCGTCGTTCCGCAGATCTTTGCGCACTTTACGTGTCCGCCGTCTGGCGTCACGTTGAGTGTGCGCATCGCGTACAGAATTCGCCTTTGAACAGGCTTAAGTCCGTCACGCACGTCAGGAAGAGCGCGCGCGATAATGACGGACATCGCGTAGTTAACATAAGAGCGTCCTAGCTCTTCATCGACGTTAACGATCGAAAAATTTGGGTTCTCTGCCACTGGTAGATTTCCTGACGAACCAGGCAGCACGGAAGGCGCGCCAAATAGGTTCGAAGTGAAGTTAATTCTACCTGTTTTGAGGTCCTCAATGCCGATTTGCGAAGGATCACCCCTCGCTGCTGACCCCCCATACAGGAACAAGGGTATCGGAAGCTCAATTGGTCACGGGTGCAGTTCCTGCTGAGACATGCTCGTCAATCGCGTAGACTCACAGTTGATGGCCACCGGAAAATTGGTAGTAGGCATCACTGGCGCAAGCGGTGCAATTTACGCTCAGAGGCTTTTGATCCAAGCTTCAAGTCATTTTTCAGAGATTTTCCTGATGATGAGCCGTCAAGCGCTACAGGTCGCTTCGACCGAACTTGGAGTGGCTCCGGACCTTGATAACTGGTCGACCAAGGCTTGGCTCGGCCAGGAATATCCCAACATCAAACTGCTCGATTCGAAGAACTATTTCACCCCTCCGGCAAGCGGTTCCTTCCGCCACGACGGCATGGTGATCGTTCCGTGTTCGATGGGATCGGCCGGGCGGATCGCAAACGGAATCTCCGACGATCTTCTTACCAGGTCGGCCGATGTTTGCTTGAAGGAGGGCAGGAAATTGATTCTGGTTCCCCGAGAGATGCCTTGGAACTTGATCATGCTTCGGAATCTCACTCAGCTTGCCGAAGCGGGAGCAACGATCTTGCCCGCTTGTCCTGCTTGGTACTACCAACCCACAACCCTTGAGGACCTGGCTGATACCGTTGTCGCCCGTATTCTTCAGGCACTTGGGGTTGAACAGAAGATCGTCCCAGAGTGGATGCACTGATTTCTGGTCTTCGGCGGAGTCCACAAGCGGCTAACATTATTAGGTGATCCAAGAAGATCGTCTTGTAAAGTTGTTTCTCGATTTGATCCATATTAACGCGCCTGCGCTTGCTGAGCGTGAAGTTGTTGAATGGACAAAGGCGTATTTGGAGCGTATTGGGCTAGAGGTTCACGAGGACAACGCTGGTGCCAAGATCGGCGGTAATTCCAATAACCTTATTGCTTGGTTGCGTGGTTCGATTCCGACGGCACCGAAGATATTCCTTTCGGCGCATTTCGATACGGTTGAGCCGACGGCGGGACTTGTCGTCGAAGAGCGGGACGGAGTCTTCTACAGCGCATCCGACACGATTCTTGGGGCAGATGACAAAGGCGGCATGGCTCCGGCCATAGAAGCTATCCAAGCATTGATAGAGTCTGGAGAGCCCCACGGAGATATCTGCTTGTTATTTTCGTGTGCAGAGGAGATCGGGCTCCTTGGGGCAGATGCGGTCGATCTTAAAGACTTGGGACTGGATTTCGGCTACGTGCTTGATACCGGTCCTCCCGTCGGAAGCTTCGTGACTCGAACAGCAACCCACGATAACCTCGAAATTCTCATCCACGGCCGTCCAGCCCATGCCGGCAAGGACCCTGAGAACGGCATCAACGCGATGCAGGTGGCGGCAAGCGCAATCCAAGGAATGTGTCTTGGCCGAATTGGGCCAGAAACAACTGCCAATCTTGGCATTATCGAAGGTGGAACAGCTGTAAACGTTGTTTGTCCATTCGTGAAGATTCGTGCCGAAGCTCGAAGCACGAGCGTTGCCGAACTGGACGCACAAGTGGCACACATGATTCAGAAATTCGAATCAGCCGCGCAAGAGTGGAACACGACGGTTGAGATCTCTCACCACCGCCACTACAACGCATATGAAGTTGATAAGGAAACTTCGGTTGTCCAAGTTGCCGTAAAGGCAGCGAAAAAATTGGGACTGTCTGGCACCCTCAGGACAACTTTAGGCGGCAGCGACGCAAACATTTACAATGCGAAGGGGTTGCCTTGTATCGTGATGGCAACGGGAATGGATAAGATACATACCCATGAGGAGTGCATTTCGCGCGAATCATTGGTCGATACGGCCCGTCTTACCTATGAAATATTGCTCAGTGCGGCAACTGTAACGCTTTAGGCTACAGTTACCGGGATTTGCAAGAATTCATCGGGGTGCTATGCTTGGTGTAGGACCCGGTCCAATTGATCACGGAGGATAAAATATGAAGAAGTTATTGGTATCATTCGCGGCCTTGACGGTCGTTGGTGCATGTGCGACAGCTCCAGCTTTCGCTGACGACTACGTAGCACCGCCTGTCGGCGTATCGCTTAGATTAGGTGGATTTGCCCCGTCTGCCACAGACACCACGCATAACAGCGGCACCTCTTGGCTTGCTGCAGGTTTCGACTACAAAATGGCGGGCCTCCATTATTCGAAACTGCCAAAGGGATATTTCTCCGTTTCGATCGATTACGCCGGCAAAGGTCAGTACCGATCTGCTCCTCTGCTGTTGAACTACACCATGGGCAAGACCGTTTATTTGAGTCTTGGCGGTGGCGTAAATTTCGCTCGATTCCCACAGGATGATGGCGTCGTAAACGACAAGATTCGATTCGCCTACAGCGGCGCACTCGGAGTGAACTTCGCAAATGGCCAGATTCCTCTGTTCTGTGAAGTCCGATACTTCGGCTGCGAGAACAATCGAGTTGGCGGCACTGCCGTGTACGTCGGCGGACGTTTCTAAATATTAAGGATTCAAAAGATGGGCCAAGGAGAGATTCTTGGCCCGTCTTCGTATTAGGTTACTGAACATTGAGAGGCTATCGGCGTCCTTACCCACAATCATGGAATTGTGCATTGGCGTCGCAAGGGTTAGAGTGAGGGAAATCCGTGATCAAGCCTCGGAACAAGCTCTTGTAGACCGCTGTCGCAAACAGGATTTTGAGGCGTTTGGCAAACTGGTCGATGCTTACCAAAATCGTGTTTTTGGATTTGTTCGACGAATGTTGCCGAACGCAGAAGAAGCCTCAGACGTCACACAAGAAGTATTTATCAAAGCCTTTCAGAACTTTGCCCGTTTTGACGGACGCAGTTCGGTAAGGACTTGGCTATTTCGGATCGCCTACAATCTTTGTGTTGATCGATCTCGGAAAAATGATCGAAGCTTGTCAGAAGTAGGACTCGTCGATTCTTCTGACGGTGAGGAGTTTGATGTTGCCGACAGCCGGTGGCAGCCAGACCAGCTCATGATCGATTCAGAATTGATGACCGTCATTGAAAGCGGAATTGCGTCCATGAGCGAGAAGCTACGAAGCGTCCTCATCCTCCACGATCAAGAGGATATGACCTACGAAGAGGTCGCTCAGATGCTTGATGTGCCAATCGGCACGGTCAAGAGTCGATTGTTTTTGGCCAGAGCCCATCTTCAGGATGTCTTGAAACGATATACGGAAGCTGGTGTATAGAAGAATGAAAAGCAGAATGAAGCCTGTTGACAACGAAGTCGAAGATGCCAAGTTGAATAGCGCCGGTCAGATGGCGATCCGCTCAATGATCCAAGCATTGCCCGAGGAGCCGGTGAGCATGGCTTGGCGAAGCGCTTTGAATGAGCAATTGTTAGCGTCTGCTGCAAAGCAACGCAAGAAGCGCCGCCTTCTTTGGTTCGCGAGTCCTGCGGCAGGACTAACCCTCGTAACGGCTCTAGCATTTGTCGTCATGTTCCAGCCAGCCAAGCATATCGCTGCGAATGTATCAGATCACGGTGTTGAGTCGGCCATTCTAAGCGACCACCATTCGGCAACACTGACAAGCGAAGTAAGCACTGCGGGGCTTAATTTGAACGAGGTGACCAATGATGCGAATGAGTCTGATCCGGTGGATGGCGTGTGGAGCGAGTCAGACGTAGAGAGTTTATGAGTTTGCGAGCGTTATCTGGGACCCTTTGCCTCGTTTTCGCAGCCTCAGTTGGCGCTCAAGGCAATGGGAGAGGTGCTCCACCGCGACTGAGAGGAGATGTTCCTCTGTTGCTGTTTAGGGCCATTCGGGCACAGCCGACACTCAAATACACTGGCACTTACATCGTCGAGTTCCGGCAAAGTAGTCCGCCAGTTCGACATCAGGAACTGATTACGCGCGATGGATCCCAGTATCGAATCGATTTTCCGACCGACTCACAATTTGCGGGCCAAGTGATCGTCGAAGATAGCCACGTCCGATTGCACTATCACCCTATCGCGAACGAGATTATTCAGCAACCACCACGTCACGGTGAATCGTGGGAAAAGGTCGCGAATCTAGCGACCGATCCTAAGTTTCACCTGAGTACGGCAGAAGGTCAGGTTGTCGCCGGGTTGAAGACTGAGCAGTTGGTGGTTTCGGACAAGTTCGGAAATATCATTCAGCGCTTATTTATTGAGCCTAATTCTGGGGTGATCCTCAAACGGCAGATATTTGACCTGGTGGGAACTCAGGCAGGTTTCTTTGAGTTCACTCAGATCGACCTAGCACCCAAGATTGACCCGACTGCATTTGTGATCAAGAGAAAGAATGCAGCCGTGATCACGCCGGAAACGCAGCTCCAAAGGGTCTGTAAACGTCAAGGTTTTGTCTACCGGGTTATTAATCCTTCATCGGGCTTTTTGCTTGAGTCGGCGATTGGAAGAAAGTTCGCGGGCATTCAAGGCATCGTTGAGACGTATGTTAACGGTCGCATTCGGCTATGGGTCTACATTCTGAAGTCACCGGTGGACCCGATGCGTTTACGACAGCAGGCTCGCAAGAGCGAGCACTTTTACTCATGGCATTCAGGAGAGGAAACGATCGTTCTCATTGGTAATCTGCCGGAAAAGAGCCTTGAGAATCTCGCTGGAGCGATGTCGGTTGGAACCCCACCGCCTCCTGCTAAGTTATAATTCGTTGTGGCTTCAACGACTCTGCCGCGTTCCAGCAAGAAGCGAAAGTCGCCTTGGGTACGCCTGCTGAAACAGGCGTTGGTTCTCTTTGCCACAATCCTCCTTATTGGTGCCTCTGTTCTCGGCTTCTTCTACTTCAATGCGAAGAAAGATGCCGAAGACAAGATGAACGATTTGCAGGCGCGAATCGACAGCGTCAACAAACCCACAACCAAGATTCTGAGCCGGGATGGAGTCGTGCTCTACAGCGTGAGTACCGAGAACAGGATTCCTCTCAAGCTGGACCAGATTCCCAAGTTCGTGCAAAACGCGGTCCTTGCCGCAGAAGATCACCGTTTCTACCAACACACTGGGGTCGATATGACTTCGATGATGCGTGTTCTCATGGTGGATCTGAAAGGGCGCAAGCTTGCTCAGGGTGGCAGCACGATCACGATGCAACTTGTGAAGCTGCTCTTCAACGGTAGCTCCAAGACTTTGGGGCGCAAAATGAACGATATCGCCTATGCCCAGGTCATGGAGCAGAGGCTGCCTAAAGAGCGCATTCTTGAGCTGTACCTGAACAAGGTCTACTTTGGTGAAGGAGCCTTTGGCATTGGCGAGGCCGCTAGGACGTACTTTGACAAGAGTATTGAAAAGCTGACGATCGGCGAGGCTGCCATGCTCGCTCGCTGTATTCGTCGGCCCAGCTACGAAAATCCGATCCGAGATATTGATGCCGCATTAGCCAACCGAGATGTCGTGCTCGGCATCATGCGTACGGACGGAACAATCAGCGATGACCAATACGACAAGGCGGTCGCCGAGAAGCCGAAGATCAGTGCGAAGTCGCGCAATGGCGGCGAATTCTACAAGCCTGGCACGGAGTATTTCGTCAACCATGTGAAGTCCTTCCTGGATAAGGATCTGGGCCTTGACCTGATCAATGGCGGCTATACCATCGAGACATCACTCGACTATGGGCTTCAGAAACTTACGATGCATTCAGTCCGCGAGGTCGTCGATGACAACCCCAAAGTGAACCAGGGCGCATTCATGTCAATGGATAGCGATGGCTACATCCTGTCTGAGGTGGGTGGGCTGAACTATAAAGACCATCAACAGAATCTGATCACGCAAGGTGGCCTTCAGCCCGGTTCCGGATTTAAGCCAATTGTCTATGCTACAGCCCTCAAAGCTGGTGTTATCACCATGGACAGCATGATCTCGAACGCGCCGATTCATGAAGTCGATCCCGTAACAGGTCGGAAATGGGATCCAGGTAACTCAAGTAGGAAGGAAAACCACTCCAGCTATGGGCTAAGGACAGCACTGGCTATGTCGGTGAATCTTTGCGCTATTCATACAATTCAAGAAGTCAGTCCATCCCTTGTTGTGCAAACTGCCTACGATAACTTCGGCTTCCGTTCGAAGCTGGCTCCCTATGCACCATTAGCCCTTGGTTCCAGTGCTGTGACACCGATCGAGATGGCGGAAGCCTATTCTGTCTTCATGCTCCATGGAGATCGCGTTCGCCCACAACCGGTTATGAGGGTAACGGATTCTGACGGAAAGATCGTCAAGCAGTACGAGGCGCAAAAATTTGTGGGTGCTTTCGATCCAGTTGTATCTGACGAAGTTGATGAGCTGTTGAGAGGTGTCGTTGAGTACGGGACCGGTACCGCAGCGAATGTTGTGCCAAATGCCAGAGGCAAAACAGGGACTTCGAATGAAGGCAAAGACCTTTGGTTTACTGGCTACGCAGACGGTGTTTTAGGCGTCGGCTGGACCGGGCGTGAGAGAAAGATCAAAGGAGTCTGGGCTCCACAGAAAACGGGTGACGAAGAGTTTGGTGGAACCGTCACCGCGAAGATTTGGGCCAAGGTGATGAAAGTTGCTTGCGAGCGCTACGGCAAAGTCCAGGCTGGAAAGCCAATCGACGCGCCAAAGCCAAAGGATATCTCTCAGGAACCTAGTGCCGATGTAGATCCCGATTTGGCAGCCCCAGCGGGAGATACCAAAGCAGGGAGTACTGTGGATGAGGCTGGGAACCCAATCCCGGAGGGAGCAGAGATTAAACCCGGAGAGACCGTCCCTCCCATAAAGCCGGAAGCTGGCGATGGCAAGGTGAAACCTGGCGTAGATAAGGGCCAGGGCCCAACTGCACCGCCTACGGCAAAGCCGCCTAAAACGAAGCGCCCGGCAAAGCGGGAAGATGAACCATTACCGGATACGATCATCGTAGATATTTGCCAAGACTCGGGCTTGATTGCGAACCCGTATTGTAACGAAACGGTAACTCGCACGTTTAGGCGTGGAAAAGAGCCCAAGCGCAAGTGCCAGATTCATGGGCCAGGCGGATAGCTAAATGTCGGTCATTCATACACCTCGAAAACCGGATCTCGATTTCCGGATGCTCGTTTTTCCTGGCGTAATGTTGTGTGCCTTTTCGGTGCTGTTCATGCGCCTTTGGTATTTCCAAGTAGTCAAGGCGCAGGAGTTGGTAGAAAAGGCCGATGCTTCTCGGACAATCGAAGTCACGCAACCGGCACCAAGGGGACTGATCTACGACCGAAACGGCGAACTGATCGCCGGTGTCAAGCCAGAATTCGTCGTAACGGCAATGCCGACGGTTTTAAAGAAGCATCCAGAGGTTCTCGACAAGGTCGCGGCAATACTGGGCGTGAGTGTCGATAAGTTCGATATGAAGTTGAAAGAGGCGGAGACGCGTCCCGATCTCTTCTCACCCATTTACGTGGGCGCGGATATGCAGGCGGGAATCAAGATCGGTGAAACGCGAGACGACCTGCCAGGAATTGGGGTTCAGCTTCAACCGATGCGCTATTACCCCGACACCAAGAGCTTTACGCACCTTCTCGGCTACGTCTGGACACCTAACGACAAAGACATTAAGCGCATCGAAGACCAGAACCGAAAACCTGCCGATTACGTTGGTAAAGCTGGCATTGAAAGGGCCTTTGAAACGACCCTTATGGGTGACCCCGGACGTGAGCAACGTGAGATTGATGCCAAACGGCGATCCGTTCGCTCTATGGGCGGAGATGCCCCCAATCCAGGAGATCAGCTTATTCTGAGTATCGACTCCAAACTCCAAAAGTTCGCCACTGAATTCATGGCGAAGAATCGCTACGTTGGCGGAGTGGTCGCCCTTGATCCGAAAACTGGCGAAGTTCTTTGCTTGGTAAGCAGTCCAACTTTTGATCAGAATTTGTTTACGCGGGGGATTTCCGCCACTGATTGGAAAGGTCTCTCCGACCCCGAGCATAACCAGCCGCTACTGAATCGCGCTATCGGATCGAGTTATGCCCCAGGATCTACATTTAAGATTGTGACGAGCATCGCGGCATATGAATCCGGGAAGTTTGATTCCGGGACCCACTTCAAATGTGATGGCGGAATAAAGGTCGGCAATAAGTTCTTCAAGTGCTTGGGCTATCACGGCTCGATTGGCTACAACGACGCGATGGCTAAGTCGTGCAACAGCTACTTCTACCAACTGGGAAGAAATGTTGGACCCGATGCGCTTCGACAGGCTTGTTACGACGTTGGGCTTGGCCAGAAGCAGGGAATCGAAATCGGTGAATCCTCCAAGGGGGTAATTCCTACCGAAGAATATCTGGAACGGTATTACCGCAGAACCCGGAACATCTGGCACACCGGTGACATGATGAATTTCTCCATCGGGCAAGGCTTCGTCTCAGCAACACCGCTTCAGCTTGCGAATCTGGCAGCTTTGGTTGCCAACAATGGCACCAACTACAAGCCCCATCTGGTCAGGGAGATCCGCGCGGCGAATGGAAAAGGGCCGGTGCAGGAAATAAAGCCGGAAGTGCTTCATCACGTTCAGGCATCGTCGGAATTCTGGTCCGAATTACAAGGCGCTCTCGTCGGGGTCGTCGACCACGGTACTGCGACGAAGGCGAAAATCCCTGGCGTCATTTGGGGCGGAAAAACGGGAAGTGCAGAGCACGGTACCGACAAGTCCGGCAAAACAAAGACTCACGCCATATTTGTAGGTTTTGCGCCGGCGAAAGATCCCAAGATCGCCCTATGTATTCTCATTGAAGGAGTCGGCCACGGAGGAGACTTCGCAGCAGAACCCGCTAAAGATATTGTTGAGGCCTACTTGGCCGAAGGCAAATCCAAGGATTTAGCGGCACCAGGTTCGGCAGGTAGGGCGATCGGCTTGGCAAATTCGGCACCAGCGGCATCAGCCTCTCCTGCTTTGACTCGATCTCCAACCGCACGGTAAGCGTCCGACAGGGATTTTGCGGCGACGAGTGCTTCTGCCATCTTCTTTTCTGCGGCCTTGATATCCTCACCACCGTACGCCATCGGGCCATCAGCATTGTTCGCAAAGCGAAGGATCTGCGGCACGGTTACAGCGAGGTACTGCTTGAAACCGTCGATAGCTGGCTGAAGGAGGGCGGCCTTCTTAGCAGGGTCGCTCTCTTTGATCGCCAATCGGCACCGTGCCGAATAGGTAGCGGTTTCGACAAGCTCAGGAAGACTCCTGACCTTGAAGTAGTCGGTCTGCTCAACCTTAACCAAGACCTTTAGGGTTTCGGTGGCTTTGTCAAACTCGCCCATCGTTTCCTGCAACTCAGCGAGCTGGGTAAGAGTGTTGAGGTTATTGGGGTCCGTTTGAGCCGCCCGCTGCAACGCACTTAGGGCGTCACTAAATCGTCCGGCCCCTGCCTCCAGACGTGCAAGAAATCGCAGGTTGCGGGTGCTTGGTGCCAGTTCTACAGCCTTCACTGCGTATGCGAGGCGCACGTTTGCCTCTTGGGTGACAAGCGCCGACATGTACCAAATGTCTCCATCCCAAGGCGCAGATGATCTCAGCGACTCCAGTCGACTCCGCGCATCGTTTCCGGCACCCGTGGTCATCAAGCCGCGTGCCTGTCCCCTTGAAGCTTCCGTAATCCCAAGAAACAGAAGGAACAGCGTTACGCTGCTGACTCCGAAGGCAGCGATCCTGCGCAGGGCAGATGGGAGAAATTCGGGTGCAACTGCATCAGAACTAAGGAGTAGTCCCAATCCGATGAGCATAAACACAATCAGACCAACACCGTAGTAGGAAAAATCACTGTCGATGAGGCTGTGCATGGCAACAGATGCGACCGCGGCAAACACGCTGGCGCGCATCACGTTCTGCGGTGACTGCAACTTCCGACCGCCTCGTAGGAGCAGCAGACCCCAGAAGCCCAAGGCACTGATCAAGAGCAATGGGGCTATGACACTCGCTTCTGCGCCGAGTTGCAGATACGCTTGGTGAGCGAAGTGCGTCTGGGTCGTCAGACCAGGCCGGGCGGATTCAAATTGAAACGTTCCGATCCCAACCCCTGTTGGGCTCTGTTGCATCAGTTTCAGAGAGCTCTTCCAGAGCAATTTTCGAAAACCGACAGATTGATCGGCAGTGGCGCCCGCATTCAGGAACCTGGCTCCAGGGCTATTGTTCGTCGCCTGGGTCGCTGCCTTTGGCTGGGCAGAAAGGGCGATTGCGAGGAGCGCGACAACACCAATCGTGCCGCCTACCATCGCGACGGCTCTGCCAATTTCCTTTTTAGGTAGCCACAGAACCAGCAACAAGGCAAAGATGAAGAGTGAGCCGAGAAGGGCGACCAAGGCACCTTTGCTCTGAGATAAGAAAATCGCAAGACCAATCGCCACGCACCCGATGCTAACGCCGAGCGAGGCAAGCTTCTTTGCGTTGAGTGCTTGTCCTAACCCAAGAAAGATCCCCACCGTGAGGATCGCCGCCATCGCATTCGGACCAACCCATTGGGGGAAGATGCGCCAGGTGGGATCAATCGCCTTCATGTTCCCATATTCACGAATCCCGAGCCAAGCGAGAACGACGCATCCGGCAAAGATGGAGCTTAGCAACAGCATCGGACCCCGCTGTCGCCCCCCTGCGGCAACGACCGCAAATAGAGTGATTCCGTAAGTCAACCACTCCATGGCGGCAGGTATCGAAGCACCTCGAAAACTTGAGATACTCACCGTCGTAAGGATCAGACCCAGGAGTGCCATCAGGAGCCCGCTGACAGTGTTGTTAGGTACCTGGAGTATCTTTCGCTGCAGAAGCATGACGGCGAGCGCACTCGTACATAGCAGCGCTAGAATCGCATGCGAAAGCGTCGGTGTTTCCGATGCCCCCATCAGGGCACTTATCCAAGGATCAGACCCAGGTGTCATCGCAAGGGAGTCGACCGCGACCTGGCCTCCAATGAGTGGAGCTAGGAATCCAGCGATGGCCAGCAATACGAGAGGTATGTCGAGTTTCTTGATCACTTTTGTCGGTTCCGCTTGATTTTGTCCAGTTTGTTTTGGGTGATGAAAAGACCAGCTCGGATCCCTAGCATTACGGCCGCACCGGCGAGGGCAAACGGCCTCAGCGGAGCTGAGATCTCGGGAACCATGTTCTTTTTGTAGAACCGAAACATCGAACGGTGGAAGCGTCCAATCATTCGATTTGGAGCCTTATCCGTACTGCGTCCGATTGCATGTGTCACCACCGCATCCGGCACGTACATCACCTTAAAGCCAGCCTTCCATGTCCGGAAGCACCAGTCAACGTCTTCGCAATACATAAAGTATTCCGGGTCAAAGGCACCGATCTTCTCAATCACTTCGGCTCGGGCTAGAAACGCACATCCACTGACCCAGTCCACTTCCCGTGGACCGTCGTGGGTCCAATCGAGCATAAGATACTCTCGCGTGAACTTGTTCTTGGGGAACAGGCGGCCGAGCACGGTGTTGCGAAAGAGCGCGGCGATAGGATTAGGGAATCGACGGCAACTGAGTTGAAGCGACCCATCCGGGTTCAAAACCTTGGGGCCGATGATTCCGGCCTGAGGATTCGCGGCAATGTAATCCAGAAGCCTTCGAATGGCACCTGGATGAACTGTTGCATCGGAGTTTAGGAGGAAGACATGTGGAGCCTCTCTGCGTTCGATGGCGAAGTTGTGTCCACCCGTAAATCCAAGATTGGAGGTCATCCTAAACAACCGGACCCATGGGAACGACTGTTCAACCATGTCGGGGGAACCGTCTTCGCTGTTATTGTCGACGACAATGACTTCAAATCGCGCTTCAGCCTGGGCTGCTTCCAAGCTTGAAAGGCAATCCCTCAGGTCCTGCGTGGTATTCCAACTGCAAATCGTAACGCTAAGCTCTAAATCCGGCATCGTAGCCTTTTGCGCGTATAAACGCGGCGGCGAAAATCAAACAAGAAACGAACGGTAACCCTACCACGTGAAAGCTCTTTCCGTAGTGCTTCCACAAGTAACGACTGAGACTCTTGTGAGATTCCCAAATCATGCTCCTTCGCACTTGTTTCGTGCTTTCGCCGCCATGATGTCGAATTTGCGCCTTCGGAGTATACAAACAGTCCCATCCCGCCCTCTTAAGTCTGAACAGAAGGTCGACCTCATTGAAGAAGATTGGGAACGATTCATCGAATGGGGCATCTGTCGAGCCAATCGTGGCAAGGGCCTCGCGCCGGAACAGCAAGAAGGTTCCCATCGGCTGCGGCGCAATCTGCTCCGCCTCGTAGTCGAAGCGAGATAGGCGGTAGGAGTCTAGGATGCCCCCGACTCTGCGTCCAAGGCCAGAAATATCTCCGAGAATCCCCAGCAAGGTTGGAAAACCACGAACAGATTTCTGAGTGTTCCCATCCAATCCAACTTGGCGTACGCCGAGGCAACCTGCAGTTGGAGTGCTTTGCAGATGGTCGATAGCGAAATCCAATGAGTTATCCGTTAGCTCAGTATCGGGATTGAGAGTCAAGAGCCAATTGCCGGTCGCGTTCGCGAACGCCAAGTTGTTCCCCTTGGCGTAACCGGTGTTCTTCTGGCTTGCAATCAGCTTGACTTCTGGAAACTCTGCGGCCACCATCGCGGCGCTACCGTCCGACGAAAGGTTGTCCACGACTATCACTTCAAAGGGACCTGAGGGGGGATGAAGTTGGATCGAACCAAGACAGACGCGTAGCAATTCCTTCGTGTTCCAATTCACGATGAGGATGCTGAGCATGGTTGACCAGTTTACACGAACGATCTATTGCTCAAAATTTCATCAATTCCGGGTGAGAGTTTCTTAACCTGCAGTCCTATTTTGAACCTGAATGAGTTCAAAACCACATAGTGTAGGGAACCCTGTTATGGGTTGACACGGTAAAGCCTGGGCAGGTAAGTTTCCTTCGATTGCCGGGGTGCCCAATTTATTGGGAGGGGCAGTGCGGTGGAACGACCATCGCAAAGGAGGGAGCTTGCAAATCAAGAATCTGACCTTAGGCCTGAGCCTTTTACTATCTGGAACCGCCCTTGCCCAGCATCAGACCCACACGGTCAAGCCAGGCGAAACCCTTTCAGGCATTGCAGGCATTTTCAATGCACGCGCCCAATCAATCCTCAAAGCCAACGGTCTTACCAAAACCGCTTCACTAACCGTCGGCCAAAAGCTTCGAATCCCGAATGCCACCGTATTTGACAAGTACAAGGTGCGCAACGGTGATTGCGACTGGACGATTGCTCGAAAGTTCAATACCTCCTTACACAAATTACATTTGGCGAATCCTGGAGTCGAGAACTGGGATGCACTTCAAAATGGCTATGCCCTGACGATTCCCGGGACATCTGTTGCTGTCGCCACATCGACGCCTACACACACAGACCATCAGGCGAAGAAGAAATCAAGCAAGGTAGCGACACGCCAATTCATCGTTTCTGAAGACGATAACGACTGGGTGATTGCACACCATCTTGGTGTTTCACTCAAGCTGATCCACCAACTCAATCCAGACGTCAATTGGAGTCGCTTGCGCGCTGGAAAGAGGATCATCGTTCCTGGCAACGATCATTCCGCTGGAACACGTGTTGCTCAGTCAAGTAGCAAGACCAAACTCAAGATTAATCGAATCCGAACGCGATATGCGGTCGTGAATGCTGATGCGGTCACGATTCGCCGAGACGCAGGATCTCATGCCCGCAAGATCACAACGGTCGATACCGGCACAAAAGTTGTCGTCCTCGATCGAGATGGGGCATGGTATAAGCTCAGATTTCCTCGTGGCACCGAAGGATGGGTCCGTGGGGACTTCCTCAACTCGTCCCACGCGCCAGTCGTTGAACGTCGAAGACGTCACAGCACTTCTGAGACCAGAGTCGCTAGCCGAAGGGGACGCCGTGGACGATCAAGTGAGTCCGCAGTGTTCCTGGACAACGATGCCAAAGCAAATCCGTTGTTGAAGCGAGCGGTAGCGATGCGTGGCGTGCCTTACAGCTACGGATCCAGTTCCAGGTCGGGGACGGACTGCAGTGGCTTTACGTGGCAGATCTATAAGACACAAGGCATTCACCTTCCGAGAACCAGCCGAGAGCAATCTCATGTAGGTCAGGCGATCAAGTCCAACGACTTGAAGCCAGGAGACCTGGTGTTCTTTGGCTCTCGAAATCATCGTGGCGTTGGCCATGTCGGAATCTATACCGGTAACGGCAAGTTCATCCATGCAAGTAGCGGTGGCGGTAAGGTCCAGTTCAATAGCTTGAGCGACAACTACTATCAGAACCATTACAAGGGTGCCAGAAGGGTCATTAAAGCCTCTAAGGCCAAGCATGTGGCTCCGAAGGCGACACACGAGTCCAAGTCTGCGGAAAGCGTGGATACTAACCCAACTCCGCTCGGCAAGTAGTCGATTCGGTGATTGTGAAGAAAAGCGAGACCTGCCAAGGTCTCGCTTTTTTGTTGATAGCTTATGTCGTTCAAAAAGCCGACGATGTTTGTATATCCGGTTGTCATGGACAATCTGAGCGCACAAATAATGCTTTAAGGCTTCAGCCCTTGTCTTTTGGAGGTGATTTCTTCCACACTATCAACTCCTTTGGCCCGGTCGTCTAGTGGTTTAGGACATCGCCCTTTCACGGCGAAGATCGCGGGTTCGAGTCCCGTCCGGGCTACCACTTACTTCAGGCTTCTTCCTTGAAGTTTTCTGACGACCCAATTTACGGTTCTTCGGGTTACTTGCTGCCTGCGGGTTTTGCTCCCGTCCAAGTCCATCCTGCGCACTGCTCGTATCTTCTTTCTTCCTTCTGATCTGGTCGGTAGCTGGTTCGGCGCTCACACCACTTGGTGCTGTCTCCCCCCGCCGTCCCGAACCGTCGCTTAATCGTCCGTCATCGCTGGGCGCACGATCAACTCGCCCCTTCGGGCTCAAACAGTGGCGCACTGACCGCCCAAAGCCAAGCGACCGGCGACGACTATGGACGTCGGGGGGCCTGTCCGCCGTAGCTCTGCGAAGGAGGGAGACGAGTTGGACTTTCCCTTTCCGGAACCCTGCGGGTGATAGGGCACCAGTCTTCAAAACGACCTCCCTCTTCATCCGAGAGGACCAAAGGTGCGCCCAATAATAGCGAAGGGGGAAACCCTGGAAATCTCTAGGCGCGATCCATCTTGTCAGGGGGCATCGCCCCCTGACCTAAACGAAACGCACAATTCCCCACCTAAAAACTTCTGCCATGCCTTCCTGGCTCGGGTGTATAGAGGTTCCACGTGATCTCTGGCATTGACTGTGCCATCCGCTTACACAATTCTGCTGACCCTGGGTGCTCGGTTTGGTAATGGCCAGCGGCAATCAGCGCCATTCCTGATTCGCTGGCTTCCAGTCCGATGTGCTGCTTCACCTCGCCGGTGACGAGGACATCGGCGCCAGCGCGTTGGGCGTCGATCCAGGCGGAGTCGGCGGCTCCACCCATTACGGCGACCTTCTTGATTTTCTCGGTAGGGTCGCCCCAGGTCCAACTGTGAACATCGAGCACGCTATCAACGTGTTTGGCAAACTCGGCGAGTGACATTGGGGTCGGAAGGGATCCGACTCTTCCCAACGGCTGCTCGGCCAATGGTTTCAACGTGAAGAAATCAATTGCTGGCATTTCGTAAGGATGTGCTGCGCGAATGGCCCTGCCCACGGCCCTGGCTTGGGATTCACGGAGGACCATCTCGATCCGGACCTCATCCACCTCAGCACGGACCCCTACTTCGCCAATCGTAGGATTTGTGCCCGGTTCGGCCAGAAAGGTACCGGTCCCAGCGTTGCTGAAGGCACACCTTGAATAAGCGCCAATGACGCCTGCTCCGGCTCCGGAGGCGGCATCGATCAATTTATCGGACGCAGAGGCAGGACATGTGAAGACGACTTTGAGTTGAGGCACATCGGAACCCATGCCAAAAGAGCTGACTTTGGTGAGACCCATTAGACCTGCAAGCGTGTCGTTAATCCCGCCTTGCGCAGCATCCCAGTTTGTGTGGGCAGCAATGAAACTCGTGCCTTGGCGGATGAGCTTTAACACCGTCCGCCCCTCATGGGTTCGGTTGTCGACCGAAGCCAAAGGTGTGAAAATCAGTGGGTGGTGTGTGAGCAGCAGTTCAGCCTGAAGATCAGCGGCCCGCTGTACGGCTCCCAGTGACCTGTCCAAGGCGACAACCGCAGTGGTGACCTTCTGGTCCTGATCACCGACTTGAAGCCCTACACGGTCCGAAGATAGCGTGAATCGTTGGGGTGCAATGCCCTCAAGAACTGTAAGGACGTCTCGGACGGTTGCCATGTCGCGATTTTGGCAGGTTCAGGTCCTGCTGAGAAAAGGATGGGATGGGAAACCCGTTTGATGGACCAAGACAAATAAAGAACGGGGGCTCAAAGGCCCCCGTCTTATATGGCTCGTGCATTGTCGGCTAGCTGCTCGTACTCTTGATTTATATGATTTTCTAATGGATTGCTACGTTTCGTACAATACTCAGCTAGTTTTCGCAACGCCCGTTCTGAGGTCAGATCTAACCTGTTTGGGCTTGTGAGACACAAGCTTAACAGCGAAAAGGCCTCTTCTTCGGTGAGCCGAAGTCCATCTGGATTTTGTCCAGCTATCATCGAGCCCTCCTATCGCGGATCGCGCTTACAAATTTTAGACGCTTAAACTAGTTAAATCAGCGGTCTACGTAGGTGTTTTCGGCACTATTCGCATATTCCTTAACACTTTGTAGGCCAAATGGCCTACATCTCGCCAAAGCGGTATCCTTTGCGAATGCCTCGTGGCGAATATTTGCAGTACGGTGGGCAAGCCGTTGTTGAAGGTGTGATGATGCGGTCTCCGAGATTCTTCTCGGTGGCATGCCGTGCTCCCAATGGACAGATCGTCGTCCAAACGGAAGCGATCGAGAAGACTTGGATTGGCAAGCTGAAATGGCTCAAATATCCGTTTCTTCGGGGAAGTTTGGCGCTGATCGACTCCATGGCGTTAGGTTCAAGAGCCCTAAAGTTCGCTTCGAACATCCAGCTTGATCCGGCCTATGAAAAGAAGCTTGAAGTGACCGGTGAAGTAAATGCTTCGGATGCCGCCGTTTCGACGGAACCAGTCGCTCCTAGCCAACCGATTCAGTCGGGCGCGATTGCCCTCACCCTTGCCGTCAGTTTCGTTATTGGCATGGGAATTTTCGTATACCTGCCGAATTTGATCGCGGAATGGACCCAAAGAGCGGGCAAACACACGAATGGAATACGGATCAATTTGATCTCCGAAGTCATTAAGGTGTTCATATTTTTCGGGTACATCGCACTATTGGGCACGATGAAAGATATCCGTGAAATCTTCAAGTATCACGGCGCAGAGCATAAGGCCATCAACACCCTTGAGGCTGAGCAGCCACTTGAACTGGACTACTGCTTTAAACAAACCCGCCTGCACCCGCGGTGCGGCACCAGCTTTGCGATTATCGTTTTGATCATCGGCCTCATCACGTTCACCTTCGTCCCCAGATATCCCGTCACAGGGCACCAAGGGACAATGTTCGTCGACCTGGGTGTTCGAGTTCTGCTGGAAATCATGATCTTGCCGGTCATTGCAGGCATCTCCTACGAGTTACTTCGGATCGCGGGCAAGTTCCGAAATCAATCGATCATCAATTTCTTCTTCAAGCCGGGTCTATGGAGTCAGTTGCTCACGACTCGCGAGCCAGACGAGCATCAGATCGAGGTGTCCCTCGAAGCCCTTAAGGCAGTCATGAAAGCCGAAGAATCGGGCCATGTTGACCCAGTTCAGCCAACGATCATTGAGCCCACTATTGCCGTCCCCGCCTAGTTGGCGGCGACGGCCTTGATGAGTTCATCAGCGACTCCACGTGCTTCTGAAGCCGAGCAGCTATATTCGTTTAGGATAATGCTCACCACCACGGTCTTGCCCGAGTTTGTCGTGAGGTAGCCGGAGAGGGAAGCGACCATATCGAGACTCCCTGTCTTGGCTTGAAAAGCGACGCCCTTCAACCGATTCGAAAGAGTGCCTTTTCCAGGTTGCGCAAGTGCCGCGCGCCAAGCAGGGCCTGTTGGCTGGCGATTCGCCCATGTGAGTAGCTTCGCAAGGGCATGGGTTGTGACGTAGTTATGGCGGCTGAGTCCGCTCCCGTCGAAGACGTGGATTTCATTTGGTGGGGTACCTACGACGTGGCTCATAAAGTCTTCGAGCCGCTTTCGCGCCGTCACATAGGGTGCGCTCCCGAGTTCGCCTAGTTTTCGAGCCCCCATCAGCAATAGGTTCTCGGCGATATTGTTGTCACTGGGCGGTAGGCAGGCAACAACCATGTCCAAAGTTGTCCCACCGGTCAACACGAGATCTGGCGGTGATTGGGGCAATTCCTCCGTTTGGGCGAACGACTTTCCGAATATAGAAGCAGCAGCCTCGTCCGGCTTGGGAAGGGCAAGGGTATCAAGTTCTCGAAACGTGGTTGGGAGGGTGCCAGTCACGCGGATGTGCCTCGCGAACGTATCGTATTTGATCTGGGGTTCACCCTTGGATGGACTGAAGTCAACACGAACCCCGAATGCTTGGGGGAGCAGAACGGGTTTCGAATCCTTGGACCACAACTTGAATGCCCCTTGGTCGAATGTGAATGCGCAAACCGGTGCCGAGTAGCGATTTGGCAAGTCATCAAACTCCCAGCTGTCGGGAATCTGGGGAGCATAGGATTCTTTCACGAACACAGGGAGGTTTCCGCCAAGCCTAAGATCTGACCTCGCTTGTTTTAGTTGGGCATACGTCATGAGTGGGTCTCCGGTCGAGTCGATCACCACACGGTTCGGGAGTTTCCAAATGCTGGTCTTTGGCCGGTAGTCAGGTCCCAGCTCCCAAAGCGCAAAGGCGTTGCTCAGTAGCTTCTGATTGCTTGCTGGCACCACATGGAGGTTGCTGTTGTGTTCGTAAAGCGTCTTGCCGTCGAGATCTGTCACGATCGCAGAAACAATCGCGCCTTCCAGCTTCGGGTTTGCAAGGATGCGGTCATAGTCAGCCGGTCCAGAGATCACGAGGTAGGGAAGGAACATTTCCGGATTCTATCTTGAACGTGGCGGAGTGATGCTTAGTGGAAAGTCCAGGGCTGAATATTCTTAATTCGAAGAGAGCACAGGGATCCCGATTCCTCTCAAGCGTCAGAGCGGAGGATAAGGAGGGGGAAATCCGGTCCAAATGTGTCGCGATGTAGTCGTGACTCCACGTTTCCGGTAATGACGATAGTTTCCAGAGATTAGGAGTCCCGGTTTTACCGGGACACAGCGATGGCATAATCCCCTCCCGACCCTCCACCTTTTTGAAAAAAGGAGAGGGCATCAGTGGCGAAATTCTCCTGTGGATTCGACATTCGCAAGTGGCGGTCAGAGGTGCCGCAGCCTGAATTCGGAAGTTGAAGACCTCGAACTTGGGGGTATCGCTCCGAAGATCGTCTCCTTCTACCGCACGCCTTTGAAAGGCTCCAGATACCTTGCCTAAGGCTCGTCGGGAAACATGGGCTCTTGGATATGGTCGGCTGCGCCGAAGGCGATATCGTCGGCCATGCGGGAGGCAAATTCTTGGAGTTGCTGGTCGGTGTCGACTTTTGCTGCTTCTCGGAGTGCGTTTGCGACGACCTCACGCATCTGCGGATTCCACTCAACCACGTGGAAAAGTCCGTGGATGGCACTTCGCCGACCAATCTTGCTTGGCGCGTGAAGGCACTCAAGGAGCGTCGGACCCCCGTATTGATCCGGGATATGGCCTCCGAGAACCACCCCAGCCTTGTAGATGGTGCGGGCGAAATCATCTTCCGCATCCCAAATCAGCCTCTTCATTGTGTCGACGGCTTCTTCTTCGTCGTCTGGAGTTGTTGCAAAGCTCGGAAGGTCTTCAAAGAGGTCTAAGACGCACCACTGCGCGGATCGGCGATTTGGATGTCTGCGGTCGTTGAGAATTTCGATCAGAGCATTTAAAAACACTCGACTACTGGCATGCTTCTCGATTTCTGTTTTGGCTTCATTGGCAATGTCGCGATCGTCGCTGTAGAGCAGCTTGATCAGGTCCAACGGCCGCAATGAGCGCAGATGACCTTTAAAGCGGCCAGGTTCTTCTAGCGTCCTATTGATTTCAATTTGGCGTGCCAGAACAGGCTCGGAGCTTTCCCGTAGACGATGGAGCATTTGCCCTAGTGTCTCGCCGCGATCTTCGTGCCAAAGTTCATTGCAGCGACCAAAGACACCGTGGGGGGTCTTGGCGACCTCGACTTCAAAGGTATCCCCGTAAGCTTCGAAAGATGCCTTGCCTTTCCAATCAGAAGCAAGGACGTGATAGCTGTAGCTGATCGGATGAGGCGGCCAGTGAAATTTGATTCGATGCGAGGGCTTCTTGGCAACGGTCGAACCACCGTTCCTCTCGACAGCACGATCCACCATGGCCCGAAGTTCTCGGACCATTTCGTCTCCAGTTATGGATTTGTTCGTGCTAGTCATAAAGCGGACGGGGTCAACCTGTCCCCGTCCATTTATCTTACCGGTTGGTACTCATGTTGCGACTCAGGAACCGCTGCAAGTTCTCGTGACTGTCCCGCAAGAAGAGCAGGCTGATCGTATCGAGCTTTCCAGGATGTTGAATTTGAGCGACGATTCGCTTGTCGAGTTTACGAAGAGGGTCGCTGGCGACAACCCGCACGTCTTCGTTGATCGACCCTTGAGGCGCGCCAGCTTCTACCATCAGGCCACTCAAAGCGAACCTCTGGAGGTCACGGCGTAGTGGTTTGATGGGTTTGTCTTCGCCAATCTCTTTGAAGATCGCGCCCAGGATGCTTCCGAAATGTTCGTCGAGTTTGTATTCGCCTGCAGACTTGTAGCTGTTTTCAGCAATGCGGTCGGTGGTGCTCGCACTCATTACCAACGCAAGCAGATTCGTCTGCCACGAGCCGATGAGGCTTCGCAAGGGTGCGGCCCATCCCGTAGAGTTCTCATCGAGGCTCAGCGTGTCCAATACCGATTGGGGCAGATCAAACGCATCGGAGGCGAAGAAGTTGCTGACGATGAGATGCATCGCCTGACGTTGGATGGCAGGATCGACAGGAGCTAACGTTGCGTGTTCGTTGGTGTCTCCCTTGAAGTTCCTGTTCTCCTTCATGCCACCCACAAACCGGGCGGCATTGCGCCCTTCACGGAAGCTTCGCTGAATCGACGTAAGGAGGACGGTGGTGCGCTTTGAGTAACTCTCACCTGGCTTCGGCAAGTTTGTGATTGCGTACTGACGCGCTCGCCGAAGAGAAAGGATAACCCTGTCGCTAAATTCGAGGGGGTCTTTGGCGCCATCAAACTTGACGGCATAGGGATCCCATCTGTCGGCGACTTCGTCGGGGAGGTAAGTGTGTCCTGGTAAGCCTGATTGACTTGCGATTTGAGAAAGGAAGTGCTTTTCTCCGAGAGGTGTTTTCGCGTCTGTCTCGACATACCCGTACTTGATTGCCCATGTGTCGTAGGAGCCGACAGTTGGGCTGTAGAAATTGCCCTTACCTTTGAGAACGGCCATGACGTTGGGCGGCATGTAATCCATCACGCTCGCCGAAATGCCTTGATCGCTGGTGAGTTTGTCGTCAGCTAACTGGGCAGTCGTTAGGTTTGTCGATCCGGCAAAATTGTGGCGCAGTCCAAGGCAGTGTCCTAGTTCATGGCTGACGCACATCGCCAGATAGCGTTTGACGTACTCTTCTTTGCTGATGTCATGTGGCACCGCCTGAAGAGAAGTCCAACTCATGAGGGACCCTTCGGCAAGTTCAGAGCCATAGGTGCAGAGGTGTGCATTCCATCCAAACTTCTTGAAGCGATCTTCGAGCGCTTCTCGAGCTTTTTCTTCGGGAGTAGCAAACAGCAGCCAGTCATCCGTTTCCAAACGGCTTCGATCACGCGTGAGAACCTGAAGGGCACTACGCTCTTGGGGTCTGAGCACGCTCTCCTGATTTCGGAAATGCTCTTGCATCACATCGCGAACCATGTTGCCGTCAAGCGTGATGCTTGCGTTCAGAATCTCTCCTGAGATGGGGTCCGTTCGAAAGAGTGAAATTGCTGCGAACGGCGATGAGGGAGAAATCACCATTCGAACGACGTTGTAGCGACCGTCGGCATGATCGTAGTCCGGGTCGCTTTTTGGAACATCTTGAACCTGGACCGCATTTTTGAAGCCAGCCGTCTCAAACGCCTTGTTCCAGCGCAGGATTCCATCTCGAATTGCAGGACGATACTGCTCAGGGATCGACGGATCGAGGGTCCACACGATCGGTTTTACAGGTTCGCTGATCTTGGCGGAGGGGTCCTTCTTTGCGAGGTTAAAGCGATTGATGAAGCGCTCTGTTCGATCGGGATCGAGATACTTGTTCAAGCTGAAGAACGTCTCGTCGAAGTAGCCGATGCGAGGGTCGCCAAGGCGTGGCTTGTAACCATCATCCTTGCGGTACCACATGGTGTAGACAACTTTGAGTGGTGCGCTTCGGTCATCTTCCAGAGTGTTGTCGCCAAGGCCGAGGAGCGCAGCCAACGGACTGGGCTCGCCGCCTCGGGGCGAGTAAAAGTGCATGTTCATCTGCACGACGGTCTCATCAGGAAAGCCCTTGACCTTGTCGACACCCGATTTATCTCGTTCCAGTTGATAGGGCCCGCCCAAGCCACTCATCACCATTTCCTGGAGGTGGAAAAGTTCACCGTAAAAGATCTGGGTGATATTCACAAGCAGCAGTTTCTTGTCTGGATCTTGCTGCTCAATACGGTAGCTGCCGAGCACTGCCTCCTGGAAAGTTCGGTCGGCACCGATTGAAAACGAGTCGTCTTTGTCCCATCGGAAATTTGTGCGAGGGCGCACGAGCCACACCGAGTCTTCGTGGCGTTGCCATTTGAACACGTCAACGGCGCTGCCACCTACCGGCATTCCGGCGCTCATGAAGCCGCCATCAAGCCCAGATTCCAGCGCTGCTTGAACGAGGAATAGCTTGCCAAGTTTGTCTTCAGGCAGTTCTAGCAGCACTTCCTTCTTTCGCAAATAAACGGGAAGAGAGCCATCAATTCGCTTTAGGTCTTTGACCGCGCTTTTATAAGCGCTCGTCTTTGACTCTCGCTCTTCCTTTGTATCGTCCGCGTGGGCAGCAAGTCCTAAAGCGGGGAAGAGGCTTAATGCGAATGCCAATAGTGGGACGGTTTTGAGGCGATTCATAGGTTGGGGGGTCTCCTTGGGCAGCAAGGGCTTCGTATTCAGATTCCTATGGCACTTCACCGTGCCGTAGTTCCATTTTCATTCGGAAATCTCAAAGGGCCAAGGGATTTCGATCCGAATTGAGTCTTCTTACGCTAATTGACGCTATTTTCGACCAAGTATGCCTTTCTGTGCCTAGTAAAACGCCAAATCGCACCTCTTTTGGGTGCGATTTGGCGGGAATTTGGAGCTGCCTTATGACTGAAGGCGGGGCGTTTAGCTTGGGTTGCCATGCAGGAACGTGAATTTCCCCTCTTTGTAGTCGACGGTCACCGATTGGCCATCACCAATTTCACCTCTGAGCAAGGACTGGGCCAAAGGATTGACAACCTCGTTTTGGATAGCTCGCTTCAGTGGCCTGGCACCGTACACCGGGTCAAATCCTGTAGATGCAAGTTGCATTGATGCGCCGTCGGTCAAGTGCAAATCAATTCTTCGCTCAGCCAGCCTTTGGGTTAGCGCCTGAATCTGGATGGCGACAATTTGCTTGATTTCGGTAACTCCAAGAGAATGGTAGATAACGATATCGTCAAGTCTATTGATGAACTCTGGACGAAAGTGTCGACGAACTTCCTCAAGCACGTTCTGTTTGAGCGTTTCGTAACCGTCCTTACTCGACAACGGATCGCCATAGAACTGCGACCCAATATTGCTGGTCAGGATGATAACGGTGTTCTTGAAATCCACGGTCCGCCCTTGCCCATCGGTGAGGCGACCGTCATCCAACACCTGTAGCAGGATGTTGAACACCTCGGGATGCGCCTTCTCAATTTCGTCCAGCAAGATGACGGAATACGGACGTCGGCGTATCGCCTCCGTCAGTTGACCGCCCTCTTCGTAGCCGACATATCCAGGAGGTGCACCAATCAATCGAGCGACTGCATGCCGTTCGCTGTATTCGCTCATATCGATGCGAATCAGGTTTTTCTCGCTGTCGAAGAGAAACTCGGCCAGAGCCTTTGCCGTTTCCGTCTTACCAACTCCCGTTGGGCCCAAGAATAGGAATGAACCTATCGGGCGATTTGGGTCCGACAATCCGGACCTTGACCGTCGAACAGCATCGGCGAGAGATCGGATCGCTTCGTCCTGCCCCACCACCCGTTGATGCAGCCCATCTTCCATCTTCAGCAGCTTTTGCATTTCACCCTGCATGAGGCGACTGACGGGAATTCCGGTCCATTTGCTGACAACCTCAGCGATGTCATCGCTGTCGACTTCTTCCTTGAGAAGTTTGCCGCCGTGTTGAATTTGTTCGAGCTCGGTCGTTTCTGCTTCGAGTTGCTTTTGAAGTTGGGGGATTCGGCCGTACTGAATCTCGCCTGCTTTAGCCCACTCGGATTCACGCGTGAAGGTGTCGAGCTCGTTTCTCAGGCCCTCCAATTGTTCTTTTAGGCTTCGAACCGACTCAATCTTGTCCTTTTCACGCTGCCAGATGGCTCGCATGCCGCCCGCTTTCTCAGTAAGTTCGGCAAGCCTGCGTTCTGTTGCGGCAAGCCTTTCTTTGCTCGCAGCATCTTCCTCCTTCTTTAGAGCTTCACGGTCGATCTCCATTTGGGTGATCTGCCGTTCCACTTCATCAATTTCGGCTGGCACGCTGTCGATCTCGATTTTGAGCCTACTTGCGGCTTCATCCATGAGGTCGATGGCTTTATCCGGCAAGAAGCGATCTGTGATGTATCGGTTTGAAAGCGACGCGGCAGCGACCAAGGCGGAGTCAAGGATTCGGACCCCGTGGAAGATTTCGTATCGCTCTTTCAATCCACGCAAGATGCTAATGGTCTCTTCAACCGTAGGTTCGTCGACCAAGACCATTTGGAATCGTCGTTCCAACGCCTTATCCTTCTCGACGTACTTCCGGTATTCATTGAGAGTCGTAGCGCCGATGCATCGGAGTTCGCCACGAGCAAGCATCGGCTTGAGCATGTTGGCGGCGTCCATCGACCCTTCAGCTTTACCCGCGCCGACAAGCGTATGCAATTCGTCAATGAACAGGATGATCTGGCCATCAGAGGCTTTGATCTCTTCAAGAACCGCCTTCAGCCGCTCTTCAAATTCACCTCTAAACTTTGCGCCAGCGACCATGGCTCCCAGGTCCAGTGAGATAACGGATTTCCCGCGAAGGCCCTCAGGAACGTCTCCGCTGATAACCCGTTGGGCTAAGCCCTCCGCGACCGCGGTTTTTCCAACACCCGGTTCCCCGATCAATACTGGGTTATTTTTGGTTCTCCTACTCAGCACCTGTATAACCCGACGAATCTCTTCGTCTCTGCCAATGACTGGGTCGAGTTTTCCTTTTCGAGCGCGCTCAGTTAGGTCGACTCCGTACTTCTCCAATGCTTGGTACTGTTGCTCCGCGCTTTGGTTAGTGACCCTCCTGCCTGCCCGGAGATCTGTGATTGCGGCAAGAAGTGATTTCTTCGTCGCGCCTTGTGATCGCAGGAGTTTGCCACTCTGACCGGGTTCCTCGGCAATTCCAAGCAAAAGGTGTTCGGTCGAAACATATTCGTCCTTCAGATGGTCTGCTTCACTGAACGCATCTGTAAAGATCTTTTGGAGTCGCGGAGTGATGGTTTGGCCATACGTTCCCCCGGAGACTTTAGGCTGTCGCTCAAGTTCCTGTTCGACATCGCCCTGAATACTGTTTGGATCGATGCCAACTTTCTGGAGCAATGGCCGGGTGACCCCACCGTCTTGCTTCAGGAGAGAAAGAAGCATTTCCTCGGCGTCGACGTTGTTGTGTTGGTATCGCTCTGCGGACGCCTGTGCAGACTCCAAGGCCTCTTGAGCCATTATCGTTAGTTTTTCAAGTCGCATGTTGTTATTGAGCCTCTGACTATCAAGTCACTTGCGGATATAAGATTCAACGAGGCATACAGGGTGCGGGTTCCACTTTTTATTTCCCGATGCAGAAATCGTGGAAGATCCGTTCGATCATGTCAGGAGTGGCAGTTTCACCCGTAACTTCACCCAAATGGCAGGCGGCATCGGCGAGCAACACGGACAACAGGTCGTCTGGGGCTTCGGCGTCAATGGCGGCAACGCATTCAGAAAGAGATTTGCCTGCTTGCTCGAGCAGAGGCTTGTGTCGAAGATTGATCAGTGGGCCGTCCGGCGAAAGTTGAATTTGTTCGGTCAAGCTGCCTAGTAGTTCAGCAAGCCCTTGTCTGGTTTGGGTTGAGATCGGTCTGCCAACGGTTGGATCGGCAAGATCAATCTTGTTCGCGATGACCTCAACGGGGCGGTCGAAAGAGTCGATAGTGTTTTGGTCAGTGGATTGCCAGCCGCATGAGGCGTCGTAGAGGTACCAGACGGCATCCGCATTCGCAGCCATGGTATGGGTTCGTTGGATTCCCAGCGACTCAACCAGATCGTTGGTAGGTCTTAAACCGGCCGTATCGATCAGAATCACGGGCATTCCTCCCACTTCCAGCACTTCTTCGACGTAGTCTCTCGTCGTGCCAGCCACATCTGTGACGATGGATCTGTCTTCGCCGAGAAGGACATTCATGAGTGACGATTTCCCCGCATTTGGCGGACCGACGATGGCAATGCGGAATCCATGACGGAGCAATTTCCCGGATTCAGCCGTAGCCACCAGTCGGTCCAAATGCTCCCTTACAGATAAGACGTCCGCTTTCATCGCGGGTTTGTCGAGTTCGCCAATCTCTTCGCTGAAATCGACACTCGCTTCGACACGCACGATGAGCGAGAGAACCTTTTCACGAATGACGGTCACTTCGCGTCTCAGCACACCCTTGCGATTGAAGTTTGCGGCTCGAAGTTGCTCATCTGTTTGAGCATCAACGGTGTCCTTGACCGCTTCAGCTTGCGTGAGGTCCATCCGACCGTTGAGGAATGCCCGAAGTGTGAATTCTCCAGGTTCGGCCATCCTTGCCCCTTCGGCACGGCACGCCTCAACGAGATTTCGCACGGAGACGCGGGAGCCGTGAATGGACAGTTCCACCGACTGTTCACCCGTATAACTATGGTTTTCCGCAAAGGGAAGTGCTAAGCCCGAATCACCATAAATGTAGGTCCCGAATACCGCTCGATGCGAGTTAGGCTCCAATGGCCATCCCTTGAAAACCTTGGAAGCAATGCTCCAAGCCTCAGGCCCAGAAAGGCGGACCCAGGCAACGGCAGCAGGTTGGGTGCCCGTAATGGGTGCCACGATCGTATCGGAGTGCATGTGCCTCACATCCATAAGAATGACTGATCTCGATTGAGGGCAACAGGGTCGATGGACACAGTTAACACCGATAGCTTGGTACTCCTGAGTAAACTGGAGGTCATGAAATTGTTCGTAGATACCGGCGACGTTGAAGAAGTAAGACAGGCAGCAGAGTGGGGCATCCTGGATGGGGTAACGACAAACCCAACCTTGATCGCCAAGTCGGGCCATGGATTCAAAGAAACTGTTTTAAAGATTTGCGACCTGGTACCGGACGGCGAGATCAGTGCCGAAGTCGTTGCAACGGACTACGACACCATGCTTAAGGAAGCCCTGGAGATCCACTCCTGGCACCCAAATATCGTCGTAAAGGTTCCTTTGATCGAACCAGGTGTGCGGCTGGTGAAGACCCTTTCCGATAAGGATATCAAGACCAACGTGACGCTCGTATTTACGGTTTCCCAAGCCTTGATGGCTGCCAAAGCTGGTGCAACGTTTATCAGTAATTTTGTTGGTCGCGTCGACGACATTTCCGATGACGGCATGAATGCGGTTGCGAGCACCGTCGACATGGTCAATACTTACGGTTTTGATAGCCAAGTGCTGGTCGCTTCCGTGCGACATCCGCTGCATGTGGTGAAGGCTCTCGAAGTTGGCGCGCACATCTCCACGATGCCATTCAAGATCATGGCGATGTTGTTCAAGCACCCGCTGACCGACGCAGGTCTGAAACGGTTCCTTGCTGACTGGGACGAAGCCGGCCTCAGCATCTTCCCGAAGGCGTAAATTACGCTTTCACCTTGGATGCCTCCATGCAGTTTGTTGCATGGAGGCATTTTCGTTTTTGAGGAGCATCATCTACGAATGCTCCTATTTCAGAAAGCGTTCGCGCTCATGTTTCATTAATTATTGAAACTTCGATATATACTGTGAACGATGGGGCAAGTTAATAAGCCTTCTGTTCTCTGGACGCCGCCGGTCAGCGCGATTTTCGGCGTCCTAGTCACGATTGGGCTTGCCGCGTTGGTCTATCTCATTGCTGGGCAATCCGCCTTGGGCTTCGGATATGGCTACGGGGTTTTCTGTGGTGTTCCGCTCTCACTCGGATATTTCAGTGTTTTGGTTGTCAGCCCCGACGCTGGAGTTCTGAAATTTAGAAGGTGTGCGTCGACCGCGATGTGGGCGATTTCTCTTGCCTCGCTTGGATTCTTTGCTCTTGGTGCCGAGGGGTTCATTTGCATTCTGATGGCTGCGCCGATCGCGATTCCAATGTCGCTAGTGGGAGCATCTTTGGCCCTCGGAACACGCCGCTGGGGTCAGTCCATCAACCAGAAACGGGCGTCTTCCGTCATCGTGTTAGGGTTTGTTCCGTTGATGCTTTCCAAAGATGTCTTCGCTCCGCTGCCATTGGTTAGGCATGTCGAATCGACATCCATCGTCATTGGCGCTCCTCCTGAAAGGGTTTGGCCGTATTTGTCCAATCTCTCAGATCTACCGAAGTCGAAACACCTCCTGTTCCGCTCTGGTATCGCATGTCCGATGGGGATCAAAACGATAGGATCAGGCGTCGGTGCTCATCGCGTCTGCAGGCTATCTACTGGCGATATGCCCGAGATCATCGAAGTCTTTGAGTTCGCGAGACGGCTGGATTTTAAAGTTCTTGCGACGCCACCATGTATGGTGGAGACCAGCCCTTTCGGCCATATTCCGACCAAACACCTGAATGGATATTTTCAGTGCCGCCGTGGCCAATTTCTCCTGCAGCCCCTGCCTGGAAATCGAACACTCCTGATTGGAACGACGTGGTACGGCTCTCGCTATGCACCGGATGCCTATTGGTCCATGTGGAACGACACAATCGTCGAGCAAGTGCATCAGAGGGTGATGCAGGCAATCAAAGTTCAAGCAGAACTTCCTATAAACAAAGGCTGAGATCGTGAGTGAGATTTCACGCGTTGTTTTGCGTTGACTTGCTTGGATGGGTTGAGGTTCAGGCAGATGCCCGTCACATTTTGATGGTCACTTGATGGATCTGTCGAACCGAAGATGTGTCCATAGAACCCACCCCTTCAGATACTGTGTTTCCGTGGAGCGGTTCCGCTAGAATCCTCTCATGCGATATCAGGACCAGGTAGTTAGGGCTACACAGAAGGCGCTTGACGATGTTTGTCGGGCTGCAATGTCCGTACCAGCAGAGAAACTGGAGTGGGTTCCAATGGGAGATGCCCGGTCAGCCCTTAGCCAGATGCAAGAAGTAGCCACCGCGGGAGCTTGGTTTATCCCTCTTGTAAGAGATCGGAAGCAGCCCGAATTCGACGAACATGCGCGCAGGGAAGCCGTAAGGCTCCGCAAGAGCTACGACACCATCGAGAAGTGTGTGGAGGCAGCCCGAGATTCCACCTCAGATCTTTGTCGTGCCATTGCAGCATTTCCGGACATGGAACTTGAGGATGAAATGACGCTTCCGTTCGGTGGAGGTGTCGTAATGACAATGGCCGATGTCCTAGGGATGCATCACTGGAACCTCGTGTACCACTTGGGCCAAATTAACCAGCTTCAGCTCATGCTCGGCGATCGCGAGATGCACTAGAACTTGGGGAGTGCCAGTAACTAATTAAACTGCGCCGAACGCGGAGGCCCAATAACCGGGAAGTCGTCCTCACCCACAGTGGGCTGTGACTCTATGATATTGGGCATAGCAATTTTGGATACCCTGGTCTGCACGCAGGGAACCCCAGGCGGCACCAAGTTGAGGCATCATCATCGACACAGTGCCTTCGGACAATGCCATCCTTAATTGGTTGAAGGATCACGTCGTCGCCCAACGTGACGGACGATGGAGTGCCCGTGAACCCTGAAGTCATTCACAAACACCTATTGCCCTGATCCTAACTGGATCCGGCAAGGCCGATTAAAGACAGCACGGTCTATGATTGCGTGCCGAACTGTGAGCTTGAAAGGAGCGGCAGAAATATCCGCGCACTCAGCCCGTAAAACTACTCAAAAACAGGGTCGCAATAGCGTTCTCAACTGTGTTATGAGCGTAGGGCCCAAGAAGTACAAGACGTTGCAGAACACTGGTTTAGATTCAAAATTCGGGAAAAGATTAACCAGACCTTGACATGGCCCCCTTCAAGGGGTACCATATTCGACTGTCAGCCACGAAGCGGTCAGCTAAAAAGCGAAGCCGACGAAGTGAGTTGTCCAGCGAAGAAAGCTCTTTGAAAGTTGCATAGCGATTGAATAGAAGCAAAGTATCGAGCACTCGAGAGAA
>CAILEM010000010.1 GCA_903833215.1 uncultured Armatimonadota bacterium
ACGTGGAGGAGAGACAGCACCCAGCGGTGGGAGCGCCCAAACCAGCCACCGAAGGGAAATTAACGAGGATTCGAAACCACGGCGGTTCGGAGGACAAATGAACGACGAACACCGAGCAACGCCAAGCAAGCCCGCCGACCTCAATCACCCGCAGGGTCCGGAAAGGGAAAGTCCAACTCGTCTCTCCTCAACGTCCATAATCGTCGCCGTTCGCTCATCGCTGGGCAGTCAGCGCGCCACTGTTTGAGGCCGAAGGGCCGAGTTTGGCGCGCGCCCTGCGATGACGAACGAAAAAGCGACGGTTCGGGACGTAGAGGAGAGACAGCACCCAGCGGTGCAAGCGACCAAACCAGACAGCGAACACAACAAACGACCGTATGGACCACCAAGACCCCAATCATCCGCAGGGTTCAGGACGTCGGGTGGAGACAGCAGCCAGCGGTGTGAGCGCCCATTCCAGCCAATAGTCAAAACCCAACGAGGAGTTGAACAATGAACCTATTGGAGGATAAATTCGGAAGGAAGCGCGAACTACAAAATTACCTAAATACCGTCAGCCCCACCCGAGGGCTGACAGCACCCCAACCTACAACCCGCCCAAAAACTCAAAAATCATATCGTTAAACCCAGGCAACCCCTCGTGCCCAAAGTCTGGATACAACACCGCGCGCTTCGGCGAGCGAATCTTGTTAAACACCGCATACTGCGTCGAAGGTGGACAAATCGAATCCATCAACCCGATCCCCATCATAATCTCCGCCTCGATCCGAGGCGCCAGATTCTGGATGTCGATGTATCCCAGTTGAGTGAAAACCTCTTCCTTCCGCTCATGTCGTGGATCGTGATTCCTGAAATAACTCCGAAGCTCGGCATAGGCATTCGTAGCGAGATCCATCTCCCAAACCCGCATGTAGTCTGAGAGGAACGGGAACACCGGCACCGCCCTCTTGAGTCGTGGCTCTAGCGCCGCACAAGCGATGGTCAAGCCTCCACCTTGCGATCCACCCGTAGCTCCAACGCGAGTTGGATCGACCTCTGGCATCGCCATCACGATCCCGGCAAGCTGGGCGCAGTCAAGGTAGATCTGCCGGTACAGCATCTTCTCGGGCTTGTCACTCAGTCCGCGAATAATGTGGCCGTTCAATGTCGTGCCGACAACTCCTCCGACGTCCTCCGACTTTCCACCCTGCCCACGACAGTCCATAAACGCCATGACCGCGCCGTTGGCCACGTAATTAAGCTTGTCCGACCAGTCTCCACTGTTCGCACTATATCCGTGGAACCCAACTATCGCAGGCGCTGGACCCTCCAGCTTCTTGGGAATCAGAAGTTTTGCGAAAATGCGTGCGCCTCCTACCCCCGTAAACCGAAGCTCAAAGCAGTCCGCGATCGACTGTTTCAGATCGTACGGCGTGAGCTCAATCTGGGGGTCCACCGCGCGCATTTCGGCAAGCCCTTGGTCCCAGAACGCATCAAAATCAACCGGCCTAGGGTTTCGACCCTGGTAGACCTCCAACTCCGAAAGCGGCATATCGATCAACGGCATCGTGGACTCTCCATAGTCGAATTATGCCCGTTTCCTGCCGTGTAGGGGCGACGCGTGCGTCGCTTACGTCGCTTTCGCCGCAGACTCACAAATATCAAATTTTCCGCGTCGTGTAGGGGCGGCGCGTGCGTCGCATCAATCGTTGGCGCGCCAAAACGGAAAACTGAGTGTTATGAACACTGCAAGCAGGAATCTCAGTCCAAAGCGCGAATCTTCCCCCGTGCTTTCCCGTCGCGACTTATTTGCCTCTGCCGTTTGCCTCGCTGCTTTCAGAAACGAAACGCTTGACATCGTTGCGAAGCTCATCGAACGAGCAGAGAGGAATCCTGAGTTAGCTGCCCAAGATGAAGACTTCTGGGCCCAGATTCAGCAATCGTTCGACCTCGACCGCAACGTCGTGAACTTTAACAACGGAGGGTGCGCACCCGCGCCGCGCATTGTCGAGGAAGCACTCAAGCGTCAGATTGACTATTCGAACAAGGCCCCTAGCTACTACATGTGGCAGCATTTGGAACCGGAAGTTGAGGCCGTCCGTCGTCGCCTGGCAACCGTTTTCGGCTGCGACTCCGAAGAGATCGCCCTGACCCGAAATGCGAGTGAGGCGCTGGAAATTTGCCTCCTGGGAATCGACCTCAAAGCCGGTGACGAGGTCCTGACCTCAAATCTCGACTACCCAAGAATGATCACCACGATCCAGCAGCGCGAGCGGAGGGATGGGATCAAACTCGTCCAGGTCAAACCACCTCACGTTCCGAAGTCTCCCAAAGACCTCTTCGATGCCTTCGCCGCTGGCCTCACTGACAAAACCAAACTGATCCTGGTGTCGCAAGTCTCGTTTATGAACGGCCAGATTTTCCCTGTGAAGATGGTGACGGACCTCGGCCGCAAGCACGGAATCCCCGTCATCGTCGACGGTGCCCACGCCTTCGCCCAATTCCCATTTCACCAAAAGGACCTCGGCTGCGACTACTACGGCACCTCACTGCACAAATGGATATCTGCCCCAATGGGCACAGGTTTTCTTCACGTCAACAAAGCCAAGATCCCAACCTTGTGGCCCATGATGGCTGCCGCCGCTACCCAAACAAACGATATCCGTAAGTTCGAAGAGATCGGCACCCACCCCGCCGCCAACCACAACGCCATCGCCGAGGCCATTACGTTCCACGAAATGATCGGTGTCGAGCGAAAAGCCGCCCGCTTCCGTTTCCTAAGAAAGCGATGGACCGAGCGCCTGATCGATCATCCGAAGGTCCATTTCCACACCAACCTAAACCCCGAGCACTCGTGTGCTATCACCACCGTAGAAATCGAAGGCATCAAAGCCGGCGACCTAGGAGCCTGGCTGCTCGCCAAACACGGCATCTACGTCGTCGGAATCACCCAAGAATCCTTCTCCGGCATCCGAGTCACCCCCAACGTCTACAGCACCCTCGACGAAGTAGACCGCTTCGCCAGCGCCATGGAGCATGCCGCTAAACATGGTATCTCCTAACGTTGCCAGCAACTAAAGACAGGCAGACGGCACTAATTTCGGTCGATTCTTCGGTAGCACTGCGCCATCGAGGCCCTCCACCGCGTCCGAGCGGGCGGAGGGTGGCGTGGGGGAAATCCGGTCAATAAAATTGTGTCGCGACGAAGTCGAGACTCCTTACACTTTTGCGCAAGATCAAGGCACAAAACCCGGCAACCGAAACCCACGTAGTCGGCGGTGATCGTACCGACGCAGCAGCCTCTGGAATTGACCTGGATATCGTGGTCCCGATTGAATGGGCCTACCGACATCACATTCGGTCGATTTCACAGGAGCCGCACGCCACTGATTTCCTCTCCCGCGACCAGCGGGGGAGGTGTGTAGACCAAGGACATAGGTGACACTTGTTCGGAGACATGGGTGACACTTCCCTATCTCCTTTGTTTTGTTTCTTTAGTGTACCGGCGATGTTTGGAAGGCAAGGGAGCGTAGCGACCGCAGCCTTCCAAATATCGCCGCGCCGCTCACGCGGGGTCGTTGAGGTCGATAATTTGGATTCGTGATCGGCCGAACCGAACTTCGAATCTTCCGTCCTTTTCGAACGGTCGGATGGCGACTGGGTAGCCTTTGAGCGCTTGTCCAACACGGAACGGGCGTCCTCTGAACGACAATATCCCGCCGTCTTGGACTTTCCGCACAATGTCGGGAGTTGCATATTCGGGAAGAGGAAGTGGTCCTTCCGGGAATGGCCTGCCACTGCAGACGTAGAGTGAGCCGGGCCTTTCGAGTCCAAGCGAATCGTGGGGGCGGACCAGGTTGTAGACGCCTCGAAATCTATCAAATGCTTTTTGACAATCTGCTAAGTCCGTAAATCCGCGCCTAACAATGACGTCCTCTTTCAGAGTCCTGTGAAAGCGCTCCTCTTTGCCTTGGGTTTGGGGGTGGTGTGGACGACCGTGCAAGACTTTGATTCCGACCAAAGACATCCATATGGATAGCGGGGTCACGTCGCGCGCTCCGCTGGAGCCCCAGCAACCTCCGTTGTCGCAAAGGATCGCGTTGGGCAGGCCGTAGGTTCGAAATGCGTTTGTGAGGTGCGATTTCACGGTCTCGCTGCGTTCGTCACTACATGCTTGAAGCGTGATGCAAAAGCGTGTTCGGTCATCCAAAACGTCGAAGGGGTGACATCGATCTCCACGGAGCATGGGAAAGTGACCTTTGAAATCCATCTGCCACAGCTCGTTCGGATACTCGCGTTCAAAGCGGATGTAATCCCGCCGCTGGCCCGCTCCAGGACCGTCCAAACGACCATGGCGGCGAAGGATCTCTGTGACCGTCGAAGCCGAGCATTTACCGACCAAGCGAGAGATCTTTCGCCCACCCCAGGTCGGCTCTTCGTCACGCCACTTCAAGACTGCTGCCTCAACCTCTTGACCGGCACGGCGAGGCGCGGTATGAGGTCGGCGACTACGGTCTTTTAGGTCCGAACCGGATGCAGCCAGTGCTAACCACTTATAAAGCGTCTTCCGGGAAATCTTGAAACGAGTTGCGAGTTCGGCACGGTTCGCGCCAGGCACATTGGCCAAGGTGACGATTTCTTTTCGTAGTTCTTCCACTGTGTGTGATTGCCAGGGCATCGAGAGTTTATTGACTCCCGAAGTGTCACCCATGTCTCCGAACGCCTGTCACCTATGTCTCCGGTCCGCACAGGAGGCTAGGTGGGGGAAATCCGGTCTGAAAATGCGTCGTGACGCAGTCGCGACTCTTCGTTTATTTGCGTGCGACCAAGGCACAAACCGCCAGCAGCCACAGCCACCCGTAGCCGGCGGTGATCGTACCGACGCAGCAGCCTGTGAGGTTCACCTAAATCTCGCTAGCCGCGCCAATCGAACCCCCAATCGCCACAAAAGTCCCCACGAACTCCCCACAAACAACTCCGCCCGACTCCACAACCGCCCGAACCTGAATCCGCCCCACCCCATGGCGCTCCAGCCCCGCCAAACACTTTTCCCACTCGCTAGGCGCAACCGGCGACGTACTTGCCACAAACTCAGACTCTATCGGCCGCGTGTACTCAAACGAATTAGATCGAATCACCAACCGGGGCCGGACCTCAAACCCACGAAACCGAACCCACAACAGCGACCAAGCACATAAAATCGCCGCCGAAGACTCGCTCCCCCCAAACACCGTCTGCCGATGATTGACATTCGGCTCCAACGGAAATCGAATCAGGACCCCGTCATCGCTTGCCGACACCACCGAAGCCCCCATGTACCCACTCATCGGGATATGCAGATGTAAATAAGCCTCAACCTCGCTTTCCAAACTCACAAGGAATCATAGCAAATGAATTCCTAATAAGCGCTAAAGGTGCTCAACAACAATAGCCTAGGGCGCCCGCCCTAGGTCACGATCGCGACAACAAACTCCCGATCCCACGGGAGCATCGCGCTACCGATTTCCTCTCTCGCGACCAGCGGGCTACGAATCTCATCGTTTCGGCTTGCGTGGCGGACCCACTTGTGAGTTGTAACGAACGTAGAACACGAGTTGGCCGTCCTGAGGATCGCAGCTCATTGCCGCGAGCATTTTCCCGTGGGAATCAACAAAGCTGCCTCCAAACGACCCTGCCGAGTTAGCGTCGGCAACCTCGCCATCGCGTGCCCACGAAAAGGACTTCAGAACACTGCCAAATGGAATCCCCAGCTTAGTAGCCACCGCATAAAGGTGAGCCTTTGCCTGCGCGGCGTTCTGGCAGAACTGCTTCCCGGTTCGACCCTTATTGCGGAATTGATCTTGCCTCCGTGCTTGAAAGGCATAGAAATTCACGTTTCCGACCGCATCAAGACCAATCCAATGTTCGTGTCCTCCTGTGTAGACAAGCCAGTCACGGCTACCACGCCTTGGATCTGCCGTGAGTAGCATATTCTTCAATTCGCCGGGGTTGTGTCCCAGCAAGCGGACGAAGTCAGCCGCTTTCGCGGCAACGACGGCTGGATGCAACTCTCCGGCTAGCAGCTTTCGGCCCGTCACGATCTTCTGGCCAAACGCCGAAGACAGCATCATACCAACGCTAAATAGACATATCGTTCGACTTAAGTGTGCCATCTTGTCTCCTGGCCTGGCGAGTTCGTATAGACTCCGTGCAGGCGCATATTCCAGTCTCCCCAACACTGCACGAGCTGCCTAGGATCTCCCGTCCAACTTCCATTCTGATAAACCATTGGGATCCTAACGCGAGCCTCGTCTGCAGTGAATCCAAGCAGGAGGAGGCTCCAAAACGCATCGGCGCAAACCGCAGTCTGATCGGTGTACTTTGCAATGGACCAACCCAACTGCGTCTGATTCTCGCACCAGCCGCCATATGCGTTCGCGTATGGATACAGAAACGCAGAGGCGAAGGCGTTGTTTTGTCCTGTGTAACAGGCGTCGTTGAATTCGAGCCAGATTGGCGGAACTCCGTTTGGGTTATAGGGCGGCAGGCCCCCCGTTCCGATCGCGTACGTCTCCTTTTCGAACACGGTCGAAGCCAGGATGTGATAGTCGGATTGGCTGTTGGCGGCATCACGGGGGATCTCATCCAAATCTGCCAAAATGAATGTATCCGAAGGTGGAGTCGGCGGATTCCAGCTTTGGTTTATATGTTCGCCATGCGTGTGGACATAGACAATACTTGAGCCTGACGTTTGAAGATCGCCGTAAAAGCGGGAAGACTTCCAGCCTTGGTCACTGGCACCGAGGGGGACGACGGTCTGGGTCGCCAAGATGTTCGCAAAGGAACAATACGCCTGAACAATCGGGATCCCTTTTTGGCCTGGACCGCCCGGGCTGATGACTTCGAAGTCATAGCGACCATAAAGGGCCGCACTGTTTTTGACTGTCGAACTTCCCGACCCTGTGAAAAAGTTGCCGAGGCTGTCGTGCCCACTCGCTGTGACCGTGACGACAGAGCCATTTGCAAAATGAGTGCTGTCAAAGATCACCGATGGAAACATTGCGGCGTACATCATCGGTGGAGTCGCAGTAACCGTGCAGACGACTTCGCCGTTGATCGTGAGTTGCGAATCGACCATATTGGCCCCAGCGGCCGGATAGATGGCTCCCCCTGCTCGACATGCGGTGCCCGAAAAGTAACACGGCATTGTCTGGTTCTTTGCCGGTACGTAAGCTCCAGTAGTGGAATACATTGGGTGAACGTGACTAGCTTGCCCGATATCAGGTGCGGCTGAGGCCTGCCTTGACGCAAAAACCCTACGGGCGCCTCGATGCGTGACGATGCTCGCGGTACTTATATCCGTCGCGGGTCCGGTATGCCCCACGATTACAGTGAAGAAAGCCACACAAGATCCGAAGATCATGCTTTCACCTCCCAAAGCGAACAACTTCTGCCTGCTACACAAATGCAAGTATATCGTACCACGAATGTGAAGTAATGTCCTTTTAAAAGATAAACCTGGTTCAATTGCCAGCATGTCGTGTCCCGGGGTGTTTCACGCGAAGGATAGGCCCCGCTATGTCAAACCCATCAACTGTCACCAGTCCAACGCACACTCAAGGCCATCTCCTGAAATCAACCGAATTACCATTTTTAGGCGACACTGGTAATGAGACACGTAGGCATCGCACCGTAGTCAACCTGCGGGGTGCCTCACCTAAACCAGACCGAGTTCTTTTGGCGCGGGCGTAGCGCCCACCCTACCCCCTGTGGTACATTATCTGAGCTTGGGTCGGTAGCTCAGTTGGTAGAGCAGATGACTCTTAATCATCGGGTCCAGGGTTCGAGTCCCTGCCGGCCTACCAAGTTATTAAATGGAAAAAGGGGCCTTCTGGGGCCCTTTTCCATTTGCGGTGGCCGTTTGTCCGGCAGGGACGAGAAGTGGAGCGAAGCGACATCCCGCCGAGCGTAGCGAGGGAAATGAACGAAGTGAATCGAGAAGTCCCTGCTGGCCCGCGCGCCGAAGCCTTGGCGAAGGTTCGTCTACCAGAAATTATCTGGCCCCCCACGAAACTGCGGGTCTTTTCTTGTTTGGAGGGGCGAGATAACCGAAACTAACCAATGACCAGCAAGTCATCCACGGTATATCCAGTCCCGACTGTTGCGCGCGCGATATGTTCTGCTCGTTGATTTTGCACCTCGCTGATCACCTTCCCCCGCAGCGTAACCACACCACCCGCCATTTCGACTGATAGGTCGGATAGCCCGAGGTGATCGTCTTCAAGCAACGCTTGTTCCACACGATCAGAGATCTCACGATTCGGGGTGCTTGTACGGTCCGCTACTGCTCGGTTGGTTGAGGAATTGCGACCGCTGAACGAGCGGCCCGCCTCATTTGCGGCCGAGTGGATAGTCTTGCCGACATCGCGGAATCCGTTCCTTGCCATTTGTGTGCACCCCACGATCACGACAAATACGATTAAGGCGATCACACCAGCCACACGATTGTTTGCTTTGGTGCGGTCCGGCGTCGCAACTTCGGCGGGGGCCATTCGATTGTTCAGCCTCCGCGAAGGGGATCGAAGCGATCTCAAAATCTGGTCCAATGTGGCACCAGATTTCCGAGCGCCTAGCTTAGTATCGTCAGTTGTGCTCCGACGAAGGCTCTTAATTTTGCTGACAAACTTGATGGAAAAGGGGAAAGATGTTCTCTTTTTGGTCATGGAAAGCCTTAACTGAGCTTTTCGAATAACGGAAATAAGATATCAACAATCAATTGCTCAGTTAACCGGTTAGACCATTTCCAACACGGCTCCGACGGTTATTGGAAATACAGTGATGTGGGACCATACATCAAAAGTTTGTAGGCATAAGGGTCTTCGCTGCCTCCAATCTCAACCCATTGACCTCAATTCGGGCCCAATGGCGACTTGATTAGGAACGGTCTGAGCGCTTCGTCACCCTGAAATCTCCAAGCCGAAAGCCCCAAATCTCGACTAGACTAAAGCAGGTACAACCATGACGCCAGAACAGCGAAGGCAATCAGTCGGCGGCACAACCACGCTTGGTGACACTAAATCGAGCGAAGCCTCAGTTCGCTATTGGCAAACACGAACATACGAGGAGCGGCTCCAAGCCATTCTGGAAATTCGAGATCTTTATTACGAGGTGATGCGACCTGGCACCGGGGCTACAAGACTGGACAGATCTGTTGGTGGCACTCGATCACTTCGGGAATAGGTACCCAACACCTACTTCACGTCAACCCACCGAACCGTGTGATCTCGATCATAAAGCGCAATCCCGAATTTCGTGGCAAATACACTCCAACTCAAGCTCCATCCTGCCGGCTGATACCGCCAGATAATCTTCCCATTCCGATTTGTGGCAAGGAGCCCCTTTTCTGTGGTGAAATAGCACCTCTCGCCATCATAGGCAGTGCCATATGTGTCCGGCATCTCCGCTGGCAAAAGCGCCTGACTCTGAGCCTGGCCAGTCGCCGAGTAGAAAGCGATCTTTCGCGGCACGTTCTTCGGGCCGAAATAGCTCAACTCCTCGATCGCAACAAGTTGCCCATCTGGCGCAACCGCACTTGGGCCCTCCATCCACGACTGGTCAGGAAAGCGTCTTAGGCGAGCGACTGACTTTCCACGCTCGTTAACAAGATGAATTCCCATCCACCGCCAATCTAACTGGGGCCGAATGGGAACTTCTGGTCCTTCTCCGTCACAGCCGGGCACATAGCCGAGCCGCTTTCCAGAGGGTGAGAAATGCAAGAACCCAGCCGCCTCGCCTCCACTCAGATAAATGTCACTCGATAGCGTGATGATGAGTATCGCTTGGCCAGATTTGAATTCCTTTGGTGTTGGCTGGCAGACAAAGAGAGAATGTCCCTTCCGATCAAAGACATGAACCCCGCTTGTTTCGCTGTCTACTGCGTAGATCCGGCCATCTGCCCCGACGTGAATTTGCGAGATTCTCCCGAGCCCTCCCCGCCGTTGTCGGCGGCCGACGGTTTCGGCAACGACTCCCTTAGCATCCAGTCGACAGAACCCAGATTCGGTGGAAATCCACGGGCGTAACAATCCGTCAACCCGGATGCTGTCATGGACGTCGATCTTGCGCCCATTGGCAAACTTGGCCGCGAAATTCCCCAAAACCTTGCCGTTTCGGTCAAGGTGAAAGCACCCATTCTCAGCCATGTCCACCAACCAAAAATTCCCATCTGGAAGACAGGTGATTTGCGTTGGATAGCTCAGTTTGCGGCCGACACTTTTGTCGAGATTGATGGATCGTACGAATTTTCCATCAGCCCCAAAGGTCTGAAGCGTGTGCCGGATAACGTCGAGCACGACGACGTGCCCATTGGCATCGATCGCCACACCCTCTGGACTTAATAACTCCTCCGGGCCGCCCGAATAACCAGATTCACCATCCATCCACATCAGCCGCCCATCAGGGCCGTAGAGGCTGAGATGGTCCGTCGCGGAGAACTTCAACGTTTCCATAGACGTCACTGCGAAGCTGCCATCTGAATGACCGGCGACAGATTTGATCCATGGCGATTTGAACTTGTCCAATGGAGTGACCTTGCCAGTCGACACATCAATGTTCCACGCATACGATTGAGTGTTTGCACCCGAAGCTGAAGACAATAGGACGAAGTGAGCTCCGCCCGTTTTGGCAAGAAAATCACGCGAGCTGGAATTCGATCCTTTAGGCATTCGAATTTCTCGAATCAGATTGCCCTTCATGTCGACGACACACACGGATGGGGTCTTTCCGTTGCGGAGGAACACAATCTTGTCCCCCCAAAGTTGAAAGTCCGCCACATCGCGGATGGCTGACGACATGTCCACCGACGCAGAAATGGATACTGTTGCGGCTATCTTCTTCACCGCCGAAACAAAGGGCTGTCGTTTGACTTCGGTTACCTTCCAGTGCACCCCGGTTCGCTTAACCTCATAGGTGATTCGAGACCTACCTTTAATGGATCGGATTTCAAACCTGCCCGGTTGACTTACATCAAGGAGTGAACCACCTGTCCTCATTTCGGTTAATAGACGGGATCCTTCGCGCTCGCTGAAGTCCTTGTCGAAATCTCCCGGCAAGTCGAATTGCCACACAATCTTCGACGAAGAGTCGACCAGAGTGAAGAACTGCCCAATCTTCTCGGTCTGGCTGTCATACCGTTGCCAACTCGCTAGAATCAGGTCGGTGCCCTTCACCAGCTTCGCGCCCGTCACAAACACACCCGTCTGATCTCCGTCCACGCGAGGCAGAATCGTTCCGATTTGCGTCGCCTTCGAGAGGGAGTACACCCACCAAGACTCAAGCCCATCCCCGGTCTTTAGCCCTTCAACGCGCGTAATCATGCGGTCGTGGTCGGGGTCAAACAACAGCCCTTGCCAAGCCGGGCTTTGTCGTGAATCCGGGATTTGCTCCTGGTTGAAGTTCAAGGTCTTCACAACTCGAAGCTTGCCCGTGGAATCTGTGATCGCCGCAACGACTCGGGTTTCCCCGTCGCCGCCCGTCATGTACCCATATCCCCCCGCAATGCCGCTGTCGGAGATACCAACTGCTTCGAATGTGAACGGAAATCGCTTCTTCCAAAGCACCTTCCCGTCGCGCTTCGCCGTGCAATTCGCCGGAAAAAGCAGGTTCGGCTCCGTAGGATTCACCCATAAGGTGGTTCTTCCCGAAGCAGACCGCACCGTAAAGGGATTAGGCGGCGCCGGCGGAATCAACTGAGCGGCTGATGAAGCACCAGCCATCACAAAGCCCACCAACAAAGCCCCAAACCGACCCAACTTCATACCCCCAGAGTAACGCAAAACTGGTCTGAGTACCAACCGGCCAAGCACAAAGAGCGATGCATGCCGAACGCCATGCCACCCACCACTCCAGTTTGCCAAAGGCCATCCTTTCCCAAAAGCGAAGCCATGCCCCGACGACGGGACTTGCCTGGAATCTGGCGCGCGACTCTACGAGATCAATCCCATTTGGATACGCGAACCAACCGCCCAAGCACACTGAGCGCCACACGCCGAAGGTCATGCCACCGCCGACTCCGGTTTGCCACAGGCAATCCTCTCCAAAAAGCGAAGGCATGCCCCGACGACGGGGCTTGCCTGGAATTTGGCGTGCAGATCGACGTCTATGCCAAAGGTATAGCGTCCGCCACTTTCGAATAGTGCATTTTGCTACTGAAGAGAAGCCCTCCGGCAAACACCACTGAACCCAGAGCCCAATCAACATCGAAATCGATATCCCATCCGGCCGAACGCCGAAGGCGTTCTGTCCACAAAGCCCAGTGTTGCATCGCAAAGCGAGGCTACGCTGGGTTACGAAATCGAATTCGATCAACGCTGAAAGCGTTGAGTCACCGGCCCACCAGGGATGAAGTCGTTGAAAGCGATTTGATCAGTTCGATTTGCGACGGTTCAAGTCTTGGCGTTTCTGAGTGGTGGCAATCGCCGCCCGTCATTCACCACCAGGACGGTCCTCATCATCAAGTCTTTTTAAGTGGATGTTTCCACCTGGTACCGAGTGGAGAGTTAGGCTGTTCTCTTGATACTCCACTGTGCCGTCTCGCTGGGTCTCCGCAAACGTAATGGGATCGGCGAACATACCAAAGAATGTCGGTTCGAAGAAACGCATCTTCGGTCCCAACCACCCATGGCCCTTTCGGACATAGTTATCGTAGGTGCCCGCGGGGACACATGTCAACTTGAAGGTATCACCATCCCGAACGTAGAAGGCAAGGATCTTTGACTTTGTGCCAGTGGTAGCTAGGATCAGTAACGCATCTTCTGGAGTGGAATTGATGATTTCTAGCCCGCAGTGTCGCGCCCCCAGATACTGCTCGCCGAACAATACTTCACCCGTGATGGGACGTGGAGAAAGCTGTACTGGCCTCGAGATAACGCGAGGAGCCAGGGGTGTGACTCGGGTCACGGTTGGCGGTGCAGTCGGCACCTCGTGAATCTCAATCGGAGTTGGTATCGGGGTAGCCGTCATCGGCCCATCACGCACCACCTGGTGCTTCTCATGTCGGTGGGAGCAGAGAACGAATTGTTATCGAACTCGCAGACGTGGCGAAAGCGATTGGTTTCAACGCACAACAGGTTGAGCAAGTCGAGGAGATGGAGAAAGAGCGCGAAGCCATCGCAGATTTCTGGAGTTCAATCGGGGTCCCAGCCTCCTATGTTTGGGCTGGCGAAGTGGTTTAGGGCCCCGACCCTCGCCATAAACTGGTCAGACGTCAGCAGATTGATTGTCTGGAATGGTCGCCAGGTATTCCCTATATGCCGAAGGTGGTGCCTGACGCCATCCACCCGGTCGGTGGTGCTTCCGTCCATTCAGTGATTCCCAGACCTGTGGCAACTGACTCTGGATCAGAAGGGCGACTGGTAACAAGCCAATCTCGTCGGCGATTTGCTTGAATTCGTGAGTTTTTCCGCGAATGGCGTCAACGTCCCTTCCAAGGGACGGAACTTTGATTTCAAGGCGCTTTTGCTTTTCCTTTACCATCTTCGCCGCTGGAGTGAAGTCCGAATCTCCCGACACCAGAACGCAAACGTCATACAGGTCAAGATAGGCGTCCCGGACCATGGTGGCGCCGATTGCGACATCGGTTTTCTTCTCTATTGGAACGGTGTAGACGCGCTCGCACTCTGCCGAGCATTCCTTTACTTGACAGTAGCAGTCTCGCAAGACGAATTTGCCCATCTTGACTTCGACTTTGGGCATTTGCTAGAGGGCATCGACATAGGTTTGCTGGTTGTACCTATTGGGGCCGCTAATCCATGACGAAAAGAAATAGACTCGAACGACCTCGTCATTCTCGTAGAGTTTCTCAAATAGGCGCTGCAAGTTCACCCACTTGCAATCCAAGGGCTTTGCAAGGCCACGATAGAGGTTAAATCCATCGACGTAAACGCAGATCCGCCGTTTTTTTGCAGTCGAACACATAAAAAAATAGGTGGTCGCTAGGACCACCTTTGCTACCCCGAAGGGTAGGACGTCTTATTATTATACGTTGATTTGACCGAATTCTTTCGATGTTAAAAATACGGGGTGGCTCGGCTGAGCCACCCTGGCATGTCGAGGCGAAGTCAGGCCCCCGGCACCTTCGCTTCAACCACCAGCTTCAATCCATCCAAATACACTCCCGCCGGTGGAATCGTGATCTTCAGTCCATCGCCTACGGCCCGGTATCGACTGGTAGAAGCCGTCCGGACAAACGATATCCCGATCCCGACCTTCTGAAACGCGAAATATCCGTCAAAGGCCGAAACCTGCGTTGCCAATATTTGGCCCTTTGCACCAACCAACTCAAGTGAAACACCGCCAATCGGTTCAGTGGCTCCGTCCTTCAATTCGAAAACGGTTCCCGTGACCTCACCCGTACATACGATAGGGAAGTCCAGCACCGGAACATTTCCTGGACGAGGCGTGATCCGAACCCCGACCCGGGACGAAACCCAAAGGGGGTTGCTCAGCGTGGCCTCCGCCACCCGCAAGTCGACCGGTTTGTACGCAGGCAAGCTATCGATTAGCACAGTCCCGTCCTTAGCCGTGTGCCGCCCAATCGGAAGGTTGTTTGCAAACACCCCGACGTCTTCTAAAACCTCTTCCCCGGGGTCCAACTTTCCGCTGCCGTTTACATCACGAAATACCCGCACAAGCACGGCCCCCAATGTTGCTTGCGACGATGCGGTGTGCTTCCATTGGTTCGTCTGCGGATTCCGTACCGTCCCGAACGACAAACTCAGGCCTAGGACAATCCCATTCAGCTTAGAAACATCGACCGTATAGCCATAGGTGTAAGTCCCAAAACTTCTCGCAAGCGACGCCGTGACTCCAAGGTTGCGATCCATCGGAGTCTCATACATGCCGTATGTCAGCACCCGCTGATTCGCATAGAACCTTCGAATCTGAAGACTGAGTTGGTTGATGCTGAGCGCATCGGTCCACGAGTAATGAATCGCACCCTGCAGTAACGGACCATCACCCCAGCGAGTCACGAGAACTTGTCCCTGCGTGCTGATCCCTTGTCCCGTTTGCTGGCGCCAGTCGAACCAATCGGTGATGCTATACCCATGGCTCTGAAAAGACATCCGGTCCCGGATTTCCCACCGCTCGATACCCCCTCGGGTTTTCTCATGAGCAAGGTACAAGTCGGTAGGTAACATGCCCGACCACCTGGGCATCGCGATATTGCCGATTTGAAGCCTGGTTTGTGACTTGATTGGGTCGAGGTTCTGGAGCAGTAACTCACTACGCAAATCCTGAACCCATAGCTGGTTAAGGGTCACGCTTGTTTCCTTCCAAAACCACTGCACCCCCACTTCCTCCGCGGTCCCCGACTTTGGGTCAGAGGTCATCTCGGCATATCCGCGAACTCCAAGCGTAAAGGCTTGAAGACCCAACGAGCCGTAGGTATGGGGACCATCGGTAAGCGTCGTGGTTGCGAGTCCTACCGTCGTGGAAACATTGCCGGTCAAACCAAGATCAGTTCGGGCTGAGATCGGGCTCGCACTTTCGAAACTCGGATCTACTACGACTCGATACCAATTCTCGCCAGGCGCAACAAGCTCATTCGCGATGTTCGAGGTTTTTGTCTCAACCCGCTGCTCACCACCCGGACCATGAAACACAAGGCGATAGTAATTGACTCCAAACGCGAGCGGCACGTTCTTGAATGTGTATCTGCCGCTAGAGTTAGACATCTGATAGTCAACTAATGCAGTGCCAAGGAACAACTGAACATCCCACCCTGCGAGCAGAACCCCGGAAAAGGATGTGACATCAAACTGCGAAGAACGATCAATCGGATAGCTGCTAACAAGGAGTCCAGACTCAAGGTGGGTATCCCAAAGAAGCGGGAAGGCAGGGACGTAAAACTGTCCAACCGCGACCTCTCGGGCATGAAGACTGCCTAGCAGATGCCCATCAGGATCCGTTTGCCCAACCGACACCGATCCATTGGCAAGCGTCGAGCCAGAATCCAGTTGAAGGAATGCTGTCAGACCTTGGCGTTCCACATCAGCGGCGAGAAGTGCCGAATAATGTGCGTCCAAGCCCGTGCCTTTCGGTCCCAAACTCAATCCGAACGTCTGATCAAAGGAAGGTCCACCGAACATTTGATAGGGATTGGGCACCACCGGGAAGCCAGGGTCCCGGTAGGTAGAAAAGCCAGATGTCGCCAACTTTCCCTGCCTGTCGCGTTCCAGCCTCAGTTGTATCGGCAAAGGCTCCCCTGGCTGAACAGATATGTCCGACCCAAAGACGTCGACCTTGAGCCCAAGGTCGAACCATGTGCTCAAAATCTTGGCATCGATGTAGATATCATTCCGATGCAACTCAATCCCGGCACTATCAAACGGGAGAGCGACACCGTTGAGGTTTGCGGTGTGTTTTGCAAGATCAAGTCGGAACGGCCGATTCTTGATGCGTACAAATCCATCTGCAGTTCCGAGACCTACGTTGACATTAACCGACAACTCCAAGCAACGGCATATTTCACCAAGTGGCACCAAGACCCCACCTGGGTACTGATAGGCTTCGAGCCCAGGTGAGACCGATATTCCCGCCATGTGAACCGAGAGAAGAATCAGGCTGTCCTCTGGTCGTGAAACGACACTAAGCCGATTCGTTTGCGGGGCGACAGATTTGGCAGGAACCTGAGTGAAACCGCTTGTGAAGAGAACACAGAGAACGGTGAGGAGACTTCGACTACCGCGATGTCCGAGAAGTCGAACAGTTACTGCACGACTTCCCATAAGCACCTGCGTTCGTAGTGGACCGATCTAGCCTCTACGAAACATCCAGGGTGCCAATCGCGATCGGCTTGTTGCTTTCCGCTGCCGAGCGGATATACATGACCTTGATCGTCCCACCATGAAGATTCACACTTGTAGGAAGTGCAAGCCGAATTGAGAAATTCCGGTCCGTATTCGGTGAATACACCGCGACCCCACCGAGATTTCCGATTGGCGTCGAGACCATTCCGCTCTTGATGTACATGAGCTGAATTTCACCGTAAACCGAGGCATTACCCGTCCGCGTTAAGTGCCCGGTGACAACTTGCTCGCCAGAAACCGTTGTCGCAAGCTTCAAGTCCTTCATGCCAATCGCCGAACTCGTCTTGCCATGGCGCACGATGAGAGGAATGGAAACACCATAGATGGGTGCCAGTTGCATCGAAATGCCCGTCTCCCCCGAAGCCGTATTGACAACGGTATCTGTGCCAACCGGCTCCGGTATCGCCCGGATGAGGATATGGGAGCGATACTCTCCTGCCTCAAGTTCAGCCGGCAGCCGAAGCTGGATGCGAACGAGTTGAGATACGTTGGGTTCAAGAACAACCTGGTGAGGGCTGAACTGAACAAGCTCGTCCGCAAACCGCTCGCCAGGACCCGCTGTCTGGATCTCTTCTAGCTTGCCATCGTCGTTCATCCGTTGATGGATGAGTGAGATTCGATACGTCGCTCGTTTTGATCCTATGTTCAAAAGGTTAACGTCGATAGACCTCTTGGAGTCTTCGAGCATGACTCGAGTGGGGGCAATAAGGAGGTCGCCACTACCGACGCTCCGACCCTGAGTTGCGTGAGAGTTCGCCGACGCAATACAGGCGAGTGTCAAAAGTGTGAGCCTGAAGGGTCGGGCAGTGAAAGCTGAAAACGCATTGAGTGTCATAAGGAGAATTCCGAGCATCACCCCATTTGGGGTCGACGCAAATATGTCGATATCAAGTTCGAAACCAGGGTTGTTGGTGCACTATCTCGAACTACTGATAGTTGACCGTGACTGTAAATGTTCCGGTGTAAGCCCCTGGAACTTGGTTGCCACTAATTTGCAGCGTGGCACCGACTGTAATAACCGAAGTTCCACCCGCCGAAAGTGTTCCTGTCGCTGTCGGATTCGTAGTGAACTGGTTCACCACCATTGTCGAGCCGGTTGGCCCCGCAATGCTAATCGTTGTCGGCAGCGAGATCGTGTACACATAGTTAGCACCACCGGTCACTGTGAAGCTCGCCGCACCCACCGGGTTAGCCGATAGAGTCAGGGGGATAGGGCCAGCCGAAGTTCTCGTGCCTGAAGTTGAGACTACGACGTTTCCGCCAATCCCCGAAACGAACATCCCAAACTGTAAGTCAGTAACTTTGACAATCGTCAAGGCCGATGCAATACCCGCCGTAGCATTAGCCGTTGCCGTTGACTGTCCAAGGGCGCTTTGTGCTCCAACTGTCATCAGGGCACCTGCCATGAGAACTGGAATCCACTTTTTCAGTGCAAATCTGCAATTTTTCATTTAACCGCTCCACGAAGCAGTGGTGAAGACTGCAAAACCCCACACAGGTTCCACTTGGGAACAAAACGAGTAGCCACCGCTAACACCGTCGGCCAATTCAGCGCCAGCGCAGCACAAGTTAAATAGAACCCGAAAGACTCCAAACTCTCGAATCCACAGCAGCAGAACGGCACTGATTCCCTCCACCGCGTCCGAGCGGTCGGAGGGTGGTGAGGGGGAAATCCGGCCAGTCCAAATTGCGTCGAGACGAAGTCGAGACTCCTAACACCCTAATGCCAGAATTATTCGTAATGTACGGTAACCGAAAACGTTCCGTAATACGCCCCCGGCGTTTGGTTACCACCCACGGTAAGCGTCGCACCCACGCTGATCGTTCCTGAACCCTTTGAAGGTATGGTTCCGTGACCCGAAGGGCTGCTAACGAACTTGGTGAGCGTCATCTTCGACCCACTCGGGCCATTGAGGGTAACGGAACTCGGAAGCATAATCGTGAAATCGAAGTGGGACGAGCCGTCAACAGTGAAAGTTGCCGCCCCGACAGGGCTGTTCGCACTGGAGATTAAGATTGGGCCGCTCGCCGTGCGGGATCCTGTAGGATCGATCGTGATCGTTCCCGGCGTACCCGAAACAAACGTTCCAAATTGAAGATCGGCAATCTTACAGAGCTTAATCGCCGGCATCACCGAAGCCGTAATATCCGCCATCGTGCTCGTTTGACCGTAGGATGTCCGAACGCCTACTGCAATGAATCCGACGAACAGAATCCATTTTTTCGAGCGCAAACATGCAAACCTCTGTGCCACTCCCTTGGAGACGATTCAATGGGTGGCATGTTCCACCACTCACATCAATACAACCCATCCTTGCTTAAGCCTGAGGCGCCGTTACAACGCCGCCCGTCCGAAGATACTCGGCGAAATACTCCGGCAAACCCGCTGTAACTAGTCGTTGACAAGCGCTCTCAACGTCGTACTCGACCCGAATCTGTTCCGAACTCACTGCTCCACCTTCGATAGTCAACGAACAATAGCCAGCCCGAACATCTCCATCCTTCGGACGGCCAACGCTGCCTGTATTCACGAAGTGAACTCCATTCACCATCCGATGGAATGGCACGTGGGTATGCCCAAAAACAATCACTTCGGCACCGGCATCCGCTACACCATCAGCCGTGAACTGCTTCAGATAACCATCAGAGCGGTTCTCAAAAAGGTACTCCGTCGTATCTCGCGGTGATCCGTGGCACAGCAAAACACGAAGCCCATCAACCTGGCACCGAATCTCGCGGGGCAACTCTCGCAACCAGGCTTTATTGGGCTCCGACGTATGCTCCCGGGTCCAGAAGAATGAGACGTTCGACATTTCGATATCGAACGGCTTGATGTAATGACAGCCACAGCTCTCCCGTTCAAACCCAACGCCCTCATCGTAATTGCCAAGCACAGTTGGGCAGCCCATCGCCACCACAACTTCTTGAACCTCGTTCGGTTCGCTGGCATAGCCGCCAAGGTCGCCAAGGCAATAGACCAGGTCATAGTTACCGGCCGCAATGTGATCCCTCACCGCGAGCATCGCGGGCAAGTTGGCGTGAACGTCGGAGAAGATAGCGATTTTCATAGAGGTCTACTCGCAGGGTTGAGATCGATGCACCTTAGGGGTCCAAGCCATCCCCACAAGTCGATTCGAGAGCCTAGCCGCTTCCGCGAATGGCCCGGATTCCTGGTTGGCTTTGGCACGGAGCAAGGGATCCGTAGGTCCCGCCAAAGAGAGTGACTGGTTCACAATCCAGCCAAACGGCTCGATTCCAGCTCGGCGCAAATCGTCCTGCAACCGCTCCGCCTCATGAACCGGCGTGGGTTGGGGAAGGGTGACAATAACGATTTTCGTTTGAACCGGGTCCCGAAGCGTTGGAAGGAGTTGACGAACCGATTCCGGCATTTCCGAGGTGGTTCGTAGAACCTCCCTGTGATAAGCCTCCGCCGAATCGAGCAGTAAGAGACTGTGTCCAGTCGGGGCAGTATCCACAACCACAAACCGTTGCTTGCCCTCAAAGACTGCTTCCGCAAACGCGCGAAACACAGCAATCTCCTCGGTACAAGGCGACCGCAAGTCCTCAACCAGCAACGCAAGCCCCTCTTCATCCATTTCAGGTCGGGCTGCTTCGATAATATTCTCTGAGTACTTCTTGATTTCAGTTCCCGGGTCAATCGATCGGACGGTTACGTTCGAAGGGAACTGAGATTTCCAGTCGTCAAGATTTCCCGCCGGGTCAGTGGTGGTTAGCAGAACTGGGAAATTGCGTCGTCCGAGTTCGAGAGCAATCTCGACCGCGATGGTGGTTTTTCCGACCCCACCTTTGCCCATCGTCATGATCACGCCGCTGCCCGACTGAGAGATTTCGTCGACAAACGTGCCGAAATCCAGCCCATGAGGAACTTCGATCAGATGATCGCCATCGCCAACCGTCGCTTGCATCGGCAAGACAAGGGCCTCAAGCGCCTGACGACCAACAATGTTGAACCCCATCATCGGTACTTGCGAAAGGGGTAGAAGCTTCAGGCCATCAGGCATGCTAGCCAACCCATTCCGACAACCTTCGGCAAAAGCCATCGCTACCGGGTCCTGCGTATCGGTCGCGACAAATACACCATTCACGACCAAGCGTAAGTTCCGGATTCCCAGTTCCGCCAACTCATTCTGCGTCCGGGCCGCCTCATTCAAGCTTGAGCTTTCGGGCCTTGCGACCAGAACAATGGTGGTTTGTCCAGGGTCCCCCAGACGCTCCAACGCGCTCTTGTACTTTTCGCGCTGATCTTGGAGTCCGGCAAGGGGGCCGAGGCAGCTCGTCTCCGATGTCGTCGTGTTCAGATATCCGTTCCAGGCACTTGGCAGAGAAAGTAGCCGCAGTGTGTGACCGGTTGGAGCGGTATCAAAAATCACCCTGTCAAACTTCTCAACAGTTGCTGGATCGGTAATGAGCCTCACGAACTCATCGAAAGAAGCGATCTCAGTGGTGCAAGCCCCTGAAAACTGCTCTTCCATGTTTCGAAGGACAGCTTCGGGGAGCACGCCACGGTACGGACCCACGATCTTCTCTCGATACGCTTGAGCCGCCGCTTCAGGGTCGAGATTGACTCCAAACAGCCCAGGAATACCGGATATCGGAGTTGGCTCCATGCCAAGTTTGGTCTCAAAGACCTCATCCAGATTCGAAGCTGGATCGGTGCTAATGATGATTGTCCGCAGTCCGAGCTCTGCAAATTGCAGTGCCGTTGCCGCCGAAAGGGAGGTCTTTCCGACCCCACCTTTTCCGGTGAAGAAAGCGAACCTTGTCTCCAGGTTGTCAATCCACATCGGAGCAGCACCCGTCACTCGGCAGCACGTTCAGCTGCTTACGTGGCTTTTCTTCGAGTGCGGCCGCATCGAGTCCGAACCAACTTGCCATCTCGGCACGCGAGGGATAGCAGCCTTTCGCTCGTACGCTGTTGTTCACGATAAATAGCGGAAGGTTCTCAGCCCGAGGTCCCATTGCTGCCATCACCATCGGTGACCGCGTAAACGCCTGCGGTTGACGGCCCAAATTGAACCTCTCGACCGTGATCCCCTGGCCCTTTAGAAAGCTAATATCCGATGCCAGCCGCAACAACTTTGGGTCCACACTCGGGCCGCACACTCCCGTAGAACAGCACATCGCAGGGTCATAAACGTATAACGTCGCACTCATTAGCAGCACTCCTCAGAAATCTTGGAATCGTGGTTAAGGTAGTCGGCAAGACGAGCCAGGGCAACTCGATTCACTCCGCAAATCATGTACTTGCCTCGCCGTTCGACGTGAATAAGACCTGCATCACGTAGCTCGTTGATATGGAACGAGATCGTGGAGTTGATCTTGTCCTTGCCTGTGATATGGCAGCAAACTTCACCGACGGAAGGTCCATCGATCAGGTGAACGTCCCCCTCCTCACCGACCGCAACCGGACTACACCGGTCTCGCAAAAAGTCGAGTATTTGCACCCGAGTCTTATCTCCAAGCGCCTTGAACATCAACGCCAGATCGGCAGAGGAATCCATATGACGAAGGATACCGTAATCATTTCGTCATTCTTAGGAATGTTGGACTGAATCGCGTTAAGGATCTATGAAAGTTCAAACAACCTCTACCACCGCTCGTCTCTGCCGCGACCCCTAACACTCCTACCACCCCCGTGGTCGACGGTGATCGTACCGGCACAAGGACCTTGGAGATGTAACCCAACTCACACTCTTTCACCTTAAATTGCCTGATCAAACAACAAATTGGGATCACGCCATTGATGTCCTGATACAAACCCTGGCGGCTAATCCTGCGTCTGAAAGAATCGCCCTGGGACTAAATACTTTATGGACTCAAGCGTGGCCTTGAGTAATGAGCATGATGACTCATTGTATTGAAAGTACCTGTAAGTACTAAGACTCATTACTGGGAACAAGGGCGACGGTTCTACCTACACCTATCCGATGATGCGAGATGTCAGTTGCGTTTCCACTCCGTTGTAACGGGGTGGCAGGAGAGTCGCCAATGAAAACTCACATCTCACTTGCGTCGATAGCTGCAGTGGCACTGCTACTATCTCAGTCGTTTCTTCTCTGTTCCTGCGGTGGAGGGTCGGTGGCCAACCGCATTTCCCCCAAACAGGCATCCAATCAAGTAGCAACCGCTACAACCCCAGACCAGATGCACACAGCCTTCAACGGTGTTGTTTCGACAACGGGCATCGTCAGGCTCACATCAACGTCGAATGGCATCGGAGCCATTACCGCTAATACCCAGCAGGGCTACGAAGAGTATCAGCTCAATGCCCCGCCAAGCGCATATCCAACGCTGAGGCAGGCCTACCAAACCATGAACTCCGATCCCCTCTTGGCTGGAATTCGGTTAACCTTAACGGCCGAAGATGTCGCGGCGAGCATCGACTCGAACCTCGCTTACGCGTATGCACATCTGAATTCAACCGAAAGCGCCACCCTTGTGTTGCTTTCCTCCTCTCCCGGACACATACCCAGTCAGCCCCCGACAATCACGGCTGATTCGACTCTGTGCCCACTTCAGCTACTCATGTTAGCGAAGTACTTGGGCTTGTTGGTCGCAACTCGGGGGAATTACCATCTCGGGCCTACTTCGGCATATCAGTCCTGCATCAACGGCTGCAATGCCGCCTATTACGCGACGATTGCTGCCATCGGTGCCTTGGTCGCTGCTTGCTCCTTCGGAAGCGGGTTCCTTCTGTCCGTTGTTTGCGGTGCCTTGGGTGCCGTCGATGCAGCTTTAGCGAGTGATGTAAGAGATCAATGTCGCCAAAACTGCCACCACCAGTAAAGGACCGGACTTGGCTGCCGGGCCTATTGGATCAACGTACGCCTACCAAAGGATTCTTGGTAGGCGTACCAGGCAAATCACTACTCAGAGAGCGAACTCTTCACCGACTCTCTTTTCATGGAGGGGGAATGACACATTCAAAACGACCTTGCGCTTGGACCCGTCGGACTTCTACGGTGCCTATCCCACGCGTATCCACACTGTTGCCATTAGTAGTGGCTCTCACATCTCCAGCATCTGCTCAGGACAGAGCAAATCACGACGATGTCACCGCCGGCGCCTTCTCTGGATTGTTCCGGATGCCAACGACTTCCGTGGTTCGTGAAGGGGATATCCTCCTCTCATATAGCAGTGGAGAAGTGGTCCGTTTGGCTCGCCATCAGCATGGAATCAGTTCTCGAGCGGATAGCTACAATTTCACTCTTGGGTTCTTACCGGGGCTCGAAATTGGGGCTTCATTTCTATCTCCATCAGTATTTAATGGCCAACTCGACGATCGAGCGTTCTCGCTAAAAATCGCACCGTTGACGGAGGAGCGAAACGGCATCTCCTTTGCCCTCGGTGCGACAGACGTCCAGGGCACCCAGAGAAGAGGCTCTCAATATGCCGTCTTGGGAAAAAGGGTGGGTTGCATAAGCTTATATGGCGGGGCTTCAGACGGCCAATATCGAGGACCGATGGGCGGATTCTCCGTGGCCGTCAATCGGTCCCATTCATTGTGTTTCGAGGAGATGGGTGGGACCCCGATGCTTGGGTTGAAGTCTCACCTGAGCGCACGGCTAAGTACGGCGATCGGCCTTGACCAAAAAGGTGGGCCGTTCTGTGGAGTGGGCTATTCATCTCCCCTGAAAACGATGGGTGACGTCGCATCGGAAGTTGAAGCGGCACCACATGTCCTCGACAGCCCCGCGCTGCAAGTTTCGAAGATCTGTCATGGCAGAGCCACCTGGAATGAAATCGATGGAACCCTGCACGTCACCTATGACGACGTGGAAGTCCGGGACCCAATCTATACGCTTGGAGAAGTCATGCGACTGTGTGCATCCCAGGCTACCGAGAGGACTTCGGCGATTCGAATTCAGGTGACACGTTTTGGCCAGGACCTCGTTACCTTGCGTGGTCCAGCAGTCGATATAAGGTCATTCCTTCACGGAAAGATCACCACCGGGGAGTTCCTAGATCGTGTCGACATAACCGACTCGCAAGATGAGGACAATGCTCCAACCGAGGGTGCCACAAAAGCAGGAAGTTCCCCTACGGTATTGGTAACGCTCGAACCGGCCATTGGATACCGACTCGGACTCAAAAACCACCTACCCAACCGCGAGTGGTTCACCGCCACGGCCATCGCTACGCTTCCGAATAACCTCCTCGCGGTTGTATCGCAAGACATATCACTGTGGAATACCCTCGACAACACCGCTTCGACTTCGATGCCAGGAGTAGGACTATACGCTTCGGAATCGTTTGCACCAGGATTTTGGACGCTCTTCGGACTGGATCGAGAGTCGGGATCGAAATGGTCCGCCGCTTTACGAACAAGCTATAGTTCGCCAGATTGGCCGCTGCAGCTTTCGGCTGGCCTTAGGAAGATCCTCGAGGGGTCGGAGCATCCAAGCTATTACGGTCAAGTCGGCGTAGAAGCCTACAGGGGAACCCTGTCGCTTTGGGCGCGAAAAGAGCGATATCTAGCAAGTGATGCCGGAGAATCCATCGGTGCGACACGCCGCTTTGGACAGACGTTTGTCACGATCTCAGCGCTCCGTACTCACTACCCTGAGGGTATTCCTTACTTCGGCGGTCCATTGGAGAAGATCGGTATCGACCTCCAATTTCCACTGCCAGGAGCCTCTGTTGACATTGGTAAGGTACGAATTGCAACAAATGCAACCGCCAACTTCGCCTACATGCCAACCGTGAGGACGGCCCCGCCGAATGGTTTAGGCGAGCTCGACAAACCCCTACTAACCCCCGAGACTCTCACCGGTCGTTACCAATTGACGGCCCTCCAAATAAAGCAGAGAATAGGAGAAATTCAAAAGAGATCCTAGACAATGAACACCTCCACCGCCGTAGTCGACGTCTCCCTGGCGTCGTCCGGAACGTGGAGGTATTAAGAGCTTCCACCAGAAATGACCCTATCACAACACCTGGACGCACAACGTAACTAGGAAAGGAAACGCCGGATACCCGCGTAGAATAGCCCGTGAGTGGCATAAGCAGGCTCGGCGCGAACATCCAACAGGCGCTCCGAAGCCTCATTGAATCTTGGACACGTTCGCTCCTGAGCGCGACCGGAGTCCTTGTGGGTTCTGCCGCGGTCGTCCTCTTGGTGAGCATCGCTCAGGGTGTTCGCAACGACGTCTCTGGCCAAGTTCGCGACATCGGAGTCAACGTCCTCGTCGTGATCCCGGGCCGCATCGAATCGGGAACGTTCAACCCGAACCTGGGTGGCATGAGCTATCTGACCGATGAGGATGTGGTCAGCCTGAGAAGAGTGTCTGGCGTGGCCAGGTCGGAGCCGTTCACATTTGTCGGCGGAGGCATTCACCGAGGCAAAAAGGTCGCCACACCACTTCTCGTCGCGACCACCCCCGGCTGGTTCGATATGCACCCCACGAAACTGTCGGGCGGGCGTACATTCACCGATGCTGACGACCATCAAGATGTCGTCGTTTTGGGGGCACTCGCCAAAAATGAACTCTTCGGAGATGCTCCAGCTGTCGGTCAGAAGGTCGAGGTCAACCAACGGCCTTATACAATCATTGGGGTTACCGACGACAAGAAGCAAGAGCAGAGTTTGATGAGCTTCGGCAGCTTCCAAAACCTTGTCTACCTACCGTATCGCCGCCTAAAGGCGCTCCAGCCGGACCTACCTCTCTCTAGGATCATGGTCCAGATACGGACTGACGCCGAGCCGAAGCGGCTCGTCAAGGCGCTCGATTCCACCCTGGGCAAGCGACTTGACCGACAGCAGTATCAGGTTTTAACCCAAGAAGATCTCTTGGGGCTCGTTTATAAGTTATCCGGAATACTCACGTGGCTCTTGACGGGCCTAACATCGATCTCCCTCTTCGTCGGTGGTGTTGGCATCATGGCGATCATGCTGATGGCAGTCACCGAGCGAACGAAGGAGATCGGCATTCGCAAAACCGTCGGGGCCAGGCGATCCGACATTTTTAGCCAGTTCCTTGTAGAAGCCGCCGTCTTGGCGACTCTGGGCGGCTTTTTGGGCTTGGGATTAGGTGCTGCTGTCGATGCTGCCCTCGCCAAATGGACCCCCATCAAGCCCGACATCACCACCGGCGTCGTACTTCTCGCGTTTGGCCTTAGCCTCGGCGTCGGCATCGTTTTCGGGCTCATTCCCGCTGTAAGAGCCAGTCGACGAGATCCGGTTGAGGCAATTCGCTCGGAATAGTGCCAGCTTTTTTGGTCCTTTTTGCTCTATCTCTAGCAGCAACGTCGCTCAAAACGACAATTTGAGTTACGATTCCGTCCGTCTTCTCAGAGCCCAGACGCAGATGTCTGACAAGGAGAATCGATTCTCGGCCTATTGCACGGGCTGACTGTTTTCAATGCTACTAAGTCTTTTGTGTTTTTTCGTGTCTGGGACCTCCACTCAAGTGGAGCCAATCCAGTGGTCCACCGGGGAGATGACCCTCGGCATAACCTTGAGTTGCCCCTATGGGCTTGGGGTTTGTTATCCGGAAATCCATACCGCCCTGACTCGAATTCCTGGGTTGGAAACGATCTCCGAGACCGCTGATCCAAACTCTTGGACCTGCCGTATCCATATGGCGAAGAACAAGATTTTGCGACCCTACGAACTGGATGCCTACCTGAGATCCCTTCACGCCGGTGCGACCTTGCGAGGCATTGAGGCAACCGTTGAGGGGCATCTCGAGGGAAGGGAAGGGACCTACTCCATCGTATCAGGGTCCAGCCGCTTGCCTTTGGAGGGATTGCGGGACACCGTCTATTGGGATGCCCGAAACAAACGTCCCAAACCTCTGTCGTCCGCCGACCGTCAAGCTTACGCAGATTTAGTCCAGTCGATCCAAGTGGGATCGACTGTCAGGGTGACGGGTGTCTTGAGGGACCAATCGGAAACAGATATTCCTGCCCTGGAGGTCAGATCATTTGTCCGAATCAACCTTGATAAGGCTGGTTCTCATCCTGATGAAGCGACAGATGGCCTCATTGCCGATTTGCCGATCCCCGTAGAGCTCCAAGAGAATCCACCGGCGAATCCCATCTCAAGATTGGCCACATCCGACCCTTCGGTCATTGGAAGCTGGGGGCCAGTTCATCCTGCCCCGAAAGCAGCCGTGCATGCGCACCTCAACCCAAATGGCAAAGTCATGTTCAATGGCCTTGATGCGGAGATGCATACATTTGGTGCAGATGGTGTTCTAGGTACAGCTCAAACAGCTCCTTACAATGTGTTTTGTGGTGGCCACGCGTTTGCTGCCGATGGAAAGCTATTCATTTCGGGAGGGAATGGCCCGCAGATCACGGATGGTGACGATAGGGCAACAATCTATGACTCTGTGAGCGATAAGTGGACAGTCTTGCCGTCGTCTGGCATGCTTCGCTGGTATCCAACTGTCGTTCAGATGCCGGGCAAGCAGATGTTGACATTGGGGGGATCATGCCCGAGTGATCAGCATTTGGGGGACATTCCGCAAATCTGGAACGGTGTCGAATGGATCAACCTCACCGGTGCGAGGCGCAAAGTTCCACAGTATGCCCAAGCCTATGTTGGACCTGATTCCCGCGTCTTTGTAGCGGGGCCGGATCAAGTCTCGCTTTACCTCGACACCATGGGAATTGGGCATTGGAGCACGGGGCCAACCCGAACTTTCGCTGCTCGGGACTATGGTTGCTCGGTGATGTATTTGCCTGGAAAGGTCTTTTACGTGGGCGGTGGAAATCCGCCAACTCCGACATCAGAGTCGATTGATTTGAACTCGGCAAATCCCGCATGGCAAGCGATGGCCGCAATGCACTTTGCCCGCAGGCAATGCAATGCGACCCTCTTGCCCGATGGCACGATTCTGGTGAACGGTGGAACCAACAGTGCTAAATTCGACGATCCCGCGAACCCGGTAAATCAGTCTGAAATTTGGAATCCCACAACCAACACTTGGACTCTCGCAGCACCCCAAAAGGTCTATCGTGGATATCATTCGACCTCAATCCTGATGCCAAACGGCAAAGTCTTTTCGTGTGGAGGGACCGCCAGCGTTAATGTCGAGGTGTTTGCGCCACCTTACCTCTTCAAGGGCCCTCGTCCTGTGGTTTTGGCTGCTCCTAAGCAGATCATCGGTGGTCAGCAATTTAGCGTCATCTGCCCTGACACGACGAAGATCCGGAAGGTTTCCCTGATATCGCTTGGCTCGGCGACCCATGCCGGGAATCGAACCCAGAGATTCCAATGGCTGTCATTCTCTGCCAACAAAGGAAGCCTAACCATAACCGCTCCGACCGTGACACCCATGAACCCGGCCGGTTGCTATCTTCTGTTTGTCCTCAATGATAAGGGCGTGCCCTCTGTCGCGAAGTTCGTTCAGCTACAGCCGTCTCATGCGCTTCAACCTGAATCTCCGATCTAGGTTCTGATGCCTCAGAACCTAGACTCCTCTCGCCTCAAGGCGTAACGGAAAGCGAGGTCGTTTTCACGATTCCGGCAAGACTGGCAGTCAGCGTCACAGACGTCTGCACCGTCACTTTGCTGTGGGCAACTTTGAAGGTGGCACTTGACTTCCCAGCCGGCACTGTAACCGTAGCTGGCGGCTTTGCGGCAGCAGTATTTGAGCTCTGAAGGTTCACAACCAACCCGCCAGTTGGGGCAATGCCAGTTAGAGTGACCGTTCCCGTAACCACCGTATTAGACAACCCCTTCACCGTATTGGGTGAAACGGAGACTGAGGACAGGAATGGCTGCTGAATCGTGATCTGTGCCGGCTTAGAACTTGCTCCAAGTTTCGCCGTCACTGTGGCTGTCGCCGAGACCTTGACGGCTTTCGTCTTCATCGTAAATAGGGCGACAGAGCCGCCTACGCTCACAGAAACAGTCGCTGGCACCGTTACGGATGGCGAATTTGAGCTTGTGTTCACGACAACCGGACCGTTCGCAAAGCTCGGAATGCCGTTCAAAGTGATCGTTCCCGCCGTATTTGAGCCGCCCGTAACAACCGACGGTCCAATGCTAAGTGAAAGAACCTTAAACGGGTCAAGAGACAATGTGCCGGTTCGTGTGAGTCCGCCTGCCTTCGCCGAAATCGTGAAGACCTGAGTTGTCGTGACTTTCTTGTGGGTTACGGTGAACGTTGCAGACTGCGCCCCAGCCGCAATCGTCACCGAGGTAGGAACTTTGGCAAGAGTCGAACTAGAGCTTGAAAGAGTGACCACTTGGCCCCCCGTCGGAGCAGGTCCGGTGAGGCTCACCGTACCCGACACGACGGTTTGCGATCCACCAACTGCAGGATTCGGTGAGAGCACGACACTGTCTAGCGTGGGAGCTTGGATTGTTAACTGTGAATTCAGCGATGTTCCGGCGAACGACGCAGTAATGGTTGCCGTCATCGTACTACTCACCGACTTCGTCGGAATGACAAACGACCCTGATTTGGTACCACCACCGATAAAGGCAGAAACGGGGATGAGGGCATTTGCACTACTGGATGTCAATCCAACAGAAATGCCACCACTAGGCGCAAAGCCAGAGAGAGTGACTGACCCCGCCGACTGACCTCCGCCAACGATCGTTGTCGGCGTAATCGAGAAATTCGTAAGTGTCGGCGGAAGAATGCTTAAGGTTGCTGACTTCGTGACTCCATTAAGGGTTGCCTTGACGTTGGCTGTCGTTTGCACCAGGACTCCAACTGTATTGATAACAAATGTTCCGGTTGTCGAACCCGCACTCACCGTTATGGAGGCGGGAACGCTGGCGCTTCCGTTATCAACCGACAAAGCTACGAGTGTTCCGCCTGCGGGCGCTGGCGTACCCAAACTTACTGTTCCGGTTGAGGAGTTGAATCCCTGCACTGTAGTGGGGGAAACAGAGACGTTCGACAGGGTTGCTGGCGGCGTCAAGTTCAGTGTCGCGGACTTCGAGCTCGTTCCGGATGTTGCTGCGATCACCACATCCAGATTTGACTGGACCTGACTTGTCGTGGCGGTAAAGGTCCCCGTCGTGCTGCCCGCCGGAATAGTGATTGAGGCCGGAACCGTCACGGCAGCGTTTCCACTCTGCAGTGTCACGAGGTCGCCACCGGTCGGCGCGGCCTGAGTTAAAGTTACTGTTCCGGTTGAAGTCGATCCCCCCGTCACACTTGTCGGATTGAGGGTGATGCTAGTGATAGGAACAGTAGTCACCTTGGTGCCGATCGCGTAAAACTTGAAGTCCCCGGACCCAACCAGGAGAACTCCATCGGCTCCGATGACAGGGCCATTATTTGCAAATCCTCCCGTGCCAAACACCCACTTCTGGGAGCCATCAGGGTTCAGCGCGTAGATATTGAAGTCCATTGAGCCGAAATAAACCGTTCCATCGTTGCCAATCGCAGCCGAAGACTCAATAGACCTGCCCGCCGTGAATTTCCACTTCAACGTTCCGTCTGACTTGATCGCGTAAAAATTCTTGTCGTCAGAGCCAATATAGACGGTGTCATCCGAGCCAATTGCGGGTGATGCCCACACGAGACCGTTCGTAGAGAACACCCACTTCTGGCTTCCGTCCGACTTGAGCGAGTAGACCTTGTTGTCCCAGCAGCCAAAAGTGATCGAGCCATCGGAACCGATCGCAGGTGCCCCCACGATCCCCGCATTGGATGGCACGGTGTAGTTCCATTTCTGGGTGCCATCGCTGTTCAGTGCGTACAGGACTCCTGCTTGACATCCAAAGTAAATCGTGCCATCAAGTCCAACTGCCGGTGAGGAATTCACTCCGCTATAGACTGGGTACTGCCAATACTGATTTCCGCTTGGGCTGAGGGCATGAAGGTAGCCATCGTTGGTGCCAAAGTAGACTGTCCCGTTTGGCCCAAAAGCCGGTGCCGTTGCAGCGTAGCCGCCACAAGGGTAACTCCACTTCTTTGTGCCATTGGTATTGACCGCGTAGAATTTATAGTCGTCTGAGCCGACATAAATCGTCCCATCGTCCCCGACACCAGGTGCGCCGTAGATCTGTGATCCCGTCGCGAAACTCCACTTCTGAGTCCCATCTGCATTCAATGCCAGTAGGTTGGCGGCTGCGCCAAAATAGATGGTCCCGTCCTGGGCCACCACTGCTGGTGATAGCGTGTTGTAGGTTCCTGCTGCAAACATCCACCGCTGGATTCCGTTGGACCCACCCGAAACACCTACCGCAGTGTTGAGATTATTCTGCCGAAACATCGGCCATGGGGAACCGATTTGCTGTGCGTGGGAAGTGAACGAGAGAGCAAGCAAGCTGAAAACTGAAGCAAGGCGGAATTTATTAAACATCAGGAAACCTAGGCCCTATGCATAACATAGCACCGTGTTAAGGAATTGGGGGAAAGACTAGGGTCGATTTCTCAATTCATAATGAGATGACCTATCGTCACTCGCAATGCAAGTACCCACCATCCTCTTCATCAGCGGCCTGAGTTGCTCAGGGAAATCGACACTGGCCCAGAACCTGGCCGTCGCGCTGAATGGTGAAAAAATCCGCATCGATGATTACTACTTCGAGACCGATCCAGCCGAGTTTGAGAAGACTGACTTTGACGACCCGAATACCATAGACGTCAACCTGCTGGCTTCTCATCTCGGTGCCCTCAAATCCGGTACAGCCATCGAATCCCCTCACTACGACTTTGTCGAATGCAGGTACACGGAGTTTAGGACCATTCATCCTCAGCCCTACCTAATTGTCGAGGGGCAGTATGCAGCCTATTATCCGGCGCTGCAGAAGCTCAGTGATATGACCATCTTTCTCGATGTCCCGATAGAAACATGCCTGAACCGTCGGCTTGAGAGAGATCAGAAGATCCTCCACCGCTCGCTGGAGGATTCGAAGAACCGCTTCGAGCAGCGCGTCGCGCCAACATTTGTGGCTCATCGAAAGGTGATCATGGAAAACAGTTCCTTGTGCCTTTCCTCAGCTTCGCAATTCGAATGGCAAACCGCCGTATTGGCAGCGCTGCAGCTCAAAGCCTGTCAAGTGTGAGAAAAGGAATCGCCTAAAGACCTAAGGTCGCAGCCAAGGCCACACGATATACAGCTTCTTCGCCGTACCGCGTCCCTAGGTAGTCGAGAATTTCAGGGTCGCATTCAAGGTCGGTACGGTTCGGAAGGACGATGCAACGCATCAAGTGCTCGTCCCCATTGGGCTCAATAATCATGACGTCAGCCTGGCGTCCTTCAGCGGATGGCACGTCATTGACGATTCGTCCCCGCAACTCCCGCATTGTCCCATTCTACAATGTGTTTTGCAGAAAAGAGGAAACTTGCAGAAAGACATCCGCTTTGGTAAATTTGTGCGGCTCAGATGGTTTTTGTGCAACTAAAAGACAAAATGTCGGATCAGGTTCCTTCTCCCCTGCTCCAGGGGCAGAAGGTCAGGATGAGGGGTAAATCATCTAAAGGTTCCAACGCCGTCGGAACAGCCTTGTCCACTCTGCCTTACAACCATGAACCATTTCACAATGTGTGCCATCCATCTTGATCATCGAGTTTTCCCATCTCTCCGAATTCACGGCCGAACGCATCAGGACGAGGCGCGCAAGCAACAAAACTAGGCTGCGACCTTGGGTGTAGCTTGCTGGGCTCGAGACGCGAGCCATTTATCAATCGCTTCTGCCCGATACCGAAAGATCCCTTCGATTTCTTTACGCACGAAAAGGGCGTGGGCAATGAGTCCGATCGGCCCAAACGGCAAGGCGTAGTCCACGGAGTCCCACATGCGGGTTTTGTTTCCCTCTGCCTTAAATTTGTGTTCATGAACCCACTTGGTATAAGGTCCGCTGAGTTGCCGGTCAACAAATCGTACCCCCGGTTCCCATACCGAGATCTCCGTCCGCCAGCGAACGGGAATGCGATGAATCCGGAGGCGGTAATCAATCAGACATCCCGTCTTCATCACGATTGGGAGGGGGGTGAGGATCTCGAAGCGCAATGAGGTTGGACTGAGTTTTTCCAAGTTCTCTGCCTTCGAGAAGAACTCAAAGACATCGGCTAAAGGAGCATCCAGGAGCACTTCTGAAGAATAGCGAAAAGCTTTCATGGGCCAACGCATGCATACGAGATTTAACGCCCCGTAATCTCATCCGCTCGGGGAGGGACGTTCCTCTTCGAGCAGTGTCCCCGTAATTGGGGCCATCAATTCCGTCGATATGACCCATTTCGGCGATCTTTTCTGACCATAATTGCGAGGTGACTACGCTGAGCGTGCATGAAGCCAAGGCTAGGTTCTCTGAGGTGCTTCGACTTGTTGAGGCCGGTGAGACGGTGATTGTCACTCGCCATAACGCTCCCGTCGCCGAGATCAAGCCGCTCGTCCCGATTCAAATCAAGTTGGGTGCATTTCAGGGAGAGTTTCCTGTTCCAGATAGCGCGTTCGCCCCGCTAACGAATGAAGAGATGAAGGAGTGGTACGGTGAATAGTCTTCGCCTCCTGCTCGATACGAACGTCTTCATCTGGGCGGCCGTGGATCCTCGCAAACTCAGCGCCACCGCCGCTGCTGTCATTGCCGATCCAGACATCATTCGATACGTCAGCGTTGTGACCGTCTGGGAAATGCAGATCAAGCACGCGGTGGGGAAGTTACCACTTAAGGAAAACGCCGACCTCACCGCCGCGCGCTTTGCGAAAGAACTCCGCGCCGAATTCATTGCCCCCAGCATCCTCCACGTCGCCGAACTCCAGCGCCTGCCGAGAACCCACAACGACCCTTTCGACCGAATGATCATGGCCCAAGCCATCACCGAAGGCCTAACCCTAGTCACCCCCGACCCCATCTTCGCCGGCTATCCCGTCTCCGTGCTTTGGTAATCACAAGCGTCCACCCACAACCTCCACCCACCCCGTAGTCGAAGTCTCCGTGGGTCGTCCGGAACTTGCTTGTTCGTTAACCGAAAACCCACAATCTCCATCCGCCCCGTAGCCGGCGGTGATCGTACCGACGAGGGAACTTGCAGCGTCAACCAAATTCTCGAACGCTAAGAGAACTACATAACGATGCCGACGATGAACACGGATAGCCATCGACACAAACAACCCTGAGGTTTCGGAGAAGGAAGTCCCCGCCGAGTTAGCTGCTATGTTGCCGTACTCCTGCGCCTCTCAAGAATCCACAACGACGCCATCTCCGCAAAAAATGAGTGTTTCTGTGGTGGTAGCCGGAAGCTTTTGGCGCAATCCTCATTAGCCAGATCGATAGAACGACTCAAATAAGTTGAACGCCATGCTGCCGCCTTCGGCGAGGCACCAACTCTTTAACGCGTCGACGTCAATCGGACGAACGCACGCAACCGCTGCGGCTTGTCTCGCTGAATTGGCATCTCGCCAATGGATAGCAGCCGCCATCCGATCCTTCACACAGTCCAAGGGAGTTACGATATATAACGTCTTGCCATCTCTCTCCCAGGTTTCCCACGCGGTCACAACTGTGTCTCCGACCGCTAGCGGTCCAGGAAGAAATTCCAGCGTGTACGGAATATCGGGATGGGCATAAATGCCACGGGATTTGGTTTCATAGAATCCCAGATCCAGAATTGGAGCCGCACTGGGCATTGCCACCGCGAAATGAAGAATGAAATCGAGGTCGCGTGTCTCGTTTGCTCGTGGGGAATATACCGAAGCGGCCCCTCCTCCTGAAAGCACCACGGTGACGCCAGCGTTCTTGAGAGCTGTACACACAAGAAAAGCAACGTCTTCAATTGTGTCATCCTTAAGGTCCATCAAAGCTCCTTTCCAGGGCGTCGAGGTCTTCGCCGCAATTCAGAAACCGCCTGAACGAGTCCCGGATGAGAAGACGCCATTTTCTCCAACAGCGGCATCAATTCGTTTTTGTATGGATAACGAGGATTGATCGAAACACGTCTAGAACGTCCTTCCAATACCCCGGAAAGGACTCCCGCTTGTTCGAGTGAAAGAATCGCTTTGTTCACGTTCGTCGCATTGGCATCGAGTATCCGCGCGAGTTCCCGTCCATGACTCTCTCCAAGAAGTGCCAAAAGGAGCAAGACGTTCGTGCGTGTGCCCGTCCCGAACAAGCCGACATCGCGTGTAATCCCCATTGTAAATAAGTATGACCTCTTTTGGAATTCATATGGATACTATTAGTGTTTATATGAACTCCAAAAGAGATCAAAAGATGATGATTGGAAGTTTTCCGAAATATTTCGTATAGGTAGACAAATATATACTATAATGCTCTCATGACTCCCGACGAGCAAGTCAAAGACGTTCTTCAGTTCTTCGCCGATCACACACGTAACCGACCTCTGATCTATGAAGAGATCGCAAAAACCGCCAACCGATGGGACGATCTGAACCCAGATCAAAAGGTTGTTTTGTTCGAGCGCTGCGCCCGAAGATTTGGGGCCGTCCATCCGACATTGGCAACAAAGGACCGCGTGACGCACGCGCGAGAAGCGGTCACAAGAATCGCTGCCCTCGCCTAATGCGGGGACGGTCGGACGAAATTCAGCCCATAGGGCAGCCTCCACGGGTTAAGCTAACTGCTGAATGGGCTTGATCCAGAAGTTCACCAAAGACCTGTCATCGCGGCGCGCCCAGCACCTTGTGTACTTACTACACATTTGGCTCTGCGTCCCGTTCTTGTTCTTTTGGGTCTTGGACCACCGAACGACCAAGCTATTACAGCCGCAAATAGTCTTTCAACTGAAGGGCCTCGTCATTGGAATGATCGCCTACATGATCGTTCGTACGTGGCTTGCTTACGTCGATCCGCCAAACCTCAAGTGGTGGTACGTGTTTCCACCCATTGACGTAGGTGTCATCACGCTGTTACTGCTAACCACTCAGCGAGGACCCATGAGCAACATTACGTTGCTCTTCTTTCTCCCAATCGTGCAGGCGTCAGGGACACTGAATGTTAGGTGGTCCGCCGCCGTTGGATTGATGGTCGTGGTCGGAACCGCCCTCTCCACACTAACGGCAGATCCGAACATCGCCCTCGCTGCTCCAACGAACTTCCGGGAGCTTTTGCACGACGACCCCCTGAACGTAGTCTTTCGGGTTTATTTCCTCCTGATCATCTCAAGCCTCATGGCGTATCAAGCCCTGATTGCAGCTGGATTCCGGGAGCGGCTGGGTGTCGCCGCCGACCGAAACCGAATCGCGATGGACATGCATGACGGTTTGCAGGGCCATCTCATCGCGATTGCTTCTCAGCTAGAACTCATCTCCCACGTCGCCCTCAAGGACGGACCTCGTGCTGCAGAACTTGCTCAAGAGGGCCGAGAATCCGCCCGCCAAGCCGCCGACGAGTTGCGCTTCCTGGTTCAACGCTTGAGAACTCCAACTCTCGCCAGTGGGTTTGTTGGGGCTCTGCGCCAATACTCCCATAACATCTGTGATCGTCACAGCATAAGCTTGGTCTTCGAGGTGGAGGGGACCGAAGAGGCGATGGAACTCGATGTTGAAAACGCTCTCTTTCGCATCGCTCAAGAGGCGCTTACCAACGTCGTCAAACACGCCAACGCCAAAGCCGTGACAGTTACTCTTAACCTCTCCGGCACCAAAGCACGTCTGGTGGTGGCGGACGATGGATGCAGCTTCGATCCTACACTTGCGCCCGAGGGAGTAGGACTGGAGAGTATGCGAGCCAGAGCTATCACTTGCGGTGGTGAGGTCAAAGTCCTTGCAGACCCAATGAACGGAACCCGAATCGAAGCAGTATTCAAACGAGGTGCCAACCATGCCTGAACAAAGAATCCGAGTTCAAATCGTCGAAGACGATAGCGTCCTACGTCGTACCCTCGCCGAACTGATCCGCCTAGAGGACGACCTCCTCGTCGTGAGTGAAGCATCCAACGGAGAGCAAGCTTTTGCCGAGGCGATGGTGGTTCATCCCGACGTCGTCCTCATGGACATTCAGATGCCCCGTATGAACGGTATTGACGCCACTCGCCGCATTCGTGAGAAGTTGCCTGAGACCCACGTCGTTATGCTCACGAAGTTTGGTGATGACGAAAACGTATTCGCGGCAATCAAAGCAGGCGCGCTCGGCTATGTCCTAAAAGACGCTGGCCTTGAGGAGATCGTAAGGGTCATCCGCAACGCAATGAAAGGCGACGGATCGCTGAGCCCCGCTCTCGTTGCTCGAGTGATGGCCGAGTTCAATCGACTATCACAGTCGGCCATCCATAACCGACAAGTATTCGCGGAACTCAGTCGCAGGGAAGTCGAAGTACTTGAGTGCATCGCGGCTGGAATGAAGAACGCAGCCATCGCCGACAAACTCTTCCTAAGTGAGAAGACCGTTAAAAGCCACGTCGGCAGCATCTTTAAGAAGCTCCAAGTGAATGATCGAACCGAGGCTACCATCCGAGCCAAAGAGGGTGGCATCTCACCTGCCACCCAGAACTGATCTGTGCTCTAGGCTGGACGAGAATTCGGGCCGAAGTTCGCTGAGTAGTAGTTGACGTGATGCGAACCAGGTTCGAAGATTTCATCAATCTGTTTGAGGGTTTTTTCGGTGAGCGTGGTTTGACAAGCCTCAATCGACTCACGAAGCTGAAGTTCAGAACGCGCGCCGATGATTGGCGATGTGATCCCAGGCTGCGAAGCCACCCACGCCAAACTGAGCTGCGCCATCGTCATTTCCAGTTTCTCCGCCACCTTTTTGAGCCGCAGAAGCTTTTGGGTGGGAAGTTGCTTCAGACGTCCTGCGGGATCGCTGGAGGAATACCGTGCACCGTCTGCCTTACCATCCAGATATTTTCCACTGAGCATTCCGCCGGCTAGAGGCGACCAAGGAATCACAGCGTAGTCGTAGGTGCGACAGAAGGGAAGCAACTCGCGCTCAACTCGACGATCCAAAAGATTGTAAGGAGGCTGCTCCGACACGAAGCCTGCTGCCCCAAGCGACTTGGCAACATAATGCGCCTCGCACACTTGCCAGGCGGCAAAGGTGGAGCACCCTGCATACCGAATCTTTCCCGCCCGCCTAAGGTCATCCAAAGCGCGGATGGTCTCATCAATCGGAATCTGAGGCTGCGGACGGTGGATCTGATAAAGGTCAATCCAATCGGTCTTAAGGCGCTTCAAAGATGCGTCGCAAGCCTCGATAATGTGCCGGTAGCTGTTACCCCAGGCATTCGGGTCGTTGTCATCCATTTTCCCATGGCACTTGGTAGCAAGAACGATCCGTTCGCGCTTACCACCCTTGAGTGCTTTCCCAAGAATCTTTTCGCTAGTGCCTCGCGCGTAAACGTCGGCCGTGTCGAAAAAATTGACGCCAAGGTCGATCGCCATGTCCGTAAGTTGAATGGAGGTCTCCTCATGAGATCCCCAGTCGTTCGGCTCCCACCCAAAAGTCATCGTGCCAAAACACGCCACGGAAACCTGAACGCCAGTTCGGCCAAGCGGTCGATAAACCATGTTCATCCTTTTACCTCGCAGCAAGGGTGAGCCGACGCGTGCCATAATCAAATGAAAAGCCAAGGAGCCCCAATGCCCGCTTTTCGCGAAGGTCTCAGCTTCGACGACATTCTTCTCGTTCCAAAACACACCGAAGTCTTGCCCAGTCAGGTCGATCTCTCGACCGCGTTTCTTCCTGGAATTAGACTACGAGTCCCGATTGTGTCCGCCCCAATGGATACCGTCACAGACGCCAGATTGGCAGTAGCAATTGCTCGGGAAGGAGGCGTCGGCGTACTTCATCGAAATATGCCAATAGAGCTTCAAGCCGAAGCAGTTGATCGAGTCAAACGATCTGAGAGTGGCGTCATCACCAAGCCATTCAAACTTGAGGCAGATAAAACGCTTCAAGACGCGATGAACTTGATGGAGCGATTCCATATTTCAGGCGTTCCCATCGTTAGTTCCGACGGCAAACTCGTCGGCATCCTCACCAACCGCGACATCCGCTTCGAAACCGACTTCACCAAGAATATTTCCGAGCGAATGACCAGCAAGAACCTCATCACCGGTGCTGTGGGGACAACTCTTGAGCAAGCCCAAGAAATGCTTGCTGACCACCGAATTGAAAAGCTCCCGATCGTTGACGATCAGGGACATCTCAAAGGCCTTATCACCATCAAGGACATCTTGAAGGTGAAGCAACACCCGCTTTCCACCAAAGACGCAAAGGGGCGACTGATCGTTGGTGCTGCTATCGGTGCCTTACGGCAATCCTACGAGCGAGCCAAAGCTCTCCAGGATGCAGGTGTCGACTTCATCGTGATTGACGCGGCTCATGGACACTCGGCTGGTGTCATGAACTGCCTCAAGATGTTGAAGGAGAAACTGCCCGACCTCAAAGTCATTGCAGGAAATGTCGCCACAAAGCAGGGCGTCAAAGACTTGGTTGCCCTTGGCGCCGACGCTTTGAGGCTCGGCATCGGAGCAGGTTCCATTTGCACCACACGCGTCGTTGCCGGCGTCGGTGTTCCTCAGTTCACTGCCGTTCTAGACTGTTGTGAAGAGGCCAATCGACTTGGCATTCCCACCATTGCTGACGGAGGAATCCGTTCCTCTGGCGACATCGTCAAGTGCCTGGCTGCGGGCGCGAGCAGTGTCATGATGGGCAACATGTTTGCCGGTTGTGAGGAAAGCCCAGGAGAAGTAGAAATCTTCCGAAACCGTGCCTATAAGGTCTATCGCGGTATGGGAAGCGTCAGCGCTATGAAGCAAGGCTCTTCCGATCGCTACATGCAGGTGAAGGAAGCTGGTGGTGTCATCGTTCCAGAAGGTGTCGAAGGTCGAGTGCCATTCAAGGGGTCGCTGGCCGACACCATGAATCAGTTGGTTGGCGGCCTCCGTTCCGGAATGGGCTATGTCGGCGCTCCCGATCTCGTGGCTCTGCGTGAATCCGCTGAGTTCCTCAAGATCACCAACGCTGCGCTTCGAGAGAGTCATCCTCACGACGTGCAGATCACCAAAGAGCCACCGAACTACACCAGTCCATGGGGTAGCAGCGAAGGCGAGTAACGAATCTCGAAGCCGAGAATCGAAAGAATCCTCTTGGCGATTGCCAAGGGGATTCCTGATATAGAATCACCAAATCGACTTGAGAATGATCGCGTAGGGAGGCTCCTCTCGATGAAACGAATCCTTTGCGTCTTGATGTTTACTGCGGTAGCTGCCATGGCGGCGGCGCAACAAGACTTCTTTCATAGGCCGAGTCCACGCGCCGGACGAACGTTGTTAACTCTCTCTCTTTTCGAAGAGGTCAGAGCTGAACTGAAGACGAACGACGAGTTCAGCGCGAAAACCGACGGCTTGCTCGAAAAGCTCCAAGGGGAAATGCAGGAAACCTTCCAGAAGGCGATTGGAGACGCTTCCTCAATTTGGCCCTCGATGGAAAAGCTCAATGCCAAATATGACGAGGAGATTGTGAAACTGCTCAGTGTGGATCAAGTGGCTCGACTGAAGCAGCTTTTCATTCAGTTCAACGGCGCTGCCGCCATCACGAATCCTCTGATTTCACGAGACTTGGAAATCACCGACGATCAGAAAGCGAAAATCAAGACGCTTCAAGAGCAGAACGTCAAGAGGATTGCCGAGAGTTTTACAAATGGGGATGGACCCAAAGATCGGCAGGAAACGATGGCGAAACTCCAAGATGACCTCAATACCGCGCTTGAACAACTACTTTCCGAAGGGCAAAAAGCTAAGTTCAAAACCATGGTTGGTGCCCGATTTGAGTTCAAAAAAGTCATCGCTCACGGTATTTTATGAATCGGGAGAGCAGTAGAATCTCTTCATCCTCATGATGCTCTCGTTCCTCATCGCAATACTTCCTTGCACATTGCCTCAGGTGGCGCCCGCAACGCATCAGAGCAAAACGCGAAAAATCTACGCACTTGATGATCCTCAACTGAAGATTCCTCTCAGTGTCGAGGAGGCGGTCATTCAAGGCCACCGCAACAATCCCGAAACGTTCATGACACGTGCGGCGACGGGATCCGCTTTCGAAGCGTGGAAATCGCTGAGGGCTTCTCCACCCATTACCGTTGGTTTGACTCAGGTTCAGGGATCGAGCCCTGAACCAACCCTCATCGGTGAGCCAAGAGACACCATCCTCGATATCGGCCACGTCCTCGACACCAGTGGTCAAAGGCGTTTTCAAGCAGCGGAAGCAAAGTCGACCTTCCGGTCCACGCAGCTTCAAGCCCAAGAGAATCTCGTATTCTTAGAACACGAGATTCGGGACGCGTATTGGACGTTGGCGGCCATGAGGGCTCAACTCAAGATTGCGCAAATCAGCTTGGCCGAGGCGAAGCGGATTGAGAGCCTTTCTCAAACGCAGGTTGTGGCGGGAGCCGTCCCAAAAACAGACGTCCTTCGTGCTTCGATTGAGGTCGCAAATGCTGAGCAGGCGGTTACGACCGCTGAGGCGGCAGAAAGGACCGCTCAGATTTTGCTCAATAATTTCCTTGCCCGCCCGCAGCAGTCGACCATCAACCTGACTGTGGATATTTCTGATGAAAATGTCGAGGTATCTGCGGCAGAGGAAACTAATGTCAAAGACCTCACTGCCAAAGCTCTGGCGAATCGCCCACTGTTTCTAACTTCTGTTGAGCAAGTCACAGCGGCCAAATATGCTCTCAAGCAAGCGGAAGCATCGCGCTTTCCGGACGTAACGTTTCTATATTCCAGATCGCTTGTCCAGTCGCTCGATACGATCGGCGTCAACATAAGCTTTCCTCTCATCGACTTTGGCAGTGTTCGGCATTCCATTTCCAGTGCGAAATGGCTCAGGGAGCAAGCCGAAGCCACCCAAGCCGATGTGCAGCAGCAAGTGACGCAGGAAGTCTCACAGGCTTGCTCCGATTTGACCGCAGCAATGAAGTCTGCTCAAAGCTACAAACGTAGAGCCCTAGAGCCATCCATCCAACTCGCCACTTTGGCGAAGACAGGGTATTCCCACGGAGCCACGAGTATTCTCGCCGTCATCGATGCGGAATCGACTCAGAGGAACTCACGAGTAACCTATATCAACTGCCTATTGTCGGTTTACAAAGCCTCAGATGCGGTTCGGGCTGCAGTCGGAACGAGTCTTTCAACCACCACAAGCCTGTCCGTGTACCAGCCGAAACGTTAGCGCAAGAGTCGATCGAGGTACGGATTTCTGAATTTCCCGGTGGGATCCATCGACTGAACTAGCCGGCGAAACTCGTCATATTTTGGATAGCGCGCCTGAATAGTGTCTGACGGCATTGAGAACAATTTGCCCCAGTGAGGACGAGCCGAAAACGGAGATAACAATTCTTCGAGTTTCGGCAAGATCCCCAAAACCCGAATAGGGTCCTTTTTCCACGTGAAGTGAATGGCGACACTGGGCCGTTCATAACAAGGACTCATCCAATACGAATCTGCCGAGATACACCTCACCTCGGTGGTGTGGATGATCGGATAGATCTGATCCCGAATAGTGTTCACTGCACTCAAAGCTTCCCAGGCATCCTTTCGATCCACGAAATACTCGGTCTGAAGCTCCTCACCGCTGCTTGGTGTGAATCCCATCCGAAAGTGGGGAAGTCGATCAAACCAGGGACCCGGTATTCCAAGTTGGTCGGTGCAATTCTCTATGTCACCGTCTGGAACGGGAGAATGTTTGCGCGTCGCCCGGATGGCACCGAAGTCGGAAGGGTCCGAAGAGGGCTTGGGCTGGTCAGCGCGTGCTTTGACCCAGACCTGGTTGACCTCCGGCTGGTCCCAGTGAATGAACAAGCTCACACTGTAGCCCCCCGACATGATCTCGTCAAAATGGGTGTCCAACGTATCAAATGGCAGGTTTTCAAAGACGTTCTGGGTAACCGCAAAGGATGGCTCAACCTTTAGCGTGAGTTCGATGACGACACCAAGTGCCCCCAGCGCAACCACCGAACCGCCAAATACCAGGGAATCATCGCCTAGGTTTAAACTCGATATGTGCCCATCCGCAGAAACGGACCTTATTCCGACGACTGAACTGGAGAGGCTTCCGTTCAAAACGCCTGAGCCATGGGTAGCTGTGGCAACCGCCCCAGCTACAGAAATATGAGGCAGCGAAGCCAAGTTATGAAGTGCGAGCCCCTCCGCCTCAAGAAACTGGCACAGTTCGCCATAACGAATTCCAGCCTGAACCGTAACGGTACCCTCCGACGCGTTCAGGCTAAGGACACGATTGAGCCGTTCAGTAGAGATGAGATCGCCAGAAGTATCTGCGATTTCATTAAACGAGTGCCTAGTCCCCGCCGCCTTCACCCGGTCGCTTTGTGAGACGATAGCTTGGACCTGCTCCTCTGATTCCGGAACATGGACCCGAGCGGCCCCAAACTTATAGCTATGCGACCAATTAGCCAGCCTTGCACTCATGAGGCATAGAGTACACCCTCAAGAATCAACTACCGGACATCGACTTCAATCGGTATCACCTGATTGATCATATAGTTCTCGCGATCCAAGTCACGGGTCATCGGCTGGGTATTTCCCGCAGCGTCAGTAGCCCGAGACATCAGAGATACGTGCCTCGCCTTCGCTGGTGTCTTCCACTCAAATTCCCAAAGCTGCCAAGCGCCTTCGACCGCAGGCGTAGTGAGCTTCGCCGCATTCCAAGACTTGCCCCCATCATCGCTGACTTCGACCTTGGTAATTCCACCCTCACCGGCCCAGGCTGCGCCTTTCACCTTGACTGTCGAACTTGCCTTAACGCTCTCTTTGAAAGACGGTTTGGAAATCTGCGACTTCACTAAAAGCGAGGTTAAGGGCACACGCACCGGGAATCCGTTCTCATGCTGCCAGTAGGCGTAATCGATGGTCTGGAAATATCCCGAGTAGGGTTTAGTGACGATGTGAAGTCTTTTGAGCCACTTTACCGAAGCCACCGCGTACCATCCAGGCACGATCGCTCGAACGGGAAAACCGTGAGATACAGGAAGCGGTTGCCCGTTCATCTCATAAGCGATCAGCACGTTATCCTGCATCGCCTTCTTAAGCGGCAAGCTTCTTGAAAAACTAAGAGCCGCCCCGGGACGTGGTGGGTCTTTGATTTCGCCTGAATCCGAACCTTCAAGTACCACCTCAACTGCGTCAGGGTTCAACCCAGCCGCTGCCAGAATATCCGCGAGTCGAACACCAGTCCATTCTGCAGTACTCACTGCACCTTGCTCCCATTGCACGCCACGAGCGGGCGGGGTGAGATAGACGCGACTATTTCCAGCGCATTCGAGAGTCGCCGTCACCTTATGAGAAGGAAGTGCCTTCAACTGATCATAAGTTAGGGTGAACGGTTTTGCCACCGAACCTTCAATTTGCAGCTTCCAATCCGCCGCACTCAGGTGTGGAGTCGCAAAGTGGGTGCGGACATAGAACAAATCCGTAGGGGTGATCGGGCCGTCGAGAGCATCGAATGGAGACTCCAAATTCTCGGGCTCACGCTGCCGAGTGATCAGTCGCGCACCATGATCCGCAACCTGCGCCGGTGTCAGCGCATTGGCGATTCCGTTGATACCAAACGGAGCCAATCCCGCCCCCGCCAACTTCAAGAAGCTCCGCCGAGGAAGCTTGGTTGTCTCATTGGGAACCACATCGTCCAACTGCTCATCCCTGTTCATCCGCCAATCATACTTCAACCCGCCGAACCACCACCTCCCCCTTTGACGCGGTGATCGTTCCGACGTCCGGAACTCGTAGACTGGACCTGCCCGTGATCATGGCGCTTACTCCGCCGCTAACGGAACTCGAATTCGAATGCAAGCCCCACCAACCGTGGGAAGAAACTCGACATTCCCATCGTACGACTGCACAATCTTTTTAACCACTGCCAACCCAATTCCGACCCGCCCCGCTTCGGGGCTCCGGGCCTTGTCAACCCGATAGAACCGGTCAAATGCTGCCAAGCGATCCTGGTCGGATAGCTCTGCCCCGCGGTTTTCGACGGTCAGCTCAGCAAATTCTCCTGATGCTTTCAGCTTCACAAGAATCGGTGTTCCTACAGTCGCGTACCGCAGCGCATTTTCCAGGATATTCCTCAGGACGATCCGGAGTTCATCCTCAGAAAACCTGGCCGACGCTGGTTCCAGATCTTGCTCAAAACGCAAAATCTCTTGCGGTTCCGCGTTCCATTCGTCGATAACATTTTTGGCTGTGATGGAGAGGTCAATCGTCTGAGCAGATGCGCCAGCCTGCCGGGCAGACAAGAGGAGAGTTTCAACCAATGCCGTCATCCGCTCGACGGTCACCAACATCGTTCGAAGCGAATCTGCGTATTCACTGGGTTGGCGCTCGCGAAGCAGCGTTGTCTCAATCCGTGTTCGCATCAACGCGAGTGGGCTTCTCAACTCATGAGCTGCATCGGCCGCAAATTGTTCCTGTAGCTCGCCGGAATATCGCACCCGACCAATGAGCTGATTGAGGGATTCTGCCAGTTCGGCAAACTCAGCTTGGTCGGTGGTTGTCAGAAATCCTCCGTCCGATGCTCCCGAAAGGCGATTCGCCGAGTCAAGGAGTTCTCGAATCGGCTTGATAACGAGTCCGCCGCCAAGCCAAGTAACCACCGCGGTGAGAATCGACAGCGGGAGCCAAAGGACAGCCAATACCAGAGCAAGTTGGCGGAGCCCGTTTTCAGTGTCTAGCCAGGAAACGGATCCAACCACAATGGCGTCGCCTGCAGGCTTGGAAACAAGTAAACGGTGCTTCAGCTTTGCTTGGCCAGTGACGAGAGGCAGTGGGACCTTGGATGAAGAAACCTTTAGTGTTCCGTCCAACCCATACACGCTGAAGCTGAGTGAAGGGAAGTCCTCTTGCTCCTCTCGAATCGAGTGATCAACTGTCCATTCATGAGCGACAACCAACACGCTTTGGCTAAGATCAGCGAATTTTGCGGAAAGAGATTGTTGACGGACAACGAAGAATACAACCGAAAAAACCACCCCCAGCGCAATCGCAACATAGGCAGTAAGGATCGCGGTAAGTCGAATTCTATGGTTGACTCGGATCCAGTGCAAGGACATACCCTCTTCCGCGGACGGTGTGAATGACACGACTCATCCCGTGTGTTTCGGTCTTCTTTCTTACGTAATTGACGTACAACTCGACGAGATTTTCATCACGGTATCCAGTGTCATGCCACACCTCGGCGAGAATCTGTGTCTTTGACAATGTCTCCTCCGGATGCCTGAGGAGCACCTCAAGGACTCCAAATTCTGTTCCCGATAAGGAGATCTCGCGTCCCTTGCGGGTCACGGTGCGTTTCGTACAATCCATATCGATATCGTGCCATCGCAACTGAGCCGTTGAATCCTTGGTTCGTCGCAGGAGAGACCGAATCCTTGCAAGGAGTTCATCAAGCCGAAATGGCTTGACGAGATAGTCATCTCCTCCTGAGTCAAGCCCTTGGATAATGTCTTTAGGGTTATCTCTGGCTGTTAGGAAGATTACCGGCGTCTTGACTCCGGACGCCCGAAGTTGTTCGACCATCTCGAATCCTGTGATGTGCGGCATCATCACGTCGACCAAAAGAAGATCAAAGAGATGTGCCTGAGCGAGCCCATCTCGACCGTCTTGAACAGAATCGCATTGATAGCCAGATTCGCGCACAGCTTGCACAAGTAACGTGGCTAGTTCGGCATCATCCTCAACAACTAAGATTCGATTCATGGAGACGATTTCACCATATTCCACGAATTTATCCTGAATTGAGGTCAGATGAGCGCCAGCGACAAAAATTCTCCGACGCTCACGAAAAGGTGAAAAGGGGGATTAACCTTCCTTTGCCATCTTTGCAAGTTCAGCCTTGAACTCTTTCGCTTCGGAATCTGCGGTGAAACTCTCAACATCGCCGACCTTACCGGAAGTTGCATCAATTTCGACTTCCATAAGCTTGTGGGCATTCACGACCACAACGCCATAGATCCACTTGCCATCTTCAAATTCGAAGGTTGCGATCTTTGCCTTGCCGCCCGTCTTGCCTTCGGCAAGCTTCATCGCGTCAACCGGAGATAGCTTTGCTGAGGGCTTGGTCGGTTTGGTCGCTTTTACCGATTTAGCCTCCTTTTCGTCATCCTCAACTTCCTTCTGCTTGGCTTTGGACTGCAGTAGGGTTTTCCCCGAAGCAAATGCCGGGCTTGCCATCACCGAAAACGTGGCAACAAAGCTTGCTGCAATGAGGGATCCCAAAACGAGTCGGAATGCGTTCTTCATACTTCCACCTTCAGTCTTTCCTCACATTGCTGTGAGCTCAATCCCATTCAAGAGTTTTCCTCGGATCTCTAGCCTGTGAAATCACAAAGCGACGTTGTTAATGAACTGTGCGCCTTCACAGGCGCCTGCAAGCTAACTCTGTTCAAAGTACTGACTCGTTGATGGGTGAAACCCCCCGAAGGAGCAGCCATGAGAATGCTACGGATTAGGTTCGTCCCCGCGATTGTAAGCATTGCGCTCGCCACTTCTGCCACAGCGCAATCCCCACGTGAAGTGGTACACCGCGCTCTACAAAACCGGGCGAAAATGAAAGGTGCGTATGCCCAGAATTCAGCCGCTAGAGACATCGCAGCAAGCACTTCTGCGTACCCACTGACCAGGATCGAGACGGGAGATACAACGCGACCGGATCCGACGGGTGGTGAAGACCTCACGTTATTCCAACCCATCGACATCTTTGGGAAGACTCGCGCCGCACATGCGGCTGGAGCTGCCGTTGTCAGAAACGCTGACGCTAACCTGAGGCTGGCGCAGCTGAATATTCAGCACGAGACACTAACGGCTTACGCTGCCCTTGGCAATGCCATTCGAAGTCACGTTTATGCACTGAGCCAGCTGAAAACCTTAAAGCAAGTCGCCGAGGCGACGCGAAAGTTGGTTGGTGCCAAGGTGCTGCCAGAGACGCAGCTGATCCGTGCCGAACTCGAATTAAGTCGGGCAGAGCAAATTGATATCGACAGACTCGCCGCAATCCAAGTTGCCAGAGTGCGAATGCAACAGGCCATGGGAGTGACCGAGTTGAATTTCACGGAAAGTGGGACAGAACCGATCGAACCAACGTTACTGAAAAAAGCAGATCCGGAACACCGACTGCCTGAAATGCTTTCGTTGATGGCTGAGCGCGATGGATTTCATGCCGACTTCGAGGCAGCAAAACTAAGCCGTCTTCCAGATGTCGAAATTCAGGTCCGTCGAACCCCTTTCTCAAGTTTTGAAGATCGATATGGAGTTCGACTTGAACTCATCATTCCGTTGTGGGACCATGGGGCAGCTAAGAACAAAATGGCTGCGGCTCGAAAGCAATCTCAGGCGTCTAGCTTGGAAATACTCGATTTGAAGAGCAGAATCGCTGCCGATATCGAGAGTGCCACCATCCAGGTGAACGCATGCCAAAGATCACTCGCTGCTTACGAACGCATAGTTGATGGATCAAAGGTGATTCTCGCCAAAACGAAACGCGGTTTTGAGTTGGGGGCATTAAGCTTACTAGAGGTTTTTGATGCTAAGAGATCGCTCGACGATGCGCTGGCCGGGTTAGCATCGGCACAATATAGTCTTGATCTTGCTGTCGAGGCCGCACTCCAAGCACAAGGTCAGCTACTTGAGGACAAATAATTGATGGGAAAAGCACCGATACTCTTCTTTGTTGGATGTTTCGCTCTAGCCGGCTGCGGCAAACCAGCCGCAACTGAAGAAGCGAAAGCACCTGAATCGGTGCAAACGATCGAGATGGCGGTCGCTAAACACCAGCCCATTCGTGAGCTGCTCGCTGTCGATGGCTCGTTTGTGATTGCTGCTGGCGATTACGCCAAAGTCTCTCCTCTCATGGCGGGGAAGTTGGTGAACGTGCTTGTCAAAGAGGGCGACATTGTCACGAAAGATCAGGTTGTCGCTACGGTGAGTACCACTGTCCAAAGCGCTCAACTTAATAGCGCGGTGTCAGGGGCGAATGCGGCCAAAGCCCAAGCTGACGAAACCCAGCAACTCTTTAGTGCGGCCAAGTCAGATTACGCTTCATCGGTGAAGACTGCCCGGCTCAGCCTTGAATCCGCTGTCGCAGAAAGAGACTCAAATGTTGCTCAAGCCAAGGTTGATCTTGAAAAGCTCAAGGCCGGATCGCGACCTCAAGAAATTGCCCAAGCCGTCCAGGCCGTCCGACAGGCGAATGTCAACCTTGTTCGAGCCAAGGCTACTGCGGAACGCGATAAAAAACTACTGGCCGAAGGAATCGTTTCTGGACAGCAATCTGAAGCCAGTGATGCTGCCCTTGAACTCGCAGAATCGAGTCTCCAGCAGTCAAAGCAGCAACTCGAACTCACTCGACTCGGTGCGCGAGTCGAGGATGTGAAGGCCGCTGAGCTACGTCTTAAGGCGGCAAAGGACTTAGGAGAAAAGAAAGTTCTAGCAGCGCAGGCAGCCTTCGATCAAGCCAAGCAAGGAAAGCTCGCCCTCGGTGCCAAAGCCAAGGACGTTGAAGTTTCGAAACTGTCGGCAAGCCAAAAAGGTGCCGACGCCGCTGCCGCTTCCGCCCTAGCCGGATTCGGAGCGATTCGGGCTCCTTTTGATGGCGTCGTTACGAAGAGACTCCTTGGTGCAGGATCTTCTGTCGACACCACAACTGTGGTCTTGGAAATAGCAAAACGAACTGCCAAGATTGAGTTTGCGGGACAGGTGACTCCGGTAAACGCGGTCCGCCTCAAGGAAGGCATGAAGGTCGTCATTGGAGATTCTGAAGGTGCCACAGGAGCCTTAACCTCAGTAGGAGTGGCGGATTCCCAGACCGGTCAGGTGCCTATCCGAGTTGTCTTTGATCAGCTCCCCGCCAAAACTGCCGCCGGGCAGTTTGCCAGAATTCAAGTTATTCTGCGTACGATTTCCGACGCAGTCACCGTGCCCGAGCTTTCCGTTCTCACTCGCGAAGACAAGTCGATTGTGTTTGTCGTAGCCAACGGCGTAGCGAAGCAGCGCGACGTGGTGGTTGGACCGACCGATCGTGGAACGGTGGCGATTGAAAAGGGCCTGAAGGACGGCGAAAAGGTTGTCATCTTGGGCCAACACGAGCTGTCTGATGGTGCGAAAGTTGAGGAAACAAAACCGGATGAGCCCAAGCCAGCCGAATCGAAGCCGGAAGGCAAAAAGGATGGAGACGACAAGTGAAGCTGTCTGATTGGGCAGTTCGAAATATTCGTCCCATTCTCTTTCTGACGATCATCCTGGCGATTGCGGGAGCGGGAATATACAGCTCCTTTCCCGTATCGATTCTGCCGGACGTCACATTCCCCAGAGTCGTGATAGTGGCGGAGGCGGGAAGTCGCCCTGCCAAGACAGTCGAAATCTCGATAACCCGACCCCTTGAGGAAGCTCTTGCGACGATTCCTAACGTCAAGAGGATCAAATCAAGCACCAAAATCGGCTCCACCGAAATTTCGGTTGATTTCCTCGATAGCACTGACATTGTCGTTGCGGAGCAACTGGTGAACGCTAAGGTCAATCAGGTTCGCCCTGAGCTGCCTCCGGAGATGACGACGGAAATAGAGCGGATGAATCCGACCGTGTTCCCAGTGTTGGGCTTGACTGTGAAATCCAAGTCTTTGACTCAGACGGAGCTGTGGAACCTCGCAACCTACAAATTGCGACCTAGGCTCGCCCGTGTTGAGGGTGTTGCAAGAGTTCTCGTACAGGGTGGTCGGCCCCCAGAGATTGAAGTTTCGGTAAAGCCTGGGGAACTCGCTGCCGCGGGAGTATCCAACACTGACGTCGTCACTGCCATTCAAACGAACAATGCAATCCATGCCGTTGGGAGAATAGATCGACAGTTCAAACAGTACGCTGTTGTCCTAAATAACGAGCGTCAAACGGTCCAGGACATAGGCAATATCGTTGTCTCACAGCGTGGTGGAGTGCCCATCAAGGTCTCGGACGTAGCAGCGGTGAAACCTTCAACAGAGGACCGAACGACCGTGGTATCAGCCAACGGCTCTGAGTCGGTCTTGGTGAACATCATTCGCCAGCCCTCGGCGAATAGCGTCGCAATGGTGCAGGCAGTTAATGCTGAGCTTGCCGCGATGCGGTCAACACTACCAAATGATGTTCAGATTGGGCTCTACTACGACCAATCGGTGCTCATCAAGGAGGCCGTTGGCGGAGTCAGAGACGCCGTCCTCATTGGTGCCCTTCTGTCGGTCGTTGTGTTGCTTTTGTTCCTCAGAAACTTGCGAGCAACCCTTGTCACGGCCAGCATCATCCCCCTCACACTGCTCATTACATTTCTGCTCATGCGCCTATCAGGGTTGACGCTCAACCTCATGACTCTAGGAGCGTTGGCGGTGGGTATTGGCCTCGTGATTGATGACGCCATTGTCGTTGTTGAGTGTGTTTTTAGGCACCTCACGGCGAGTGTTTCTATCGAGGAAGCTGTGCACGCGGCTTCTCAGTCCATTGCCGCTCCGATGATCTCGTCAACTTTGACGACTGTCGTTGTGTTTCTTCCCCTTGCGTTCTTGCAAGGTGTGGCTGGAGCATTCTTTTTAGCCTTGGCCCTGACGCTTACCATGGCGTTGTTGGTCTCACTAGCCTTAGCGCTTTGTGTGAGTCCAAGCCTGTGTGCCGCATTTCTTAAATACCGAGAAGGGCTGCATGATGAAGGCAAAGGTTTCCGATGGTTTGTTCGAGGTTATGAGCGAGTCCTAACCGGCCTGCTACGGCAAAAGTGGGTTGTCCTCCCGATTATTGTTGTAACGGTAGGCCTAACCGTGGTTTTGGCGGGCAGGCTTCCTTCCGGATTTATGCCATCGATGGACGAAGGGGCATTTGTTCTCGACTACTGGACTCCTACCGGGAGTTCATTAAGTGAATCGGACCGACTCCTGAAAAAGGTCGACGAAATCCTGCAGGCAACTCCGGAGATTTCAACCTTCTCAAGGCGAACAGGGACGGAACTTGGTCTCGCCATTACCGAGGCGAATCGCGGTGACTACGCGATCATGCTTAAGAGCAACCGAAAAAGAACGATTGAGGAAGTCATCGCGGAGGTTCGAGGCAAGATTCAATCCACTATTCCGGGATTGGATGTTGAGTTCGTTCAAGTCCTACAAGACCTTATTGGAGATCTTGCTGGCACACCGAATCCAATTGAGGTCAAACTTTTCGGTGAAGACAAAGCGGAGACGGAAAAGGTCGCCCAGTCTCTAGCCGAGAAACTTGGCAAGATCAAGGGCCTTGTCGATGTGAAATCCGGGGTTATCGAAAGTGGTCCCCAGATCCAATTTATTCCAAACGATGCTGAACTTGGCCGGCGAGGGCTGAACGGCGATCAAGTTTCGGCACAAATGAACGCGGCACTCCTCGGAACCGTTGCCACCGAGGTGGTTCAGGTAGATCGCCAAATACCGGTCCGCGTTAGGCTGCCTTTAGGTAGCCGAACAACACTCGAAGGCATATCGACGCTTCCAATTACGACGCCTTCCGGAATTGCGCAGCTCAGCGATCTTGGATCTATCAAGCTGATTTCAGGCACAACTCAATCAGCTCGAGAGGATCAAAGACGTCTCGTCGCGGTTACTGCGGGCCTCGAAGGGGTCGATCTTGGGACAGCAGTGAAAAGTGTTCAGACAGTCCTTCGCGATCTTAAACTCCCTGCCGGAGTAACAGCCACGCTTGCTGGTCAGTTCAAGAGCCAACAAGACTCATTCCGAAACCTCACCATGGTATTAGGTGCTTCCGTGTTGCTCGTCTTCACGGTCATGCTATTCCAGTTCAGGAGATATGAGGCCCCGATCGTTGTTCTTCTGCTAATGCCCCTTGCGATGTTCGGAGCTGCGGCTGGGCTCGCAGTGAGCAACACGGCACTGAATCTGTCCTCTTTCATGGGGGTCATCATGTTGGCGGGGATTGTCGTGAAGAATGGAATTCTGCTTCTCGATCAGGCGCAAAAAGCTTGGCTGGGAGGAGCAAGTCCAGAGGAGTCTGTTTTGAGCGCCGGACAGACGCGGTTGAGACCCATCTTAATGACAACCCTAACTGCGGTTCTGGGATTGATGCCCTTGGCCCTAAACCTTGGTGCGGGCGCCGAAATGCAAAAGCCTCTAGCCGTCGCCGTCGTGGGCGGCCTGTTGTTCTCAACGGTGATTACATTGTTGATAGGTCCAGTAATGTACGCCCAAGTTCTGACTTGGCGTGCTGCGGCAAGACTAGAGAACTAGGCGAATACCTGAGATCCCCAAAACCGCAGCATCTTGATCATCTCGCCCCGAACAACTGGCTTCGCGAGATAGTCGTCCATTCCGCACTCAAGGCACCTCTCACGGTCGCCTTGTTGAGCGTGGGCGGTGAGGGCTAGGATAGGTGTTCGTGTCCCGCTGGTCGCTTCTAGCCGTCGTATCTGATCAGTTGCTTCCAAGCCATCCATGATGGGCATTTGAAGGTCCATCAGGATGATGTCATAGGTACCTTCACGGTATTTTGCAAGCAGTTCTTTCCCATTATTGGTGGAGACAAAACTGCATCCCAATTCCGCCAGCGTGATCTCAAGAATCATCAGATTGACTGGATTATCTTCGGCAATCAACACTTTCAGGCCAAGCTCAATTTTCTCTTTGGCGGGTCCCAATCCAGACACTTCGGGCGCAACAGGCTCTTCAAATCCGCCAAGAGCGTTGGAAAGGGCGGATAGCAATTGCTTCTTCCGAATCGGCTTACTGACGCTCCAAATATGCTCGCCCAAAGGAGCCGCTTGAGCGGATGTGTTGTACCAAGAAGGAGTCAAAAGTATCAGCGGAGAAGATTCAAATCCCGCAAGAGAACGAATGGCTTCGCAAATCGGCTTCTCCGTGCCCGTAGGCAACAATGGGTCCAGCAACATCAGGTCAAAGTGACGTTTGCCATGCATCGCAAGTAGGGTGTCGATAGCGGCTTGAGTACTCAGCGATTCATGCACTTCGAAGTCACAATGCTCAAGTTGCGAACGAAGGACGGCTCGGGTAACTGCACTGTCGTCAACGATGAGTGCCGAGCGAGCAATCGAGCAGGATTCAAATGGACTTTCTACCAGTTCTCCTTGGACGACTTCGATGGGAATTTCAACCCAGAATAGGCTTCCCCTTCCTTCCTCGCTCTGCATACCGATTCGCCCGCCCAAAAGCTCGGTGAGCTGCCGAGAAAGAGTCAAACCAAGGCCGGTGCCACCATATTTACGAGTCATGCTTCCGTCGGCTTGAGTGAAGCTCTCAAATATCTTGTCCTGGCGATCTTTGGCAATTCCGATCCCACTGTCTTCAACTTCGATCCGTACGAAGCCGGAGTCGCCTGACACCTGAACGAAGCGCACACGAACGACGATTTCGCCTTTGGTCGTGAACTTGATCGCGTTCCCAACAAGATTCGTAACAATTTGTCTTACTCGAACGGCATCGCCGAGCAGTGCCCGTGGAAAGTCGAATGGAATATCACAGATGACCTCAACGGGCTTTTTTTCAATCCGTGAGGCCATCATTTCCGCGATCTCTTCAGTGCAGGTTCTCAGATCAAACTCTGCGTGCTCGATTTGCATCTTCTTGGCTTCGATCTTTGAGAAATCGAGAACATCATTAATAACCGAGAGAAGAGCCTGTGCACTGTTTTGAACGATGGTTGTGTACTCAAATTGTTGCGGGGTCAACTGCGTCTCAAGCAGGAGCGAGGTCATGCCAATGACGCCGTTCATCGGCGTCCGTATTTCGTGACTCATGTTGGCGAGAAACTCACTCTTAACTTGCGTCGCCTGGACAGCTTGATCGCGAGCTTGTGTTAGCTGGTCCGCTTGGCACCGTAATTCTTCCTCGGCAGCACGCCGTCGAACCAACTCGTCTTCGCGCTCTTTGAGCAATGAGGATTTTTGGATCGCCGCTGCGGCGTGATCAGCGAAGGGCACGAGTCTCCGGACATCATCCTCAACAATCGGCCGTTGCGTCAAAAGATTATCGACACTGATGACCCCAACCGTCTGATTATTTACTCGAAGATAGAGCAGGGCATGGGCGTGAACATCTGCCATCGTTTCGTCGGGTGGAGCTTCATATTGAGTCTGGAAATCGTCAACAAGGACATATCTCGGAACTTCGTATTGTGAACCCGATTCCCAAAGCCATTTGTCCTCACTACTGACCGGATAGGCGTCTTCATGAATGTCTTCCGCATTACCGTCACGGTCGGTACCCCAGGTCCCATGCATCATGGAATCCCCTTTGTCATACAGGAAGACACCAGCGCGGTCAAATCCACCCGTCTCAACAACCGCGTCTCTCAGAAGACGCAATATTTCGCTCAAATCAAGAGTGCTGTTCATCAACGCGGTGAGTTCTATCAATCGTTTTTGGTGGCGAACAACCTTATCTCGTTCATCAAGAATCCTGGCCCTGGAAATGGCCGCCGCTGCCTGGTGTGCGAATGGCAGCAGCATCCTCACATCGTCGTCAGCGATGGATCGATTGCTCAGAAGATTATCGACGCTTATGAATCCGACTACTTCACTATTAACTCGGAGGTAAACACGAGCGTGAGCTTTGACATCTCTCATCGGATTTCGCTGGTCAAGGTGGTAATTCGCTGCGTAGTCGGCGACGATGTGGTACTCGGTATGGTCCGCTTCGCGCTCTAGCCCCAATCTGATCCGATCTTCTTGACTTACTGGGTGAACTTCAGAATAGATGTCTTCGGCGTTTCCATTCCGATCTGTGCCCCACGTCCCACGCATGGTGCTTGTGGATGCGTCGAACAGAAAGACGCCTGCTCGATCAAAACCTCCGTGTTCGACGGCAGCATCTCTAACAAGCCTAAGGACCTCTCGTAAATCCATCGACCCGTTCATCATCGCCGTAAGGTCCATGAGGCGTCGTTGTTGTGCAACCACTTTCTCACTCTGAGAAAGGACCTGCGATTTGAAAATTGCCCCCGCGGCTTGTGCGGCGAAAGGCAATAGATCGGCCAAATCTTTCTCACTTATTGGGCGCTGCGTGATGAGGTTGTCAACTGTGATGAACCCAACCGTTTGCCCATTAGCCTGCATTCGAACAACGCCGTGGTCATCAACTCCGCGCATCCTTTCGTTTTCCCGATTGCGCTCAATATCTCCAAAGTTCTGAGTTAAGGTGTAGCCAGGATTAGTCGGATCAGTAATTCCCCATCGGCGAAGGTCGTCCTCATGTACAGAAAAGACACGATCCCCTGTAAATTGAACCTCGCCATTTCGATCCGTTCCCCAAAAACCTCGTGCAAGGTTGGTCGACTCGTTGTAAAGGAAAACACCAGCTCGAGCAAATCCACAGTGCTCGACAACCGTATCACGGATCAACCGGAGTGCACTGCTAAGATCAGTGCTTTGATTGATTGCGTGTGTCAGCTCAAGCATTCGATCTTGATGCGCCAACTTCTGCTTGTAGGTTCTGACGATGCGGATATTTTCAAGTGACGAGGCAAGCAGCAATGCGGCAGCGGGAACGATCTGGGCCTCATCATAAGTGAACCTACGCTTTCCAGTGGTCGTCGCTATGATCACCCCAAGCATCTTTCCGCCCGCAAGAATGGGCGCGCCCACAAGACTCGTTACGGGACCTTCACATTTGGCCCAGGCCCTTTCTGCTGAGGAGGCAAGTGAGAGATCGGGAATGAAAACAACCGTCCGAGTTTCTAGAACAGCTTTGAACGCGCATGCACCAAGAGAGTCCACATGGACTGCGGGTACTTCCACATCCTTAGCCAGGATCCGCCGAATCGGAAAGCTTAAGTTGGCGTTGAGTTGATCAAGGAGGGCAATGGAGATACTCCCTTTAGGGAAGATGTTGCCTTCGAGAGCCTCCACGACTTCCCGAGGAATCCTCGTCTCATTTGTTGCCTCACAGAGGGCTTTTGAGACCCGATATAGAATGTTTGGGTCACTCATGAGGAAATGGCCAAATCGAATAAAAGATGACGAAGCCCCACCTCACATTGTGACATTGTGAAGTTCACACGGCCTCCAATAATCTGTCCCCATTTTTGGGCGTCTCATCCGTAATCTGTTACTGCAGTGAATGAGAAGTCCTGCTGTTTCACGAAGATGGGGCAAGCGAAAAGATCCATTTTTGTTGCCAGAATGAGGGGACAGGTTTGCGAATCGGAATTTGCCTATGTTGATACCCGCCTCTCTAGTAATCGCAATTTTCGGTGGTTTAGAGCCCAACTTTGCCGCTTGGGGGCTTGAAACCATAGACTCAATCCAAAATGAGCTGTTCATATCTTCGAGTGGTTTGTACGGAGAAGAAGCTCAACCTGGGAAACCTCCTGCCGAACCGGCATTTACTTGGAGTGTCGGCGTAATGGTTCAAGCACTTAATGCTGCAACCCGTGCGAGGCACTCATATTCTCCCTTCTTGCAGCATTATATTGAAGCCACCAAAGTCTATTGGAATCCGGCTGGCCCTGTCGCGGGTTACGATGTTCTGCCGATGCCAAAATCTCCAGATCGCTACTACGACGACAACGAGTGGATGATTTTGGCTTTTGCGGAATCGGCAAAAGTCTTGCGCTCTAAAAAGCCCCTTGAGCTGGCGAAAAGTGCCTACCGCTTTGTCATGAGCGGTAAGGACTCTGTGCTTGGCGGAGGCGTCTATTGGCGAGAAGTGGAGAAGACCTCTAAAAACACCTGTTCGAACGGCCCCGCTGCCGCATCCGCTCTCGCGCTGTATGAGGCGACGAAGGACAAGGGCTATCTTCAAACCGCCGAGGAGATCTATGCTTGGACCAAGCAGCACCTGCGAGACCCATCGGATGGTTTGTACTGGGACAACATTTCACTGAAAGGCAATATCCAGAACTGGAAATTCTCCTATAACACTGGCCTCATGTTGCGTACTGCCTGCGACCTTTATCGATTTACGAAAAAGCCCGAATATGCTGGAGACGCCCGCGAGATGCAAGCGTCAAGCCTGAATTTCTGGTGTGACAAAGATGGCAGTTTCAAGGATGACCTGAAATTCATGCCTCTCCTGCTAGAGAACTGGCAACGTGCCTTTCGGTACGTTCCAAACACAGCCGATCCGCGTCCTGTTATCAAACTCGGCTTAACGCGGATGCACGATGAAGCTCGAGACAGCCTGGGTCATTACGGAAACAAGTGCAACGACAAGCCCAACGGCAAGCCATACGCACCATTCAAACTCATCGACCAAGCCTCTGCCGCCCTCATGTATCTGCTTGCAGCATCCGACAAGTGACCAATCTCTGTAGATGCGAGGCGTGCCTAAATGTCAAACAGTCTTGGTATTTCAACAGCCGCCGTAGCCGCCGGATGGCTTGTGCCGGCGTTCGGACCGTTCGCTAAGACCAAAAATGGGTTCAAGCCGCGAGCTGGGTGCGCGACCGCACACCATGCCGCGGCTACAGAACAAGACCATTCTGCCAAAACTGTTTGACATTAAGGCGTGCCTCGCTAACCCAACTGTTGGTTCGCCAGAGCCATCGACTTAGTGAGGTATCCCGCCTCACTAACCAACAGACACACGCAATTTCTCGACCCTCTGCTTGAGGTCAGCGAACGCATTCTGATACAGAGACAGCGGGGCAGAAGGTGCGCTCTGCACGGCGCCTTTGACTCCCTCTAGCGCATCAATAATTCGTCGCAAACTTCCGAAGTCCATAGGCGCTGTGCCACCTTGGTCAGGTGTTCCGGTGCCGCCTGCCCCCAAAATCCTCAGCAGCCGAGACTTTTCCGAAGCCGAAACCTTTGACTTGAGTTTCGACTGAATCCTATCTCGTAGGCTCGTGGCTAGCTTGATCTCATCTCCAATCCTAAGTGATAACTCAAATTGAGCCTTCAAATCCGCGACTGTCGCGCTGACTCGAGGATCCTTGATGACAGCAAGGCGAGTGGAATACATCTGGCCGTCGATCGTCATGGAAAGCCTATAGTCGCCTGGAGGCACGAGCGGACCGTCGTCGGAACGATATCGAAGATTCCAGATCAACCGGTGGGTTCCCCTCTTGCTTGAAATTGATGCTTGAGGTTTGACCCAATATGCAGGAATCTCGAGCTGATTCGGGTCGATAACAGAGATCTTGTCCGTACTCGACAAGTTACGAACAAGTTTCCCCTGAGCGTCGACGATGGTGAACCGGACGGACGAGAAATCCTTCCCGAGTGCGTAGTCGATCACGGCCCCCCATGGTGCGTTTTCACCTTGAGGCTCTTCCGGAGGTAAGGGAGTTCCTTCGTCAAACGCCCCAAACCCAAATGTCCCCGCTCTCTGAAAAGGCATCGCGGGCGATGGGCGAAACAGCGCGGTAGGCATGATAGAGCCCTCAGACTGTCGAATCGGCGCTGGGTCGTCAAGAACCCAAATCGCCCGGCCATGAGTTCCAACCACGACATCGTTACCGCCAAATGCGATGTCTCGTACCGATGCTGGAGGAAGATTCATCTGGAGTGATTGCCAATGACCGCCATCATCCAGAGAGTAGTACACACCCCAATCGGTGCCTGCATAAAGGAGTCCGGGGCGCTTCGGGTCTTCGCGAACGACATTGACGAATTGGTCCTCCGGCAAACCGTTCGTGATAAGCACCCAATGCTTTCCTCCATCCCGCGTCCTGTAAATGTAAGGATGATTATCATCAATACGATGTCGGTCAACGGCAGCGTAAGCGGTGTCTGAGTAGAAGTGAGACGCATCAATCAGACCGACTTTGCTCCACGGTCCAAGGCTTGGCGGCGTGACGTTATCCCAATGTCCACCTTCGTCCGTCGTCTTCCAGATAAGGCCATCGTCGGTGCCAGCCCAAATTTGGTGAGGCCGAACCGGTGATGGAGCAAGCCAATAAACCACCGCGCGTCGCGCCTGCCCGTCATGGTCGGCAATGGTTGCCGCATCCAGTTTTGGCGGATTCGTCGTTGTCTTCCTCGTGAGGTCAGGACTGATGCATTTCCAAGTGTTTCCGCCATCTGCAGATCGGAAAATCATTTCGTGGCTCACATAAACCACGTGTGGGTCGGTTGGGGAGATCGTCATGGGCTGCGTCCATTCGCTACGCCAGTTGCGATCCACGGAACCCAGAGTGGGGTCAATGTTCTGTTCCCACCCCGTTTCAAACTGCTCTTTACTTCCACCGCTAGAATAGAGGAGCCCAGGATGCAAAGGGTCTGGGGCTATCGTGCCACTCTCTCCTCCCGCATCGATCGGACGCTGGTAGAGCGCGCTAATGCCCGTATGAATCGTGCGGCTAGGGATAGCCATTGCCCCTGAGTCCTGTTGCGATCCATAGATCCAGTAGGGAAATCGATTGTCGGTGACGACATGATAGAACTGACCCGTCGGCTGGTTGTACCAAGAACTCCATGTCGACCCATTGTCGACGCTTACTACCGTTCCTTGGTCGCTACCTAGGATGATGCGAGCGGGATCCTCGGGATCAATCCAACAGGAGTGATAGTCATCGCCACCAGGCGCACCTTTGAACGCAGTGAACGATTTCCCACCGTCAAACGATCGATAGGCCGACGTGTTCATCACATAAACCTTGTCTGCGTTCTTTGAATCCGCAGTGATGCCGCAGAAGTACCAACCTCGGGACCAGAGCCGGCGATCGCCGGTCATCAGTTTCCAAGTCGACCCACCATCGTCTGAACGGTAAATGCCACCCGTTTTCTCGTTGTTGGTGTCCACGCAAGCGTAAATCCGTTGAGAATCTACCGGTGAGACTGTGATGCCGACATGCCCAACAAAGCTGGGGAAGCCACCCCCCCTCACTTGGGTCCAAGTCGCTCCGGCATCTGTCGAACGATAGAGCCCACTTCCCGGACCGTTGCTTGGTGGATAGTAGCTCCAAGGTGGACGTCTGGTCTGCCACATACTCGCGAAGATGACGTTGGAGTCCTTGGGGTCCATGCAGAGATCAATCGCCCCAGTATCGGCATCTTTATATAGGGATTTGGTCCAATGGCCTCCGCCGTCGATAGACTTGTAGACGCCGCGCTGAGTGTTCGGGCCGTACTGATGGCCCAGAGCTGCGACATAAACAATATCCGGGTCGCCTGGATCAACGATGATCTTCCCGATCTGCCGAGAGTCATCGAGCCCAAGGTGTTTCCACGTCTTCCCAGCATCTGTCGATCGATAAACGCCATGCCCCTGCTGGATGTCATTTCGCATGTCAGCCTCACCAGAGCCGACATAAATCACGTTCGGGTCACTCGGCGCTACCGCGATGGCACCAATGGAAGCATCTCGTTCCTTGTCGAAGATTGGGACCCAGGTGCGACCCGCGTTTTCGGTCTTCCAGACCCCCCCGCCAACCGCACCAAAGTAGAACTTCTCCGATTGGCCATTGACTCCAGAAACGGCTAGCACACGTCCACCGCGGAAGGGACCCACCAAACGCCAATGCAAACCGCCCGTGATCGAAGCTCCGGTCGGTTGCCCCCAGCAACTGATCTGCAAAATGAGGGTAGCGATCGCCACCACCGCGTATCGTGTGAGTCTGACCCAAGAGCAAAGCATTGGGTGCAGTATGGAACGCCAAACGGACCAACACAAGAGGGAAGCGAGCGAATCAATGAAACCGTTGATCTTCTGACAGATCGACACTCAAATGCATGCTTCCAAACGAAATGTTAACGAAACACAGCGTCCCCCAAAGCTTCGTGATTGGGGAAGGCGCTAGGATACGCAGCGATGAAAACGTAGATTGACTTACTGCCGCCGAAGAACCTAACTCACTGTAGGTCCGCTCGACGATGTCGAAGTTGACCCATCAACGGCAGGATCTGCCGGTGATGGGTCAGGATCTTCTTGATCGACCACGTCAGACGACTCATCCGACGAAGGGCGGCTAACAGTTGATTCGGGAGCTGGATTCGTGAATGCGCTGTACCCGTCGTACCAGCCCAAGTCATTTGTCGGTACGGTGGCACCATTGTTTTGAGCTACCTGCTTCACGGAGACGTATTGTGGCTTTGGCTCAATCACGACGCCAAATTGACTTAATATGTCGAAATTCGATTCCGGAATGGGTCGCGACTGGACTCTTCGATCACGCTCACTTCGTTCGAAAGGTGAGCCAGTGGAGGTCATTGAACTGCGCAAGGGGAGGGCAATGATCATCGCCATGGCAAAGGCGAAACCGAAAATTTTCGTGGCTGTGTTCATCGTCAGAATCCTCTGTGAATCCCAAAAATCAAGACTACATGGTAATAATATTCTAACTTTAACGAAAATCCCAGCGAATTGGGGCCAATGACCGAAATATCTCGCCAAATTGCCTCTGGAATCTGAAACCCAATCGGATTGATGCCGTCACTTCTATTTGGTGACATTTCAATTTTTGTCGCGGGGGTAAAGGATCATGAATAAAGGTGCTATGTGGACGTTATCATCAGTGCTTGCGGTTGCTGCAATAGGCGCGGTGGCACAAACACCCTCTGCGCCTTTGGTGAACCAATCCTTCAAGGATAGCGATGGCGGCTGGATGGCAATCGGACAATCCGGGAAAGTGAGTATCTCTCATGAGCCGGAGATCACTTTGGCTGGAGCTGGTGCCCTCAAATTCGAATACACCCTCGCGAAAGGCGAGTTCAGCGCCCTGATGCTTCCTGCGGCTCTTGATGCTTGGACAAAGGCCAAGTCATTCAAGTTTAGGATCCGATCTGACAGCAACGCCATGTTCGCCGTAGCTCTTCAGGAACAAGATGGCGGTAGGTATACGGCTATGCTTCAGGTCCCGAAAGGCAGTTGGCAACCCGTTGAATTGGCAGCATCCGATTTCATCCTTTCACAGGATGCAACTGATCCGAAAGATCCTGACGGTAAGTTAGACCTCGACCGTGTGACCGGGATCGCGATTACGGACATCGCGGCGTTCCTGCTATCGATTGATAACCCGGCATTGGTGTCAATGTTTGATATCAAGCCTGGTGCCCGTACGGTCTATCTTGATAGCTTTTCTATCGGAACCGCACCCATCTCTTCAAGTACATCAAGCGCCGGTGACACCGTGCAACTTGATAGCCTTGTACACCCTCAGCTTTCTTGGCTCTGTTTGGGTGGGCTTAATTTGACGAAATCGGCAGGAAAACCACTGGACTCCGTCGGAATTCGTGCGGATTACCGTCAGGCGGGTGGCAAGATTTTCTTCCTGAGTCGGGCACTACCTTCTTGGGTACTTACGGGTTCGAAGGTTCTGACATTCGATATTGCCTCCGTCGAACCAACGAAGCTGATCGTTCAATTCGAGCAGTACGACGGCGGGAAGTACAACATGACTCTAGACCTTCCTGGCGGATCGGTAGCGCAACACCAGAAACTTCTGCTGTCTGCGTTCACGCGGGCAGATGACTCCAAGGATGCCGATACGAAAATTCATCTCGCGTCGGTGAAGTCGATCGCTATTCTCGATGTTACAGGACTCCTCGATCCGTCCGTTAGCAAAGATAATAGCCTTTGGATTGGAAAACTCAAGGCAACCACTTCCACCAACTAATTCCCATCATTAAGCCCGTTCTTTCATGCCAATGACTGAGCGGGCTTTTGTCATTAGCTCACGCCTGCGGATTGGGTAACCGTTCGTAGTAAATATCCCACTCTGCCTCATCAACCTTAATGAACCCGTGCCGGAGGTAGAAGTGATTCGAATCACTGCCTTTCAAAGCTCCAACTCTCACCGGAAGCGATTTTTCATCGGCAATGGTGAAGATGTGGCTAAGCACAAATCCTCCGACTCCTTGCCCTTGTGCCGAGGGTGAAATGTACAAGTGCTCAAGCTTCAGCGCTTCACTGGTAGGAATTACGGTGTAAAACCCAACCTGAGCACCATCCAAAAAGATCGTGTGAATGTGTTCAGGGAAGAAACTGTCACGAAATCGAGCCCGTGACCTCTCCGGGTCGAAACGTCCGACCCTATCCAGACTGGGACGCATCGCCTGAAGTCGAAGCTCAACGAGGGCCTCAAAGTCAGCCTCCGCCACACTTACAAATTCGACAATCATAAGTGCCGAATTCTACCGGGGAGAGTCTCCAACGCGATCATCTAGAAATTCTCAATGAATTTGCCTGTTTTTGCGCGGTAGAGTGTGCGTCATGCAAAGGCGCTATCGAAATCGGTGGAACCGGATCCGCCCATGTCTACCGGAGGTATCGAGATGATGATCGAAAAGCCCCTGACCCGGTTTCGGTGGACCATTTGCGCCCTGGTGTTCTTCGCCACCACCGTCAACTATCTCGATAGACAGCTATTCTCGAACCTCGTTCCATTTTTCGAGGATGACCTGAGGCTGGGCCCCACTGATCTCGCCCTCATTAATGTCAGCTTCATCCTCCCTTACGGCATGGCGATGCTATTTGTGGGCAGGTTCATCGATCGGGTTGGGATCAAGTTCGGATTGGCGAGCACGTTCTTGCTTTGGACGGTCGCATCGGTGTGTCACGCTTTTGTCAGGAGCCTAGGCGGATTCATGGGAATACGCTTTATTCTTGGCATGGGCGAATCGGGAATGTATCCCGGCGCAGTTAAGACGATAGCGGATTGGTTTCCGGTTAAAGAACGATCCACCGCAAACGGGATTTTCAACGCGGGAGCAAATCTTGGCGCCGTTCTTGCCTCGTTAATCGGCGTCAATTTAGCCTTGCACTATGGGTGGAGAACCTGTTTTGTTGTCCTCGGCGCGGTTGGAGCCGTCTGGATCTTCTTTTGGAACGTGCTTTACAAGCCGCCAAAACAGCATCCCAAGGTCTCACCATCAGAATTAGCATACATTCACAGCGACGATCTTCCTGAGCAGGAAAGAATCAGCTACAGCCAGCTCTTTGGAATGCGCAATGTCTACGGGCTAGCTCTTGCGAAGGCCCTCACCGACGGGCCTTGGTGGTTCATTCTGCTGTGGCTGCCCAAGATTCTCGTCGATCAATTTCATGAAAGCAAATTATTCATGGCCTACGCCATTCCCGTCGTCTATATCATCGGTGACATAGGGTCCATTGGTGGTGGCTGGGCATCATCACGGCTACTGCAAAAAGGCAAATCGTTGAACGTAGCCAGGAAGACCGTCATGTTGGCGTGCGCCGCATGTGTGCTCCCCGTTGCATTTGTCGGGACGCTGGTTGATCATCCGGCAATTCTGGGAATCCCATCTGTTTTTTGGGCGATAGGCATATTCTCCATCGCGGCGGGGGCCCACCAAGGGTGGAGCAGTAACCTCTTTACGCTTATCTCCGACACTGTTCCGAAGAGCTCCATGGCGATGGCGGTAGGTGCCATCAACGGTTTCGCGATGGTTGGTGTCTCCGCAATGCAATTCTTAGTGGGTGGAATCGTACAGGTCACCAGCAGCTACTCTATCCCGTTTGTCATTGCAGGCTGTCTCTATTTGATTGCATTCGGTTTTCTTCAAATCATTCTTCCGAGGGTTGAACCGTATCCAACAGAGCGACGAGCAAAGATGCCACTCGTTGTTGCGGGTGGCATTGTCATACTTCTCGGTCTCTTTTACATGCAGTACGCAACCAATCGGCCACCGTATGCTTCACTTGATAACTACCTAAGCCTGCGGCAGTCCCAACTCAAAGCCAACGCCCCGCCTTTAGAGGTTGGCCGAGCAAAAGTCCGGTGGATGGATGCCCGTTGGTATCAGTGGCAATTGCCCGATGGAAAGCTGAAAAGGGAACTGATCAAGTTCGACACGCACGGACAGCCCTTCATCGAAGCGAAAGGTGAAAAGGCAGAAAAATACAAAGCACTCTGAGATTCGAAGGAGCAGGTACGTCTTGACTAGGGAGGTTCCTTTCAAGAGGTAAGCCAGATGTACACTCTCACTTCGATCTCCCGAAACCTCGAAGCAGCCCTATGAAGCATTCCTACTCTCTGCTCGTGATGGCAATCGCTGGACTTGGTTACGCTGCCTGGCCTGAGCAAGGCGCGAAACCAAAACAACCAGAGATTAACTTCGGTCGAGACGTTAAGCCGATTCTCAGTCAACACTGCTTTAAGTGTCATGGGCCAGATGCGAGCAAGGCGGCAGCCGGACTGCGACTCGATAGCTTTGCCGGAGCGACGAAAGCGCTCGACGACGGCTGTGCAATCGTGCCTAAGGATCCTACCAAATCGATCCTAATCGAGCGAGTCTCAGCGAAGACCCCCGCCATGCGGATGCCGCCCGCCAATTCCGGGATGGCCGCACTCTCGACGGAGCAGATTGGGATCCTGAAAGCTTGGATTAGCCAAGGTGCGAAGTATGAGAAGCACTGGTCGTTTGTGTCACCAAAACTGCCCGCCATACCGGCTGTCAGTAACCCCGCCTGGTGCCGGAATCCAATCGACCGCTTCGTACTTGAAAAGCTCGATGTTGCTGGACTGAAGCCCGAGCCTGAAGCTGACAAAGATACACTTGCCATGCGTGCCGCTCTGACCCTTACAGGGTTACCGCCATCTCAATCCGAGCAAGCCGCATTTCGAAACGACAAGTCCAAGGATGCCTACGAGCATTACGTCGACAAGTTGCTTGCGAAGCAAACCTACGGAGAGCACCAGGCTCGATTCTGGCTCGATGCCGTTCGCTATGCAGATACTCACGGCTTGCAGCTTGATAACGAGCGCTCGGTCTATCCCTACCGCGACTGGGTCGTTGAATCCCTCAATGAAGACCTGCCGTTCGACAAATTCGCTCAGTGGCAGTTAGCCGGCGATCTTCTCCCCAAGCCGACCAATGAGCAACTCGTTGCCACGGGTTATGTCCGTATGAATCTGACTTCCAATGAAGGAGGAGCAATCGAGGAGGAGTTTCTTGCCCGCAACACTTTTGACCGAGTTGAAACGACCAGCACGGTTTTCCTAGGACTTACCGTTGGCTGTGCTCGTTGCCATGATCACAAATTCGATCCCATCAAGCAGAAGGACTATTACGGCCTCTATGCCTTCTTCGACAGTACGGCAGATAGTCCGCTTGACGGCAACATCGCTCTCCCTCCACCGTTCATCTCCGCTCCCAGCAAAGCGCAAACGGCAGAGTTAGCCCAGAAGCATGCGCAGATGGAGAGAAGGCTTAAGTCACTCGATGCTGGAAAGGCTGCCGCGTGGTTTGAGGCACATCACAAGTCTCTGATTTTGACAAAGGACTGGCAGGTTTCGTCCGTTTACACGTCTCCGAATTTTGATGTCGCCTTCGAGAAGGCACAGCCGGGAGAACCGGGCCAACCGGATGCGCAGTGGAAAGCGTTTGACTTTGTCCCGGGCACCGATTACAACAATATCATCGGTAAAGACTCCTCCTCGATCTACATCAAAGGCACCATCTCTGCCACCAAAGCGGTTGAGATCACACTCGGAGTGTCAAGTGATGACGCCGTGCGTGTTTGGCTTAACGGAACACTGATCCACTCGAATAAGGCGAGCCGTGGCGTGAATCAGGCGATCGATAAAGTCAAAGCTCAATTCCGAGCGGGCGACAACCAATTGATTGTAAAGATCATCAATGGAGTCGGCCCTGACGGCGTAAACATTCGAATCGCCAGTGACTCAGATCAGCTGATCGACAATGCACTTGCCGCTTTTCGGCGAACTCCGCAAAATGCCGCTGTTCAAAACGAACTCAAGAAAACCTACTTCCAGCTCGGCCCCAAAACTGCCGAATCAAGGGCATACTTGGCGTTGACGAAAGAAATCACGGAGATCGAAGCCTCTATTCCTAAAACGCTCATCGCCAAGGAAATGGCGACGCCTCGCCCCACCTTCATCCTAAAACGCGGCCAATACGATCAGAAGGGTGATCCTGTCGATAGGCACATTCCAGCTTCCCTTGGCGTTCTTCCCGCAAACCTCTCGGTTGATCGACTTGGATTGGCAAAGTGGCTGACGTCACCTACGAACCCCCTCGTCTCTCGAGTGTTCGTTAACCGCGTATGGCAGCAGCATTTCGGCACTGGAATCGTGAAGACTGCCGAGGATTTCGGAAGCCAGGGCGAGTGGCCTGCGAACCAAGCTCTGCTGGACTACCTTTCCGTCAGCTTCATGAACAATGGGTGGAGCATCAAGAAGCTGAACAAGATGATGGTCACATCAGCTGCTTTTCGCCAAAGTTCAAAAGTCACTCCTCAGAAGCTAGCGAAGGATGCAGAAAATCGCCTCATTTCGCGTGGTCCACGCTATCGACTTGACGCCGAAGTCATCCGTGATAAGGCCCTCGACGCTGGTGGCCTTCTTGTAAAAAAGATAGGCGGCCACGGCTTCAAACCCTACCAACCCGATGGGCTGTGGGAGGGCTCTTCGGACCCGGCAAGCAGTACACACTTCTACAAACGCGACCACGATCTCAGTATCTACCGGCGCAGTATGTATCTCTTCTGGAAGCGGACAAGTCCACCACCAGCGATGATCACATTCGATGCTCCAACCCGAGATACGTGTACTGTTCGAAGGAGCTCTACCAACACGCCGCTACAAGCGCTGACCACACTCAACGAAGTCGCGTTTTTGGAAGCCTCAAGGACCATGGCGCAACGCCTCCTTTCTCTCAACGTCTCAGACGAGCAACGCTTGGCGAGAGCGTTTGAAATTACGCTCGGTCGAACTCCTCAGCCAAGCGAATCCAAAATCCTAACCAATGCGCTTTCACGATATCGAAAGCTCTATCAAGCTGATCCTGCCGCAGCCAAGAACCTCATTAATGTTGGGGACGCGCCGCAGCCAGCGAAGGTCTCGGCGACAGATCAGGCCGCTTGGATGATCGTTTGCTCTAGCCTCATGAATACGGACGAATTCCTGACCCTACACTAACATGGACCCCATTCGCGAAGCAGAACTGATGATGACTCGGCGACAGTTATTCGGTCGCACCACCCTTGGCTTGGGTACCGCAGCCTTAAGTCGGTTGTTCGCTCTGGGCGGGCTAGGTGGGCTCACGCAGTTGGCCTCCGCCTTTGATGGCCAAGCCCACCACGGCATCCCGGGTTTGCCCAATTTCGCACCTAAGGCCAAGCGGGTCATCTACCTATTCATGAGTGGTGGGCCGAGTCAACTTGATCTTTGGGACTACAAGCCAAAGCTCAACGACCTTTTCAACACCGACCTGCCAGACAGTGTTCGGCGTGGTCAACGAGTGACGACGATGACCAGTGGGCAGGCACGTTTTCCAATTGCCCCGTCCAAGTACAAATTCCAACATCACGACAATGGTGGGGACGGCATTTGGGTGAGTGAGCTTCTCCCTCACACCGCAAAGATTGTCAAAAAACTCTGTGTGATCAAGACGATGTGGACCGAGGCGATCAACCACGATCCCGCGACGACCTACCTTCAAACGGGAAGCCAATTACCCGGTCGTCCGAGCATGGGAGCGTGGCTCAGCTACGGCCTGGGAAGCATGAACGAGAACTTGCCGACCTACGTGGTTCTGCATAGCAAGGTCTCCAGCGGCAAACCGAATCAGCCTGTCTACCCTCGACTGTGGGGAACAGGATTCTTGCCAAGCGAATATCAGGGAGTCTCCCTTCGTTCCCAAGGGGATCCGGTGCTTTATCTCAAGGATCCCAACGGAATGGACCGGACTACCCGAAGAGCAATGCTGGACGACATCGCTGCCCTTAACCACAGAGAGTTAGGCGCCTTTGGCGATCCCGAGATCGCAGCCCGGATTAAGCAGTACGAACTTGCATACCGCCTGCAAGCCAGCGTTCCCGATTTGATGGACCTCAGCAAGGAGTCTGCCGATACGTTTGAGTTGTATGGAAAGGATGCCCATGAACCGGGCACGTTTGCGGCCAACTGCCTTCTTGCCAGGAGAATGGTTCAGCGTGGGGTTCGGTTCATCCAGATCTTTCACCGAGGTTGGGATTTACACTCTGACCTCGGAATTGATATGCCAAGTCAGGCCAAGGATATTGACCAAGGCTGTGCCGCGCTCATCAAAGACCTGGAACGAACCGGTTTGCTTGACGAAACGCTCGTCATCTGGGGTGGAGAATTTGGTCGAACGGTTTACTCCCAGGGACCTCTTTCTCATGAGAACTACGGGCGCGATCACCATCCGCGGGCGTTTACGGTTTGGATGGCGGGTGGGGGCGTGAAGCCTGGAATGGTTTACGGTCAAACCGATGATTTCGGCTACAACATTGTCGATAAAAATGGTGCCATTATCGATCCGTCCGTTGATCGTCGAACACCTGGTGCAGTCCACGTACACGACCTACAAGCAACCGTTCTCAATCAGCTGGGCATTGACCACACGAAGATGACCTACCACTATCAGGGTAGAGAGTTCCGTCTGACCGACGTCTATGGAAATGTGATTCATGACCTCATCACATAAGTTCAAATACAACTTTTCCTGAACCTCCGGTATCGTTGAACCGTCCGATAGGTGAATCGAATGCGGATCATAAAGTACATCTTGCTTCCGATCCTCGGCATTCTTGCTGCCATCATCGCCTTTCGATTGGCCGCTCCGTACGAATTCACGCTAAATCGACCCAATATGAACCCCGACGACCCGAGGGCCGTATTCACGTGGGGAACCAAGTGGGGCGAGGTGAATCGTATTGCTTTTGGTGCTCTGCTTTGTGGTCCCCTTGCGGTGGTCTTGGCGCTCGGACGCAGATCGGCGCTCAATTTAATCATTGCCGGGGTGATCGGCACTGTCCTCGGTGGCGTTGTCAATTTTGCTACCGACTCTGCGGCCGATATCATTGGCATCACCCTCGATACAAAGCGAGCAGGAGGTGGCCCCCTTGTTGCGATGCTCGCCTGGTGCGTGCTCGTCCCTGCAGGGATAGCATTGACCCTTGTCCTTGCTCAAGGACCGACTTTTCAACGTATACGCCGCGCTGTCTATGCGTTGAAGTACGCCATCATCGCCTCTGTCGCTGTCCAATTCTGCGGTGGAGCCCTCGCCGCCCAGGAAGCCGAAGGTGCCGTCAACCTGCAGTCTCAAATTCCAGTTTGGCGTATGGTTGAAATCGCGGTTGGCCTCGCCTTTGGCGTGACCATCTTGGCTGCCGATGAGTTCTGGCGAGTCGGTACAGTCCGATTACTTCACGGAAAGAACGAGTACGTTGACTGGAGCCTCGACCATGCAGTGACTCGCCTTGGATCTGCCGAAGGCTGCGAGGTCTATGTGCGAGGATTCCAGGGCGTCGAAGCGGTGCATGCGTTGATCATCAAGCAAAAGGACCACTTCATCCTTGATCCCAGAGCACCGACCCTCGTCAATGGAGCCGCAGTTGGCCAAACGACCTTAGCTTCAAGAGATGTGATTACCGTCGGCAACGCTCAGTTGGTGTTTTCGACATCCAGCGTTGGTGCCTACTCCTACGCGCCCGCCAAGCCGATCTATCTCACCGGCCAAGCTCACTCAAAGGTCTTGCAGGATGGAGCTGGGCGCCAAATTCCTCTGATGCCAGGACGCTACGGAGTGGGCACCGACATGACCAATGCCTTCTGCCTCCAATTCGACCAACTTGTCGCCCCCAATCACGCGGAGATCATCGTTAGCGACACGGGCATCACCGTCACCGACCTTCGGAGCGCAACTGGAACCAAGAGAAACGGCACCCCCATTCACGCGCCAACGACGCTGAATATCGGCGACACCCTAGAGATCGGTGTGTCGAAGTTTACGTATATTTCTTGAACCTTGCACCTTGGCTAACCGTACAGGCATTGGGAAGTATCTGGTCACGTTGAAGAATCGAGCACAGTTGAATTCCTGGCTACAATTCGGTCTGTTAGTTGCGACGGCATGTGTATTAATGCTCGCTCACTTAGGCTACCAGCCAATCGCAGACCTGTTTCCCGTCTGGATGACTTCCCAACAATACACTACGAAGGGTGGGATGAGCCTGGCTGGAACGCTATCCGCCTTTTGCGTTGTGATAATCATTACGATATTAGGTCGAATTGTTTTCGAGCGAAGTGATCGATCTTAATCGAAGTTCTGGGACAAGTCCACATAAGCACACTCACAAAGCTAGAATGTAGCGTGAACCAGTTCAATGGCCTTGGCCTCCATTTGGGCAACCTTTCTCGCCTCTCCCACGCAAAGACGCGCTCGATCTCACCTGAGAATTTCAACGGTGAAAAGGGCAAGGCTGGCATGGCAACCACTGGAACCGGAGCCAACGCCGCCCGGGATCTTGGACAGGGCTGGAAGGTCTCCCCTTCCGTCCGCATCGAGCCCGGCGAAGTCTTCACCATCGCAGACATTGAAGGACCTGGAGCAATTCAGCAGATCTGGATGACTCCCGCCGGTGTCTGGCGGCATTCCATCATCCGCTTCTACTGGGATGGCGAAGAGACTCCTTCGGTCGAATGCCCGGTGGGCGATTTCTTCGCTTGTGGTTGGCAGAAATACGCGCACGTCAATTCGCTCGCCGTTTGCGTCAACCCTGGAAGCGCCTTCAACTGCTATTGGGAGATGCCTTTCCGCAAGCATTGCCGTATTACAATGACAAACATTGGCACCGAACCCTTTGGGCTCTATTACCAAGTGAACTACACGCTCACAGATGTTCCAGAAGACGCTGCCTATTTTCACGCTCAATTCCGAAGGACAAATCCGCTCCCCTACAAAGAGGATTACACCATCGTTGAGGGCATCCAAGGCCAAGGACAATTTGTGGGTCTCTATATGGCTTGGGGTGTGAACAACAACGGGTGGTGGGGTGAAGGAGAGATCAAATTCTTCATGGATGGTGACACCGACTATCCGACCATCTGTGGAACCGGCACTGAAGACTATTTCTGCGGAAGCTACGATTTCGATGTGAAAGGGAAGACCCAATTCGGTGTCGAAACTCTCGAGTATCAAGAGTTCAGCACACCTTACGCTGGACTACCTCAGGTCATCCGTGGCGACGGACATTATCAAGTCCAACAACGCTTTGGAATGTACCGATGGCATGTCATGGACCCCATTCGTTTCGAGAACGACTTGCGGGTTACCATCCAAGCCCTCGGTTGGCGAAGCGGTGGTCGCTATCTTCCGCTCCAAGACGACATCGCCAGTGTCGCGTTCTGGTATCAAGCCGAACCCCACACCCCCTTCCCAACTCTACCAAACCGCGACAGTCTCGAAATAATCTGAGACCACTTGATGGAAAATGCCCATCAAGCATATCTTTTGATGATGCCTCCAGCCGAAGCGAAAGCGGAGCCTGGAGGCTGCAAACCATCTGCTTAGAAGCAGGGAATAGTTAACACAACCGAACGCTGGGATAATAGTCGCTGAGTTCTCCGCGGGGCGGAATTCGCCTGCGCAGGCCCGCGGTTAGAAACCTTGAGGTACTACGAACTCTATTGGCGACCCCCGTATCGAAAATGCCCAACGATCTTCCATGTCGTTAGCACGTCCTCTTCAGTCGTCCGATTGATGTTGTGGATCACCAACGGAAGGCCCTTTCGACTCCGAGTATCAGAAATGATCCCGCAGTGATCCAGGCCGTTGTTCAGCTTCCAAAATACGATATCACCCGCCTTCCAAGTCGCAAGCTGTGTCCCAACCACCGACGTAGGAAGCTTACGACCGAACTTGCCGAAGAAATGAACCAGGTTGGGCACGCGCCGATGGTCAATATTCGAGTCTGGCTTGGATTCTCGTCTCGGGTACTGCGAAAAATGCTTTCGCATATCTTCATGGATGAGGCGCTGCAAATCAAATCCGGCGTTGCGGAATGAACGAATCACGACGTCGGTACAAACGCCCTGAGAACTCGGCAGATCACCGTTGGGGTAGCCGATACGAAAATAGCCCGGTGTGTAATTTGCTGGAGCCCGTAGCTGTAGCTTTGCCCCCGCGAGTACCTTGTCCGAGGTCGAAGCGTGCGATATCGCAACCAACCCCAAACTTGCCAGGAGTAACGACTTCCGTGTCATACAGACATTCTATTTCGGATGACCATAATGAAATCGACTCGAAGGAGAGAATGTGATCGATCGTCTGAATTCCCGCTTGCATCTGGGTGCCACCATCGCACCGATCCTCGCTCTGCTGGCTTCATCAGCCTACTCGCAGCAATCCCTTGTGGTGAAGCCGCTAAAGGCTGGAGGAGTTTATTCGGTCGGCGAGAAGGCCGGCTGGATTGTGTCCGTGCCGCCGAGTGCAAATGGAATTGCCGGCTCGCTCAGATACACCATCAAGCGAAATAACCACGACGTCATCAAATCTGGAACGATTGACCTCACAGGCGGTAGTGCAACCATCGAAGTGGTTGGTGATGAACCCGAAATGCTGTATGCAGAGATTTCGCAGATCACCGGTTTGGATGGACCTCGGCCGAATCCAAGGGTATTTGGAGCTGCCATTGCTCCCACCAGACTTCGACCAGTAGAGCCAAAACCCAGGGACTTCGACGCGTTTTGGAAATCGAAAATCAAACTCTTAATTTCAACTCCGATGGATGCCGAACTGACTCCCAAAGAGAGTGGCAAGGCAAACGTGGACTACGCCACCATCAAAATGAATAACATCAATGGCGGTCACGTATATGGCCAGGTTGCCAAGCCAAAGGGGGAAGGGAAGTACCCGGCGATGGTCATTTACCAGTGGGCAAGCCCACCTTATCCTCTCCAAAAGTCTTGGGTCACTGATCGCGCCGCAGAAGGTTGGCTCGTCATTAATATCGAACCCCATGACGTGCTGCCAGACGCACCACCTACCTATTATCGGGGCCTCCCGGTTGAACTCAAGAACTACGGAAACATTGGCCGCGAAGATAGAGAGAAGTGCTACTTCCTGCAGATGTACCTTGCCGACTACCGTGCCGTGGATTACATCGCGTCGAGGAGAGACTGGAACGGGAAGACCTTAGTAGTCACCGGGACAAGCATGGGCGGGCAGCAGAGCGTCGTCGTTGCTGGCCTCCACCCCAAGGTTACGCACCTGATTGTCAACGAGCCCTCAGGCTGCGACTTGTCCTCGAATCAACATGGTCGCCAACCGGGTTACCCCGAATTTCCAATGGGAAACCCAAAAATGGTTGCCACCGCCCCTTACTTCGACGCGATCAACTTCGCTTCTCATATCCGGGCCACTTCGTTCGTTGCGATGGGTTTTCTCGATACGATTGCTCCGCCCGCTGGAATTTGGACAGCCTTCAACCAAATTCGCGGTCGCAAGGAAGCGGCACCCATGTTTGAATCGCCGCACAACAACACCGCAACTCCTGCGCAGCAGCGTCCATTTACATTTCGAGCGTCAGAGTGGTTCAAAGCTCTCGTTAGCGGGGAACGCATTCCGGCACCTTCAAAGTAGGCGAGTTCTGACTGGCGTAAAGTCGAGTGTGTGAAATAGGGATGAATTCCGATAGAATTCTGAGAATCCTGGTAAATCTCTGCTTGATTTGCAAGTGCTTTTGGGTAGATCGTAACGTTTCGGATTATTAAGACTTAACGTCTTGCCCAATGGAGGGATCCGTGCATCTCATGAGAAAAGCATCTGCATTCACGTTAATTGAATTATTGGTTGTTATCGCCATCATCGCAATCCTCGCAGCGATCCTGTTTCCCGTATTCGCGCAAGCCAAATTGGCTGCAAAGAAGTCTTCAGACTTGTCGAACGTTAAGCAGCTAGGCTTGGCAACGATCATGTACACCAGCGACGCGGACGGTGTATATCCCATGAGCGTTTACGACACACAGGCTGCGGCTCTGACGCCCGGTTCCGGACATGTTGTGGCGACAGTGTATGACGTTCTCATGCCCTTCATGAAGAATACTGGCATCCTCCAGTCACCTGTTAATTCTCCGGGAATTGACTTTGGGGGAGCCTATCCAGATCCGTCCGTTTTAACTCGGGTTGGACTGGTTGGGCAAGGCAATTTCAAGTACGCCTCCTACGCGCCCAATTTCTCTCTATTTGAGGATCCAGCCCTTGAGCTTGGTGTGTTGGGCCAGGTAGTTGCTCCCGCTGTGAACGAGACGACGTTGTCTCAGGTGTCTTCAACGGTTGCGTTCTTTACTGGTAGATACGTGACGAAGTCGGACCAAGCTCCCGCTCGATATTCCGCTTACTGCAAGGCGAATTGGCCCCAATCAGCGCAGGAACTCTTCGGAACCAATAATTTCCCAGGTGATGACGTCTACATGAACGGAATCAATATCGCCTGGGCCGATGGCCATGGCAAGTTCGTGGCGTGGAATGGATCGATTCCTGTAACGTCTCCATCGGGATGCGGTGCAGAGTCAGCACCATGCTCAACATATCACATGCCCTGTGACTTGTCTGGTATCCCAGACGGCAGTGGCAGCACCTGGGGTTTCTGAGCCCTAAAGCAGTTGCCATCCCTCATTCTATGTCCGAGGGATGGCTTCCACAAAATTTCACTGCGCTACTTTTTTCGTAGTGTAGTGGGTCTGTCCTTGGTTCCATGGACTCCTAACGCTTGACTTGAGTTCACCTCATCATCCAGCGAGAATTGGAGGTAAAGGCCGGTATTGGACCAATGACAGATCTCAGCCGCTGCGTAGCTATCGTATTTGAATCGCGATACGGTGGCGCGCGATACCGAATGGAGCGTTTTTGCTCGGTTTCCACGGCGAGTGATCGACTGGCCCACCACCAGCAGTTTCATTCGAGGTTGGCCAACTCCGAGATTGCCGTTGGCGAATTTCGACACGTTTTTGTGGAGAAGTAGCCATGAAGATCGCCGCGAATGTCCGCTCAGATTCTGAATTTGGTGCTGCCCAGAGCTTGATATCCAGGCTAGAGTGCGACCTAATTCAGCTTGAACCGTACTCGAAATATCGCCGATTCGTCGAGGCCGCCGCGGCGCCCATGTCAGTCAACCAGAGTAGGTCATTTGGAGCTGTCGCGATGCTTCAGCAACAAACACACTGTCTGCAAACCGATGAGGAGAGCAACGAGTCCATCCTCTTTTATCGCGGTAATCAAAATGGGGGTGGGCCACTCAAATGTGTGTTCGCCACCGATCATTCAGATTACGCAAACCTCGCTCTGGATAAGTTTATTGGCCTGGATCCCAAAGGCATTGCCTCCCTGGAGATATTCTCGGCGATCGAGCCGACGTGTCGGATGTCCGTCGCCAATTTGCATCGGCATCTGGCTGACATGGTTGGCGAGTTACACGATGCGCGAGAAATCGCAAGGCGGTCTGCCGAACTGGCAAGTCGAATCGAAAGTCTTGGAATCTCTTGCGGCACTAAACTCAGAACCGGACATGTCGCTCACCTCGTTGACGGTGCCGTCAAGGATTCACAAGCCGATCTGTTAATCCTCGGGGCACAAGGTGAGAATGCACAGAATGGTTCGCGATATGGCGCAGTGACAACCGCCGTCCTACAACAGGCCCAATATCCGGTGCTCGTGCTCAGAATTCATCAGCCTGGGAGCTCCAATTAGCGTTTGCGTCACTTCGAACGAAATACGGTCGTTAGGTAACTCTGGACTAAGCCGCGGTGAGTTCAGCAAAAACAGAATCGGGAGAATCATCAAAGATCTCGGCGAGACTTGGCAACCGCTCTCGTAGCATCCTCCGAGCCCGAAACAGTCGGCTCTTCACGGTTCCAACGGGAACGTGCAGATCTGTCGCAAGGTGCTCGTATGTCGTATGATCCCGATGTACGGCGAGTAGCAAATCTCTCTCCGGCTCCGGCATGTGCGCGAGCTCTTCCATGATCCTGCTGTGCGTGAACTGCAACAGCGATTCATCAATTTGCTGATCTTGCGAGGGTGTGATCGGATGGAGATCGTAGTCCGGAAATCCCTCAAGTAACTGATCGAGACTGCGAGCCGGACGTGCAGCTGCTCGGCGAGAAATGTCTCTTGCACAGTTGATAACCACTCGATGTAGCCAAGTCGACAGCTTGCTCTCAAACCGGAAACTACCGCCCGTGCGATAGAGCCTGATTAAGGCATCAGAAACCGCATCCGCTGCTTGCTCGTGACTATGGGTGACTCGGTAAGCAGTTGCGTGGAGTCTTTGCTGATGCTTTGCCACCAACTTATCGAAACATGTCTCGTCACCGTCAAGTGCGCGGCTAAGCAAAACATAGTCTTCGCAGTCGCTGGAATGAGTGGTCATTTTGATCACGGTCGGACTTACGTCGTCTTAATGATGTTGGGTTGAAATGAGCCTACGTGCAAGCCAACTATTCCATGTCAGGGTTTTCTTTGTCATGGGTTTGGAGGACAGAGAAGAGCCGACTCGCGAACTCAAATCAAACCCGCCTAACCTCATCTGAGCATCTCTTTCATATAGTTCGAAGCTGACGGTATTTCAGGATGCTCAACGGAGATAGATCGATGAGCGAGAAAATGAATGATACGAATACAACCGAGGTAACCGACGACCCGTCTGTCGAAGGAGCGAACACTTCGACCGAGGAAAATGGGTCTGAATCGAAAGCTTTACAACCGGCGGTTCCCAAAAAAGCAAGGTCCCGGAAGGTAGTCGAGTTGCCAACTGAAGACAAGTGGGCGGGCTTCTAGGCTTCTGTAACAAGAGGCAAAACAAAAGTCGGGAGAGTTATTTTTAGCTCCCCCGATCTATGAATCGACTTCTCTCAAACAATCCGGTGCTTAACGTCTTTGAAGCTCTAGCAGAATTCTGAGGACATACCAGAACAGCAAAGCTACCGCAGCGAAGAGGTCAAGTGCGGCGGCAACATACTGATCCGTAGGATAGACTCGTAGGATGTTTGAAGTGCTGTAAACAACCGCACCCGATGCGAAAAGCACCATTGCTGCGCTGAACCAGATTCCCAAATTGAAGCCAAAAATGGCTCCACAAACGATCGCTGCGAGTGCCACAAAACCAGCAATCGCGAGGCCGGGACCGATAAAAGAGAAATCCTTCTTCGAGAACAAGACGTATGCCGTCAGCCCGGCAAATGCTGCCAAAGTGATTGCTGCAGCTTCGGGGAGAACACCGGGTGCCATTTTTGCCGCGATATAAATCAGCGGCGTGAAGATCACGGCTTCGGCAAAGGCGTATAGTGCCAATCCGGCGTATTGTACAGAAAGCGAGCGGTTCGACCGGGCTAGGTTTTGCGCCATGTACCCGGCAACCATAAAGCCACCAAGGATGAGTAGCCAAGCAAAACGGCTTGTACCCATCATGCCGAGAATCGCTTCTCCGACCCCAGCACCGTAGAAGGCTGCTGATAGCAGGACGAAACCCACAACCGCGCCGGCGAGGTGCACATAGGTCTTGCGAATGAATGCCATCCGAGCATCCTGCGAAACCATGTACGCAGGACCAGAAGCATAGACAGAAGAGTTCACTTCTATGACTACGAAAATGTCAGGCCGAATGTGTCGCCGCTTAAGAATCCGCGACCACCAAGTCAAATAGCGAGTCGAATGAGGCGCGCTATTTTTGCCTTCGGACGCACCAACCGCTGGTTATAACCAACCCAGACTGCGATTAGCTGCAGGGTCCGGAAATTCGCAGGGCTACGGCGGACAGGCCCCCCGACGTCCATGATCGTCGCCGTTCGCTCGTTGCTGGGCATTCAGCACGATCCTGTATGAGCGCGAAGGCGCGAGTTGATCGTCCGCCCTGCGATGACGAACTAAAATTCGACGGTTCGGGACGGCGGGGAGCCCGGACGCCGTAGCCTCGCGCGAAGGAGGCAGACAGCACCCAGCGGCGTGAGTGTCCGAACCAACTGCCAACTAAACCAACCTGAGGAGCGAATCGCCCACCGCTCGGAGGTTGAAGGAGGGGGAGAACACAAGCTGCCAAGATCCACTCAATGGTGGGACTCCCTGCAACTTACCGCTCGTTTCTAGGCAACCTAATAGCAAACGCCGCCTTCAATGTAGCGAATCAGGGAATGTTCCCTTATAATTGTCGGGTTATGCTCAGATTCGTTTCATCATTTGCTTTTGCCGCAGTTGTTGCCGCTTGCGGCTTCGCACAGGGTTGGCAGTGTTACGGTGGAGATGCCCAGCATTCGGGTCAGTTCGTAGGCACAAGCCAAACCGCGAATCTGGTCAAATGGCAGACGTCTCTCGATCAGAACCGCGCCTACTACGGCAATGAAGTGTTGGTTCACTACGCCGCTCCCACCGTGACTCAAATGAACACAGTGGTTTATGGGTACAGCTTTACGTCCACCGTCAATGGCTCGCCAAGCTACGACAATTGGCGTGTGATTGGCCGTAAGGGAACGACCGGCGCACAAGTGTGGTCCATGGATACCGACTACAGTGCAGCCGTTATCTACCCCAATGATTGGACATCCGTATTTCCAATGACACTGTACAAAATGTCAAGCGGAGCAACCACACGTGGAGTTGTCGCAGCAGGAGCCGCCGGATCAATCTTGATCCGGCCAGATGCAGACTCAGCGTCAAGTGCCTCAAATCGTGTCGTGTTCTACACCACGCTATCCGACTTTAACAAGAACAAAGCGACCTACGCTCCAATCAAAATCAACACACCGATCTCCGCGGATAACGCTGGCAATTTGTTCTTCGGCTATGAAGTGATTTCCACTGTTCCATTCACTTCAGTTGGCTCCGGCGGAATCGTAAAAGTTAACGCGAAAACTGGGGCTGTTACCTTCAAGTCGGTTTCGGACCTTAAAATTGACGGTTCGCTTAGTCGTCCAGCGATGAATGCGGCTCCGGCCGTTACCGCGGACGGTAAGTTTATCTACGTTGCTTTGGTTGGTGGTTCTGCAACACTGGCAAAGCTCAACACTTCGGACCTATCTGTCGTCGCAAAAGTCCAGGTCATGGACCCGTCGGTCAACGGTAGCGCAAGTTTTATCAACGAGTCTTCCGCTTCACCTATGATCGGTCCAGATGGCCAGGTGTTCATGGGTGTGTTTGGCAACCAATGGCGCGAGAGTCACGGTTGGATGATGCAGTTCGATTCGAACCTCAATCCGAAGGATGCAGCCGGCAAGAAATTCCCAACCGGAGCGTTTGGATGGGATGACACCGCAAGCATTGTTCCAGCCACGATGGTGCCGTCATACAAGGGTAAAGCGAAGTACCTCCTCCTAACGAAGTACAACAACTACGACATGGGCGGCGACGCTGGTGCCGACGGTTCCAACAAGGTCGCTGTACTTGATCCAACGAGCGATTCCATCAGTAAGGACCGTCAGTCGGGTATCGCGGTTATGAACGAAGTTCTGACTGTTCTTGGCCCAACCTTAACTGGTGACCCAAATCACCCAGCCGCCGTCAACGAGTGGTGCATTAACTCCGCCGCCGTCGATGTGAACCGCAAGAGCGCGATCATCAACAGTGAAGACGGTCACATGTACCGATGGAGTTTTGTCACGAACTCGCTTGTCGAGAACATCCCACTTCAGCCTGCGACGGGTGAAGCCTATACCGAAACCGCGATTGGACCAGATGGCCAGCTCTACGTCATCAATAACTCCATTCTGTTCGCTATTGGCTCGAACAACGCGACTGCCGTGAGCACGGTTCAGGGCGCCGGAGTTTCAGGCACCGTCAAAAATGTCTGGAGCCTAGACGGCCAATCTTATTCGGTAGGGTCCGTGAATACCAGTAGTGGTCAAACAGCAACAGTCGAGGCTGACTTCACGCTTACGACTGCCAACCCAACCTCGCTAACGTACGCTGGCAATGTTGCGGCGGGCAAGGGCGCAACTGGGAGCATGTACGCCTATAACTACACAACCAAGAAGTTTGATCTGCTCGGAAGTGGAACGATTGGCGGGCTGGACTCTCACTTCAGCAATACGATTAGCTCAAACGTTGGCCGATACATCGGCACTGGCGGAAAGGTTCGCCTGAGGTTAACCGCCCTTGTGCCACCTACCGTGTCGAAGACGAAGTTCACATTCGTCATTGACACCATCACCTGCGGCCTGAACTAAAGGCGAGAGTGATTCTTGAGGGGTGATTCCAGGATGCTGGAATCACCCCTTTTTTTAGTTCTTTTGTGGGTAGCTGTTACGATCTTTCGCGGCTTCGGTGAGCTTAAGAATCTCTTTGCCTAAAGGTTCATCGGTCGCGGCTCCCGCCGGATCCTGAGTTCGCAGAAAGTGGATGAGCTCCGCTGTATTCCCCTTGGTATTCATCTTCTGCCATACAAGGTGAGTGCGAACGAGGTCCTCCTTCAGTAGGAGCAAGTTCATTCGAATGGAATTCGATGCGAACTTTATGTATAAATCTCGATGCTCTGGATTCGTCGGAATGTCCCGATAGAAGTACGAAAAAGCCCTCAGTCCCGCGAAATCCCATATCCTTCGCTTGCGACTTTGAGCCTCTCCCCATGAACTGGGGTTGTTTGATACCACTGCTTGTCGCCTTGCAGTGGCGTAGACGCTATGCATCGGATAAGGGCCATCCTTAGAAAGGCTCTCAGCCATCCACAGACCGTACCGCGTCTTATCGTCGTAGGACGTTTTGAAAAGCCCTTGATCAGACAACCAGCCTGCCCAGAACCAAGCTGCCCGCAACTGGTGAAATTGATCGGCAAGCGGTGTGGCGCCAGTCTTTTTTATCACTGTCTCGGGAGGCATGCCGAGCGATTGCGGATCGCGCCCCATCATCTGGCGAACCATATCCCCGACGTCCCAAAACGCGTTGTAGCTACCCAGGGTAAGAATGTCGGTGGAAATCGGGACTGCATCGGCTTCGGAATGGTGGCGAATCCGATCTTGCCATATCAGTAGCGCTCGGAATTTCAACGCGGAAATGGCGGGGAACCCAAGCATCCTGCTCGTTTTTACAACCTGAACGTGGTGAAGAAAGAGCGATTTTAAGTTCTCCTGGGTCGGATTGGCGAGGTACTTATCCTCCAATGAATACCACGCTTGCAGATCTTCTTCTGGGATGAGGGGCGCGATCTCAGGGAGCCATTGTGCAATCGACGCATGGTCATCGCCATGTACGAAATCTTCCGACAGGCGATTCAGCGGAATACCGATTTTGAGTTGGATAGGTGACAGGTCCAGCAACTCTTTCTCAGCGACCTTCGCCTTGGCAAGGGAGTCAATCCGCCCTTCAAAAAAGTGAGGAAGTCTCACCTTCAACTCATGGCCGAATGCCAAGTCTCTCTCCGTCGCAGTATTCCCTGCAAGCACGGTCCCGCCTGGCTGGAGAGGCCGATTTTCGTTCGGATCACGCAAGTCCCTCAAATTGAGCTTGGCACGCAACGCATGAACATAGTTCACGATCGTTTGAGTGTCCTCGGCGTTGAGGTGGACGGCGGCTCGACGCTTTAGGTTTGCGTCATCAAAGTTGTATACAGCCAATTCGATACCGTCTGGGCTGTGGCAAGTCGCACAGGAAGCTCCTCCATCAATTCGTCCTGACTTGCGCCAAATCTTTAAGCCTTTGGCCAAGACTTCGTCCTGGGATTTCACCGCATTTCGGGTCGGTGTACTCGCCGAAACACCACTCGAAATCAATCCGACACCAACAAACAAAGGGAGGAATCCCATCAATAGCCGACTGTGCTTAAACACTGCGAGGTTATGATACAGGTATCCACCCCAACCTGGCTGTCAGGAGATTGGACGACGGTTTTGATATACCGCCTCGGCCAGGGCCGCTATGTCAGTCTGCTCACACTGCGGAAGGGTGACAGCAGCGCCCGTGAGCAGTTGGAAAGCCTCTGCCCCCCGCGCGTTAAGCCATGGCAGAACCGTTGCGTGCAGCGCTGCACCATGCCCCTTCGATTGCATTGACCGCAGTCGCGTGGACTGCTCTGCATAACTCAGGAGCAGCAAATCGGAGACGGCCCCGAGGCTAACCTGGTCCTTCACATTCAGGGCCAGAGCTTTCCCAGCCAACTCGGACAAGAACGAGTCGCCGACTGCAGTTCCCAGAATCTTCCCGTCTCGAATCTTTCGCGCAAGACGGTCTGCGATGAACAGCCGATTGATCTCGTTTGTCCCCTCATAGATTCGACTGACACGAGCATCGCGATAGTGGCGAGCAATCGGGAATTCCTCGGTAAATCCGTATCCGCCAAAGACCTGGATTGCTTCGTCGATTATGAGAGACTCGATTTCCGTCGAGAACACTTTGCAAGCGCTGCACTCAACCGAGAATTCCTCTGCGGCTTTGCGGTTTCCCTCAACTGTGCCGCCCCAAAGGTCGAATGCGGCATCGATCATCGCACCGGTGCGGTATATCATGGATTCCGCCGCATAGAACCAGGCAGCCATCATCGCAAACTTCTTCTGAATCAGGCCAAAACTCGAAATCGGCTGCCCAAATTGCCGACGATCAACCGCGTACGCTGCCGCAAGCCCGATCGCATCGCGCGCAGGACCAATCGACATCGCAGCCAGCTTGAATCGCCCAATATTCAGCGCATTAAATGCCACATGATGCCCTTGTCCTACCTGATGGAGCAGGTTCTCGGCCGGAACTTCCGCATTGTCCAGGATCAACCGCGCCGTGGAGGATCCCTTAAGCCCCATCTTGTGCTCTTCGCGTGAAACTGTCACGCCAGGGAAGTCCTTCTCAACCAAAAATGCGCTGAACTTGTCGCCGTCGACCTTTGCCATTACCAAGAACAGATCGGCCCACTTTGCGTTGCTGATCCACATCTTGGTGCCGTTCAGAACGTATTTGTCACCAACCAAGTCAGCCCTTGTGGTCGCCGAGAGAGCATCGCTCCCACTGTTTGGCTCGCTCAGGGCGTAGGCGCCTATCCATTCTCCAGATGCCAACAGCGGAAGATACTGCTGCTTCTGCTTGTCCGTGCCGAACAGAGACAGCCCAACCTGGCTAATGCCACTCGTTATTCCGTAAGTGACGCTAAACGAACCGTTGAGGCTCATGAATTCGAGAATCCGAGCCGCAATCGTCTTGGAGAGCCCCAGTCCCCCGAAGGCGTCAGATGTGTCGACACCGCAGAGTCCCAATTCTCCGGCATGTCGAATGAGACCAGGCATCAGCCCATCTTCTTGCTTGTCGAGTCGTTCGAGGAGGGGAAGGACTTCACTTCGCGAAAACTGCTCAGCGGTCTGAATCATCAGCGCTTCATCGCCGACGAACTGTTCGGGCGCGAAGATGGACGATGGTGTTTCGGCGAAAAAAGAGCAGCCCGAAGGCGAGAGTTCAGTAGTCAGGGGCATCATTGGACCTGCTGGAATCATTCAAGGGCGAAAAGTCCTCGAACGCAAAATGTACCTCAACCCAGGGCGGCCCAGTGGATTGGGCCAGGGATTACGGGTTCAAGACAATATTGCCAAACCTGACCCTTGTGATGGGCCGAACGAGAAGCTCGACCTTGGCCACCTTTGCCGCATCGCCCTTAAAAGCAACTCGACGTTCCTCGGGATAAACGCCTGCACTCTCAAAAGGTCGTCCCCTCGCATCCTTCGCTGCAAACCAGATGTCATCGCGTGCAAACCGCCGGGGCACGATGTACTCCACCTTGAACAACGAGTCGAACTTTACAGACTTGAAGTCTGGCTTCTTCGAGGGATCATGCTTGGCTGCTGGCATCGGCGCTGTGTAGGGCTCAAGCTGTTCTCCAAAGGCGAAGCCACGTAGTCGTTTTAGGTTCGTGAATACACCGCTTTCGACTGTTTTGAACTCCTCCGTTGCCACACGCACCTGGAACTCCGTTCGTCGATCTCCCGGCAGGATATGGAGTCCTCCAAGGCATTCGAACACGTTCTTGTTCTCTGCATGAGACCGGATGATTGCTGGACCTGCCGCTGTTTCGACGATGGGGAAGTAGTTTGCCGATCGACGCGCTTTCGGTAGCGTCAACCGCATGAGAATTTGCTTGCCTTTCAATCCAGCAAGATCGGAGGACGTAAAAGGAGCCATCGAAACCACGATTGGCGTGCCGTCGGGTTTCCTGGCATTTTCAAGCTTTCCATCCGTGACCGCAATAAGCTCAAGCCGACTACCATCCGCAAATACTTGTGAACTGGATGCCAGCTTTAATGTGTGACCACGCCTCGGCCCCCGGTTCCGCTGTGCATTGCCAATGCTGCACATGAGGATGCACATTGGCAGAAGCAGGCAGAGGAGCCCAACCTTCGGACGAAGGGCGGTTTGATTGTTCAGCTCGGGTCGACAGTCGCACTGAAATCGAAAATGCACTCGGCTATTATCGCAATAAGAGCAGGGTTTGTAAAAGGCTAAGCCTCCAACATGCGAAAAGAGCCTTAAGCTGACTCTCGATAGCCACGAACGATTGCGGTTCGGATAAGCACAGCCACCACAACGACGAGGCAGACCTTGATTCCAAACGGAATTGCGACCAGCAGAAAACACATCCGACCGTAATTCATGCACCCAGTATAGCGATTCGATAGGCAGTCCGACGTTGCCGACACAACCACCCCAGACGAAAATCCCCTCCCAAGCGGTCCGGGAAGGTATCATCTGCCGAAGTGGGGCCTGTAGCTCAGGGGTTAGAGCGTGCGGCTCATAACCGCTTGGTCGTGGGTTCGATCCCCACCGGGCCCACCACCTTTCGCAAAGCGAAAATTATCCGCCGTAGCTCACGAGAGCGAAGGAGGGCAACCCCGCCACCCCACATCTACCTGGTCACCTCGTAGTCGGCGCTGATCGTACCGACGTCCGGAAACGCGTAGCACACCTCGCATGGAGACGTGGCAAACCCCATGGGCCAACAAAACCCTAGGCTGCTGCGTCGGTACGATCACCGCCGTCTACGGGTCTGGTAGGTGGCCCCGATTTTTACCGTCACTTCGGACGCTGTCGCGAGCGAATCTGCATCTATCGTGTTCGCTGAATGTGCGACCACGGCCACCACACAAACTCTGACCGACCCACAATCTGCTCACGTGACACGAGTCCCCAGGCACGCCCATCGTACGAGTTATTCCGGTTGTCCCCCATCATCAGATACATACCCTTGGGAATGCGCTCTGCCGGCAACGACACCGCGGTCTTCTGATCCGAAGGATTCGGCAGCCTAAACGGCAACGCCACGTGATAGGGCTGGCTCGTTTCGGCATAGTCACCAACTCTCGGTGAGGGATCATTGGCGTCCATTTCGGTGTAGTTGAGGGGAAGAAGTTTCCCGTAGAGGTTCACAAGCTTGAAGCTTGGTTTGGTGACGTGCTTCACTTCGTCGGGTGAAAGCTTCCGGTACTCCTGACAGTGATTCGGGTTATCGATGCAGACCGAATAGGCTTGATAAGGCTCTTCGATAACCTTGCCGTTTCGATACACAACGCCTTTCTTCATCTCAATCAAGTCGCCTGGAACCCCAATACATCGCTTCACAAAGTCAAACTTCATCTCGCCATCTGCGCCGAGATCCGTCTTAAGAAGGGCACTCGTCGTGGGAGGGTGGAACACCACAACGTCACCGGCCTGCGGGTCCGTGTAGCGGTAGATCAGCTTGTTCGCCAAGATGAAGTCATTGACGTGAAGTTGAGACCACATCGACCCCGTGGGAATCAGAAACGCCTGAAACCCAAACGGCCGAATGAGCATGAACACCAACACGCCCGCATAAATCATCGAATCCAGCAGTTCATTGGTGAACTGCACGAACCCGTAAGAACCACTCCGCCTGTGCTTCGCCGTCCGGAGGAGGTATGGCTGAACGATGAGCCGGATCACCGAAAGCACACAGACCCCAACAACCACCTTACTAAGCGGTGTCCGAGCCAAGTGGTCAACGATCTCACGCGCTCCATCCGGTTGGGCTTGGGCGAACAGAAGGTTGAATGGGCTCATGGAGTACCAGCGCAGACTTGTCGGGTCTGTCGGTAGTACGAGCAGCAATACCAAATTGGTTTCGGAATCACCCTGATCTCAACGCATAGCCGTGAAGGCTTTGCTTACCGCGTGATGTGCAATCGCGAGATGGGGAACCAGGTGAGCTCGGAGCGGCCGATGATCCATTCGCGGGGGACAAGGCCCCAGCCGCGACCGTCGAAAGAGTTGTTTCGATTGTCGCCCATCATCAGATACATCCCGTCCGGAATTTTCTCTGCGGGAAGATTTCGTGCCTTCTTTTGTTCCTCGGGATCAGGGATCTGGAAATCTTCGGCGACGTGGTACGGCGCCTGGGATTCAACGAAATTCTCGACGCGAGGAGAAGGTGAGTTTGCGTCAAGCTCCGTGTAGTTCAGCGGAATGATCTTGTCGTTGTATTTGACGAGCTTAAAGCTTGCCATCGTAAGCTGCTTTTTCTCGTCCGGGCTCAGCATTCGGAAGTTCTGGCACTCTGCCTCGGGGTGAACGTCGGTGCACTCAGAGAGAGCCTTGTTCGGCTCGTCAACCTTCATCCCGTTTCGGTAGAGAACGCCTTTCTTCATCTCGACTACATCGCCAGGAGCGCCGACGCATCGCTTAATGAAGTCCACTTTCATCTCACCCTGAGCATCCACTTGATCAGGACTGAGTTTTGCCGTTGTGGGCGGCCGGAATACAACGATATCGCCAACCTTGGGGTTGGAGTATCGGTAGACAGCTTTGTTCGCAACGATGAAGTCGTTGACGTAAAGCGTGGGCCACATCGAGCCTGATGGAATCAAGAACGCTTGAACTCCAAACGGGCGGATCAGCATAAATACGAAAACGCCAGCGTAAATAAACGCATCGAGCATTTCGTCAACAAATCGACCCAGTGCGTAACCCGTTCCCCTCAGATGAGGGGCAGAGGCTTTCGCAAAGAGGGGGCGCAGGGCGAGCCGCACAACCGTAAGCGCAACGACAAACATGACAACCTTGCTCAGCGGAGTGCGAGCAAGGGAGTCAACGAGTTCTCGGGTTCCACCGCCAGCTTGCGCTTGGGCGAGGAGTTGCGTCACGGAAGAAAGCGGCACGTTTAGCGGCGCTCTTTAATTCGGGCGTCCTTACCGACCTTGTCTCGCAGGTAGTAAAGCTTCGCTCGTCGAACCTTACCGCGTCGAGTTACTTCGAACTTGGCAACGTTTGGCGAGTGGAGTGGGAACGTTCGCTCTACGCCAACGCCACTGGAAATCTTTCTGAGGGTTACAGTCTCAGCAATGCCACCATGCTTTACAGCAATGACAACGCCTTCGTAAAACTGAATTCGCTCTTTGCCGCCTTCACGGACTTTTACAGAGGCCTTTACAGTGTCGCCTGGCCAAATCTTGGGCAGGTCGGTTTTCTTGTACGGCTGGACAACACTTTCTAAAATCGCGGCTTTGGACATCTTTTCGCTTCTTCCGTTTGGGTCTCCATCGAATGGAGCATATTCTCAGGCGACTTAAACCTCGCGGCATTCACCCTATTTGTATCATCCCAGAGGCACGACGGAAGGCCGTGCTTAGGCGCAATTCAAGAGGATAGCACATTGACGTCAGCCTTATCCACCTTCGCCTTTGCTAAAAGGTCGGGTCGCACCTTTCGAGTGACTTCGAGTGACTTCGCTCGACGCCAGCGTTCAATCGCCTTGTGATCTCCGCTTTTCAGGACTTCGGGGATGGTTTCTCCGCGCCAGATCTCGGGTCGTGTGTAGTTCGGCGCGCTCAGCAAGCCATCACTGTGACTATCCGCCTTCAGGCTGTCCGCGCTGCCAAGGACGCCCGGCAAGAGGCGAACCACCGCATCGGCAATGATTAAGGCTGGCAATTCGCCGTTCGTGAGGACGAAGTCGCCAATGCTGACCGCCCGAGCCTTAAACCGCTCCACGACGCGCTGGTCAATCCCCTCGTAGTGGCCGCACAAGAAAATGATTCGGCGTTTGGATGAAAGCTCTTCCGCCATTGCTTGATCAAAGCGTGGTCCTGTGGGATCGGTGACAATGATTTCTACGTCAGATGGCAAAGCATCCGGCAGTATCCCAAGGTTTTCTAGCGCCAGAGCTACTGGTTCGGCCTTGATGAGCATGCCTGCTGCGCCACCAAACGGTACGTCATCCACCTTCATGTGCTTGTCATAGCAGAAGTCACGAGGGTTGGCCGTTTCGAACTGGACGATTCCGCCATCCGCCGCTCGCTTCATCATGCTTTGAGACATCGCTCCAGCAATAACGTCTGGAAATAGAGTCACAAAGTCAATGCGGAGCATAGAGAACAGGATACTTCGGGTGCGCTCCTGCCGTCGAACTTCCAGCGCTCGCAATCCCCTGCCCCCGGGTAGACTTCTCCCCATCCCAGTCCCTTGTTTGGAGCGAATATGTCTAACATTCCTGAAGATCTGAAGTACGCAAAGTCCCATGAGTGGGTCCGTCTTGACGGTGATATCGCCACCATCGGTATTACCGATTTCGCACAGTCGGAGTTAGGCGATGTCGTTTATGTTGAACTCCCGGAAGTGGGTCGAGTTCTTCAGCTAGGCGATACCTTTGGCAGTGTCGAAAGCGTAAAGACCGTCAGCGATGTTTATGCTCCAATTGCAGGGACCGTTACCGAAGTGAACGCATCCCTCGGCGCTCGATCCGAACTTATTAACTCAGATCCATACGGAGACGGCTACATGTTGAAGCTCCGAGTCGACGACCCAAGCGCGCTTGGCGATCTTCTCGATGCCGCCGGTTACGCTGCAGTGATTGCCTGAGTTGTTAGGCGAGATTCTAGGGATTCATCACCGGTGAGTTCCTAGAATCGGCTGGAAAGCTGCATCAAAATCTTTCTTCGAATCATCTCGTAGTCGTTTGTTAGAAAGCCTCGCTCGAATTCTAGTCTTCTTTACAAACTTAACGCCTCGCACTTTAGCATGCCCTACATTCCACATACCGACGCCGATCGAGCCGAAATGCTGGCCACGATCGGAGCTCAATCTATCGACGAACTATTTAGAGAAATTCCTGCAAATCTTCGAGTGGCACCCGGTTCACTCGATTTGCCGCCCGCTCTCGACGAACACCGGCTGATGGCCCATCTTTGGGAAATAAGCAAGAAGAACGTCAATCTCGCTGACGTCACCTGCTTCCTCGGTGCCGGAATTTACGACCGTTATATCCCCGCATCGGTCGGCGCCGTCATTTCGCGTGGTGAATTCCTCACGGCCTACACGCCGTACCAACCAGAAGCCTCGCAAGGATATCTCCAAGCCATCTACGAGTTCCAAACCATGACGGCCGAGCTGTACGGCATGGATCTCGCCAACGCTTCGATGTACGACGGAGCGACCTCCATGGCGGAAGCGGCGATCATGTCGACGAGCATCAAGAAGCGCGACAAGGTCGCTGTGAGCGAAGCGGTTCATCCTCACTACCGGCAAGTGCTCGAAACCTACTGCTGGTCGATGGGAATCGAAATCGTTGTTCTTCCTGCACTCGAAGCCGGGGCGACCAAGGATTATTCAACCGCCGAGGGTGTGTCGAGTGTGATTGTTCAGTATCCGAACTTCTTCGGAACCATTGAAGACCTCGCTGCCGCTCGAAAGGCCGCGACAGAAAAAGACGCGTTGCTCATCGTGGTTGCAGACCCTGTGGCATGCGCATTGCTAAAAACACCAGGATCATTTGGTGCAGATATCGTCGTCGGCGAAGGCCAACCTCTCGGCGTTGCAATGGGCTTAGGCGGTCCGATGGTCGGACTCTTTGCCTGCAAGAAGGAATTCATTCGACAGATTCCAGGCCGAATCGTCGGACGAACGAAGGAAGCTCATGGCGATAAGCCCGGCTACGTAATGACCCTTCGAACCCGCGAGCAGGATATTCGACGGGAGAAAGCAACTTCGAACATCTGCACGAACGAAGCACTGATGGCGCTTGCCGCGACGGTTTACATGATCGCGCTCGGCAAGAACGGCCTCAAGCAAGTAGCAACCACCAGTGTCCGGAACACCCAGTATGCGATTCAACAACTGACCGCGGCGGGTGCGACCTTGAAGTACACCGGCAAGAGCTTCGATGAGTTTGTGTTGGAGCTTCCGAAAGACCCAACCTTTGTGAGGGATGAATTATTGAAGCGAAATATCCTCGCTGGTTTGCCGCTGGGACCCTACTACGCCACGTTGACAAAATGCCTCCTTGTGGCCGTGACTGAGTTGAGAAGTAAGGACGAAATCGACACCTTTGCCTCAGCGCTCGCGGAGGTGCTGAAATGAGCAACCTCAAGGGATTCCGCATGAAGCGAATGCCGGAGCCACAGCTGATTTTCGAACAGTCAAGCCCAGGCCGAATCGGATGTAACGTACCAGTTGCCGACACGCCAGAGGTCGACCTCAGTGCTGTGCTTGGTGACCTAAGAGAAGAACTCAATCTTCCTGAAGTCGGCGAACTCGATTTGCTGCGACACTTCACTCGGTTGAGCCACATCAACTACGGGATCGAAACTGGCTTCTACCCATTGGGTAGCTGCACGATGAAGTACAACCCGAAGATCAACGAGAAGACGGCGGGCCTGCCTGGATTCGCGAATCTCCACCCAATGCAGCCTGTCGCGACGATTCCAGGCGCTCTAGAGATCCTGATCGGCGTCCAAGAGATGCTGATCGCCATTACCGGCTTCGACGAGATCACACTCCAACCTCTCGCAGGTGCCCACGGAGAAATGACGTGCTTGATGCTTATCAAGGCTTATCACGAGTCACGTGGGGAAGGGAAGCAGAGACACATCGTGTTGGTGCCGGATTCCGCGCACGGTACGAACCCTGCGTCAGCCGCCAGATGCGGTTACGACGTCCGTCCGATTCCAACGACTGAGGAAGGCAACACCGACCTCGTCGCGTTGGCAGCCGCGCTCGATGATTCGGTCGCCGCCCTGATGCTCACAAACCCGTCGACGCTTGGCCTTTTCGAGCCAAACATCGAGCAGATTTGCGAGATGGTTCACGCCGCTGGCGGTCAAGTCTTCTGCGATGGCGCGAACATGAACGCAATGGTCGGCACGACGCGACCGGGTGACCACGGTTTCGACTGCATGCACTTGAACCTCCACAAGACGTTCTCCACGCCCCACGGCGGTGGCGGACCGGGGTGTGGGGCAATCGGTCTCAAGAGCCATCTCGAACCATTCCTTCCAGCCCCGGTTATTCGAAGGTCCGAAGGCAAGGTCATCGCCGACACCGATCGTCCTTCGACTATCGGTCGAGTGAGCGGATTCTATGGCCAGTTCCTGATGGAAGTGCGCGCCTACACCTACCTTCGAGCGTTTGGTAAGGAGTACATGGCTGACATCTCCCGGCATGCCGTCCTCAATGCAAACTATGTTCGAGCGAGACTCAAAGACGTGTTGCCCCCCGCCCACGATCGCCCGTGCATGCACGAGTGCATCCTGACGGCTGAGAAGTACAAGAAGGAAAATGGAATTCGCGCGTTGGACATCAGCAAGAGGCTGATTGACTACGGTTTCCACCCGCCAACGAACTACTTCCCGTTGATCGTTCCCGAGTGCTTGATGATCGAGCCGACGGAAACCGAAAACAAGGAAACACTGGATGACTTCTGCGATGTCATGATCGAAATCTGCCGAGAAGCCGTCGAGTCGCCAGATCTACTGCACGATGCCCCGTCAACTCAAATTGTCGGACGCCTCGACGAAACTGCAGCAGTCAAGAACCTTGATGTACGTTGGTGGCCGTCGAAATAGGGGTTTGATTGGATTATCGGCTCCTTGTATGTATTATATGAAATTCAAAAAATATATGATATAATTCATACATGGAGCAGAGAGAAGAACAAACTCCTTCTGTCGACCAATCGGCGGAAGATATTCGTCAAGCGGGTCATCGCTACGTAGCCCGCGCCCGAGCCGAGGGGCGAGATACCCTCACCATCGTCACCGGTGATATTGTCCGCGAACTTCGCGTGCCCTATCGGATTCCGAGTGTGGTCTCGGCCCTAGGTTCAAAGCGGTTTCAGAAAGAGAACGGCATCACCCTCGAGCATCGCGAGGGCCCTCCTTCCGGAGTGAGTGCATCGACAAGGTTCACTTATCGGCTCAACGAAGCAATCAGTGCCGAGGCGACAAAGCCTTCGTCACTGTGGGCCCTTCGTGGTGCAGGCAAAGCGGTATTCAAGGCAGTTGGGGGCGGGCAGGCATTCCTCACAGAAGAACGCAGCCAACTCAATCTCCCATGACTCGAATCTACTGGGATACGATGCTGTTCATCTACTGGCTGGAGGACACTCCAGTCTTTGGTGAGCAGGTCGCTTCCGTTTACGAATCGATGCTCGCGAGGGGGGATGTGCTTTGCGGCAGTACGTTCACAATCGCCGAACTCCTGGTTGCCCCGAGGAAACTTGGAGATGAGTCGCTGGAAAAGAGAATCCTGCAGTTCTTTGATAGCAAGGATATCGAAGTGCTGCCTTTCGACATTGCCGCGGCCCGGCAGTTTGCGCGCATTCGAGCCGAGGCCAAAGTCTCGCCCGCCGACGCCATTCACCTTGCCTGCGCCTCGGCCGCCGGGGTTGATCTTTTTCTGACGAACGATGCCAAAGTGCGAAAGCAATTCGTGCCCGGTATCCGATTCATCGACGGCCTTGACACCACAGTTCTCATACGGCCAAGCGAATGACCATTCCGTTAAAAGTTTACGAGCGTCTGAATGGCATCGAGAACATGAGACTTGATGAAGAGTTACTCTTTAAGGCTGAGTCAGGCACCCCAGGCTGCCGTGTATACGCGTGGGATGGCCCCTGGGTGACGCTAGGACGCTTTCAATCCTCAATCAGCGACCTCGTAGACCCTCAGTATCCTCTGTGGGTACAGCGGCCAACAGGAGGCAAAGCGGTGCTTCACGGTCATGACGTTACCGTTGGGTTAGGCATTCCGTTGTCCTTGCTCTTTCCAGAAGTCCAGCAGCGCGGTATCAAGCCGATCTATCGAGCCGTGGTAGAGCCGATCGTCGAGGCACTCAACGCCTGTGGCCTGCCCGCTGCCCTTGCTGAAAACACGAGTTATTCCAACCGAGGTCGGCATACTGCCGACTGCTTTGCATTCTCCTCACCCAATGACATCGTTAATCGCATGACGGGCCAGAAAGTCTGTGGCTGTGCACTGCGGATAACCGACAAATCTGTGCTCGTGCAGGCGAGCATTCCCAATGGTCCCCCACTAGTAGATCCTGTAAGCGTTATTGTTAACGCGGATCGTGGTGAATACCAGGCTTGGGATGCGAAAGGCTTTAGTGATGCCTTAAGAAGTGCGCTCACCCGCCTTGGCTATTCGAGGCCACAATGAAAATCGGTGTGTTCGACTCAGGCCTTGGCGGACTGGCAATTGCTCAAGCCATCATGCATCGCCTACCGCAGTACGACTACCTTTACTTGGGAGACACAAAGCGCGTCCCTTACGGTGGTCGGTCTCAAGAGTCTATTCATGAGTTCACCTCGCAGGCACTCAACTACCTTTTCGAGCACGACTGCCAGGTCGTTATTCTTGCCTGTAACACCGCTTCCGCCGAAGCTCTGCGAAAGAGCCAACAGGAGTATCTGCCACGCCATTACCCATCTCGCCGCGTGCTTGGCGTCATCATCCCGACTGCTGAGGCCTGTTTTGAGCCGGGAGGCGCCAGTAGAATTGGTGTTTTGGCCACTCCTAGCACGGTTGAGTCCAAAGCTTATGAGCGTGAGCTACTAAGACAGAACCCTTTGGCCCAGGTGATTCAGGTTCCGGCGCCATTATTGGTTCCTATCGTCGAGAATGACGGACGCAAATACGTCGATCCGATATTGGACGACTATTTGGCACCGCTTCTGGATGAACAAGTTGATCGAATTGTGCTGGGATGCACCCACTACTGCCTTTTGAAAGCGGAAATTCGAAATAAGGTGAGCATCCCCGTCATTTCCCAAGACGAAGTCATCCCCGAGAAGTTTGCGGATTATCTCAATCGACATCCTGAGATTGAGGCTCTACTCAGTCGAGGTGGTGCCGCTGAATACCACGTCACTGATGTAACATCCGGCTATCTCCAGTTTGCCAAAGAACTGACGCAAAGTGAGATCCAACTCAAGAAGGTGACTCTCACTTGAACTTATCTGAAATCCAAATCGACCGTGGGCGACTGATCGAGAACTTCAGGGCGCTTAAATCGCTACTCCTGCCCGGAACCCACGCGATTGTGGTTGTTAAAGGGAATGCCTATGGGCATGGATTTGCTGAAGTGGTCAAAGTTCTTGCCGAGGAAGCAGATGGCTTTCAGGTCGATGATATTGAGGAACTTCGGTTGCTTCGGTCGTTGACTGCGAAAAGAGCCCTGGTCCTGGGTTATATCACCAAACGAGATATAGACGAGGCGGTCGGCCTGGATTGTGAGATCTCGGTGTTCGATCTTGAACGACTGTCATCCATCGCCGAAGCGGGGAAGCGGCATAGTATGCGACCGAAGATCCACCTGAAAATCGATGCACTTTTAGGACGCCTTGGATTTCTGCCGGCCGACATTCCGAACGTTATTTTTGACCTCAAGCGCTTTCCTGAGCTAGATCTGCGGGCAGCCTATGCTCATTTCGCCAATATTGAGGACACGACGGATGTCGTTCATGCCAACGACCAGTGGGAAGCTTTTGATTCATGTTGTCAGCAACTACAATCAAGCGGTTGGCCTGAACTCGGAACCCACATTTCGGCGACATCTGGTGTTATGACGAACTGGAAAGGCCACAGTCTCGCACGACTGGGGTTAGGCGTGTACGGAATGTATCCATCTGGAGCGCTGGCAAGACGTCATACCGAGTTAGGTTTGAAGCCAGTTATCCGTTGGGTGAGCCATTTGGCTCAAGTCAAGATGTTGCCCGCCCATCATCCCGTCGGATACGGTTTGACCTTTATTACTCCGAAGCCGATGCGGATCGGAATTGTGCCTCAGGGCTATTCCGACGGGGTGGACCGCGGGTTGTCCAGCATCGGTGAGGTTCTCGTTCGCGGAACGCGTTGTTCGATCTTGGGCCGGATTGCCATGAACATGTTCGCCGTTGACTTATCCAACGTTGCTGATGCCAAAGCCGAAGATGAGGTGGTACTCCTCGGCAGCCAGGGTGAAGAGAGTATTGGTGCAGAAGAGATTGCGTCCCGTCTGGGAACGATCAACTACGAGATCACCACACGGATCAGCCCGCTCCTTCCGCGTCGAATTGTGTAAACAAAAAACCGGAGTCGCCTGTTGACGACTCCGGTTTTTGATGTTTGAGTTCCTCAGACCTAGACTGGCGTTGGAGTGATCGTGAAGCCTTGCGAGCTCAACTCTTGGCCGATGTGGCGGAGTTTCTTCATCGCTCGGAGCTCGATCTGGCGTACGCGCTCACGAGTAACGTTGAGTTCGCTGCCTACCTCTTCCAAAGTCCTCGACCGACCGTCGTCAAGACCGAATCGAAGGCGGACGACGTCTCGCTCTCGCGATGTCAACCGGCCAAGAATTCCATCGATCTCTTCGCGTCGAATCAATGTCCAAGTGACATCGCCAGGTGATGGCATGTTTTGGCTCTGAACGAAGTCGCCGATTGAACTATTGTCCTTCTCACCAACTGGAGTTTCCAAAGAGATCGGTTCAACCGCAACACGCATCATCTCTCGGACGCGGTCAATCGAAAGTCCAACTTCGCGGCTGATCTCTTCTTCAGTAGGCTCTCTCTGCAACTCCTGCTGGAGTCGTGAAGCAGTCTTCACTACCTTGTTGATGAGTTCAGCGACATAAACCGGAATTCGGATTGTGCGGCCCTGGTTGATGATAGCTCGGGCGATAGCTCGCCGAATCCACCACGTAGCATACGTGCTGAATCGGAATCCCTTTCTCCAATCGAACTTTTCTACAGCGCGAATCAGACCCAAATTGCCTTCTTGGATCAAGTCCGCGAGTGGGATGCCTCTTGCGTTGTACTTCTTCGCAATACTGACCACAAGTCGAAGATTCGACTCGATCAGAACTTTTTTGGCATACATATTGCCCGCTTGGACCTTTCGGGCCAAGTCGACTTCTTGTTCAGGAGTTAAGAGTTGTGCGCGACGAGTTTGCCGCATCCACATCTCAAGTTCCTCAGAGTCGTCTGGTACAGGGCGCTCTTCACTTGCTTCATCCGCTTCATCATCCGCGGCATCAAGTTCAAGCAAATCATCATCTGCCGGCTCCGCAGATGGATCGTCCATGACAGGGGCAGCCCCAGCCTCCATGTAGGAGTGGCGACCAGGCGTTCGAACGGTAATTGCTCGTCCTCGCCTTGGTTGTGTGGCTAACCCATTTTCTGCTGGCATGCTTTTGTAACCTCCGAAGTTCACTCTGAACTTCACTGTTGTGAGACCTTCAAACCCTCGGTTCTGCTCCGAACAAGGACGAATTTGTCTAAACGTCGAAAAAATGCTCTATGCTGTTGTATAAAACGATGGGCGTCTATGCCCAGCGCACCACCATAACACAGTGAACTGCGTGTGTCAAGAAGCGGATTAGTGTGACTTAAGAAACACGGTATGATTTCGCCTTCGTTTTCGGAAACCTCACAACTCGCGTACAGAGTCTATTGACGTTCAACTTGACCCAATTCGTTGCGTCAATCCTCACGCGCTGATCATTCTACGTAGGTTTTCCACTACCCGTCGCAATGATGCTGAAAGCTGGCGAGCCGATCCGGGCGAGCAAAATTTTCCAAAGCTGATCCGAACTGTCCCTCGGGTCCATTCCTCCTCTAAGTCTAAGACCCGCAAAACATGACTTGGTTCACGTGAATGGGAACTGCATGCTGCGCCGCTACTTATTGCGAATCCCTCTCGGTCGAGTTCAATGACCAGCGCCTCACCCTCCACTCCCAAAAAGCTGATACTCAAAATGTAGGGTGAAATATCGGTACCACCGTTGACTCGCCAGTCGCTACAGGCTGAGAGCCCATCTAAAACCTCGGATCGCAAAAGGCTAACGAGCTTGAAGGATGCTTCCATTTCGTCAGCAGCAATCTCTGCAGCCGCACCGAATCCAACAATTGCTGGAACGTTAAGCGTTCCTCCCCGCAATCCATTTTCTTGTTCACCACCGATGACAAGAGTTTGAGGAAGCTCCCCCTGGAAGTACAGGGCACCAACGCCTTTGGGACCGTACAACTTGTGTGAGCTAAAGGAAGCAAAATCGATTCCACTGACATCAACTGAAATTTTGCCAACTGCTTGGGTGAGGTCGCTGTGCACAAAACGGGCAATTTTGCTCAGATCGCGAGGATTCCAGATCGTCCCGATTTCGTTGTTGACCGTCATGAGGCTGGCTAGGTCATACATCGACTCTGGTACACGGATGGCTAGTCCGTCGTTGGAAAGAATGTCTCCTCCCAACTGTATCGCTGTTTCGTATAGCGAACTGTGCTCGAAAGGGCTAACGGCCGTCTTCGAGAAGCTGCGCAGAATTTGATTGTTTGATTCCGTCGCACCAGACGTGAACAGAATTTGAGATGGATCCTCGGCACCGATGAGGGAAGCAATTCTTGACCGAGCTAGGTCGACAGCAGCATGGGCTCGTCGTCCCGGTTCGTGAATAGAGTTCGCGTTGCCGAATCCATCCTTTAGGTAGGGCAGCATTTCCCTGAGAACACGCTCATCCACGGGAGTCGTGGCGGCATTGTCAAAGTACCGTTCGGCAAGGAGGCTTTGGTCCACTATCTTGTCTACGGAGAATTTCGGTCTGAGAAATGAACTTTCCGAAAGATGTTCCTGGAGAACCTAAGTTACTGCTAGGTTCGCCAGGAAGTGGTAACGCTCGATCAAACTTTCGCGAGAGCTTCGAGCACAAGGCGGGGAACATCACTGGTACGGTCTGCAACCGAGGCACCAGCGCTGAGGAAAGCATCCACTTTTGATTGAGGCGTGCCGGTATTGCCAGAGATGATCGCTCCTGCATGTCCCATTCGCTTTCCGGGAGGGGCCGTTCGACCCGAAATGAATCCTACAACCGGCTTCTTCATCGACTTGATGAATTCGCAAGCTGTCTCTTCGTCAGATCCGCCGATTTCACCGATCATCACAACCGCTTTTGTTTTGGGATCCGCTTCAAACATCTCCATGACTTCGATAAATCGGGTTCCCGGAAGAGGGTCTCCTCCGATGCCGACGCATGTCGTCTGCCCGATGCCTGCACTCGTCATTTCCCAAACGATCTCATAGGTTAAGGTGCCACTGCGGGAAACGAGACCCACATCGCCTGCCTTGAAAATGTTGCCGGGCATAATTCCCATCTTGCACTCGCCGGGGGTGATGATTCCGGCGCAGTTCCCGCCTAGAAGTTTTGTCGTGCCGTTCGTTCGAACACGATTCACCATTCGGATTTCGTCGTGAATTGGAATCCAGTCGCTAATCAAAGTCACGAATGGGAGCCCAGCCGCTTCGCACTCAAGAACGGAGTCCGCAGCATACGGTCCTGGCACAAACACGATGGATGCATTCGCATCGACTGCCTTGACTGCTTCCTCGACGGTGTCGAAAATAGGTCGTCCGAGGAATTCGGTTCCACCCTTTCCAGGAGTAACGCCTGCAACCACCTGGGTTCCGTACTCAATCATTTGCCCCGTGTGGAAGCCGCCTTCTTTGCCCGTCATGCCGCACACAATCACTCGCGTGTGCTTATCAACCAGGATTGCCATAAATCGTATGGTACCTACCTCAATCCCGCCAGCACCTCGCTGGACCGTCAATCAAGTGCACGGAACCCTGGAACTTCACCAACATCGCTAGGAATCTGCCAAAAGGCCCGATGCGTATCTATTTTCGCGATTCCATGAAAAGCCTCCTAACCGCTTGAAGGTTTCCGTGATACACTAATTACTGTGGCTGCAAAGCCAGCGTTGAATTTCCCAAAAGGAAAACGGGGGAACCGTAACTTAGGGGTGAATGGAAACCAGTTTGGTTTCCTAGGGTAACTCTTGGCCCGAACCCGACAGCTAACCCCGTAGACGTAGCATGAGTCGGATGCGCGCGAACGACGCCGGTTTCGGCCGGAAGAGAAGACGGGACAATGTTGTTCCGGTCAGGGCGCCATGACACTTGCATTTGTGGTCCAGGGGGCATTGTGCCTTCAATCGTGGTCTTTGGCTGCAATGGAGCAGCGCCAATCGCGATTTGAAGAATCAATTGCCTTTCGTGTCAGCACCTCCTGTTGAGATGGGCCTTCCGAAAGGGAGGCCCTATTTATTTGCTCAATAGGGGCTGGAACCGATGCCACAAGAAAAGAACGAATCTCTACGGTGTTCCGTAGAGTCGATCTCCAAAATCACCCAGGCCAGGCAGAATGTACTTTTTGGCGTTCAGGCCATCATCAAGTGCGGCCGTAATAATCTGAATGTCGGGGTGAGCATTTTGTAAGAACGCGACACCCTCGGGTGCAGCGACGACCGACACCATTGTGATCTGGGTTGCTCCATGTGTTTTCATGAGGCTGATTGCCTGAGCGGCCGAGCCTCCTGTCGCCAGCATCGGGTCCAGACAAAGGTTGTAGCGACCGGCTAAATTAGGCAGTTTGCTGTAATAGCTTCGGGCAATCGCTGTGTCCTCGTGGCGTTCGAGCCCGATATAACCAACCGCAACATCAGGAAACAAACGCACGACGGATTGAAGCATGCCCAAACCTGCACGCAAAACGGGTACCGCAGCAAGCGGCTGATCGAGAACCTTTCCTGGAGTGGTTTTAAGTGGCGTCTCAACCATGACCTCCCGCGTGCGGATGTTATAGGTAGCCTGCAGCACGAGAAGAGTCGTCAGCGTCTCCGTCATCGATCGAAACTGTTCCGGGTTTGTTGACTTATCACGGAGATGCGCTAACAGGTGGGCAGCCAACGGATGGTCCAGTACTTGCAGTGGCATATTGTCCTATTCTATTCCTAACCCCGCACGATTCGTGTCGTACCTTGCCCTCTGATGGTCGAAAGGGGCACAATGATGCGTCCCTCCCGAGTCAGTGTTTCAGGGACGCTTACGCACAATGCAATCTTTGTCCATAGCTGGAATGATTTTGGCCGCCGGTAAGGGAACCCGAATGAAATCGGATTTACCCAAGGGCCTCCATCGAATTTGTGGCATCCCGATGGTCGAGCACGTCGCCCGTGCAATGAAGGCTGCCGGTGTCCAACGCCCCATCATCATCATCGGACACGGTGGCGAGTTGATTCAAGAAGCCCTTGGCGATGGATATGACTACGCTTGGCAGCACGAACAATTGGGGACGGGTCACGCTGCGCTGATGGCGAAGGAATTACTGGCGGACCACCATGGTCCTGTCATCGTCGCTGCCGGGGATACGCCCCTGCTTCAGCCCACCATCTTTGCCGAACTTTTTGAGGCCCATAACTCAGCGGGTGCAGCAATGACGCTGTCATCAAGCATTCTTCCAGATCCAAGTGGCTACGGCCGTATCATTCGGGACAGTGAAGGAAAACCAACTCGAATCGTGGAGCATAAAGATGCATCGGAGGCGGAACGAGCCGTAAACGAAATTAACGTTGCCCTCTATTGCTTTGATTGCGAGACGCTTTTCCGAATCCTGCCAACCCTAAGCAACTCCAACGCCCAAGGTGAGTACTACCTTCCCGATGTCTTGGAAGTTATCCAGAAAGAAGGAGGAGTTCTCGCTGCAAAGGTCTACGAAGACCAAGACGTAACCGTCGGAGTTAACGACCGTTGGCAGCTAGCGCTGGCTGAAAATGAACTTCGAACCCGAATCTTGCAGAGACATGCCGTGTCCGGCGTCACGCTGAGAAACATTGACTCCATTTCGATTGACGTTGATGTCACGATCGGGGGTGACGCAGTCATTGAACCTGGCACGATCTTGACCGGCAAGACATCCATTGGAAGTGGGTGCCAAATTGGACCCTATTCGCGCATCCACAACTCGGTAATTGGTGACGGATCGGCAGTCGTTTCAAGTTATGTCGACTCTGCTATCGTCGGTCAGAATGCGGCCATTGGGCCCTTCGCTCACCTCCGGCCCAGGGCCAATATCGGGGACCAAGCAAAGGTCGGCAACTTCGTTGAGATCAAGAACGCTCAGATTCACGAAGGGGCCAAAGTTAGCCACCTCTCCTATATCGGTGACGCTACTGTGCACGAGGCTGCCAATATTGGCGCTGGAACCATCACCTGCAACTACGATGGCTTCAATAAGCATCGAACAGAAATTGGTGAAAACGCTTTCGTCGGCTCTCACTCTACTTTGGTCGCGCCGGTGAAGATTGGCGCGAGAGCCATTATCGCCGCGGGCTCCGTGATCACTCACGATGTTCCAGATGACGCTGCCGCATTTGGGCGCGCAAGGCAAGAAACAAAGGAAGGTTGGGCAGATCGGTGGCGAAAGATTAAGAAGGCAGCAGGGAAGCAATGAGTAAACGACTGAGCGGCATGAAATTGTTCTGTGGGAACGCCCACCCGGAGTTGGGTAGGCGAGTTGCAGCGCAACTCGGAATCGAACTTGGGAAACTAACGACGACGAAGTTCGCCGACGGTGAGATCCGAATCATGATTGAGGAAAGTGCGCGAGGGAATGAGATTTTTATCCTCCAACCGACGTGTGCTCCCACGAACGACAATGCGATGGAGTTGTTCATCATGCTCGACGCATTCCGCCGAGCGTCTGCAAGCAGGATCACTGTCGTCATGCCGTATTACGGATATGCGCGTCAGGACAAGAAAATCAAACCGCGTGAGCCCATAACCGCTCGCATGATTGCGAATTTCCTTGAAACAAGTGGTGCCGATCGCATTGTTGCCATTGATCTGCACGCTGAGCAGATCCAAGGCTTCTTTAATGTCCCTGTGGATCACCTTTACGGTGGACCCATTCTTGGCCGCTACTTTGTGGATCGCGGCTTTCACGAGGACAAAGACATTGTCATTGTCAGCCCCGACGTTGCCGGTGTGGGCAGAGCGAAAGCCTTGGCCGAAATGCTCCGTTGTCCATTCGTTGTCATCGCGAAAAGGCGCCCGGCTCCAAACGTTGTCGAAGTCGTCGAGATCGTTGGAGATTTCGTCGGTAAAAAATGCGTGATGATCGATGACATGATTGATACCGGTGGATCAATCATCGGCGGTGCGCAGGCCCTTATGGATCGGGGTGCGAGAGAAGTTATCGCATGTGGAACGCACGCAGTCTTCAGCCGCGAAGCTCGAAGTCGGCTCCAGGATAGTTGTATTTCAGAAGTCGTGGTTCTTGATACGATTCCAACTCCGCCTGGAGAGCAATACTCGAAGATAACTGTCCTTCCGTCGGCTCCGCTAATCGCTGATGCGATCCGAAGGATTCATCTCAATGAGTCGGTAAGCGAACTGTTCCATGAATGGCGATGAGCCTCAGGAGGGCATAAAACCGCAAGCGTCAGCTTTTCGTTGGCGAGTGCGTCCGGCAGACGCGGATCCTCCGAAAATGCTGGGAATTGCCGCCGTAGGAATACTGGCTTTTCTAGCTGGACAATTCCTTTTCGGAAATCCCCTCATGGGGCTCGTTGGTTTTGCTATTATCTTCGGATCGACTGCAGAATTTTGGCTTGGAACTTCGTTCTCCCTGGATGAAAAAGGGGCGACAATGAAGACCGGTTTCAATATCTCGGCAATCGAGTGGGCGGATGTCAAAAGAGTCGTTCGCGATTCTCAAGGTATCAAATTGTCTCCTCTGGATAAACCAGGAACTATGGAGGCATTTCGAGGCGTGTATCTGCGATATGGAAAGGACAATCGAGATAGTATCGAGAGGGCAGTTCTAACTTTTGGACAAATTAGCGACGGAGATGTGGTCGACCGAACTCACGGACGAGGAGACTGACGCCCTGATTGACAAGGCTGCGGGTGAGGTCGCGAAAAGACATCTCAACACGCCTGCGATTCTCTTCCTAGAGATGCACAAGCCTTTATCTTACATTGGTGCGAACGCTTCGCTCGTTTTTGCACCATTTGCGGTGCCTTTTCTAGGTTTTGACTTTATAAATGACTATGGCCGACTCTTTTCGAAGCGCGAAAACGTCGAAAAGCTGATTCGGAAGCTTGAACAACTTTCCAAGCCGACTGCGGCAAAGGACGATTAATGGGAAATCAGTATCTCGATACAGGATGGTTCATGATGGTCCTCACCCTTGTGATGGTGAGTCTCATCTTGTACAACATATCCCGCGCTCACGGAGGCAAGGATCTCTACATACGTAGAATCTCAGGTCTCAACGCAATTGACGAGGCAGTTGGACGTGCCACAGAAATGGGAAGACCCGTTCTGATGGTTCCTGGCCTAAGCGCAAGCGTCAATGCCAAAACGATGCAGGCGATCAATATCTTCGCCTACGTCACTCGTGTTGCGGCCAGGTTTGCGAACCCAATCATGGTCTGTTGTGCAGACGCGACGGTTCTGACGGTTTGCCAAGAAGTTATTCGTGATGTCTATCAGCAGGAAGGCCTCGCCGATCAGTACGACGTTGACTCCGTACGGTTTATCAGCGATCGTCAGTTCGCTTTTGCCGGTGGCGTCGCCGGGCTTATCCTTCGAGAAAAGGCTGCTGCTACTTTCTTCCTGGGTGAGTTCTATGCCGAGTCGCTGATTCTCGCTGAGACGGCAAACTCAGTTGGAGCTATCCAAGTTGCAAGCTCAACCGAGTTAACACAAACGCCGTTCTTTATCGCCGCCTGTGACTACGTTCTCATCGGAGACGAATACTATGCTGCAAGCGCTTTCTTGACGCGACAACCCGTGCTTGTTGGCAGCTTAATCGGGCAGGACTGGTGCAAACTCGCGATGATCGCCATGATTCTTTGTGGCACAACCTTCAACTCCATCCAACAGCGAGGAACAACGACAACGGAGCACAAAGAAGGGAAGTGGGTTGATTTGCCCAAAGAGAGACTCGTTTTGGCCAAAGACACATTCTTTTCGCGCTTGCTTAAGGCAGATCCCGAAAAGAACATCAAATTGGATCCGCCACGCGAAAAGCTTCCCCCAGATCAACTTCCTTCCGGCGGCCCTGCAGGAGGTGACAAATGAACCTATTTCTTCAAGTTGACCCCAAGAGCTTCTGGAATGCCCCTCACGGCTCCACGGAGCTGACGGTTAAGCTATTCGCTGCCTTTATCATCGGTATTGGTATCGCGGTGGGATTGACCTTTATCCCCGCGCAGTTGAGAAAGTGGGTGGTGCGGTTCGTCACCTTCGGTGCAGGTCTGTTTTATGTCCTGTTCTGGATTTTCCCGCGACCGATAAGCCGTGCACCAACCGATGCACCTCGGGGAGCGATCGAAGGAATGTCCTTCTGGATCGCAGATTCGCAGCCGGTCATCATGACCCTAACCAACGTTATTGCTGGTTTCATGATTGGACTTGGAATCTACTCCCTACTAAGGGTCCATTTCAGCAAGATCGCCAAGCAGCAACGAGACTGGGCATTTAGTGCAGTGCTCGTAATCAGCATGCTGTTGATGGTCACTTTGGGATATGCCGACTTTTTGCAGCGCCAGGATCCAGCGAATTTTGGACTGGCCGATCAGAAAAACTGGGGATTGGTCAACTACGGTAAGGACCTCTTGTTCGATGGTCTCTTGCAGAACATGGACGCCGGCATGTTCTCAATCGTCGCGTTCTACATCATGTCCGCTGCGTACCGAGCATTCCGAGCCCGATCGATTGAGGCAACGATTCTCTTGGTCACAGCATTGATCGTGATGTTGAGTCTGATGGGAGTTGTCGAGTTTATGTGGAGTGGAGCCATCGATTCCATCAGCAAGGATAACGGCTTGATCCAGAGCTTTAAGTTGAGTGCCATCTCAGGGTGGCTGAAGGGCACCATTCAAACACCGGCAATTCGCGGAATTGACTTCGGTGTCGGTATTGGTTTGCTGGCGATGGGCCTCAGGCTGTGGTTAAGCCTCGAAAAGACTGGAGGTGAGGCGTAATGGCTATGGACCAGCAAGCGGCCCCTTTGACTCTAGCTGAGAAGCTACAGTCGCTTCCGAAGCCGATGATCTACGGCATCCTTCTTGTCGTCGCGACGATTCCGCTTTTCTTTTCGGTGAAGCTTCCAAACAAGTGCATCGATCCGAGCATCGATTTCTATGCGCAAGCGATGAAACTGCCGGACGGCTCCAAGGTCATCATTTGTTCCGACTGGACCAACTCGACACGAGGCGAGAGCAAGGGCGAAATGGAGGCCCTGCTCAGAATTTTGATGCGCAAGAACATCAAGTTCGTACTCCTCTCAATCGGCGATCCGCAGGCTCCCCAAGTTGCCAAGGATACGATTCGCGAGGTCACCAGCGCTGAAGAACTACACGGTGGAAAGCACTATAAGGAGTTTGAAGACTACGTCAACCTGGGCTATTTCCCATCTGGCGAAGGAACAATCGTCTCCATCAACAACAATGTTCGTTCGGTTGCTCAGGGCAAGAAGGATTTTCCTGAAGGCTCGGGTCCGAAGGATGCTCTGCAATCACCGGTATTTGAAGGCATCAAGTCAGTATCCGACTTCAAAATGTTCTTCCTGGTCACAGCCTCAAGCACCAACCGAACGGTTCTTGAGCGATTGACCAACTGCCCCATGATGTATATGGTCTCTGGAGTTATGGTTCCGGAGAACACGTCGTACTACGCTTCGGGTCAGCTTAAAGGCTTGTGTGGCGGCGTAAAGGGCGTCTATGACTTGGAAAATCTGATGGAGGTCGGAATCAATAATCCAGGCCCAGGACAGATCACTTCCGATAAGTACAAGGGAGAAAGCATCCCTGGATGGCCAGGCAAGACGAACACAGGTAAGGGCACGGCCTACTACCTTGCGCTTCACTTCACCCTCGCCTTGCTGATTATCGCCGTCATCGTCGGCAACCTTGGAATGTATCTGTCCAAGCGGAGGGCGAACTAAGCCATGGACTATTCACTGCTTAAGCAATTCGTCGCGGTTACTGCTACGGTAGGGTTATATTCTGTCCTTTATAAGGAAAATAAGTTCTACCGGTTTTGGGAGCATGTGTTCCTTGGATTGGCTTCTGGTTGGGCTCTAGTTATTCTCTGGACGGACGTTTTGAAGTCTGGCTGGTACGAGAAGATGCTCGGCGCCTCCGCCGCTGACGGCAACACCGCCGTCATGGGTTACTGGCCCTATATGTTCCTTTTGCCGATCGGCTTGATGGCATATACGGTCTTTAACAAGAAACACAACTGGCTTAGTCGCATTCCGATTGGCATCATCCTCGGTCTGTATTCCGGCCAGCAGTTCAGCGCCTGGATGACGTACTACGGGCCGCTCCTTAACGACTCAATGAAACCCATCGTGCCGAACACGGCCGAGTTCTTCCATCCGGCAACGGTCGTTCCAGGGACAGTCTATGTATCCGATGCGTTGACGAACCTGATCGCCCTCTTGACGGTCATCTCCGTTCTAACCTACTTCCTCTTCAGCTTCGATGTGAAGAGCAAGGTTCTGCACGCAACTTCGACGACGGGACGTTGGCTGTTGATGATCGGCTTTGGTGCCATCTTTGGCTCCACGGTTATGATGCGATTTACGCTCCTCATCGACCGCATGTATTTCATCTGGATCGAATTCGTGAAACAGGGCCTTCTTCATATGAAATAGGGTGACGACTCAATGAGTCTTCGCCTTGATGTGCAAACACCAACAATGGCAAGCGCTAGAGTGATTTGGGTGACTAAAAGAGCCATCTTGCCCAAATAACTCTGGCGCTTGATAGTTTTGAACTCATGGCTGAACGCACCGTCCACGCAATCGTCCTCCGCCGGCGCGATGCAGGCGAATCTGACCGTCGATTGACCATCCTTACCGAAGAATTCGGCAAGCTAGACGTGCTCGCAAAAGGCGCCCGAAAGAGCGCATCTCGCCTCTCCGGGATATCGGAGCCGCTGAGTACGGCCGTGATGAATCTCGCCTCGGGTAGGCATGCATCATTTGTAACTCAAGCTCAACCTCTTGCCTCCTTTCGTGGCCTCCGCACCGATTACGAGAGGTTAAGCTGCGGGCTGGCGCTTGTGGAACTCTATGCTGCTGTCCTTCCGATCGACGAGCCATTTCCCGAAGCCTATGAGCTTCTCGTCAAATCTCTACGACATCTGGAGAAGCATCCGAAGCCAGTCGTTGCGCTTGTATGGGCCGAGGTCCAACTCCTCAGCATTTCTGGTTTCTTGCCTCAATTCGATACCTGTGTCGTGACGGACGCGAAAATCATCGAGGCGACGCCTTTCCTTTCCCCAAGGGCTGGTGGTTACGTTTGTGATACGTCCGCGATCCCATACACGGATCGGTTTAGGACTCGGGCAGAAGTGCTTTACGGACTGGTCCGTCTTCCTGAATTTGACGACCCTCCCAACAATATGAAATTCGTCGACGAGGCACTGGCAGACCTGCTTCCATTTTGGCAAAACATCGCAGAGACCCAACTACCTGCAAACGAAACGGCCGTTCGTGAGTTCCGGCACCGCGAATAGTGTTTGGCGCTATCCATTTTTAATGATGCGTCATAGCGGTAGACTCAACGCTTATGAGACGGGCGTCCCACTTTATTCCTGCGGCGTTGATTGTTGTGGCTCTAGTTGGCTGCGGCAAGGGCAACTTTTCGCAGAAAGCTTCTGAAGGAAAATCGAACACATTTCGATATCCGATCACCTCTGAGATAACGAGCCTAGATCCCGCCAAGGTTCAAGATGGCGATACGATTGATGCGCTTCAACAGGTTTTTGAAGGCCTCGTAAAGTGGGATGAAAACAGCAAGGTCGTTCCCAACATTGCTGAGAAGTGGGAAATTTCGCCCGACGGCAAGACTTACACGTTCACCTTAAACAAGGGCGTGAAGTTCCACAATGGTCGCGAAGTGAAGGCCGCCGATTTCAAATATACGCTTGAGAGAGAGTCAGATCCCAGTTTCAGCTCGGAGACTGCTCCGAGCTATATGTCCGTTATTGACGGTTTCAAAGAGCGCCTAGCAAAGAAGGCAACAGAGATTCGCGGAGTTAAAGTCGTTGACGACTACCATTTGGCGATTACGACCATTAAGCCATGCCCATATTTCCTTGGGTTGGTCACGTATCCGAACTACTGGGTTGTCTGCAAGGAGGCAGTCGAAACGGTCAAGGAGATCACGAACGTTAAGCAGATGGTCGGAACCGGTGCCTACAAGGCAGATTCCTACCAAGAGCGACAATTGTTGACTCTCGTTTCCAACAAAGACTACCGAGGCGGGGCACCCAAGATTGACAAGATTGAACGGCCAATCATCAAAGACCCGGTTACTCGACTCAATAAGTTCAAGTCAGGTGAGTTGGACCTAACCCGAATCGAGCGACAAGATATCGAAGGACTCTCAAAGGACGCTAAGTTTAAGGACCAAGTCAAATATTTCGAGCGACCTGCGTTGTATTACGTCGGCTTGAACTGCAAGGCATACGCTCCGTTCAAGGATCGAAACGTCCGTCGTGCGTTTGCAATGGCTATCAACCCACTGAAGGTCGTGGACACTATTTTGAGTGGTGATTCAGCCGACTCAAAATGTCCGGTCGCGAAAAGCATCCTTCCCCCGTCTGTGTTTGGTTTCCGAACCAACGCTGCCTTCATTCCGTTTGATGTTGCCCAAGCAAAGAAGCTCCTCGCAGCTGCAGGGTATCCAGACGGCAAGGGGCTACCAGCTTTGACCATGTATCACCGTGATGGACAGACCGACGTTGAACGAGTAGCGGTGGCGATCACAACTCAATTACACGAGAACTTGGGAATTGAATGCCAAACAAAGATGCTGCCTTGGGGCCAATATCTCGATAAGCATAACAAGCACCAGCTTGAGTTCTTCCACATGCGTTGGGCGGCAGACTATCTTGATCCTCAGAACTTCTTGAGCTTGCTTCTGTCGACGACTGGGGCAGAGAATAGAATCGACTACTCGAATCCCGCGTATGACGCCCTTTGCGCCAAGGGTGACACGATGGTAGGTAACGACGTCGAGCGGCTTAAGCTCTACGCGCAGGCGGAAGACATGGTTCTTCAAGATGCCCCGTTCATCCCCGTTTACATCGAAAAGGATGCTGAGTTGATCAGCTCTCGTGTTCACGGACTTCGAGAGTCAGTCTTTGGCCACCTGCCACATACCACCGTCAGTCTGGAGTAATTGATAGTGGGCCGATTGATTGGCCGAGATCAGGAATTCAATGCCTCGAACACCGCAGACTCACTTCTTTACCGCTGAATTCGCCCGTCCGGATTCAGGTGTGATCTTCGCGCCTGACTCCAACGAGTTGGGTTGCACATTTTCTGGTGAAGTGGGCTGGCAGAGCAACGGTGGCCCTTACCGAGGGCATCCCGCGCGCTCTTTGCCATTTTCCATGGAGGCAAGTATTGATTCCGAAAGTGGACAACTTCTTAGGATTCACCTCCTCGGTGTATTTGCACTCCACGCCGCACGAAATGAGGAATCGGCGGGCACACTAGGTGCAAGTATTCAGCTCAATAACTCCAGGGATACCGTCTTTCGCCAGGATCTCCTTAACGGAAGGCACTACCGTGACGCTCGAGACCTAACTCCTCTTTCCGATGCAAATGGTGATGGAACCAGCCTCAAGACGGTCGGAACCTGTATGTTGCAAGGCGAGCTTGCTCGCGTCGATGTCCTCACCATCGACATGCCAGAGGAGCTATCCGTCGAGTCATTCAGATTCAAGGATCTCGGCAGTCCAGCGTCTTTTGTCTTGTTCGACATAATCTTCGAACACGAAATTGGAAAAGGCTGCCCTTTCCACGTTCACAGCGGGGGCATTTCGCTCGGTGAGATTGGGTCGAGTATTCGTATTGGCGATCGAGTTAAGTTCTCCAAAGCGCTTGAACAGATGGAAGCTGGGATTCTCGCCGCTGAGGATCTTGATGAGGCAAGAGGGGAAGCTCTAACATTCCTTGCCGTTGTTACCGCCGCAACGATTGAAGTTGGTGGAACCCGCGAGATGCATCGAGCCCTACTTGAGAGTGCCCGAGAATTCGACGCGATACATGACATTGAGGGTATTGCCGATGCCGTGAAGCGCCGAGCCGACATTGTTGCCGCTCTCGTGTTCAAGGAAATTCAGGGACCGTCCTCGTACCTCGTCGACAGAGCCCTCGCGATGGTTGAGAGGAACTACGCGAAGAACCTCACAGACGCCAGTGTTGCGGCAACGCTGGGCCTGAGTACCTCCCACTTCCGCTACCTGTTCCGAGAGACTACTGGGCAGCCATTCCACAAATTCCTTGTGTCGTTGAGACTTGAGAAGGCACGCCAGATGCTCGTTGAACAAGAGATCGCCGTGTCGGTGGTTGCGAAGGCAGTGGGATTTGCCGGCCTTTCGCACTTCAGCCGTGCGTTTACCCAACGATTCCAGGTGAGCCCAACCAGTATTCGGCGGAGCGTCGACTAGTCAATGGTGAGCCTCAAGGAATTGCGCAAGAGCTTCGAGGCGACTGAGGTTCTGCGAGGTATCAGTCTGGAAATTAACCACGGTGAGATCGTGGCGATCATGGGAAGCAGTGGGGGTGGAAAAACGACTCTCCTGCGCTGCATCAGCGGGCTCCTCAAGCCCACTTCAGGCGAGATCTTGGTGGATGATGTCGATGTCCAGAAGAGCCCCGAGGAAGCGCGCCGGCACATGGGAATGGTCTTCCAGTCAGCGGCACTGTTCGATTACATGGATGTTCGCGCAAACGTTTTGTTCGGCATTCGAAGGCAACTTCGCCTAAGCCCAAAAGAGCAGAACCAAGCTGCTAACCAAGCCCTTGAGAGAGTCGGATTACAAGATGATTCCTCCAAAATGCCCGCCGAATTAAGTGGAGGAATGAAGAAACGTGTAGGCATTGCTCGTGCGATCGCGTTAAACCCCAAAGTAATGCTCTACGACGAGCCTACAACGGGGCTGGACCCGATTACCGCCTACACAATCGACAAGTTGATCGTCGACCTTAGAAAGGATCTGAATGTCACAACGCTGGTCGTGAGTCACGACGTGAATTCAGTATTTCGAGTTGCTGATCGAGTGGCATTTCTCCATAATGGCGAGTTGATTTTTGTCGGGACTCCGACGGAGTTCTCCAAGTCACGAGAGGAGAGCATCGAAGAACTCGTCAGTAAGTCCCAGGCAACTTCGTTTACGGCTGCCTGAGATCGATCATCAAGCCCCATTCCGGGCTCTGATCTGGGTCGTCGAGGATTCGATCCCCAACGACTTTTGCTCCAAACCTGCCATAGAGCCGATGAGCGTCTCCAAAGCGTTTGTCGCTCCAAAGTTCCATGGCGCTTCGGTTTTCGCCTTTCGCCACCGCAATCACATGGTTGATGAGTCCACTCCCTGCCCCAAATCGGCGGCTATCGGGGTGAACATACATGCGCTCAAGTGAGCAGTCACATCCCTGAACCCTGCTGTACCCTTCAATGACCTTAAGGTCGCCCGGAGCACCGGGGATTAAGTCAAAGCGTTCAAGCGCGATCGTTCCGATGACCACCCCATCTTTCTCAGCCACGAAGAAAGTATCTCCGCACCCGGTGTAGTGCGTTTCGATATCGTACAAGTCGGCATGATAGCCATCTTCTTCCCAAGTGAAGGAATATTCGTCAAACACCGCATGGATGACGTTGACGACCCCTTCGACATCGCGATTGTTTGCTTGCCTGATATGAAACGACATAAGGAATTAACGGACGCTACGGACATTCTTCAGGAAGAAGGCTCCCAATGCGAAACAGATCGCACATAGGCCAAAAACCGCCGCATAGCCGTTGATTGTGTAGTGAACCGAGGGAATACCATCCGGCGCGATGTAGGGCGTCTTGCCAAACCTAAGTATCAAGTCACCTGCGAATGGAGCAGCGATGGTCTGGGGAAGGGTCATGGCGATGTGCCACACACCCATCTCCTTGCCCGCGCTCTTCTTGTTAGGAAGAACGTCGGTTCCGAGCGCCCAGTCGACGCTGATATACGCACCGTAGCCGAGCCCGAAGATCGATCCCGCAATGAGGACCTGGGGAATCGTGCGGCAGAAGATAAATGAGAGTGCCACGATGGCAATTAGGACGTTCGCAATGTAAACGACCCGCTTTCGACCAATGCGATCCGAAAGGATGCCGCCGTAGATTCCACTAAGGCACGACGATATCAGCAGCAAACCGGTCATCATCGCTGCTGGTCCATCGGGGTTCTCGATGCCTATAACGTCTACGAAATAGTAGTTGACGAAAGGGAGAACGGAGTAGAAACCAAGCATCACGAGCGCACGCGTGATCCAAACCCATGCGAAATCTGGGTACAGCTTTGGGTCAATCCAGAGTGATTGAAAATACAGCTTCCAATCGATCTTGGGTGGCTTCTGCGGCAGCGGGGTTTCCTTGATGCCAAGGATCGTGATCAAAGCCAGTCCGACCAAAGCGCTCCCAACAGCGATGTACTTGATGACTTCTGGCTGGCCACTCAATAGCTTGCCGCACCCTAGAACACCAAACAACGTTCCCAGCTGGGACATAAGGGCCATATAACCGCTTGCGACCCCGCGCTGGTCCTGGGGCACAAGGTCTGGTATGACGCCACTGTAGGACGCAGAGGAGATGTTATTTCCTAGCTGAACAATCATATAGGCAGCGAGAAACCAGAGGAAAGATGGGCTCCTCATCAAGAACGCGATTGTTGGCCAAAATCCGGAGGTACCAGAGGGGCCTAGAGGAGTCGACGTCATGTAGGCCAAGCACATCAGGGCGAGGCCGACCACGTTGATGCCGACTCCTAAGATCATAAACGGCCTTCGACGACCGAATTTGGATGCACAACGGTCGCTCAATTCACCTATCAGCAGGGGAACAACGAGGGCGACCAGAGCCGAAAGGCCGCCAAGAAGGCCGATTGCCGCTACACGATCGTTGGGCACCATGTGCCGCATCTCGCCTGGCAGCATGATGACCAGCAAGGCACCCCACAGAAAGTTGGTGGCGAACCAATAGGCACTGAACTTGATGTGATCTGGGATCCGTAGCGTCACACCTTCGTACGGCGAGACGACAGCCGGAACTTGATTGGCAATTTCTGCAACCGCGTCCTTATGCGCTGACATTTTCGATCTGTCCTCCGATGAACTTCATTGCGTATTCGTAATCCTCAAAATCATCAATGTCATACGCCAACTCTGGGGCGCAGTTGAGGACGGGAGCGCCAGAACACCTTAGGATCTCTTTGAGTTTTGCCTCGACCATCGGTACAGTCAACTGCTTCCTCAAGAATCGATAAGTAAACACTGGACCCAGCAACATCGCCATTCCAATCTTGCTCTTTCGAACTTTGAACACGCTCTCCAAATGAGGCATGGATCGCTCAAGGGACTCGACGTCCATGAGGTACGTGTTGCCTGCCGTCCAGGTGTCATCACGCATCGGGATAAACGTCGAATGAGAATGGGGAAAGCGGTTTTGATAAGCTCCCTTCGTGATAAGTGGCATGCACACATCAACTTCCTTTGGGCAGGAGTCGATGAAGTCCGTCAGAAGCTTTGGAGTTAAGAAGGGAAGGTCGGTCGTCAGCACAACGACCTTTTTGGGCGGATTAGGTTCCTTGAGCAACACTTTGAGCGCATTTAGGATGCTCTCTGGGCCGCTATTGCCAGCTGCCACGACTTTCGTCGCCAGCTTTGCCGCATCACTTTGAATGACTTCTGGGGTCCCAGAAAGCACAATCCTGCCAACGCGACCAGTCTCACGCATCGAGTGGATCGTACGTTCAAGAATAGTCTGATCGCCGAAGCGAATGAGGGCTTTGCAGTTGGTCCCTACCTTCGCGGCGAATTCCGCATCAATATATCCACCGGCTGGAAGGATGGCGTCGAAGGTCATCACGTGGTCAAAGAGTATCCCACACCTGCACCACTGCGGGACCTAATTTCTTGCGACTATCTCGCTTAGCTTCAGAGACCGAGGCTTGCCCGGGCGTCTTCCAACTCCTTCATCGCGCGTTCGAAGCATCGCATCACTTGCTCGATTGCGGTGAGAGGGCTGTTAGAGAACGGCCAAATATAGGTGTCGCGCGTGAGGTACGCCGATTTGTTCCACTTTGCCATGATCGAGAACACTCGGGGCGGAATGGAAGATTTGTCCTTAAATGAGATCGCTAGCCTGCCTTGATTCGCGTCGACCTTGTCGAAACCAACCTTTTTAGCCCGCATACGTAAGGACATGATTGTGAAAGCGTTGCTGACTTCGGCAGGCGGGTGGCCATACCGATCCTCAACTTCAGATTGGACTTCGCCAAGTGCGGCCTCTTCACGGCACGTCATCATCCGTTGGTAGTAATACAAGCGTTGAGCCTGATCCTTGATGAACGAATCGGGAATGAGAGCTACAACCGGAATTTCGAACTGTGGCAATGGCTCAAGTGATTCCAGAGGATCCTTGAGGTCATCCGAATCCGAAAGCCTTCCATCGACAGAGTTCTTAAGTTGTGCGACCGCCTCGTTGATGAGTTGCGTGTAAAGCTCGTAGCCAACCGAGACCATCGTTCCGCTCTGTTTTGCACCTAGGAGTTCGCCCGCGCCGCGAATCTGAAGATCGCGGAAGGCCAGAGAATATCCAGAACCGAGTGACGAAAACTCTTGGAGTGCCTGCAATCGTGCGAGGGCACCCTCAGTCAAATCTTTGCCCTTTCCATACAAGAAATAGGCGTAGGCCTGACGGTCAGATCTACCAACACGTCCTCGCAGCTGATACAACTGAGAAAGTCCGAGGCGGTCGGCATTCTCGATGATCAACGTGTTGGCGTTCGAGATGTCAATTCCATTCTCGATGATCGTGGTACTCAAGAGGATGTCGATCTCGCCCTTGATGAATCCGATCATGATGGGCTCAAGCTCCTTCTCCGTCATCTGACCATGTCCGACCCCGATACGAGCGGTTGGCACGAGTTTTCTGAGTTTCTCGGCTACGTGCCCTATCGATTCCACTCGGTTGTACACGTAGAACACCTGACCTCCGCGAGCGAGCTCACGGAGGAGTGCTTCACGCACAACTTCCGAGCTATACGGCCGTAAGAATGATCGAATTGGCAACCGGCCTGGAGGCGGGTCGTTGATCAACGACATTTGCCGAATATCCATCAGGGCCATGCTAAGGGTTCGCGGGATGGGAGTCGCGCTGAGGGTCAAGACGTCGACCTCTGTGCGAAGATGCTTCAGCATCTCTTTCTGCTTGACGCCGAACTTTTGCTCCTCGTCAATCACAACCAACCCAAGGTCATGAAACTCAATTCCCGCACCCAGAAGGGAGTGCGTCCCAAGCACGATCTCAATTTCGCCAGATTTGAGCTGGGCGATGATCTCCTTCCGCTCAGTCGTGTGTGTAAATCGATTGATCAGGGCGACTTTGGTTTGGGATCCGCTTAGCCGCTCGTTGAAATTGCGGTAGTGCTGTTCGCTGAGAATGGTTGTCGGGCAGAGCACCGCCACCTGACGGCCTGCTTGGACGGCCTTGAATGCTGCTCGGATGGCGACTTCTGTCTTGCCAAACCCTACGTCACCACAGACCAGTCGGTCCATCGGATAACCCATCTCAAGGTCATGTTTTGCATCCTTAATGGCCTGTAGCTGGCTCGGCGTTTCGACCCAAGGGAACGTGGATTCCATCTCCGCCTGGAAAGGCGTGTCTGGGCCGTATGGCCGTCGCTGCACTCGCTTACGCTCGGCATAAAGCTTGACGAGGTCACGTGCGAATGCCTTCGCTTCTTCCTTAGCTTTACCGAGAGTCCGTTGCCATTCGCCGCCCGTAAGCTTGTTGAGTTTCGGGTTGGTATCCGATGGGTTCAGATACTTTTGAATTCGATCAAGCTGATCGGCAGGTACGAAGAGCTTGTCAGGAGCCTGATACTCAATAAACAGGAACTCTTTCTCAACACCTTCGATGGTCTTCTTTGTCAGGCCGCGGAATATCCCGATCCCGAAGTGGATATGTACGACGAAGTCACCCGGCTTGAGGTCCAGAACCGTGGCAATCGGTGCGCCTTCCATGAAGCGCTTCTGGGGGAGCCTGAGCCGTGCAACCCCGAATAGCTCAGCGTCCGAGATGAAGGCAATCTTCTGTTCGAGGAGTACAAAGCCACCACCCAGATTTCCATTCGCAATGTAGGCGCCTGCGTCGCTTTGAGGTGCCGATTCGGCTGCGTAGATTTCCGCGTTTCCGAGAACAACCTTGGCCCGATTGGGTTGATCGGTAGGGAAGACAAGTGTCATCCCTTCTTTCTGATAGTTCTTGAGAGTCAGAGCCAGCGCTTCGGACCGGCCTCGATAGGGATCCAGTGAGATCGCATTGACCTCGATCTTCATCGGAAGTTCCAGCCAATCCGGCAGCGCATTCATCGCGCTCATGCTAATCGTGAACGGGTGGTTCGCGATGTGCTCCGGGGGAAGCATGAAGTCCAGCGCCGTGCTGTGGAGGATCTCCCCTCGCTTCGTTCGTGAATCGAGCGCTTGTGCCAACTCCTCTTCAGCTCGATTCGCGATGGATTCGAGTTCAAGAGGCTCATCGAGTACCAGCAGGTCGCCTTCGTCCAGAAGGTCAATCGCGCAACCGGAATCCGAATGCAAAATGGGGCGGTAAAGATCGAGGCGGTCAAAGTACACGCGGTTTGCGATCGCCTCGGCATCTCCGCGGACCAACTCCTCCAGTCGAGCCGACGCATCGGCATCTAGCATGGGCGATTCTCGCTCCATGTAACTCAGGATGAGATCGCGCATTTCGGTGCCACTGCTCGTATAGAGCGTTTCACGCGATGGTGAAAGGTCTAGCGTCGCAACATTGCCGACCGATCGTTGAGTATTCGAGTCGAACATTCGGATCGATTCGATTTCGTCCCCGAAGAGTTCAATTCGCACAGGGGTTTCTCGCCCAGTGGCATAAACATCAATGATTCCGCCACGACGACTGAACTGGCCCGGCAACCGCACTGGCTCTTGATGTTCGTAGCCGAGATTGGCGAGCGTGCGGATGAATTTGTCGGGGTCGAGTTCGTCTCCCGGTTTCAACTCGACCGCAACATCTGCAAGCACTTCTTTTGGCAGCGTACGTTCTAGGGCCGCCCCTGGGGAGGCAAGAATGATTTTGGGTTCCGGTCCGGCAAGAGCTCTCAGTGCACCCAATCGATCCGACAGCGCGATCTGTTCCGGTGCGGCATCTTCATAAAGCTGAGATTGGCCACTAGGAAGTTGGCAAATCATTTCGGGCTTCACGCCGCCAAGAGCGAGCTTGGCTTGCCATGCCAAAGCCCTATCGTAGCTTGCCGTGATAACAAGAATCTTCCTTGGTTTGGCGCAATAGGCAGCCGCAAGCACGACAGGACGCGCCTCATATGCGATGGATTGCCATTCGCACGACCGAGGCGTTTCGAGGAGCGTGTTCTGAATCGCTGGGAGGCTGGCTAGTCGCCGTACCCAGTCGGCAGTGCGCATTGAACGAAGTTTACCTTCCGTGGCGTCTTCCGTCGGTATACTCGCAATTGGAAGCCATGCCAAAGCGACTTGAGACCGTAGTCCTGCACGATAGCTCGACCCCAGTGTTCGGTGACATTGAGAAAGGTGGAAGCGTCATCGTCACCACTTTCGACACTGTCCTCAACCAGATCCGCGCGAACTCCCTGTTTCCGTTGACTTTCGGTCTCGCATGTTGCGCTATCGAAATGATGTCGACGGCGGGATCGAGATTCGATATTTCTCGATTTGGTATGGAGGCATTTCGCGCCTCTCCCCGTCAGGCTGACCTCATGATCATCGCTGGCCGACTCAGTAAGAAGATGGCTCCGGTCCTTCGCCAGATTTATGATCAGATGCCTGAACCCAAGTTTGTGATCTCGATGGGAGCGTGCGCTTCTTCCGGTGGCGTGTACAACAACTACGCCATCGTTCAAGGTGCCGACCAAGTCGTTCCAGTTGATGTTTACGTTCCTGGCTGTCCCCCGTCCCCCGATGCACTCCTCTACGGCATCCTGAAGCTACAGGACAAGATCAAGAAGGGCCACTCTCCGAAGCACTTCAAAGATCTGCGGGTAATTGAAACAACCCCTCGTGTAATTGAAAAGGTGGAGTTCTAGCCATGGAAGTCGTAAGAGACGTCGTTAAGCCAATCATTGCTGGTTTTGGAATTACCCGACGCCGGCTGGCCCACAAAAAGGTCACGATCATGTATCCCGAGGAGAAGCGCCAGCAGTACCCTCGAACGCGTTGGCGCCATGTCCTCACACGCTATGAGAGCGGTCTGGAGCGATGCATCGGTTGTTCACTCTGTGCCGGAGCTTGCCCAGCGAGATGTATCTACGTTCAGGCGTCGGAGAATACGGATGCCGAGCGATACTCCCCTGGTGAGAGATATGCAGTTCGATATGAGATCAACATGATCCGATGCATTTTCTGCGGCTACTGCCAAGAGGCATGTCCGACGGGAGCCATCGTTTTACGGAACGATTTCGAACTTGCGAACTATCGACGTGAGGATTTCATCTTCACAAAAGAAATGCTTCTGGAACCAATGCCCCTCCAATAGGGAAGTGGTTCTTCAAATAGTGCCCTGCCAAAAATCAGAACTTTGGCAGGGCATTTCCATTGATTTCTTCGGCTAACTTTGCCGACATTAGGCGAATTTAGCTCGTAGCTGTAAACTGCATGAGTATGAACGCGAAAAACATTCTGTCCCTGATGGCAGTTGCCTTCCTCATTGGTTGCGGAAAACCAGAGTCGAACCAATACGAAGGATCGACCGTGAAGTCGGTAACGTCAGATGAGGAAAAAGCCAAGTTCAAAGTAGCCCTCCTTACTCCTGGGCCAGTATCCGACTCGGGATGGAACGCGTTGGCATACGAAGGACTCCAAGCGATTAAGGCTGACATGGGAGCCACCGTCGATCAGAAGGAGTCGAGCGGAACCAAGATTGCTGACGATATGCGAACGTATGCCCGACAAGGATACAACGTCGTTTTCGGTCATGGTTTCGAATATAACGACCCTGCAATGAGGGTCGCAAAGGATTTCCCAAACACCGTTTTCGTAACCTCTTCCGGAGGCGGAACCGCCAAGAACGTAGGTGCTTTTCGGTTTGACCTCGAAGAAGGCTTCTATATCGCTGGCTACATGGCCGCCTTGATGAGCAAGAACGGGGTTATCGGTAGCGTCTCTGTCCAAAATTATCCATCCATCGTTTCCACCTTGAAGGCCTATGCGGCAGGAGCCAAAGCGGCTCGTCCGACCGTCCAAGTTTTGCCACCGGTGTACTTTGGAGTTGAAGGTGATGTTGCAAGAGCCCGCACCGCCACCCAACAGGTGATCAATCAGCACGCTGACTTCATCATTCATCAGGCCAACGCCGCTGCTCAAGGCATTTTCGACGCCTGCAAAGAGAAGAAGGTCTACGCATTTGGGTCGAACGCCAACCAAAACGACAATCCATCTGGAATTGTTATTGGGAGCGCCGTCATCAGCACGAAGACTCCGTTTAAGGAACTTGCTGACGCCGCAAAGAGAAAGGTCTACGTCGGCGCGATCGGTGAGTACGCGATGATCAATAACGCGATTGATTTCGTGATCAATCCGAAGCTGCTGGATAAGGTTCCTGCCGACGTCCAGCAAAAGGTTCGGGATTTGGCCGCGGATATCAAGTCACAAAAGATCGTCGTACCCAAAGATAAGTTCTAGTTGATCTTGGCCCTCACCTGTCATCCCAGCAACTATGATTGTTGGGATGACTTTTAATGCCCGTCATGAGTCACCTCGAAGTCCGGAACGTAACAAAGAGATTTGCCAACGTCCAGGCACTTGACGATGTTTCCATTTCATTCCATGGCGGTGAGATCCATGCGGTTCTCGGAGAAAATGGCGCGGGCAAGTCAACCCTCATGTCCGCCATTTCCGGCTTCTTAACCCCCGATTCCGGCTCGATCCTGCTTGATGGAGCCTCGATTCCCATTGGCAAGGCTCACGACTGTAAGCGCATCGGGATCGAAATGATCCACCAGCACTTCACGCTGGTTCCAGAATTTACCGTCGCTGAGAATCTGGCTTTGGTTCGGTTAAAGGGGCTCGTACAGGTGTCGAACCCTGCGAAGCTGTCAGCGGGGGCGATGGCCACCGGCAAGTCTCTCGGCTGGGCTTTGGAGCCAGAAAGCAGTACACGGCGTTTACCGGTTGGGGTTCAGCAGCGGATTGAGATCCTAAAAGCCATTAGCGGCGACGCTTCGGTGCTCATTTTCGACGAGCCCACCGCTGTGCTATCGCCAGACGAAGTCGAAGAACTCTTCCACGTCTTACGTCAACTCAAGTCAGAAGGGAAGGTCGTCGTCCTCATTGCCCACAAACTCAGTGAGGTACTGGAGATTTCGGACAAGGTGACCGTGCTGCGCCATGGCAAACTCATCGCCTCTGCTCTTCGAAGTGAGGTGGATGCCGATATGTTGGCAAGCTGGATGGTGGGTGAAATGCCACCGAAATCACCAACACGAACCTCACAAGACGCACAGCTAGCCGTTACTGCCTCCAAGCTAACTGTGCTTGGGGATCGCGGTGAATTTGCCATCAACGACATCACCTTCGAAATAAAGAAGGGCGAAATATTCGGAATTGGCGGTGTCGATGGAAATGGGCAAGTCGAACTGGCCGAAGCGCTTGCACAGGTTCGTTCCATTAACTCAGGGGAACTCGAATGGGAAGGGAAATCCTTTTCAAAGGATATTCCCAAAATTGGCTACGTGCCTCAGGATCGTCAGAGGGATGGATTGGCACTTCGGATGTCGATCCGAGACAACATGCTAGTGTCAGGTCTTCACCGGCCAGAGTTTTTTGCGGGACCTTTCCTCAAAGTTAGGTCCGTTACGAATTGGGCCAAAGAACTCATCAAGCGTTTTTCAATCAAGGTGGAGGATCCGCACGAATTGGCGGGCAGCCTAAGTGGCGGAAACCAGCAGAAAGTTGTCGTCAGCCGAATTCTGGACAACGATCCCGAGTTGCTCATTATCGTGAACCCAACGCGGGGTCTCGACATCAAAGCCACCCAATACGTTCACGAGCAGATTCTTTCGGCCAGAGGTGCGGGAGCAGCCGTACTGCTGATCTCAGCTGACCTAGATGAGCTTTATGCCCTTTCAGATCGCACCGTCTTCTTGAGCCGCGGGCGTATGGTTGAGGACCAAGGCGCGGCGTCGTTGGTTGGAGGTGCATCCTGAGAAAGGTCGCTGCTCCCGCAACGATGGTGATTGGTTTGGTCGCCGTTCTGGTTTTGACCCTCCTTGTCTTTAGGCTACCGGTCATTGAAAGTCTGAAGCTTCTGATTTCCGGTGCTTTCGGCGATCAATTTGCTTGGTCGAGAACAGCGGTGAAAGCCTGTCCGCTCCTTTTCACTGGATTGGGAATGGTGGTCGCTTGGCGAGCCGGAATGTACAACATTGGTGGTGAAGGGCAGTTTGTGATGGGTGGCATTTGCGGAGCCGCCGTTGCCAAATTTGTTCTGGTCGGTTCGACGGCGATACCGGGTTGGCTCGGCAGTCTGGTGATTCTCGTCGCTTGCGGCTTTGGTGGAGCAGCTTGGGCTTGGCTTGCGGCTTGGCTGTTTGTACGTCGTGGTGTCGCGGTTGTTATCAGCACCATCCTCCTGAACTTCGTCGCAATCCAATTCCTCGGATACTGTGTAAGTGGACCCCTTCAACAGAAGAAGCAAGAAGTACCTCTGACGGACACGCTACCCGACGCCCTGATGCTGCCAAAACCGTCGCCGCAAATGGACCTTCATTTCGGAGTCGTTCTGCCTGTCCTCGCCGCTCTAGTGGTGTTTGTCTATCTCTATCGGACCCGACCAGGCTATCGACTTCGCCTAGTGGGAGAGAATGCGGATATGGCCAGAGCCAACCGCATCGACGCCGCAAAGGTCCAAATTCAGGCAATGCTTATTTCCGGGACTATGTGTGGACTGGCCGGTGGCGTTGAGTACATCGGAGTAGCCGGACAATTGGGCACCGATTTCTCCCAGCAGTGGGGTTTTCTTGGAATTCCCGTCGCATTGTTGGGAGGGCTCCATCCGCTATTTTCGATATTGAGCGCCATCGTGTTTGGAGCGCTTTTTGCCGGATCAGAAAACTTGGCTAGGTTCACCAATGCCGGAGCCACGCTCGTATATGTGATTCAGGCCGTGGCCGTCCTTGGCTATGTGGGGATCAAGGCTCGCTCTGACGCTGTAAAAGCGCCTGTGGAGGCAGGATAGATGGAATTCTTGCCGCTCCTTCAGTACTCTGCCCCCGTGGCCCTTGCCGCGATGGGAGAGGTGATTACGGAACGTGGCGGAATCATCAACATAGGCCTTGAGGGCAGTATGTTGGTCGCGTCCTATTTCGCGATGTTGGCGTGCTACGTGACGCACAACCCATGGATCGGCCTTGGTGCCGGAGTCACTGGAGCCCTCGTGACGACACTTCTCTTCGGCGTATTCGCCATCTACCTAAGTGCAGACCAAGTGGTCGTCGGCTCCGCCGTGAATCTCCTTGCACTGGGCGTAACCGGCACTCTCTTTCGATCGAAATTCGGGCAAAGTGGCCAGCTACTAAGTGTGCCGAGGATAGGTGGCTTCCATGGCGTCGACCCAATAATGGTTTTCATGCTTGCCAGCGCCCCGCTCCTTTGGTTGTTGCTGCGCAAGACAGGATGGGGTTTGGCCGTCCGCGCCTGTGGCGAATATCCCAAAGCCGCTGAGGCAGCTGGTTTCTCGGTATCTAGGCTCCGTCTACAATCGCTGATGGTCGGTGGGTTCTATTCGGGTCTCGCTGGGTCCTATTTGGCGTTGGTCATTGCTGGCTCATTCGCCGAAAACATGACGGCAGGGCGAGGATTTGTGGCGATCGCAATGGTCACTTTCGGCCGTTGGAAACCCCAGTTTGCGTTAATAGCTGCGTTGCTGATTGGCTGTGCCGAGAGCCTTCAATATAAGTTTCAGACATATGGTTGGAAGGTGCCTTTCCAGATGATGATCGCATTGCCGTACATCATCGCCCTCATTGTTCTCGTACTAGTGGGTAGAGGAGCAAATGCCCCGGGAGCTTTGGCTCAACCGTATCGTAAAGAGAAGTGATGAATAGGTCGGTCCAAATGACAAGGCGGGTTGGGTTTTCAAGCGGCCACCGTTATTGGATACCCTCGCTGTCGGAATCCGAGAATCGGGACCTCTTCGGAATTTGGGCTTCACCCTATAATCACGGTCATAACTACATTCTGGATGTGACCGTCGAAGGACGGGTCGATCCGCAAACTGGGATGGTCGTGAATATCAAATGGATTGACGATATCCTCAAGGCGCACATCGTTAAGCAGTTCGATGGGAAGAGCATCAACGACGAGGTGCCATTTTTCCACTCGCACTCATCGTGTCTGGAAAATATCGCCGCCTACATCGCAGATTCGCTTCGTGCACCGGGCATTCTCCCTAAAGAGGTCCAGCTAACCTCTCTGCGACTTGAAGAAATGCCAACGCTCTATGTCGACCTGGACCTGCAGCCACCTATCAAATCCATGACTCTCACCCGTTCCTATGAATTTGCCGCATCCCACCGACTCGATAGCCCTCACCTTTCACCGGAAGAGAACCTAAGGTTATTTGGGAAGTGCAATAACCCCGCTGGTCATGGGCATAACTACATTTTGGAAGTTACGGTCTCCGGGGAGCCCGCAGAGAAAACGGGAATGCTCGTGGACCTCGAATTGCTTGATCGGGTTGTCAACGAATTAGTCGTGGACCGATACGATCACAAGAACCTCAATGTGGATCTGCCCGAGTTCGAAGGAAGAACCACGACTTCTGAAATCGTCGTTCTAGAAATATTCGAACGGCTCCAAAACCACCTACCTGCCAAACTCCACTCCGTTAAGCTCTACGAAACGGCGCGGAATGCATTCCAAGTAATCGCCTGAAAGTCGCTGTCATCCATAGGATGTCATAGGAATCAATGGCATCGGAATCTTAGCTTTTCTATCAAAATCCAGAAGGTTGGGACTCTTCATCGTCGAATGGACCCTTTAGGGAATGGCCGATCTCCCTTGCCTTGAGGAGGCACAACAGAATGTCTAACGCGACCGTGGACTCAATCGTCAACTCGATTTCTACTGTTCCACCGTACGTCAATCGTCAAGATGTCATCGATTGGGTCAATGAGATCGCAAGCTTGGTGACTCCTGACTCGATTCATTGGTGCACCGGTACTCAGGAAGAGTACGATGCCCTATGCCAGAAGATGGTTGAGAGTGGAACGCTGATTCCTCTGAACCCAACAAAGCGCCCAAATTCATTCTTGGCACGATCCGACGCCAGTGACGTCGCTCGAGTCGAGGACCGAACCTTCGTGTGCAGCGCCAGAAAGATTGATGCTGGCCCGACAAACAACTGGGTTGACCCCAAGGAGATGAAAGCCGAACTTCAAGGCATCTTCAAGGGTTCCATGACCGGTCGAACGATGTACGTCATCCCATTCTGCATGGGACCGTTAGGTTCGGACATCGCACAGTACGGCATTGAGATTACAGACTCACCTTATGTAGTTGTGAACATGCGAATCATGACGCGAATGGGCAAGCAAGCCATCGAAGCGATGGGAAGCCGGCCATTCGTTCCATGCGTTCACTCCGTTGGTGCACCCCTTACACCAGGCCAAACCGACGAGCCATGGCCCTGCAATCGCGAGACGAAATACATCGTTCATTTTCCTGAGGATCGAGCGATCTGGTCTTATGGATCTGGGTACGGCGGAAATGCCCTGCTTGGTAAGAAGTGCTTTGCCCTAAGAATCGCAAGCTGTATGGCGCGAGATGAAGGCTGGCTTGCCGAGCACATGCTCATTCTTGGTGTCGAAGGCCCAAACAAAGTCAAAACCTATGTCGCTGCCGCGTTCCCAAGCGCTTGCGGAAAGACCAACTTTGCGATGCTCATTCCTCCCGATGCGCTGAGTGATTGGAAAGTCACGACGGTTGGTGATGACATCGCCTGGATCAAACCAGGTGCCGATGGCCGACTCTACGCGATCAACCCCGAAGCTGGATTCTTCGGCGTTGCCCCGGGAACGAACTACAAGACGAACCCGAACGCGATGGCGTCGATCGAAAGCAATACGATCTTTACGAATGTTGCCCTTACGGATGATGGCGACATTTGGTGGGAAGGAATCGACGGACCGACCCCGTCCCACCTCATTGACTGGACAGGGAAGGACTGGACGCCCGAAGCAGGACGCAAGGCTGCCCATCCTAACTCAAGGTTCACGGCTCCAGCCAATCAGTGCCCGTGCATCGATCCTGACTGGGAAGCCCCACAGGGCGTACCAATCAGCGCGCTCATCTTCGGCGGAAGACGTCCCAATACCGTCCCACTCGTCGTGCAAGCGACAAGCTGGATGTTCGGCGTCTACAAGGCAGCAACCATGGGAAGCGAAACCACCGCTGCCGCATTTGGAGTGCAGGGCGTCGTTCGACGCGATCCATTCGCGATGTTGCCATTCTGCGGCTACCACATGGGCGATTACTTCAACCATTGGCTCCAGATCGGAAGAACCCTTCCTGACCCACCATCAATCTTCAGTGTGAACTGGTTCCGAAAGGACGAAGAAGGTCAGTTCATCTGGCCAGGCTACGGCGAGAATATGCGAGTGCTCAAGTGGATCGTTCAGCGTGTCCAAGGCAACGCACACGCCGTCGAAAGCCCACTCGGCTACATGCCGAAGTATGAGGATATGGATTGGACAGGAAGCGACGTCACCGCCGAGACCTTCTACAAGGTGATGGCCGTCGATCCAGATCTATGGAAGCAGGAAGTCGCATCGCACGACGAGCTGTTCAACCGGCTCTACGATCGAATCCCCAAAGAAATGATCCTGATGCGCGAGTTGATCCTATCCAAGATGTGGAGAGTCCCCGCCGTTTGGGAAATGGCGCACGAGTAGGCGATAACCCCAACTAGCCCAACCAAAAAGCCTCCTCACCAACGCCCAAAGCGCGGTGAGGAGGCTTTTTCGTTTCTCGGCGGGAGGTGAAAACCGTTTAGCAAGCGCGTACGAGCTCTTGGAGCAATATTCGAAATTGTAACTTGGTTCCTCTCCCTTTTTTAAAAGGGCAGAGGTCAGGCGAGGGTTATGCCATCGACGTGCCTTTGGCTCCATTGTCTCCGGAACTCAGGTCCACTGACTGAACCTGACGCGATCCCTCACGAATCTATTTCAATGGAAAAGCGAGAGACCATTACGGGGTACACCTCTCGATTGCCTCGATTCAACCCTCGAGTGGCTGTGATGCTCAACGAGGATTTGAATATCTTCTCAGCGATCGTTGAGCTTGAACGCTCCGGCATTGAATGAAGTGCCAAACCAGCATTCTTCCTACTGGATTGTATGACCCATGTATCCAGCCAAGGGGAATTAGTCCGGCGGTAGGTCACACACGACGAAGCCTCCAGGCAGACTGAAAACAGAGCCTGGAGGCACCGAAGTCAATGTAGGATGTTGAGCGCCTACTTAACCATGAAGTGCTTGTGGGTCATGCAGCACGACATATAAACAACTTCGTCTGCCTTCGCCGCATTGATCTTCAGAAGTCGGACAATGATGTCCTTCTGACGCTCATTGACATCTCTGTCAGATTCCATCGTGTCGGAGTTCCACCAGGCATCCAACTGTGTCTTCTCGGTTTCGTTAAGCTTTGAACCTAGGATCTCGAGCGCTGTGTCGTAGTCGATGTCTCGGTAGCGAGGGTGCTGCATGATCATGCGCATAGGACGCATGCTTTCCTCAGATTCCTGAGCAAGGATCACTTGGTCATCTGACTTCACTGAGTCCATGACGACAGCGTCGTTCGGCATCATCACCATAACCATTTGGCTGTGGATGATGACCGACTGTCGATGCGCGGCAAAAAGGCCGCTAACAATAGCATTCTCAACGGTCGCTGGCAGTCGATCCAACATCTGGTTAAAGTCGTACTGATCGCCAGCGGAAAGATACTCAGCCTGACGGCATACTTCGCGCTTGATGTCTCTCTGGGACTTTCCAGTGGCATCGATGGAATAGCGACCATCCTCTCGATGGTTGTCCTGGGCGATGGCAGAGACGGATACTGCTGCCAAAGCAGTGAGCAACATGGTTTTCAACATAATTTTTCTTCCTTCAAACCCGGACCTTAGGTGGTTGCGGGTATTTCGAACGTACGGCTACCATTCGGTTGCCGAAGTTCCGTGAAGGAAGAAAAAGCCTGCCGAATCCCTAACGAACGCCGGTAGCGTTGAGCGTGTGGCCGACAAACCGCAGATGATGCTCTAGGCTAAACATTTCTTCTATTTGCTCAGCAGACAGCCTTTCGGTTACTTCAGGATCGGTGGCAACCGATGTCTTGAAGTCGTGACCTTCCCACGCCTTTGCTGCGTTTCGTTGCGCGACTTTGTAAGCCGACTCACGAGACATCCCGGCATGAATGAGTGCGATCATCACATGCTCGCTGAACACGAGATCGCCCATCTGCCGTAAGTTCTTTTGCATCGTTTCGGGGAATACCTGGAGGCCCTTGAGGATGGAGGTCAAGCGATTCAGCATGAAATCGGCAAGCTGGCACGAATCTGGGAAGACGATGCGCTCAAGCGAAGAGTTGGTCAGGTCGCGCTCGTGCCAGGTAGCTACGCTTTCCAGCATTGCGTGGGAATTTCCGCGCAACAACCGAGCCAATCCACATACCGTCTCCGAATTCCAAGGGTTTCGCTTGTGAGGCATGGCGCTGCTTCCTGTCTGGCCCTTCGCAAAGGCCTCTTGGACTTCTAGAATCTCAGTTCGCTGAAGGTTTCTCAGCTCGGTAGCGATTCTCTCAAGCCCCGCACCCATCAGCGCAAGCACATTTAGGAAGTTGGCGTGTCGGTCTCGGTTGATAATTTGGGTGCTGGCGGGATCAGGAGTGAGGCCGAGTTTCGAGCAGACAATCTGCTCCATTTCGGGGGAAGTGATCGCATGAATGCCAACGGCGCCGGACACTTTGCCGACGGCAAGTTCGACTCGAGCTAATTCAAGCCGTGAAATATTCCGGGTTAGCTCGGCATACCAGTTGGCGCATTTGAAGCCAAAAGTGATCGGCTCTGCGTGGATTCCGTGGGTGCGGCCAATCTCGACCGTGTGCTCGTGTTCAAGGGACAACCGTTTGATTTCAGTGCCAAGCGCATGAGCGCTCTTAATGAGTACGTCGCATGAATCGCGGAGCATGATTCCCAATGCGGTGTCGATGACATCGTAGCTTGTGACTCCTAAATGCACAAATCGTCCGGACTCACCGATGTTCTCGGAGAGGTTTCGAACGAAGGCCATCAGGTCATGGCGGGTCTCAAGCTCAATCTCATCGCAACGCTTCAGGTCAAACGCGGCCTTCGCCTTGATCTCTTCCAAAGCAGACGCGGGAACTGCACCCAGCTCTACATGGGCCTCTACAATGGCGACCTCTACGTCTTGCCACCGCTGGTACTTAGCCTGGCGGGACCAAATGGAATTCATGGCGGAGGTCGTGTATCGTTCAATCATCGGCCCCTAAAGAGTACCTTCGCTCGATCTCCCCAAATTGGAGAGGAACCCATGCTCCGTTCACGCTAGACTGCAAATATGTCTTACGCGAAAGTTGTCAAACCAGGGTCATCGGTTTCGTTGAAGGATTTTGATCCGGGGGACCACGGCGGACTGGAAAGGGAAGTGGCGGATGCCATACGAAGCGAGCGAGGCAAGAAGGTCGAAGGGCTACAAGAATTGATGTATGCCGCGAACATGAATTCTCTACTGATCGTGTTGCAGGGCATCGACACGAGCGGAAAGGATGGCTCGATTCGGAGCATCCTAAACGTCGTCAATGTCCAGAGCTGTCGAGTGGAGAGCTTTAAGGCACCTACGTCGCTTGAGGCTTCCCATGACTTCCTCTGGCGCGTTCATGCCAAGGTTCCCGCCGCCGGTGGAATGACGATCTTCAACCGTTCACATTACGAGGATGTCCTTGTCGTAAGAGTTCATGATCTCGTGCCGAAAGACATTTGGAAGAAGCGTTACGATCAGATCAACCATTTCGAAGAGTTGCTGTCGGACTCAGGCACGATCATTCTGAAGTTCTTCCTCCACATCAGCAAAGACGAGCAGAAGCGAAGGTTGTTGGCCCGGGAAGAGGACCCAGACAAGTCGTGGAAACTGGCTGTAGGTGACTGGAAGGAGCGCGAGCTTTGGAGCAAATACGAAGAAGCCTATAACGACGTTCTCGAAAAGTGCAGCACCGAAATCGCCCCATGGCACATCGTCCCCGCCAACCACAAATGGTTCCGTGACCTCGCCATTATGGAAGTCATCGAGGCAACTCTCAAGCCATACAAATCCGATTGGCACGACCATCTAAAGAAGATCGGAGTCGAAAGAAAAGCCGAACTAGAACAGTTCCGAACCCTCGGCGAAAAGAAATCAACCTAGATTCCCTGTAGATGCGAGGCGTGCCGTAATGTCAAACAGTTTTGGTATTTCAACAGCCGCCGTAGCCGCCGGATGGCTTGTGCCGGCGTTCGGACCGTTCGCCAAGACCACAGCCGCCGTAGCCGCCGGATGGTTTGTGCCGGCGTTCGGACCGTTCGCCAAGACCAAAAATGGGGTCAAGCCCATTCTGCCAAAACTGTTTGACATTAAGGGAAGGACGGTTGGGTTCGTTCGATACCACGCAAGGCTCCTCGCGGACCCATGGCTTCGCTTTTTGGAGAGGATTGCCCATGGCAAACCGGAGGAGCAGGGCGACCTACTCCTTCTCGATGAACCCAACGAACTGCCCAAACAACTCCCGCCACCGTTCCGCCGCAACGTCGAGCGCCGCCTCTCCAATCCAAATCTCCGATTTCGTGCCACGTTCGGATTGAGCGAAATATTGGAAGAGAAGCGTTTTCTCCTGCTCGGCGATCTGCCCACACGCGTCCAACGCCCGTTCGGCGGAGGTCGGCAAATACACATGCATCATATTCGTCGGCGGCGCTTTGGGCTCAACGACAACACCAGGAAACTCCTGCAAAATCGAAGCGATCTCAGCCGCCTTCGCCACGTAGTCAGGGATCCGATGAACGTGCAGATCTAAGCCGATCTTCGCGGAAATGGCATTGGGTGCCATCACAACCAGATTTCCACCTTGCCGTCGCATCCAAATCCTCGCTTCGTCAATAAAGTCAGCCGGACCCGCCAACATTGCCCCCGGTAATCCCCGAAGAATCTTGTAGAACGATACGTAGACGCTGTCGAACGCCTCCACGATTTCCCGATACGGACGCCCATAAAATGGCTGGGTTTCCCAGAGTCGTGCCCCATCGAGATGTAATCGCATTCCCGAAGCCTTCGCATAGTCCGTGATCGCTCTTAGTTGATCCCACGTCGGCAATTGCCCGCCAATCTCCCGCTGAGGAAGCTCAATGAGCAACGACCCAATCGGTTTCTCAACTGCCTTCAAATCGTCCAGTGTAAACAGACGCGAATCATCACCGAGCAATTCCGCCTCAAGATGGTGCAACTCCCGATATCCCATGTGCTCATGGAGTTCGAGGTGGCTTGTCGGGTGAAACGCGATCGTCTTGTTATTTGCACGATCCGCCCAGATCCGAAGGGCAATCGGCTGGGCCATCGTTCCACTCGGCATGAACACGGCAGCTTCTTTTCCAAGCAAGTCGGCAATTTCGCGCTCGAACTTCTCAACAAAACCGCCCCTGCCGTAGTTATCTGGCCGTTCGTCACACAGTGGGCTTTCGGATAGCTCGCGAAAGCGATCTCGCAACTTCTTCCGATGGTGATCGCAAAGGAAATGGGTGCATCCTGCTGCCGCTTCTCGGAACTGATCTGGTGTCATGCGAAAAGCATGATAGCCTAACCGAAGAATTTGGTGAGAGAATCGCTGAGCGCTTTGGCGGTGTAATTTACCAGCGGAATTCCACGGTCGTAGTTCATCCGGGTTGGACCCACCAATGCGATGACGCCAGCCTCTTGGTCCCCGATATAAAAGCTCTTCCTCACCACCGAAAGCTGCTGCATGGTCGCGTGCCGGTTCTCCCGTCCAATCATGACCGGCCGAACCTGCTCCGACGGCGCGATCGCATCGAACAGCACTTCTGACTCTGTCAGCTCCTCCAGCATGATCTGCAGCGATACCAAATCGCGTTGGAACTCAGGCTGCGCATACATGTACTCCTCACCTTCGGTGATAAGCACGCCACGGGTCAGGTCTCGGGCAATCGAGCGGACGTTTGTCCAAAGACTCACGATCAGCTTATCAATAGCCGGGTTTCCAACCCCGGTTGGTGTCTTGGATTTCGTAAGCCCCTTGAGTTCTTTGCCACAAATGGTCGTCGTCAGCATCTCATTGGCTCGACCAACGTCTTCCAGCGTCAACCCCACCGGAACCTCAATCATTCGGTTTTCAACGTGACCATTGCTGAGGACAAGGACAAGCAAAGCTTGGGCTGGACCAAGCGCGCTCACAACCGCATTTCGAACCTTGATATCGCTATCGCGAACCGTCGTGGCCACCCCAAGCAGGTGAGTGACGCGGCTCAGCGCTCGAACCGTGTCGCGAAGAAGAATATGGAGTGCGTCGCCGTCGTCGGTCGCATCCTTAACTCGGTTCTTTGCGACGGTATCGAGATCCTGAGTGACGATCAAGTGATCGACGTAATATCGATATCCAAGGTCGCTGGGAATTCTTCCTGCGCTCGTGTGGGGTTGCTCAAGCAAGCCGAGATCTGACATCTCGGCCATCTCGTTTCGAACCGTTGCCGATTTGACCCCAAGCTGATACTTCTGCACGAGCGCCTCGCTCCCGATGGGTTCGGCAGCGGTGACGTACTCAATAATGATCGCCTGCAGGATCGTCTGTTTGCGGGGATCAAGTTCAGATAGCACGAATTGATTTTACGCGGTATCCGTGCGGAACGGTGAGCATTCCATGTAAGCTCGTTTCTCCATGGCCGGTGAACTGGGTGAAGATGGGTTAACGCGACTTGGCGTAGCGGGTGCACTTTGCCGTGAATATGAGGCTGACGAAAAGGCCTTCCTCGGTTTCCTCGCAGACTCACTCACAAAAGCGTTTGGCTCCGAAGTCGAGCGACTGGTGAAGGGCGGATTCCTCGCCAAGAAGACCTTGCGAGGCATCTCTTTGCAGCACGGCGATGCGAAGTACACCCTCGAAGATCCAGGATCGGGCCCACTCAAAGCCACCATCACCCATGTGGTTCGAGGCATTGCGCTGAAAACTGAGTCCGTTTCCGTAAACGATTGGCTCGACCAAATATCTGAAATTGCAGAGCAAAAGGCAAGCCAGCATGCCTCGACTCGCAAAGCGCTTGGAGAAATGTTAGGATTATCCTAAATGCCCAAACCGTGGATTGCGACTTTCAACGGCGGTGAACTTGTTTGCGCAAATCAAGTGGGGTTAAAGCCGTTAGGCCAAGTGTTCGGTTGCGCAGTCAGAGGCGTGAGTACCCAATACTTTCCAGCCACAAGCGATGAGGCCCGGATTGAGTCAGAAGCCTTTGACCCGATGCTGGCAGAATCTCTCGCCCATGTCCAAGCAGAAGCAACCCAACTGGGTGCCAATGCCGTAGTGGGTTGCCAGGTGGTTTGGACGCGAGTCGATGAGAGAGTGGAGGCAAGTGACGGATTTTATCCGTCGACACTCAAGATATCCGGCACTGCCGTATTCGATACCGAAGCCCGAAAGGGAGAATTCTATATCGTTCCCGCCAGCCCAGATGAAATCATGGTGCTTCGAAGAGCCGACTACATTCCTGCCGGACTCGCTCTCGGACGCAGCACCTACTATCAGACCGCCTGGCGACAAGTTCCCAAGATGACCGGCGGTGCCTTTTCAACCTGGGCCAATGAGGAAGTAGTTGAACTGACCCGCGGGCCCTATATGGCTCGTGAGGTCGCCATGGGCAGGATGGCCGACATGGCTAAGGCCGCTGGGGCGGTCGGTATTGTTGGCGTCAAGATCGCCACCGAAATCCACCCGGCCGGAACACTGCAGGGAAGCACGATGTCCGTCACAACCCGTTTTCTATGCTATGGAACTGCAATCCGTCGAAAGCCAGGTTCCATCGACTTCGTAAGCGTCAAACCGATCATCCCACTCAGCTAGGAGAATTTACAGATGCCATATTCAGCAGGTTCGTCAGAAGGGCTTCCCGAAGCCGCACGTCAACGTTTGGTCGCTATGCGCGGTGGGGAAGGTAAGAAGGGCCTTTTCACCAGTGACCTCTCCATTAACGAGTTTTTGCTTTGCCAGGAAGCCGGATTTGACCCCGTTGGTCTCGTCATGGGTTCCTCGATTTATCACATCGGCTTCCAATTCAAGAATTTCTATCAGAACCAGGAACTGGAAGTGTTGTCGCAAGCGATGTACGAGGCTCGCGAACTCGCCATGACGCGAATGGAAGAAGAAGCCGACTTACTCGGTGCCGATGGCATCGTCGGCGTTCGCCTTGAAGTCACCCGTTACGTATGGGGAGCGTCGATGGCTGAGTTCATGGCCATTGGCACAGCCATCAAGCATCGCGCTGGCGGCAACTATCGCACTCCCGATGGTCGTCCCTTCACCTCGGACCTAAGTGGCCAGGATTTCTGGACACTGCTCAAAGCGGGGTACCAGCCAGTTTCTCTCGTCATGGGGAACTGCGTGTATCACGTCGCCCACCAAGGCACGCTGCAGGCGATCAAACAGGCTGGAAGGAACATTGAGATGCCCAACTACACACAGGCTCTCTACGACGCCCGGGAACTTGCTCTGTCAAGGATGCAAGCCGAAGCGGAGAGAGACGGTGCGACCGGTATTGTCGGTGCCCAGGTCAAAGAGAACAGCCATGGCTGGGATAGCCATGTGATCGAATATTTCGCGGTAGGAACAGCTGTCCGCCCGATAGAAAATGCTCCAGCTGTTCCAGAGCCATCAATGGTCTTGAGCCTTAATGGCTAGCTCTTCCTAAACGTCATCGTGGTCGGGCCGTACGAGAACGTCAGAGTCCGACCATCCTTTGAGAGGATGAAGGCCTTGGGGCTTTCAGGCACGCCCGGCTTGGTGGTCTGGAGCGAAACCTTGCCGTTCGCCTGAGTCCAAGTGCCTCGGACGGGCGGTGGCATCGTGCCTTTCCCGGTCACGATAATCACAAACGAATGGTCGTTCTTGATCTCAAGCGAAATCGTGTCCTTCTCATGGTCCTTCGCCCGCGCTTCAAGCGTTCGCCGCTGAGCCGGAGCCAAATTTGGCGGCAACTTGCTCATGTCGTAGCGAATCATTCCGTGCCAAACGCCAACCACCGACCCCGCCGCCAAAGCAGGAACCACAAGAACCGAAAGCAGGGCAGTCGAAACGACCAACTTCACAAGAGCATTCACCAAACCGATATACCCGGAACAGAGAATTGACCTGTGACCAACGGTCGACTTGGCTGGGAAAAATACCGATTTACCTCAATTGCTGACATTGACGGCAAAACAAACCCGTGGTTCGTCCTCTACGGCCGGCCGAACGATTCCTGACTCAAACACTCACTAATGGTATACAGCCTATATGTCGGTCGAGATGATTAATATGGTTTGGGTAGGTTCGAGCAAGAAAGGAGTCGTCGGGGAAGCGGTCGTCGCAGAAGCCGATGCGCACGAAGAATTGAGCTTCGAGGTGAGCAGCGGAAACATATATGCCGATCTTGGGTTCGATGACGCTGAAGAGATGGCTGCAAAGGCGGGTTTCGTGCGCGAAATCCGCCGCACAATGGATCGACGAGGTCTCACCCAGGTTCATCTTGCGAAAAAAACGGGCGTGGATCAACCATCTTTGTCCAAATTACTTCGAGGGCGCATGAGCAACTTCAGCCTCGATCGATTGACGCACATGCTACGCGACCTAGGCAGAAACATGACTCTACTCATCGACGAGCAGCTTGATGCTACCGAGACAGGGCTACCAAAAATCACTATCGTGAATTAGTCGACGTCGTACACGAAGTGACATATGCTGGTGGCGACTGCAACCTCAGCCTAATTTCTAGAGCTATCTGGTCAGAAGGTTGTCAGGACGTCCAAATAGAAGTGGTGTCCCCCCAAGGTCACTTCCTTAGCATAGTTACAATGAACTGAATCGAACGCGGCCTCGGCCGAAGAGGAGGCATGAAGCGAAATTTGATCCCATAAAGACGCGAAGTTTCGGCCTTTTCAGAGTTAGGATCTTCAACACCAGCTGTGTCAAGGTGAGAGGCTATTTGAGTCGCTTGGCCCTCGTGACCTCATCAATATGCTTCTTCGCTTCGGGAAGTGGTTTTCTCGAAATTGGATCACACCGCTCAAATAGCTCATTCCGACATTCCCAACCCGTGGGTAACTCTTGAGTTTCAACTCCAGCGAAATAGAGTTTGCCTTTCCAAATAGTCCCGAAGAACTTTCCAGGGGAGCCAGGTTTTCGGTAAATACCTACGAGTTGAGGTGGGCCCTCCGATTGAGGGTCCTTAGATTTGCCGGGAACTAAGTGCGTATTTGGTGGATTCACATGGAGAAGCGCATCGCAAAAGGCTGAGTAAATAGCTCGGCTGGTGTCAGCGCTATTCGTCTGTCTCCATTCGTTAAATTTGTGATGAACAAACGCAGCCCCTGTGCCGGAAGTGTGCATGATCGCTGATTGGATCGGACCTGACAAATCTCTAAAATTAACACCTGCAGGGGTTGCACTCAGAACTGCAAAACAGAACTTACCGGTGTCGAGCCGAAATGCAAGGGCAACCTCAAAATCCGAGTCATGAGTCGGTGGTGCCGATGAAATCGCTGTGTATGTGAATTCGGATAGCGAAGTCAAAAACGAATGGCTATCGATTGCTCCACTCAGAATTGCCTCACCATAAGCTATTAGCCGGGGGATCAGATGCGCCGCATAGAAAGACGAACCGACATATCCTGCAAGAAGCGGGGCACTAGTTGAGCAATAAGCTTTTTGTCCAACGTCCCACACTTCAGTCAGGTCTGGCGAGTTTGAAAGTCGACTGTCGGTGGCAATGTAGGCCGAAGCAACGCCATGTGAGTCAACTCCAGCCCAAAGTAGTAAAGTCGACATTTTCTGCTATATACTATATACGGTTGCGGTGGCACTCAATGTGATCGCAACTCCGCCCATTAGATCGAGGTGATCCGCCTTGCCAGCATTGCTGGCAAGGCGGGGTGGTTTATGGGGTCGGTTTCCAATTGTTTCTAGTTGTGGGTGCGATCCCGAGAAAGCGGAGTTCCTTGCGGAAATCGAAGAGTTTTCCTTGTATCCGTTAAAAGTCATAATCCGTTCAGGGTCATTTCGGCAACCCCCTTGACACCGAAGGAAAAGCGAGGCGATCCAACGAGCTGGAATGCGTAAAGAGTGCGACTTTTCGAAAGGATTGCAAGGCAAGCACGCTTCACAGGCCGCTCAGGGCCCGAATATCATTCGACTAGATCCCGATGTTGCCGACGTCTTCCACGACTTGAGCCTGCCTGACGCCGATGAACTTCTCGCGAAATCGAAGTTAGCAATCGCGATCGAAGCCAAAGAAAAGGGCTCGTGGCCTAACCCAGCGAGAAGCAGCACGATTGATGGGACTGGATCAACCCAAGGTGTCGCAGATTATTCGAGGTCATCTGACCGATTTTTCTACCGACAAGTTGATGAAGTGCATAACACGGTTGGGTTTGGAGGTCGATGTCGTCGTTCACAAGTTCGACGCGACTTCATAGGACATCGGCTCAGTCAAAGTTGCCTACGTCTAGCACGACCGAGCGGAAACAAAATCGGGTTCGCCGCAACTTGGCGGCGAACCCGGTGCATCGTTTAGACCGAAACCTTAGCGATTGAACGACATGGTGACAGGGCCTTCCGTGAAGGAGAAGCTCTTCGTGTCAGCGGTCAGCGTGAACGTTCGTGGTGTGCCTGGCTTACCAGCCATGCTAGGGGTGATCGTGATCTTGTTTCCGGCTTGCGACCAAGAACCAGTAACAGTTGGTACCGGCTTTGGTGCGCCAATCACGATCATGGAGTAGGTGTGGTCTCCCTTTACGGTCAAGGTGAGTTTGACGTTCTCCTGCGCCTTTACCATCGACATCAGCTTCTGGCGATCAGCGGCATTCTGTGTTGGGATCTTCGTCGTATCAAATCGAACCTTGCCGTGCCAGATCCCGGTGACGGGTCCCGCGACGGCTGCAGCAGCAAAAATAGCGAGCGCCACGAGCACGGAGCCAGCCTTTAGAAATCTCTTCATCAGGCATTTATACCCCTCGCTCGTGGCGACCGTTCCCGATGGCGGCAATGTTGCCGCCACCATACCTACTTTTCGAATGCGCCGTCTTTAATCCAACTGCCGATCAAGTCGATATCGGACTGAGACAGTGAACCGTTGGGTGGCATCTGTGGCTTGCCAGCAGCCTTGAGATAGGCCATCAATGGGCTATTGTCAGGGTCACCAACGATGATCTCCTTTCCGCTGCGTCCGCCTGCCATGGTGGCTGCGTACGAAGTCAAATCAAGACCCGCTTTCGGTCTACCCGCGTTGTGGCAGCCGCCGCAGTTTGTCTGGAAGATTGTGGCGACCTTCTCGTACGTGACTCCAGCATGCTTTGCGTTAGGATCGACTTTCTTTGCGCCGTCCGGAATCGAGAACTCAAAGTCCGCGTCATGAGCAGGATCTTTGGAGATGGCGAGCTCTTTCGCTAGGATAATCGTGCTCTTATCGGCCGAATCCTTCAGTGAGACTCCGCGAGCAACTCCGAGCGCCTGATCGACAAAGAACGTTGCAGTGCGCTCTGGCTTGCCTGCCAAAGTGAGGCTAACGTCTTCGACTGCCTTGCCCTTGACCATATGCTTCGTGCCGACCTTCTGGCCAGTCGTGTTCTTGAATGGCTCTTTCGCAAAGAAGCCTGCCCAAGGCAGAACCGCATCGCGCTTCAGGAATGCTTTGAGGTCATCTTCTGTCTGTGTCGCTTGCGAGTAGCTGTTATCCGACTTTTTGTAAGTCCAAATTGTCGCGCCGTTGGCGACAACGACTTCGTCTGGAGTCTCAAGCCGGAACTTGGACGGTTTGGCGAGCTTTAACTTGTAGTCTGCAGGTCCGCCGGGCAAGTTTTGAACGGTGAATTCCGCGCTCAAAACGGTAGATGTCTGAAGTTGTTTGGTGTGCTTCTCAAGCAACGAGTCCGCCGACCCGGACTGAGCCGCGATCACAGCCCCAATAATGCCTGTAAGTCCGATAAGGAAAGGGATTTTCATAGTTTCGACCCAGAACCGCCAAATGGCGCCTAGATTATGATGCGCAACTGCCATCGGCAGTATCCCTAAGAATACGCTAAGTTCAAATTGCCCGTTACCGCACAAAGCAAATCAGGAGCCAAGGAAAAATCCTTGGCTCCTGATTTCGTTCTATCCGTCAAAAACGGCCCTCGACTTATTTGTCGTTGGTGCCTTTGACTTTGTGCTGGATGGCAGCCTGTGCAGCGGCCAATCGAGCGATGGGTACTCGGAATGGGGAGCAGCTCACGTAATCGAGACCGATTTCGTGGCAGAAGAAGATCGACTCAGGATCTCCACCATGCTCGCCGCAGATACCGCACTTGAGGCCGTTGCGGACGCCGCGACCTTCGGTAACCGCCATGCGCATGAGTCGACCAACACCAACGGTGTCGAGCGTCTCAAACGGATTGCGGACCAAGATCTTCTGGTCGGCATAGATTCCAAGGAACTTGCCTTCGGCGTCGTCTCGGCTGAAGCCGAACGTCGTCTGGGTCAAGTCGTTGGTACCGAAGGAGAAGAACTGGGCTTGCTCGGCAATCTCGGCCGCCGTAAGGGCTGCACGAGGAAGCTCGATCATCGTTCCGAACATGTAAGGAATCTCGACGCCCTGCTCTTCGACGATCTTCTTGGCTTCGGCTTCGAGCTGTGCTTGCACAACCTTGAGCTCGTTAACGGTGCTGACCAGAGGAATCATGATCTCTGGGTACACCTGCTTGCCAGCCTTGATGAGCTTGGCCGCAGCCTGAAGGATTGCTCGCGTCTGCATGACGACGAGGCCAGGGAATACGATGGAAAGGCGAACGCCGCGCAATCCGAGCATCGGGTTCGATTCCTTCATCGCTTCCACTGCGTGAAGCATCTTCGTCTTCTCTTCGAGCTCAGCCGCCAATTCGGTCTGGCCGAATTCGATCTTGACCTTAAGTTCGGTTGTTTCTCGAACCAACTGCTCGAAGTTCGGGAGGAACTCGTGAAGAGGTGGGTCGATGAGACGAACCGTAACCGGCTTGCCTTGCATAACCTCGAAGATGCCTTCGAAGTCGCCTTGCTGAACGATCTGGAGCTTGTCGAGAGCAGCCTGTCGAACCGCTTCGTCCTTCGTGAGGATCATCTCCTGCACGATTGGAAGTCGATCTGGCTCGAAGAACATGTGCTCGGTTCGGCAGAGGCCGATGCCTTCTGCGCCGAAATCAATGGCCTGCTGCGCGTCGCGGGGGTTGTCTGCGTTCGTACGAATCTTCATCGTACGAGCGGCATCAGCCCAGCTCATCAGTTCGCCGAGCGAACCGCTGACTTCTGGAGCGATCAGGTCAAGTCCACCGAGATAAACGTTTCCGGTGGAACCGTCCATCGTGATGATGTCGCCTTCGTTAACGACGGTGTCGCCAACTTTGAACATACGCTTCTGGGTATCGACGGCGAGAGCTTGAGTACCAGCAACGCATGGGATTCCGAATCCGCGGGCAACAACTGCTGCGTGCGAAGTCTTTCCACCGCGTGCGGTAAGAACGCCCTGCGAAGCCATCATTCCATGAACGTCGTCAGGATTGGTTTCATCGCGAACGAGGATGACCTTCTGGCCCTCTCCGCCGTGACCGCCGAGTTTGGCGGCTGTGTCGGCATCAAAAACGGCCTTTCCAACCGCTGCGCCAGGCGAAGCAGCCAGACCGGTTGCCAGCAGGGTGGCTGCGGCGATGGAGTCTGGGTTGATTCGTGGGTGGAGAAGCTGATCAAGGTGCGATGCTGTGATGCGCGAAAGAGCTTCGTCTGTGGTGATCAGTCCTTCGTGAACCATGTCGACCGCGATCTTGACCGCCGCTGGGCCGGTTCGCTTTCCACTTCGGCACTGAAGCATAAATAGCTTGTTGTGCTCGATGGTGAACTCGAGGTCCTGCATGTCTCGATAGTGATTCTCGAGAGTCTGGGACATCTCCATGAACTGTCGGAAGACTTCTGGGTCTTGCTTACCAAGTTCGGAAATGGGCACCGGGGTTCGAACGCCAGCAACGACGTCTTCGCCTTGTGCGTTCATCAGGTACTCGCCGAATACTTCGTGCGTACCGACCGATGGGTCGCGCGTGAACGCAACGCCGGTGCCGCAGTCTTCGCCTGCGTTTCCGTAAACCATCGACTGGATGTTTACAGCGGTTCCGATCTCATCGGGGATCTTCTCCTTACGTCGGTAGAAGATGGCTCGATCGTTGTTCCAAGAGCGGAAAACGGCTTCGATCGAGAGGGCAAGCTGCTCGTATGGATCGGTGGGGAAGTCTCGTCCCGTGTGATCCTTCACGTGCTTGAGGAACAGTCCGCAGATCTCTTCAAGATGCTCAGCGGTGAGGTCGAGGTCAGACGTCGCGCCAACCTTGGCCTTATATCCAGCGAAGATTTCTTCGTCAAAGCCGTGCTTGCTGAGATCGAACGACACGTCGGAGAACATCATGATGAACCGACGATAAGAGTCGTAAACGAACCGGGGGTTACCGGTTTCTTCGATCATGGCCTGAAGTGTCGTTGGGTTCAAGCCCAGGTTAAGGACGGTGTCCATCATGCCTGGCATCGAGAATTTGGCGCCGCTACGAACGGATACAAGCAGGGGTAGCTTTGATCCACCGAAGGTGCGACCCATTTGAGCTTCAAGATCGGCGACGGCGACTTTAATTTCGTCCATCAAACCGGCGGGAAGAGCTTTTCCGGCTTCGTAATATTCTGTACAAACCTCGGTCGTGATCGTGAATCCGGGGGGTACAGGCAGACCGATGTTGGTCATTTCACAGAGATTCGCTCCCTTGCCGCCAAGGAGGTCTCGCATTGTGGCGTTCCCTTCACGGAAGAGGTACACGCGCTTGTTACTCATTTTTTTGGGGTCTCCTAGTTTTAGGTGTGCTCCGAACGCAACGACACTGGCGGTCCAGAACTCAGACAAACGTCCAAGTTTACCGCCGTCTGGCAAGTGAGAACGCTCCGTCGGAGAGGTTGTTTCAAACAGCAGTGTTTGTGCGCCATCTCCCTTAATGTAGAGAAGCTTGTTTTTGGGACTTGTAGAGCGGTGCTTCCTAAAAATCCCACAGAAATGCGCCTAGCGGTAACAAGTTGGCCACAGTATGGGTATTTATCCAGTGACCGGTAGCCGGAGCATCGCATTAAGGTCTCAAGGCAGCAACCGGCAGAGGAGCGTAATCTATATGTCTATTTCCGGTCGAAGCCAAATTTTCCAAAGCTTCCAACCCATTTCCTTCGCCCAATCGACTCGCCGAGCAGCCGCTGTAACGGTCGCCGTGGTGGCACTTGCGATTCCTGCATTTGCCTCTACGACGGACACCACCTTAGCCACAACCGTCTCAACAAGCAAAAAGCAATCGCATCACCATGAGGCCGATGCAACCGATTTCAGTGTCGTTGATCGCCAGCAATATCCGTTCTTTGTCAGCCTAGGTGCCTATTTCCCCACATTCACCGGAGATGGAACAGATAATAAAGTTGGTGCGGAAGTTGCCGTCGGATATCGATTCCCAATTGAGGGTGCCGATTTTCGCGTGAGCGTTCGCGGTCAGGCCTTCGATATCACGGATAGTTTTGGTCAGCAGTCAACGATTAACGTTAGTGAGCTTTCGTTTGACGCCTTCTTCCGAGCCCAACAGTTTTACTTTGGACCTGGAATCAGCTTTGGGTCGGTAACGGGAACCACCAACGGGTTCACGTTCGATGGCCAAGATCAAACCGTTTTCTCCCTCACCGCTGGTTTTGACATCAGCCCAAGAATGTTCGCCGAAGCACGATGGCAGACGGCCGATATCGACGCCTATAAAGGCGTTTCGATCAACTTCGGATATCGTTTCTAGTCGCAGACGCGCATGAGTTGCAGGGGCCCCTTGCGTGAGGGGCTCTTAAAATGCCAAAATATCGGTTCGAACGCAGGCAGCAACATGAAAGAAGGAATCCATCCAAAGACTTATCCCGTGCTTTTTGTAGACGGCGACCACGAGTGGGTCGGCGTATCTACGCACAAGACCAATAACACAAAGGTCGTCGACGGCATCGAATGTTCGATCATTAACGTTGACATCAGCGCGTTCAGCCACCCGTTTTACACAGGCCAGAAGAAGCTCGTCGATACCGCAGGTCGCGTCGAGAAGTTTATGCGCCGCTATGGTCAGCAAATGGCCAACCAAGGCAAAAAGTAGACGGCGAGAGCTGCATGCACACTCAGGAACTCGCATTCGCGAGTTCCTGTTTTGTTGAACGAAGGTCCATTCTTCCAATTCCGCAGAATTCAGCTTAGAAACGATTGACCCGATGAGCGAACCCCGAAAGTCGAAGAAAACTCTAGCTATCTCCCTCTCAGCAATTTGTTTGTTGTTGGTTGGGGTCCTCCTCTATCTTCGAAAAGTTGAAGGCGGTCTAAGTAACGTCTTTAGCCTGGAATACTGGCAGAATCACTTTAACGGCCTCGAAATGTATCGGCCGTCCGTGTCTTACTTCACCCGAGGCAACGACCAATTCAAAGACGTGTGTCTCACGTTTGATGACGGTCCCCACCTGAAAGGCGCACCGCTGATCTTGGACGCCCTCAAGAAAGAGGGAATTCACGGGACATTCTTTGTGGTCGGAATACGAGTCAAAGAACATCCTGAGCTTGTGAAGCGGATGATTGCTGAAGGCAACGAAGTAGGCAATCACACCCAAGATCACATTCGACTCGATACGTTGCCGCTGAAGAACGTTAAGGCCGAAATTCGAAACTGCGAGATCAACGTCGAACGAGCGACGGGGCGTCGCGTGATGTTGTTCCGCCCTCCTGGCATGCGCGTCACTCACGACATCATGCTGGCAGTAAAAGGTATGGGACTCACGACCGTCGGTTGGAATGTCGGGGCTCACGATTTCATCCCACCCGCAGCCAAAAACATGACTCAGGACATGATTGATGGGATGAATACGACGCCCAATCAGGTTGCTGAAAGAGTCATTTCGAATGTGAAGCCCGGAGTGATCATCCTCCTCCACGACAACCCCGTAACCGCTGCGGCACTTCCAGCGATCATCGCCGACCTGCGCAAGAAAGGTTACGGCTTCAAAACCGTTTCAGAGATGCTAAGCAAGCTTCCCAAGCCGATCAAGGTAGTCGCCAACCCCATCGCAACCGACAGGTACGCGAACATAGGCTTCCCACCACCAGCAGCCCCCGTGGTCAAACCGGCCGTGGTCGGCACTGCACCAGCCGTCAAGCCTGCCACGAAGTAGTCTGAGCGTCAGAAGCTCATCTGCCCCGATACCCCACTCACCCCGTAGTCGACGTCTCCGTGGCGTCGTCCGGAACGCAGGGATTCGCAAGGTTTGGGTCGTTTCAACGCAACAACCCGCCGACGATTACACGTCTGCGAATTCGCGGGCCGCTATGTCATGAAGCGACCGTAGGAACGTCGCCCTCGCTTTCCGCCACGCGGAAAGAGAGGGAAGGGTGAGGATGGTATCCGTTCAGCGTGTCTCGGCGCAGCCGAGACTCCATATCTCCGGAAACTGCCAGGGTTACGAGATCTATGGCGTCTGGACAGCGTCGATTTGCCTGCACCACTCACTATGCCCTGAGCGGCCCACGTAGTCGGCGGTGATCGTACCGACGAACGTCAGGACGGATTTCCACGCCCCTCTGGAGCATGCAACCCACGTCTTCCCCATCTATTCGTGGGCTGCTGCGACGGTACGATCACCGCCGACTACGTGGGCTCTTGATAATCCAACCTAGCTGTGAGCCGGGAAAGACGAACACAGCGCGATAACGCCCTGCTTCACTTTCGCGATATTTGCCTCGTTATCGATGTCGGACAAAAGCTTACTGATGAGCTCGGCTACGATCTTCATCTCCGGCTCTTTCATCCCTCTCGTCGTGATCGCCGGCGTCCCGAGTCGGATGCCGCTCGTGATGAGTGGTGACTTGTCGTCGAACGGCACGCTGTTCTTGTTGCAAGTGATGTTCGCCTTGTCGAGCGCCAACTGCGCGGCTTTACCGGTGAGTCCCTTGTTGCGCAGGTCGATGAGCATCAGGTGATTGTCGGTACCACCCGAAATAATCTTGAAGCCTTCCGCCATCAGGTAGGCGGCAAGAGCCTGAGCGTTTCGGATGATCTGCTGGGCGTACTCACCGAATTCGTCGGTGAGGTTTTCGCCGAAGCCAACCGCCTTGGCCGCGATCACATGCATCAACGGGCCACCCTGGACACCTGGAATGACCATGCTGTCGAGCAGTTCAGACATTCGCTTCGTCCGTCCACTCTTCGGGGCGACGATTCCGAATGGATTCTCAAAATCTTCACCCATCAGGATCATTCCTCCTCGGGGGCCGCGAAGGGTTTTGTGGGTGGTCGTTGTCACGACGTGGGCATGGGGAATAGGGCTTGGCAACAGCCCTTTGGCGATGAGCCCCGCTGGATGAGCGATGTCCGCGAAGAGAAATGCCCCGACTGCATCGGCGATGTCACGGAAGATCTTGTAGTCGATCGCTCGCGAGTACGCACTTGCACCCACCGTGATCATCTTTGGCCGAATCTGCTTGGCGGTATCAAACACCTTGTCGTAGTCGAGTAGCTCGGTGTCGGGATCGATTCCGTAAGGCGTGAAGTTGTAAAGATGGCCGGAGAAGTTCACCTGAGACCCGTGTGTAAGGTGGCCGCCATGAGATAGGTCCATTCCCATCACCGCATCTCCCGGCTTCAGGAAGGTGAAATACACTGCCATATTGGCTTGGCTGCCCGAGTGTGGCTGGACATTGACGTACTCGGCACCGAAGAGGGCTTTGGCACGATCTCGAGCGATGTTCTCGACTTCATCCACGACTTCGCAGCCGCCGTAATAGCGCGCCCCAGGATAGCCCTCGGCGTACTTGTCAGTGAGCACGCTCATCATCGCCTGTCGAACAGCCAGACTCGCGATGTTCTCGCTAGCAATAAGCTCCAGGTTATGCTCCTGCCGAGCCTCTTCTTTGCCGATCAAATCAAAGATTTCCGGATCTGCCTTCGAAAGGTCTGCGCGATGGAAAGAGAAATCAAAAGGAGTGACCGACATATCCATATTATGGGCGGTCTTGATCGATCACCAACACTCCCCATAGCCGACGAAATGTAATCCAAAATCTGCATCACCTACCAGACCCGTAGTCGGCGGTGATCGTACCGACGCAGCAGCCGGTGGAATGTATGTGGAATTCTGAACCACCAACCAGTCCCGTACGTCTCCGTGGCGTCGCAGCAGCCGTGCGGTATCGTATCGCGTTCGATGGTCACAACGCGGCCCTCGGTCGTTCCGGACGTCGGTACGATCACCGCCCCCCACGGGGCTGGGAAAGGACCCATCGGCCTAAACCAACAGCGTCGCCACGACCGGATAATGATCGCTGAGATACTTTCGAAATGGGTTCTCGCGGACGATCGCAGAGTCGAGAATCTCGCGCACGCCTTTGGCGAAGATGAAATCAATCTTTTCGCCGTGGATCGTGCCTTTCCACCCGTGGTAGGTCGCCTGCTCGGGGCCTTCCGGATTCATTGCCCGATAGGTTTCGTCAAAGCCAGCACGCTCCATCAACTCGACGGCCGGACCGTCTTCGCCTTCGTTGAAGTCGCCCGTCACGATCACCGGATTCGATGAGCCTTTCGCATGAATTCGCTGTAACAAATGCTCGATGCTCTTGAGACGACTAATCGCGCTCTCGTGATCGATGTGAAGGTTATAGAAATCGAAGGCATGTCCCCCCACTTCAAAAGTCCCGTGCGTGCAGACTCGGGTCAGTTCATTCCCCCAACTTGTCGAAGCAACAACTGCTGGAGTCTTGGAAAACCAGAAGGTATCGGAGGAATTCACGGTAACGCGACGTGAATCAAAGAGGATAGCGCTGTACTCGCCCTGCGTCTCACCATCATCACGGCCCACGCCAACCCAATGGAAATGGGGAAGCGCGCGGCGGATTTCTTGAAGCTGTTCAAACAGCACTTCCTGCAACCCAATGATGTCGTAACCGGACGTCCCCAGAAACTCGATCACGGCATCGTTCCGGAGCGGCCAACTGTTTTCACCGTCGTCAGCCGTTCCGTACCGAATGTTGAAGGACATGACCTTCAAAGAGATGGTGGGGATTTGCATTACGAATAGGCAAGCTTGACCGTCTGCTGCGCGTTGCTGGATTGCTCGGCCGCTTCGATGATCGCGATGATCCTGCGTGCTTCCTCAGGCTTCACCACCAGATCCTCGCCGCGCATCAAGTGACCGGCGATGTTATCGTAGTAAGCCTGCTGGTTGGTCTTCTGGATGCCTGGTTCAAACTTGGCGATGTTGCCCTTGTGATCAACCAAGACCTCAATCTTGTCCCAAGACTTCATGACAATCGCACCTTGTGTACCCAAGATTCTCCAGCGATCTTTGGATGCAGCAGCAAGATTTGAAATCTCAACCGACGCTCGCGCTCCACCTTCAAATCGAATCGTCAGATCGGTATGGTCTTCGTTCGAATGCTCGAACCATCGGAGCTTGTGATAGTAGCCATCGACTCCCACCACATGCTTTGGCATTAGGTGAAGTATCCAGTCGATGATGTGGGCACCCCAGTCAAACATGTTGCCGCCGGAAATCTTCTTGTCAGAGCGCCACCAGTTACCCATCGGGTGCAAACCGCCCATCATGGCTTCAATGTGGAACACCTCGCCGATCATGCCTTCCTCAATGAGGGAACGAAGCGTCATGAAGTCACCGTCCCATCGTCGGTTATGAAAAACCGACAACATGACGTTGTTCGCATTGGCGGCATCGATCATTGCGTCCGCTTCGGCGACGCTGACGCACATCGGCTTTTCGACGATGACGTGCTTGCCTTTGTTAGCCGCCTTCACCGCTAAGTCGGCATGAATGTTGTGTGGAAGGATGACGATGACCAGATCGACTTCAGGATCCTCAAGTAGCAGATCCACGTTGGTGTAGGTACGAATTCCAGGGAAATCCTTGGCCGCAGCCTCCATTCGGGTCGGATCCAAATCGCAAGCGGCCACTGTCTGCATTCCCGCCGCATTGATCATTTCAGCATGGTATTTGCCCATGTTGAAAGCCCCGCCATATCCTACAATCGCTGCTCGTACACTACTCATCTTTGAAGACGTCATCTCGTTTGATTACCCCTATTCCGACCAGGAGTGTACTCCCCAGGCGCTCGCCAAGGGACAGCTACTGGGACAACCTGAGTTAAGAACCGTGACTTGCTTTAGCCTCGAGAGCAGCCTTGGCTTCCTGGCCATCTTTCAACGGCTCCATGCCAAGTCGCTCGCGGACTTTGGGCTGTTTAACGAGTTGGGTCACCGCAAATGCTGCGACCAAGGAGCCCAATGCTCCGACGACGACGATAAGTTGACGCTTGTTACTCATGGAAACCTACATTGCAAAGCAAAAATACAAAAGGGACGGGGTCATTTCCTCCACCGCACATTTCTGGAACGAGACGGTGGAGGAAATCACTCGGCGGCGACTATGAGTCCTTCTTGATTGGAGGACGTGGAGCCTGCGGAGTTGGGGTTGTGATTCGAGGCTGAGTTGGCTGGGCGACCGGCGCGGCGGCCGGAGCCACATCCTGGGATTTGATGATCTGAGGAGCTGGATCGGCAGACGGATTGGATCCGTCGACACGGAGGCTATTTCCTACGAGTTGCGCAGCCAGAATCGTCTGGATAACGCCTGTAATCTGGTCAGCAGCACCACCCGCCGCCGATCGACCGTCGCTGGAGATGTTGACCAATCGAGCATTTGCGAGCGCGTTAGCAATGACCGGCGCAATCTGCGGCAGCATCTCAAGCTGGCGAAGGGTTAGGTAAGCGTCGCCACCTTCCGCGATAGCTTTGTTAACCATTCGGATTGCATCGGCTTGAGCAGAAGCAACGGTTCTGAGCTTAATAGCTTCGGCTTCGGCAAGGGCCTCAGCGTTAACTTTCATCTTCTCAGCGTCTGCGATCGCCTGGGCGATCTGAGTCGCTCGAAGTTCTGCCGTTCGCAGAGATTCGAGAGCTTCCTGCTTCTTGGCCTCTGCGTTGGCGATCACGGCCGCGTTTTCGGCTCGTCTTTGCTCAAGGTCTCGCTGCTTATCGTTAACGGCCTGCTCAGCACCAAGCTGGGCCTCGCGAGATCGTCGCTCTTGGTCCGCCTGAACGATGTCAGCATTGGCCTTGGCTTCCACCGCCGACTGGCGTCGGCGAGCCTCAGCGACTTCGCTCTGAACTTCCTTGATGTTTAACGAATTGAACACCAGGCCGAGGTCTTGGAGCTCGCGCGAGCAAGCACTCTTGATAATGATCGCCAGTCGGTCATCGTCGTCAGGACCAACGACAGCACTGGTCAACGGTTTGACGATCGCTGTCGGCGTTTCGCTGGCATCGATAGGGAAGCTGGCTTTGGCGTTAAACAGTTCGTCGTGGTGCAAAAGGTTGATGGCGCGTCGACCGGTTGAGGTCAACAGGTCGGTCAACGTGCTTGTCTGCTCGTTGTCTGGCTTTGCAAAAAATCGGTTGGCTGCGGTCTTAACCGTCTCGTTGGAGTCACCAACGCTAACGATCGCACTCGCCAAAACGCGAACTTTTATCGGGCGGGGCTGACCATTTCGATCAACGTCGGCGGTCTGGTCGGCGATATCGAGGTCGATATTAATCGCCTTCGATGGGATTGTCGTTCCGGTTGTCAAAAGCGGGATCTCAAACGACTTGCCGGGGCCCTTGTAGATTCTTGTTGAGCCACCCATCGAACTGACCAACCGAATGGTTCCTGCCTCAACCGTTCGCAGAAAGCGACTGGCGATGATAGGAATGAAAAGTAGTACGGCGACGATGATGATCGCTAGAGTGATTGTTTCTTGACTCATTGGATATTCGCTCCCCCCTTAAAAGGGCTTGCGGGGCATAAAAGGAACTGGGACATTTCTATAGTTCCTTCGTGACTCGACATGTATTTCTTGCCGAGTCGACTTCGACGACGACCACCTCGTCGCCCTTGTTAACGATCACGCCGTGGTGGAGTTCGGCGGTTTCTAGGGTTGCTAAAAGCTGTATGTTTTGTTCGTCCAACGTGAGCCGGACCAAGCCGCGACCGGATTCATCGAATCGTGTGATCGCTTCTGCCGTGTGGGCAACGACACTTTCCAGGCCATCGCTCGGCTTCGAAACGAATTTCATGGCAAACCCCATGACGGGCCTAACAATTCCAAGGTTGAAGACGAGCGCACCCAGTACGGCTATCCAGGGAAGCAGGGCTGCACTCACCAGGCTTTGTCCTAAGATCCCAGCAGCACCAGCGCCAAGAGAAAAGCTGAAGATATCGAGCGGTGAGATCATCATCCAAACCGGAAATGATCTTCCACTATCCTCACTCGATCCGCCTCTTGATGGTTGCGAGTGGGACGTGTGCGCGGGAGTGTGAGTTCCGTTTGGTCCATGCACACCGTGGTGACTGTCAATGCCCCCAACGTGGTGATGCCCACCCAGGCTTGGCGCATGTGCGCCAGCATGGCCATGACCCAGGGCTCCATGATGAGCGTGAGTCCCGCTTCCATGCATAAAACCGAGAAGGGTCATTGCGAGGAAACCGATCGATCCGACCAGCAAGAGCAATAAGTACACGGCTTTTCAGAGTATTACTGTTTTTCTGCGCATTGGGTTACGCAAGCCAGAAAGAAAATTTTTGGCAAAATCCTTACCGAACTCTTTCGAAGCTCAAAACAGCATGGAATAGTCGAAGCGGCTAAACTGTTCTGTGCCCAATCGACTTGCCGAAGCCACCTCGCCATACCTTCTCCAACACGCGGAAAACCCCGTGGATTGGCATCCTTGGGGGGATGAGGCTTTCGCATTGGCCCGCCTCCAAGACAAGCCTATCTTCCTAAGCGTTGGCTATTCGTCTTGCCATTGGTGCCACGTCATGGCCCACGAGTCGTTCGAAGACGAATCGGTGGCAAAGATCTTGAACGACAGCTTTGTCTGCATCAAAGTCGACCGAGAAGAGCGCCCCGATGTCGATGAGGCATACATGATGGCAGTCCAGCTGATGAGCGGTCGCGGCGGGTGGCCCATGAGCGTTTTCATGACCCACGACCGTCGTCCCTTCCTCACCGGAACCTACTGGCCAAAAGAAGATCGCAGTGGGCATCCCGGGTTCATGACGATCTGTATTCAGGTCGCCTCGGCATGGAACACACGCCGTGAAGCGGTTGAGCAATCGGCGACGCAGGTTGCCGCTGCCCTGGAAGAGGCCCTCACCACACCGCCTCCTGCTGCTGAGGCAAAAATGGATCTCGATTTGATCAATCAAGCGGTCGAGGCGTTGGTATCCGGCTTCGACCAGGTCAACGGTGGTTTCGGTGGCGCACCAAAGTTCCCACCTCATACAGCCATCGAATTCCTCATGCGGTTTGCGCTGACGCCTTCCAAAGAGCAGGAGCTTCAAGAGGCCGCGGTCAGCGTTGCACTATTCACCCTGAAGAGCATGGTTCAAGGCGGCATCCAAGATCATGTCGGTGGCGGTTTCCACCGTTACTCGACCGATGAGAAGTGGCTACTTCCTCACTTCGAGAAGATGCTGTACGACAATGCGCTGATGCTGGCCAACCTCGCCCAAGCCGCAGGTATTGCTGCTGAATTGGAACCATCGCTCTCCCAAATGTTCGCGCGATCAGCGCAGGCCCTTATCGATTGGCTCATGAGTGAGATGACCGACGAAAAGGGCCTGTTCTTCTCGGCCCAAGACGCCGACAGTGAAGGTGAAGAGGGCAAGTACTACGTTTGGAGCGTCAACGAGGTTAACGACATCCTCAAGCACCATGCGCCTGTGTTCATGCAAGCGTACGGGTTCGAACCGGAAGGGAACTTCGAGGATGAGGCGACTGGGAAGAAAACTGGCGCAAACATTCCCCACCTCAAGGAAGACCTGTCCGGTCAGTTTGAACAAGAACTCGAAATGCTTCGCATCATCCGCGATGAGCGGGTTCATCCCGGCTTGGACGACAAATCGTTGGTAGGTTGGAATGGTTTGATGATTGGTGCCCTTTCCGACGCTGGAATGTGGCCGCTAGCTCAAAATGCCGCGGTTGGAATTTTTGCCGCCGAGAAGAACTTCGGCCAACTCCCGCACCAGATTTCTAGGGACACTCCGACGGGAATCGCCTTCCTTGAGGACTACGCCTACTTTATTCAAGGCCTGCTCAAGCTTGCCGTCTGCATCTCGTTCCTGGAAGACCAAAATGAGTTGCCTGCCCAGGCAATCCCCTCCGAAGTTCTCATCGCCCAAGGGGCGCGACTTTGCCGTGAAATGATTCTGAAGTTCTACGACGAGGAAAATGGCGGCTTCTTCTCGACGAGCGCCGAGCATGAACTGCTGTTCGGGCGCACAAAGCCAATCTTTGATCAGCCGACTCCAAGCGCCAATTCAGTCGCGATCCGATGTCTGATTCAACTAGGTGAAGAAGAACGCGCTCGAAAGAGCTTGGAAACCTTTACAGGCTGGATGCAACGGGCGCCCCACGCCACCGAGGCCCTTTACACGGCGGCACTCTCACTCATCGCCGGTTATCCGGATGCAATCGTGGACCCAGAAGCGGCACCTGGCGAGGTCGTCGCCGCCGCTCCCGTCGTCGAAGCAGCTCCGGTTCCCACGATTAAGGCCGAGGTTAAGGTCTCGGTTTCATCAAGAGAGTTGGTTGCCGATTCAAGCTCCGTTGGCTCAGCCAAGGTAACCATCGAGATCCCTCAAGGTTTCCACCTCAACTCGGCAAACCCACCGGCACGATGGTTAGTCCCCACCAAGCTTGAATTCCGAGGCGTCAAAGCCGAAGTCTCTTACCCGGAAGCCATCAACGATCAATACCGAGGCATCATCGAGATCCCGTTTAGCGTCCACCTGCCCAAGGGACAGTCCGCCGGGGAATTTGAACTCAGCGTAACCTACCAAGCCTGCACCGACTCCGAGTGCCTAGCCCCCGCCGAAAAGCGATTCGACGCGGTGGTTTTGAAAGGCTAACGTCATTCGAGTACTCCGCTTCGCTACTGACATCCAGGAAGTTGGCCCCTCGCTCCCACGGGAGCCAGACGCCACCGATGCCCTCTCCTTTTTTCAAAAAGGTGGAGGGTCGGGAGGGGATTATGCCATCCACGCGTCTCGGCGAAGCCGGGACACCTCATCTCTGGAAACTTCCGTGTTTACCGGAATCTGCGGAGTCGCGACATCGTCTCGACGAATTTAGAATCCCGGATTTATCAGACCACAGCTGATTGACGTAGGAGAGGCCATCAATAGCGTATTATGGGTATCTGGTCGTTTCCAGTTAGAACCTGAAACGTCCCTTGCCGTTGAGTGCCACTCTAGTCAAATGCGCCCAAGCCGAATTTAATCGGAGCCTAACTAGTCGTGTCAGGCTAGAACCTAAGCGAGTTGACAACTGAGATCCTGAAGCGGGGTCGGTCCTATGGCTTCCGAAGGACAAGGACCTTCTTGCCATCTGGCACGCGATATTCCTGTGCCAGATTCGATCCGTCATCTCGGAAAAGGCGATGCCCGTCGGGCAAGTCTATGTGTATTTCCCCACTCGAAGCACTTACTTTGTCCACCAGGTCCTGTAGCAGCCGAACTGGTGGATGAATCCGCAGGCGATCTCCATGGAAATCGCATTCGCTGATTTCTGATTGAGCGGTGGCCACAAAAAAATTCCCGACTGGTTCCATCACAAATCCCATTATGGACCACGGATTCATCTCTCCTGCAGCTCCAGAGAGTGGAGCTTTCGACGGTGATTGCTTTACTCGCCGATGTACGAGAACGACAATGGGCCGTCAGCGAGCAATACTTCGACGCCTTGACATGCATCCGACGACGCCGACGCGTGTCGTCTTGGACTTGGAAGACGGACAACCGCGATTCGTGGCGTGATCCTGGCGAGGATTGACGTGCCGCATATTCATAAAGTAGCATGAGCATGTGGCTTCTCCATCGTATTCAGATTGGCTTGATAACGTGAAGAGACTGCTTAAGAAGCAGAGGCCAGATATCGATCCCAAGCAGCTTGACCCGAATGAATGTTACGCAGCGTTCTCAAGGGGTGATACTCCTTTCGACTTCGTGCGAAATCCAGTTTTGCCTCTAATGCCACATACGAGCGTGAGTACTCAGTCACATCCGCGCCCTCACAGGGTGAAGGCCATAGACGTTCTGGTTGGCGTCTTTTTGCTCCTTTGGGCTTCATTTATCGTCACGGGAACCGTTCGTGTATTGAATGACAACGCAAAAATTGTCGCCGAAAGAGAGCAATTAGCAGGACAATGGGGATCGGAACTCGCCAAGGGCCTTGATGAAACTGTTGGGTATGCACGCATTGAGCGGCAAAACAATCTCTTCCCGATACTATGCGGTGTTCAACTTCTTGCGCTGGCGGGGGCCATCGGACTATTTTTCGGCATGAGGTGGGGAGGTTTCGTTATAGTTTTGTGGGGCGGCGTATCAATAGTCATGACCTTGCTCGTTGGATCGAACGCCCCTGCCTTAATACTTAGCGCGATAACGGGTGTGTTCACCATCTACGGCGTAAGAGTAGCGGCCAGATCTCCTACCTAGAAGAAGTCTCGAAGAGCGACGCTCGGATGCCGCCATGAGGAAGTCTGTCGCACACGCTGGCTTCATGGATAGCATTCTCGTTTAATCGTGCTCGATGGTGTTTCAGGTTTCCACTGCTTTGGCAGACCGCCATGATCTTGTTGGCTAAACTCAAGAAGTGCCAGAAGCAAGCGTCCAATTTCCCAACAGGCTCCGCGAAACCAGAGAGAACGCCTCACTCACTCGTCGGCGCCTGGCAGCGCTATGCGCCCGTGTTGCCGACGAAGACGCCGTCCGATACACGGCTGTCGGCCAAAGCACCATTCAGCATCTGGAGCGCGGCCTTGCCCAACCGCGAGCTTCTACGGCCGCCACTCTCGCGATCGTATTGGAAACGTCGGTAACCGACTTGTTCCCTCATGGAATCGACGTGAAGAACAGATTGTTGTAGATCGTTACTCAGCAAGTGCTCGTTATGTACTAATTAGGTGCTATACTGAGAAATCTTTCGCGACTGCCTGTATGAATACGGCGCAGACGCGGGATTACCAATACCGTAGATGCTCCGACTAGACGATTTTCCCAAAAACGAACTTGAATTCCATGAGCGCTTCTGCAATGAGGAAGCCTGCCGCGACTACCTTTCCAGTGTCCGATGGCCAGAGGGCTTCGTCTGCCCGCGCTGCGGTCACACGGAAGGCTGGCGCCGATCGAATCGCGACGAATGGATTTGTGCGGGGCGCTCGTGCGGCAAGGAAACCTCGCTCCGAGCTGGCACTGTTCTGCACAACTCGCCAAAGCCGCTGAAGGCATGGCTCATGGCGATGCTGCACATGAGCGTCAACAAGCAGGGAATCTCCGCACTTCGCCTTCAGCGGTTGATGGCATTTGGATCCTATGAGACTGCGCTTCGATGGCTCCGAGAACTCCGTCGAGTCATGGCAGCCACTAATGAGAGCGAGAAGCTTTCTGGAGAAGTCGAGGTTGATGAGACGTTCATCGGAAAAACCGATGAGGGGCGGCGGGGGACAGTCGGACAGTTCATCATCATCGGCGCCGTTGAGAAGAGGGGCGCTGGCTGCGGAAGGACTCGTCTCCGATGGATCAGATCTCGGGACGGAGACGCCCTTAGCGGGTTTGTTGAAGACGTGGTGGAGAAAGGCTCCATCGTTTTGACGGACGGGGCTGGCGGCTATAAGTATCTGGGAGCGATGGGGTTCTTGCACGACCAGATGGCAGTAACAGATGGCCACGGAAGGCAATTGAAGACGGCCGACGCGAAGGTTAAATCCACCGCACACCTACCTCAGATCCATCGGGTATTTAGCCTGGTTGGTCGGATCGTGATGGGAGCGTACCAAGGGTCGCTGAGCGCCCGTCACCTTCAGGGTTACCTGGACGAATACTGCTTCCGTTTCAACCGCAGACACGCCGAAACGCCATTTACGATCTGCCAGAAGATCGTCGCTCGTACGATGATGAGCAAGTGTATGCCGCTGTGGAAATCGAGAGGGAGGACACATCCCGACAAGCCGACAATGGCGCAATCGAAGGAATGGATCAAGCTGGGGTCCAAGCTAGTGCAGGTGGGATACGTTGGGTAGTGCTCGACACCGTTCGTGGAGCCATACCCGCCAGTCAACGTACGACGGGTGTCCGAGAGCGCTCTACTATGCCTACTTCCCGTGGGGCGACGAAGACCAGAACTTAGCTCGATTCCTCAAGCGGGCGGCGACTCCTGAAAGCGTCGCTGGCACGATCGTTCACCGTCGGATCGCGCTTGGGCTTCGACAACTCGTCAAACATGGAACGTACCCGACTGGTATGGATAAGGACGGTGTCGCCCAGTACGATGAGATCCTCCGAATCAGCAAGCACATTGCTGAGCGAGTGCGAGACGGCAAATGTCCGCCTGACGATGGAACCTGTTTCTTTCATCACTTGTATGGCGCCGAGGACCCCGTCGCCGAACAGCGTGGACGCGATACGATTGTTAAGTCGCTCACCATGTTCGAGACATCGACGGCCATGGACTTCCTCAAAACCACGAACTTCGACCGCTGGAAGCGAATCTTGAACGACTCCGATGATGTGCCATCGTTCTATGCATCCGCCGAATTGGGCTTTGAATCAGCGCACGGATTGAGAGTGTACGCCGCTTACGACTTGGCTTTCTTGCACGACGGCGAATTCCACATCATTGACTGGAAGACAGGATCGAAGAGCGGCAGATCCATCAGTGCATCTCGCCGTCAATTGGCCACGTACGGTCTTTGGGCACTATCCCAGCACCATCCATTCGGCAAGATCCGAGTGCAGGCATTCTATCTTCAAGACGGCGAGCCCTGGGATCCAACCCCATTGGGCGCCGATGACGTCAAGAGCGTAATTCGACAGATCGAAGATCAAGATGCAGCCGAGCGTGAAGCAACCTCGTCTGTGGTTAACCGCGATGGTGAGATCATTCGATACGAAGCCGACTACAACGCGTTCCCGCCCAAACCCGATCTCGTAGGATGCGGCTGGTGCCCATATCGGGTGTTGTGCCCCGAGGGTCGGGAGACGGTTTCTGGGCCCATACCCGCATCTGCACTCTGATACTAGAGTCGTGGACGATAATCGCTAAACTGTCAGCGAGACCTATCCGCTGGTGAACTACGGTCGCGGGTGGATAGGTATTCGGGCAACCCTCCCGTTGAACCGACTGGGAAGCCAGGGTACGGGAGAAGTTAATGCCAGTCGTTGAGTGTGGATAATGAATCGTGGATCGAGAAGCTAGGTATTCGCAATTGCTGCGGAAGGAGAGGGCGCGGCAACAGAACGTTGAGCGGCTGAGCCAAAGGAAGGCACTGCTCATAGCTGAGCAACGTCGGAGAGATGAGATTGCAAAAGAAACCGAGGCGCATGTTCTAGCGGAGCGCCATCGAAAAGGCGCGGCCTTCGCATCGCGCGAGTACAAGATCCAGCGAAGCAATTTTCAACAGTCGAAGGAGTCTCTACAGGGAATCCCTGCACGGGCGGCCCCTTTACTTGCAGCTTCTCTGTTACTGTTGGGATTTGATTTGGACTATTTGGGACGCCTCAGCGACGGCCGATTCGCCGTATGGGCATTTTTCTTGTCTTGCGCGTCAGTCATTGCCGCTGGTCTTTCTGTTCTATATTCAATTTTGGCCATTACCGATGCGTCTCCTATATTGCATTTACCTAGATTTTACGACGAAGAATTAGACAAGACCATTGTCGCTCATAAGTTGCTTGATGGCGTAGACGCTGTGTTGTCCACAACAATGGAGGAAATTGAAGTTAGAGTGCGGCAGGGTGTAACCCGAAGGTCTGACCTGGGCGCTGAAGCGGACGCTTTGATTTACCATGCACAGCAGATGGCAGATTGGGCGTCTGACCTGAAGGAGCGAACTCTTGATGCAGTAGCCAAGCTAACTGTCTCGGGTTTTGGTTTTGGCTTCCTTTGCCTATTCGTGGTCGTCGGATACTTCCTCAATGTAGGAGGTTCGGGATACACAAAGAAGGATTTGGCAATTGCCCAACAACTTGCCGACATCGAGGTAGATTTGGCCTCGAAAAGTGCTAGAAAAGCCAGCAAGGCGCAGCAGTCGGCCGAAGACGCAGCCAAATCTGCACAGCAAACGCTGACGGTGAACCGTCTTCTTTCTAAGCAAAATGATACAATGAGGAAGGAGTTGGCTCGCTTGGGCGTCAAAATGTAGTATGGCCACCACTAAAAGTCCAGAATCAAAACCTGATCGGAAAAGCCAGTTGCGGGGTCGGAAGGTCAAAATGCCAGATGACGTGGTCCGTGCCAACTATGATCGCGCTGTTCGGTTATCCCGAGGGTCCCTTTCATTTGCCGAGATGGACGCATTGGGAGATGTTCTTGTCGGAATCGACAAGAATCAAAACGCCGAGTCGATCCTTGCGTCAAGGGAGACTTTAAGGCGAGCGCTTCGGGCTGCGGCCATGAAACGACTGCTCGCGAGAATCTTTCGAGGACGGCCCAGGCGGTATTACGGGACGGTTGGCGTTCCAGTCGCTGACAAAGAAGCGATAGCGAATTCTTGATGACCGCTTCGATGCTCCCTAGCCTGGGCGACTGATTGCTTTTGGTTCTAACTGGAAAGGACCAGATACCCAGAATAGCGTATTGCCACCTTTAATGCAAGAGTTCTCGGACTTCGGTTGTCCTGTTTGTCCTTCCAAGCCAGCGAGTTGACCCTTCGATTCCACGGGAGCATCGCGCTACTGATGCCCTCTCCTTTTTTCAAAAAGGCGGAGGGTCGGGAGGGGATTATGCCATCCACGCGTCTCGGCGAAGCCGGGACACCTCATCTCTGGAAACTCCCATAATTCCCGGAGTGAGGAGTCTCACCTGCGACCCGAGCCATCATTAATTCGATACCTGGGCAGATCGCCTGACATTGAGAGCGAGTTCGAGGGTGCCGTAGAATGGACTCTTGACGTCAGATGAAGTCAGCGGGCGATGCCCACTGACGAAATCGACCGTCCTTACAGGACTGTGTGTTTGGCGCACCCGTAGCACCAGGCCTTCGGCCTTCGCTATTATGGGCCGCACCGTCGGTGCTCTCGGACGAGTACACGGCACCAAGCGGTGTGAGCGTCCAACCCTGCAACCGAACAAAACAGGACAAGGGAAAGAAAAGTACAGACCTATGGCGGCGAATTCACTCCACAAATCCCCGCTCACTTAGACCTGAATCAGTCCTTAAAACCCATTCCGGCCAGTTCCTTCTTCAACTCGGTTAGATCGTCCCCAATGAACCGGTCCACAATCACTCCTTTTCCATCAATGAGGTAAGTGATCGGTTCCGCATCCGAGCCGCGGTAGGAAGCTTCGACCGCAGAGGGTTTGCAGGTTGCCCGCAACACTGTCGTCAAACTTAAATGGTTTTCTTTAAAAAACGCCAGCAGATCTTTGTCTTGGTCGAAGGCATCATCGGTGATGACCTTGAGCCCCTGGGAAGCGAAACGGTTTTGGAGCTCTTGGAGTTGAGGCAATTCACTGCGGCACCCAGGGCAGCCCAAGCCCCAGAAATTGAGAATCACTGCCTTTGCCCCCTTCATCTCAGTGGCCAGATCAAATGTTCTCCCACCAAGAACACGTCCTTTAAACGATGGCGCCTTCCTGCCAACAGGAAGCAAAACATCTTCTGCATTCGGATTGGCCGCGATTTGCGGCTTATATTGGAACACTGAATGGTCAATCGGTTTCCCGATTTTTAGGTCTTCGAAGACGTACTTGACGGTGATATCGGCAATAGACGGGTGCAATCTCGCAGCGATCGGAAGTCCGGTCTTCAGGTCCATATACACTTCGTCTGGATCGGAATTGGGCCGGATGGGTTTGCCTTCGCGTCTCAGCACGACCCTTTGAGTTTTGCGTCCGTGAAAAGTAGTTAGGGATTCATCAGCGGAAACTGCAACGAATTCAGGTGCCTTCCTTTCGTGCACGAGATTTAGGAACGGCTCAACTAGGCAGCCATTCATCATCAAAAAATACGGAAAGTTGTTCTGCTTAAGCAGATGCTTTGGCTCAGCTTGGTATTGCCAGAAAGTCTTTTCGTCGCTTACCATCTGAAGGGTGAGGTGTTTGCCCGTCCGCACTTCATAGCTCATCAGATTGGGTAGTTGATATTGGAAAGCTACGGTGGATTTGTAGGTGGCATGCTCAGAGATTGATGTTTCAGCAACACGCCCAGATACGGTCGAGGCCAACCTCAGTTTGCTTACAAATTTTGTATAGAGGTTGTTGTCGGCTTGAGTGCAAAGTAGGCAGGCTATAACGGTAATAATCATTTCTGTCCTTGATTCGTCGTCAAGACTCTGGCATCGGAAACGGGCTTATACTGTGATACAAACGTCTCACAGTATAAGGACGATTCTCCATTAAATGTATCCTGCAGTAATCATAGATTGCGCGACATCCCTAAAAACTTCCTTGGTTGCCGAAAAATCCGACGTGATTTCTCAAAGAGTGTCATTCGCCAAAGCCCGCTCTGACGCAGGATTGGCCGCTGGGGGCCAGTTGCTCCCTTGAATGACAGCTCTCGGTGGTGAGGCTGTGCGGTTTGTCGCCCCGAGCCAGCGAGTCGTCCCTTCGATTCCACGGGAGCAGTTCGTACCTGATGCCTGTAATATCCCGAGTTTTTCGCCACCTGTCTAAGGGGGTATCACCCCCTAGGAGTAAGTGTGCCTACAGAAAAGCTAAAGAATCGTCGCAGGTTTACTGCCGAGTTCAAATTCCGGGTTGTACTGACCCTATTGCGTGGG
>CAILEM010000011.1 GCA_903833215.1 uncultured Armatimonadota bacterium
CAAACGGCAAATAATCCTATCGCGAGCAAGATCACGGCTAGGAAAACTAGTCTTCGTTTACGTCGCATGCTCGCCGAGGTACCTCTCAAGGATCAGAGCCGCCGCTTCGCCGTCCTTCAATTTCCTGCGTTGACTTGCCTTGAGCCCATCTTCTCGAAGTAGGCTGTCGGCTTGAACGCTTGTCATAGACTCATCAACAAAATAAACTGGCACGCCATTCCCGACAATGTGGTCTCCAAGCGTGCGGCAGATTCGGGCCATTCGCCCCTCTTCTCCCGATTCTTCGATGGGCAATCCCAGGACGACTGCAGCGGCTTCTTCGCGCTTGGCAACCTTTGCAATCTCGGCCGCATCCGTTTTTAGCGTTCCGCTAGCTGCCATTGGAGGGCGAGGAGTCACGATGCCGACTTCGGTTTCCGCGATGGCGATACCGATTCTCTTAAACCCAAAGTCAATGCCGAGCAGTCTCATGAGTTGAACGCTAGGAGGATTTCTGGGTGAACCTTTCCGTTTGAGCTAATCGCTTCGATCGAAAGCTTATCGTTCCCCTTGAAGTCTGTGAACGTACCGCCTGCCTCTCTCACGATTAGCGCGACCGCAGAGATATCCCAATGAGCCACGACCGGATCAATCATCGCATCGACTCGGCCGGTAGCTACTAGTGCATGACCATACGCGTCGCTCCACGTTCGAGTTGCCAGTGCCCGCTCCACAAGAGATTCGAATGGACGCCAATAGCCTGCCTTGAACATCGACCGATGTCCGCCACAGCAAAGAACTCCTCCTGCGACCTTCTCTCGATTGGTTACGTGGCAGGGGCGACCATTAAAGAATGCTCCCTTGCCCTTTTCCGCGTAGAGCATCTCGTCGAGTGCAGGGAAGTAGCAGACGCCGATCTCGGTCTCGCCGTCGACCTCGTAGCTGAGAAGAGTCGCGTACAAAGGAACACCGCTGATGAACGATTTAGTGCCATCAATTGGGTCAACAACCCATCGAGTCAACTCTGTTTCGGCACCGCCTTCCTCTTCTCCTAGAATAAACTCACCGGGATACTCTTTAGCGATCAATTCGCGAATCAAACGCTCCGCACCTTGGTCGGCCAGGGTTACGGGCGTTTCGTCGGACTTGGTAATCACGTGTGTTCCAGTCTGAAAGAGGGCAAGAGTAGAGCGCCCTGCCTTGTAGGCAGCGTCAATCGCGAAAGCGAGCCTGGGAGACATGGCGAGAGTTTACACCGGCAGAGTTACTCGCGACTATTATCGTTACGGCCACGAACGAGGCGAAACATAGCGTTACGTGCCAACCGACGCGCATACGTTTCTTTCCAACAACGATGTAGTGGGACTTGAGATCACCAACCAAGGTTCAGGGCATAGCTCGGTACCAAGTGTTACCATGCCAGGATTTGAAGTCATCAGTCCGAGGGCAGGAATCGTTTGCCCGACCAGGTTGGATACGATTGGTTCGATACGTAAGTTCACCTTAAAGGTGGTCTTGGGCAACACAGCCTCGCCTCACGACTCCGACAATTA
>CAILEM010000012.1 GCA_903833215.1 uncultured Armatimonadota bacterium
CCCGAGAGCAGGAGGACTCACAGCCTCCAGGCTCCGCTATCGCTTCGGCTGGAGGCATCATCGCTAGTGGTGCTCCTTCGGACCCACCTCCGATGGCTGGTCGGTCTCTTAGCCTCACGGCTTCGGCTTTGCCTCAGGCGTGAGGCATCATCGCGACTCGTGCCCCGAAGTGCGACACCGAAAGGAGGCGGTTCGAGCCTCCAGACTCCGCGATCGCTCCGGCTGGAGGCATCATCGATGGCCACATCTAGAACCGATTGGTCACTTCATCAGCCCAAGGGGTGCTAGGACTTGGGCACTTCGGGCGGGGAGATAGATTTGTAGTGACTGCTTTTTTCCGTACATCGGGACGTCTTGCCATGGATAGATCAGAGGCGTGGCGAGCAGACCATGCCCTCCGAAGGCGACCGAGTCGGTATCGAGGATAACTTTGTAGTCCGTCGGATCCGGAGCCGGGATTCGCAAACCGACATACGATTCGCTGGCACGGAAGTTGAACGCGAAGACCAGGGGCCCGCGTCGGAAGACCACCTGCCTCGTGTCCTCGTGCAGAGCAAGTTGCTCAATCAACGGATCGCTGAGGAGGTTGTACGCGGGGTCGAGTGCCAACATCGCCGCGTCGAAATCACGAAGCTCATGGTAATGCAGATGAGGCTGCTCAATAAGAGACCATTGCCTTCGAGCGTAGTGGTGCGAGTAACCGTTGTCGGGTCTTGGGAAGTCGACCCACTCGGGATGCCCGAACTCGTTGCCGATGAAGTTCAGATACGCCTCACCCGCGAGAGCGAATGTCACGAGGCGAATCATCTTGTGGAGGGCAATGCCACGATCGATGACCGGATCCTGAGTGAACTTGCTCATGTTCGAGTACATCTTGCTGTCCATCAGCCAGAAGGCCAGCGTCTTGTCTCCAACCAGAGCTTGGTCGTGCGACTCGACATAGCCGATATGCTTCTCGTTCGGCCGCCGGTTCAGCAGCACCGAGTAGAGGTCAGCCAACGGCCAGTCCTCATCTTTTTTCTCCTTAAGGAGCTTGATCCAGAAATCAGGAACGCCCATGGCGAGGCGATAGTCGAATCCCAAACCACCCTCTTCAACGGGACGGCAGGTGCCAGCCATCCCCGAAACATCTTCGGCAATGGTGATTGCTTCTGGATTTAGGAGATGCGAAAGCTGGTTTGCGAGCTTGAGGTAACCGACTGCGTCTTCGTCGACGTTGCCACCGAAGTAGTCGTCATAGCTTGAAAAAGACCGGCCTAGACCATGATCGAGATACATCATGCTCGTCACGCCGTCAAACCGCAGGCCATCAAACCGAAACTCCTCCAACCAGTAGCGCACGTTGGACAGCAGGAATCTCAATACTTCGGGTTTGCCGTAATCGAACAGCATCGAATCCCACGCAGCGTGTTGCCCACGACCACCCGCGTGAAAGTACTGGTGGTCGGTCCCGTCAAACTTGCTTAGCCCCTCTTCCGTGTTCTTGACAGCGTGCGAGTGAACGATGTCCATGATCACGCGGATTCCTAGCCCGTGGGCGACGTCAATCAGTTCTTTTAGTTCTTCCGGGGTTCCGAACCGCGAGGAGACAGCAAAGAAATTCGAGACGAGGTACCCGAATGAGCCGTAATACGGGTGCTCCATTACCGCCATGAGTTGGATCGCGTTGTAGCCGATCTCAGCGATTTTAGGAAGAGTGTTCTGAGTGAACTCGCGAAAGCTCCCGACCTTGCCTTCCTCCTGAGCCATTCCCACGTGAGCTTCGTAGATCCTAAGTCCACCTTTGATCACTGGGACCGGGTTTTGCCAAACGTATGGCGTCTCCGGGTTCCAGTACTGGCCTGAGAAGGCGTGCGATTGCGGATCCTGAACAGCTCTGCGAATGTAAGCAGGGATCCGATCGAACCGTCCAGCGCGAGTCGAAACGTTGACTTTGACCTTGGAACCGTGCACAAGCCCTTCCCCATATTCAGTGTCGGGGAGGAAGATCGACCAAACACCCCATTCATCGCGTGTCATTGGGTTTGCGTCTCGAATCCAGCCGTTAAAATCTCCGACTAGAGAGAGGGCAGATGCCTCTGGTGCCCACTCTCGGTACCACACGCCAGCCGCACCATCTTTCTCGCCTCGGTTCAGGCCGAAATAGTGGTGTCCGAGGCTCGCAGGCCCCAAAAGGTCGTCAGAAGGGAGCGACGACAGCATCCACTTATAGTGGTCTGTCCTTTCTTTCAGGCGCTCGCGGTAGGGTTCCAGCCATGGATCAATGGCGATAAGCCCAGTTCCGTCCGACTCGAAATCTCCGTTCCGTTTTGACATGGGGTCACTCGCAGTATAGGTTGAAACAGAGTTTCTAACCGTCGATTCGGAAAAACCGAAGTGCGTTTTGTGTCGTTAGGTCAGCGCATTCCTCCGCCGTGATCCCAAGAACGGTGGCAAGTCCATCGTTGACGTACTTCACGTAAGCAGGCTGATTCGGTTGTCCACGAAAAGGCACGGGGGGCATATAGGGGCTGTCGGTTTCGATGACCAGTCTGTCGTGGGGAATTTGGCCAATCACCTCTCGCAAGGTATTCGAATTCTTGTAAGTGATCGGACCATCGACGCCGATCATGCAGCCGAGGTCAAGAGATCGCTTTGCGTCGGTGGCATCGCCAGCAAAGCAGTGAAATAGATATGGATGCGGCGGGCGCTTTTCGAGGATATCAAGAAGCTGCGGATAGGCCTCACGGCAGTGAAACACCACCGGCATTTGCGTGCGGACAGCGAGGTCGAGTTGATCGAAGAGAGCGACGCGCTGTTGCTCCGGTGTCGCGTAATCCCAGTGGAAATCCAGTCCAATCTCGCCAATCGCGACGACCTTCGGATGCGAAAGCATTTCCTCGATTTCGTCCAACGATTCTGTGGTGTAGTCCTTCGTGTAGGTAGGGTGCCAACCGACGACCGCGTATACATCGGCAAACTGTTCGGCCACCGCAATCGCTTGCCGGCTTGATTCAGGATCGCAACCCACCGTAATGAGCTTGCCAACGCCAGCGCGCTTGGCTATCTCGACGGTTTCACTTGGATTGGGAAACTTGTCAGGAAAGTTGATGTGGCAGTGGGTGTCGATCAGCATTCGTTCGCTGGACAATGCCCCTCGTGCAGGTTCGTCAGAATCGGATCAAGCAGCTTTCCAATCGCTCGAATCCCTTGCAATACTGCTTTCGGCGAACCAGGCAGATTTACAACGAGCGCGCCGTGGCACACCCCCGCGATGCCGCGAGAGAGGTGGCTAAATTCTGTGTGGGCCGCTCCGCGTTGGCGCATCAGTTCACATAGCGAGTCGGCTCGCTTCTCCAGCAAAGGAGCAGTGGCTTCGGGTGTGACATCCCGAGGTGCGAATCCGGTACCTCCGGTGGTGAAGACAGCATGACAGGTGGCGCAAAGCTCAAGAATCGCGGCCTGAATCTGGTCGACTTCATCTTGTACAAGGCGATAGTCGAAATCCTTGTATCCAAATTCTTCAAGAGTTGCACGCGCCATCGGGCCGCTTTGGTCGGTCGATGGGTTCCGTGAGTCACTCACGGTGATGATGCCTATTCGCGCAGCCAATCGGCTTTTCCTCCCGTTTTTTCCATGAGCATGACATCGGTGAGAATGAGGTCTGGGCTCACGCCTTTGAGCATGTCTATGAGCGTGATTCCCGCAGTGACCACTGCCGCATAGGCCTCCATCTCGACGCCGGTTGCAGCATCCGTACGCGCGGTTGCTTCGATGGCAATGCCGTCATCAGTCAACCGGATAGCCACGTCAAGATGCGAAAGCGGGATCTGATGGCAGAGCGGGATGAGGTCGGAACACTTCTTTCCGCCTTGAATGCCTGCGATCTGGGCGATCGTGAGGGCGTCACCTTTAGGCAATTTGTGGATAGCGTCGCGGTGGGTCTCCGTGATCTTCAGCAACCCAGCGACCTTCGCCTGGCGGAACGTGGAGGTCTTGCCAGACACATCAACCATCCTCACCGACCCATCAGGAGCCACATGGCTCAGTTCACTCATGCGCTTATTATCGTAGATGCGATGCACTGCCTGCTGGCAAGGCGAGACGTTCAGTGGACAAACCCCAAGAAACCTCCAAGTTCCAGACGTCCCAACGATCGCGGCCAGGCCCGCGGTGTTGACACTCTATCTGACGTGGCCGAGGCCATGCCGCTCGATAAGCGAAAGAAGCCGAAGCGCTGGTCCGTCTGGCTTGCGCGCACCACGCTCCCACTGAGATAGGGTTGCCGTGGCCACTCCTAGATGCATTGCCAAAACGGCTTGGCTGGCACCGACCAGCTCCCGAATTTCTTTGATGTGCTCTGGAGGGATTGCTGGCGTAGGTGTTATCACGCTCGAATCAAATGTATCTCGCTGGAGGCGAAGGGGCTTCGCACCCACTTCAGCGTGGAGAGCCTCGGCCTCCTGAGCTCGCTCATCACTCATGAACCCATGACGATAGAGAGACTCTGCAACCTCTCTCATGCCGTCGAACATGTCAAGCTCGATTTCTCTTTCAGTTCTCATCTTTGGTCTTTTCACCTTGCGGTCGCTTGATTTCCCTCAGCTCTTCACATGCGAGAAGAATCTCCACCTGCTCGTCCGCCAAAGCCATCAAATCTGAGGCGATCTTCCGAAATCCCTTTAGCGCGTTTGGGGTTATGTTGTCAGCTTCATTCTTGGGGAATCCATAAAGAAAGAACGCCCGAAATTCAGAGCGAAATCCGATTATCGTGCGAAACCCCTTGATGGCAGGTTCGTTGGGTCTTCCTACCGCCTGCTTGATTACTTCTTCACCCAAATCGGCATAGATCAGTCCATTGTCAGCCCGATCCACTGCGTCTATCAGCCGTTCGTCGCCTATTCGCGCCTTCCGAGCAAACTTGTCGAATGCTGGAATCGCAAATATCCGCGACGACATGATCCATCGTACCAACTCAATGATCTATCCGTCAATGAGTGGTTCTTGGTCTCCACTTTGAGTTAACCGAGCCTCCGCATCGCGTTGAAGGCGCATGAAGACGGCCTGACAGTAGGTCGCATCAAACTCTGGTCGTGGAAACCAAGCCTGAACCGGGTGCTGGATTTCATCGCGCAAAGGACGCGGAGGGACGCAAAGGGGAAGGGTTTGGCTCTAGATTAGATGTTTGCGGATTGTCCTCTGAGTGATGAATCAAACGCATGCCTTAGCGAACCTTAGAGTCCTTTGCGTGATGAAGTCCGGACCGAAACCCATTCGGCGGCTACGGCGTCCCATAGGTGGGATGTCTGAGCGTCGTTACGATGAAGCCGAGCTTGCTGCGATTTTACGATCGGCGGCTGAGGCTCAAGCTGAGGATTTTTCTGGCAACGGAGAATCTGCGGGGCTGACGTTGCGTGAAATCGAGCGATTAGCATCCGAAGTAGGCATCGATCCAAAACGCATTGCATCTGCCGCAGCTTCCTTGGATGTCCGGCCGAAAAAGGTCAGGAAATTCCAGATGTTCGGGCCTCCTGCGACAGAAACCTTTGAGCGGTCTTTTGACGGCGAACTGGATGAAGCCGGCTGGGAAGAAGTCATTGCCGACTTGCGGCAGACCTACGGGATGGCGGGCGAAATCAGTCGCGTCGGATCGACACAGGAGTGGAAGGCCAGTAGCGACACTCTTTCCGTTCATCTATCGGCGACTATCCGAAACGGCCGGACTCGGTTTCGACTGAATATCAATCAGTCGGGTGCGTTGACTGCAGGCTGGATGTTTGGGTTTGTGACGTCGTTTATGTCGATGATGGGCTTTATCGCGATATGCAAGAAGGCACACGTCGATCCTTTGATGGGTTTCATCATCTTTGGGTTTGTCCTCACGGCGCTCTACTTCATTACTCACCGGCTGATATGCCGATGGGCGGAAAATATTGAGTCGAGAAGCGAGGCTATATTGGGGCGTTTGGGTGAGATTATCGAAGCGGGCAGGTCAATCTCGAAACCGTTACCTGTTTCCTCATCCGTTCAAAACGACCTCGAACAACGATTGACAGGTAACGCCTAACTCCCCCGCCAAGCGTGATTGGCAGGGGAGTTTAGGGCTTTTCCTAGACTCGCTTCAGAAGGGTTACGCGGCCGATGGGAACCCATTCCGCCACTAGAATGTCGCCATTGCGAAGGAAGATCGCGTCGTGCGGGTGGATGAACTTTCCAGGAATGAACTGATCGCGCGGTGCGTCTCGAAGATCCTTCTGGTGCCCGTCAGAGTCGCCGTCGCCGAGCATTGTGATGACCTTGTTGTCCTTATCCAGCAACGTGATCACGCTGTCGAGGTCCGGGACAAGCATCTCGCCGTGGCGAAGGTGGAAGTTACACGGAAGTCGCATACCGTCAGTTACAAAGCTGACGTGCTTGCCGTCGAGGCTGAAGTATTGGATTCGGCGATTCGAACGGTCGGCAACCGCGAGGAGAGGCTCGTGACCGCGATCGTCAAGCCAGAGACCGTGCGGACAGTTAACCTTGCCCTTCTCTGAGCCTCGCCCACCAAATGTGCGCACCCAGTTCGCTTTCGCGTCGTACTGGTGGATCCAACTGGATCCGTAACCATCTGCGATGTAGAAGCCGCCGTCTGGAGCAAATGCGATATTGGTAGGCACAAATGCGTTCTTATCGTTGTAGACGCCAGGCTCTTGGGGCACACCTTTAACCCAAACTACGTCTCCATCAAGGGTTGTCTTTACCACTTCTCGATGGGAAGTATCGCAGTGATAGAGGAATTCCTGATGGCCCTCTTTTCGGATGTCAATTCCATGTGCGCCACCTTTGAATCGGGCACCCCATGACTTGATGAATTTGCCATGCTGGTCGTAAACCACCACTGCGTCATCACTTGGGCTCGTCGAATGAACGGTTTGAGCAAGATAGATATGCCCCTTCGCATCTTGGATCACTCCATGGGTATCGCCGAACTTAATGTTCGGTGGAGGTGTTAACCAGTCGTGGTAACACTCGTATTTGTGGTGGCCAGACCCTAGGATGATCGGAGTTCCGTCTCTCCTGCGCAAGGCACCGATACCAGGAATCCCGCCAAGCGTCAAAGCTGCTGCCGCTGCACCCGTCTGTTGAATGAATTGTCTTCGTGTTACATCGTTCGCCATCGTTCGATTTCCTCTTCTTGAAAAGTCGCCAAGCGCAGTCGCAACCCCGCAACGTCGCCAGTCTTTTGATAGTAAGTCTTAACTAACCAATAATTCGTCTGCCATTTTTGCTGAAATGGACGTCGTTCATTTGAAAACCCGCGTACTGAGCAAGGAACTTCCGAGATCTGATGCCGAGCCCACACAAATCCCTAAAATTCTTGTCGCTCTCCTTAGTGTTGCTGCCACTCATAGCGGCCACCCAACAAGGTCCTGCTGGAAGCCCTCCCGCGGGAAACCCTCCTGCTGGTCAGCAGGGAAATCCCCCAGCCAACAAGCAGGAATCGAAAACCACTCCTTCAAAGACTTCGCAGAGTGGCATTATAGGCCCAAGTAAGCCTGCACAGGGAGGACCTGCCGCACAAAATCATCCTGGTGGCGGAAAACCGGTTGAAGTAGGCGATCCTTGGGACTCGCTAAAGCTCGATTCCAAGGCCAGGATCAAGCTCAGTTTTCGCAGTGCAAACATCGACAATGTCATCGCGATGATTCAGCAGGCCTCGCACGTGACGATTGTAAAGGATCCTGCTTTGGTCGGACCCATCACCGTTACAACTGCCGATCCTGTGGGGCTTTCTGAGGCGTTTCACGTCTTCAACTCAGTTCTTAAGCTCAAAGGTTTCGAGATCACCCGAGATCGAAAGTTGCTCGTGATCACGCGGATCAAGCCGCCTGAACAGCCGGCTCCTGTACAAATGGTGATGCCGGCGATGCCGATGACGGACCCGAATGCGACCGTGGTGAAGTACTACCAACTCATGTTTGCCAATGCGAGTCAAGTTGCGCGGGCGATTAACGAGGTATTTACTTCGGGAGGGGCGAACCCAAACCAGGGGCAACAGTTTGCAATGATGTTTGCAGGGCCGGGTGGTCAGCCGAAACCTCCTGGTTCGGGCCCCTCGGTGAAGGCATCCTACGAAGAGTTCAGCAATCTCGTCATTGTTAATGCTCCAGAGGCCCAGCAGAAAGAGGTTGAGGCGCTGATCAAAGAGATTGACAAGCGTCAGACGGAACCGCAGCACTCGAAGACCTACAAGCTGATTTATGCCACCGCAACCGAGGTTGTTAGCTCCGTACAGAACGTCCTGCAGTCTAACATGGGCAAAGGTAAAGGCGCAAAGCAGAATGACAGCAATCCGTTTGCCTTTTTCTTCTTCGGATCCAGTTCTCAAAACCAGAACCTGGCCGTCGCCGATTCACGCACCAACTCAATCATCGTGACGGGAACCGACGATTTGATCGCTGTCGCCGATAAGGTGATCGCCGATCTCGACCAGAAGATGCCGTTCACAGGCACGACTTTCGTGTTCAAACTGCAAAACGCCCGTGCTGATACCGTCGCAAATCTCCTTACGGCCGCTTTTGGTCAGAGGCAGGGTGTTCAGAACAACAATAACAATCGGCCAATTACCCCGACGAACAACACTTTCTCGAACTCATCTCGAAATTCGAGTTCGGCAAGAGCAGGTGCGGCTCGCAAGCCCGACGCAAAGAACCTGCCCATCGCGCTTCAGGACCCGAATGCCGATAGCGGCAATTTGGAGACCTCGGTCGGAGTGACACAGGCGTTCTTTGGAGTCTTTGGCCAGGAAGGTGGTGGAAACGGCCGAGGGAATCGAAACGGCAACTCGGTTGGCCACGACCAAGATGGGCGAGTCATTGGTGTGCATGACCTTACGGGCCAAGTCACTGCCATAGCCGATCCTAATACGAACTCGGTCATCGTTGTGACAGCCCCCGACAACGTTGACCTTATCAAAGATGTCCTTGACCAAATTGACAAGATTCCAGAGCAGGTGATGATTCAAACCATTATCGTCGAGGCGAATTTGGACAAGTCCAAGCAGTTCGGCCTCGAATGGAAGTTCGCACAATCCAAGGCATTTGGGAATAAAGGCACGACCGGGTCAGCGGGAGCAAACTTCGGCCTGCAAAATGCGAATCCACCTTTGCAAGGCTTCAATTACACGTTGACTGGCGGTGATTTGTCGGCCTTCTTCAATATGCTCCAAACCGATACGAAGTTCCAAGTCCTGTCGACACCACGAATCTTCACCTCGAACAACATGGAAGCTCAGATCAACATCAGCCAGAGCATTCCTTACATCGTGAGCACTATTGAGAACCAGAACGGCACGACAAGCTTTAACTACGCATTCCAAGATGTAGGCATGGTTCTTACCGTCACTCCTCACATCACCAGTAATGGTTATGTGACGATGGACGTGACGCAGACGGCGAACGACCTCCAGGGATACACGACCTTCAACGCGCCGATCGTTAATCAGCGCGAAGCGGAGACAACCGTTTCGGTCAAAGACGGAGAGACGATCATCCTTGGTGGCATGATCCGGAATCAGGTGACTTCAACCGTCAACAAGATTCCACTCCTGGGAGATATCCCGCTTCTTGGCGAATTGTTCAAGCAGAAGAACAATGATAACCAGAAGACAGAGCTTCTCGTCTTCCTGACGCCAAAGGTCGTCCGAGATCCCGCTGAGGCCAAGAAGATTCGGGAAGAAACCCAATCCGAACTGAGCCCCGCCATGCAGAAGATCCTGAAAGAACAGGAAAGACGACAAGGATCGAAGACGAAAGCGGGTGGATAACTTACTGAGAACGCGCCTATCGTGAAAACTAAACCGGAAATTGCAGGGTGCTCTGACTTCTCATGATTGTGGTCTCATCGGACCTGTCGTTCGACGAAGAAAGCGAATTGGTAAGTCGCTATCAATAGATACTACAGTGTTTTGCGGTTAATCCCAGTTAAAATATGCAGGTTTCTAGTTTTATTTAGAAACAAGTGATAAACTGCCTGTGCAATGAAGCCGCTGAAGCGAGTTTTCCTGTGGATATCTCTAGTAGTCTACGTCATAGTAGCCGTGGCTGGCACAGTCGCATTCGTTAGGACAACCAGCCTGTCGACTGTCTCTCGGGGATTGATCGTAATTTGTTCAGGATTTTTCCTCATTTTTCCAATTGGGTTACTCGTCTTTGCTTTAGTCGCAAAGGTCGAAGTTTGGGCATATGGGACTCGTTTCTTACGACAACAGCGTCAGCATATGCGTGCTCGCATCGGTGGTTGGAACGAGGCATTCAAGAAGAATCTGGCGATTCAATTGGTTGTCTTCCTAACTCTCGTCTTCTGCCAGTTCTGCATGTACCTGGGATATAACGAGGAAGGTGTGTCGCTTGCTCGCCGAATGAAGTGGGATATGGTCTGGTTAACAAAGGGTGCTATCTGGCTCCCAGCCGTCCTTTGTTTTCCGGTCTGCATGGCTGCTTTGAGGAGGGGCTTGGAAATGGCGGAAATCAACAATGACGCTGTCATCCGCGGAGTTTTGGAAGTAATTGCAGGCGCCAGGATGCGGTGTGCCAGCCACCTCGCCTACCTCGTAGAACTAGATACATCTAGGGGGCGAAAATCGAGCAGGAAGGAACTTCTTCAAGACGGCATGGGTCACATTGCTGATCACATACATCATGTTTTCACTACGATGGCTTCGAAGACCGGGGTTGAAATAAAGGTGACAATCCTGTCAGTCGAAGACGGTAAGATTGATTCTCGGGTAGCAGCTGCGCCGCGAAAGCGCGGCATTGAGTCCCGAATTGAAGATATTCGTAATCCAAATTCCGCGGCCTCCCACGGTTTGCGGGACGATTTGTTTCTAATCGAAGACGTCGCACTAGAGATTCTGAAGGGAGAAGCGAGCCACTTTGTTAAATCACAGTCAAATCCAAAAGGCGCAACCGGTTGCCTTCTCGTCTATCCTATTAGAAGCACCCTGGACGGAAAGCCACTTTACGTCGTCTGTGTGCATGCGAACGAGCCAAATGTATTTTTGGAAGGAAATAAGGCCCGTTACCGAGCAGAATTTGATTTATTTGGAGCCCATGCTCTTCAGTTGGGTGCCTACGCAGCCGAGGTTACAATATGAACTTCGATAAGTACTCGCGTCCTGAAACACAGGCCGATCTTGAAGCTCGGCGTAAGCTAATTACATTGGAAGCTCTTCGAGCGCCGCTCCTGTCCCCTTCTGAACTAAGCACATCCACGAGGGTTAACGTTACAGCCTTTCGTCTCATGTCTGAGATCTGGCTCGAGGCCATGGCTCGATCCCAACTCGAGAAAAACGCCGGAGACGATTTGCCGACGGTTCCGTCCGACGCTGTGGTGGGAAGACTTGACGATCCGTTTAATCGAGCATTCGCAATCGAAGCCAGTGGTGAGCAGCTATTTCTTTCTCTGCTGGATGGACGAGGTTGGTCGTGGAAGCGAGTGGCTCGCGAGGATTTCCAGTGGCAACTAGATGCGTTATTATTGCCTGTTACTGATCACACGGCAGTCACGTGCGGTCACATGACCGTCCGGCGTGACGCGGGCACAGTACGTTTCGAAGTTGATGGAGACTATTTCGGCAATGCATCTACTGACCGATTTCGTAGCATGCTGCATCATCTCACCCAAGAGCACGACCGCCAACGTTCATAGTCGGCGGGGTCTCCTCGAGTCACTTGGAAGGTCGCTAGACGCATTTCTGCACGTAGCACTGTGAAAATGGGTAGTTGTGACGTGTTTCTTCGATTTGAGCTCCTTGGATATCCCAAGCCAAATGAGTGAAGGTACTGCGTGCCAGTCGCTAAGCTACTGGCGTTCTACTCAGATTATTAAGCATAGGATATTCCATCAGATATTTACAGAGCGATGAACTTTGACCGAGCGGAAGCACATCTTGCCGTAGGACATCGAATAACTACGAGGTCCTAGTGCCAATGAAGCCTGCCCGAGAAGTCGGATTGACCGCCCTGCGGGTATCTGCCACGCAGGGATTTTACGGCTCATGGCTGAGCAACTTACCTATCTCTGGCCGATGTCATGCCCACAGGGCGCTGATAGGAACCCCTACGATTTTCGCATCGAGGGGCTGAATCGTGGTCCCGTTGTACAGCACGATCCCACGCACGAACTTCTCGGCGGCGAGGTCTCGCAGGAAGCGTAGACCCTCGGCGTCGTCTTCGTGGAGGGAGGTACCGGACTTCACCTGAATCCCAACCACTTCACCCCGTCGTGATTCCAAAACGAAATCAACACTTAGGTGACGAATCGTGCGGAGGTGAAGCAGCCAAGGTCGTACGTCTCCGAGGCGGCACTGCTTTTGAAGTTCTAGAGCTACGAAGTTTTCAAGGAGAGGTTTGAGGCGGAGCGGATCTTCAGAAAGAGACTTAGCACTCAAATTCGCCAAATAACAGAGGAGGCCAGAGTCCACGATATATGCCTTCGGTGCCTTCGTCAGGATTCGGCTTCGGTCGTGAGACCAAGTATTGACCAGTTGGAGCAGAAAGATGGTCTCCAGGAGAGACAGGTATCGCTTAAGCGAGGTGTAGGGAATGCCCGTCTCCGTCGCGAGCCCAGCCGCATTCAGGGTGCTTCCTGCACGGGAGGCGAGAAGTCGAAGGAGCAACGGCATTTGTGAGAGTCCGTCGATGTTAGCGACATCTTTCACGTCCCGTTCGAGGAGTGTTCGCACATAGTTTGCAAACCAAGCATCTCGACGAGCCTGAGAACTCCTGAGACTAGGTTCGGGGAAGCCACCCCGCACAATTCGATCGACCAAGTCTTTCAAGTCTTCGTTCTCAAATGCGGGATTGAATTGCTCCTCAAAGGAGGCATCGACGAAATTCGATGTCCGGGCTTCCAACTCTGTTTGGGAAAAAGGAAGGAGGTCAACGATCTCCATTCGCCCCGCCAACGAGTCGGCCAGCTTGGGTAGGTTCATGACGTTCGCCGAACCCGTAAGCAAGAACTTTCCAGGGGATCGATCACGGTCGACATTCAGCTTGATGGCTAAAAACAGTTCAGGGGCACGTTGGACCTCATCGATCATCACTGGGCCAGGATATGCCTCTAGGAACGCTTTGGGGTCCCGCCGCGCGAGAGCCAAAGCAATCGGGTCGTCAAGGGTGACGTAGCGTCGGTTGGGTTCCAGAAATTGGCCAAGGGTGCTCTTCCCGGATTGACGGGGACCGTGGATCAACACGACCGGTGTATCCGAAAGGGCATCAAGAAGCGGTTGCCTCGCCAGTCGTTCAATCATGGAACGAGAATAGCAGAAAAATCACCATCGTGTGGAGATTTTTTCTCCACTAGCGACGTGCGGCGACGAGCATCTTTCGCCATCCGGCAGTAAGGTAATCGGTCGAAACCCCACCCTTGCCATGCGAGGAGTGGATGAACTGGCCGTTGCCCAAATAAATCCCGGTGTGGCTGATGCGCGACTCAGATTTCATCTTGAAGTACAAGCGATCGCCTGGTTGTAGCTCTTCCATTCGGTAGATCGGAGTTCCAACATGGGCCTGCTCCGCCGCTGTTCTGGGCAAATCCAGATTTCCGATGGCGCCTTCAAGCTTCTTAACGAATCCGGAACAATCGATCCCGTTCGCGAGATCGTTACCGCCCCATTTGTATGGAGTGCCTTGGAACATCAGTGCTGCGTCGGCAACGGGGTCACCGGTGCGGTTGGGAATTCGACTCCGAGATGACAAGACTTCGGAAACCCGACGCTTGGGCATGTATGCCGTGTAGGGCAGCACCGTAAACGCAGCAGCGGGCGCATAAGCGTACCGATAGTCTCGAAGAAGAACGAGATCCCAATTTGGGTTGGACGACTTCTTGACGACCAGTCGATCTCCCGGAGCAACGCTATAGAGCACTCGTGCTTTTCGGCTGGCGGAAACGTAGACCGCCGTTGGTTCGGTCGCTTCGCCCAGCTTGCCAACCGCTACTTTGTCCTCCGCGAACGACAGTGCGCAGAGTGCGATAAGTGAAATGGCTGTGATCGCCCGACGAGTTCTCATTCTAAAGCGCTTTATTATATGTCTTTGCCGGAAAACTTATCGGTTAGAAGCTACTAGGTGGAAGGCATTCATAATAGCGAGTCCATCCGTGGAGCCTAAAAGCGCTTTCGTCGCCCGCTCTGGGTGTGGCATCAGACCGAGGACATTGCCCTTGGTGTTGAGTACTCCCGCAATCGCATGGGCGGATCCGTTGACATTGGATTCGTCCGTTCTTGCGCCAGAAGCGTCAACATACCGAAAGGCGATTTGGCCATTGTCTTCCAACCTGGCAACAGCGTCCTCATCCGCAATATATCGACCTTCACCGTGAGCAATAGGAAGTCTCAATATCTTGTCGACGCCTCGAGTCCACAACGAAGTTCTATTCTCAACTGCCAAGTAAACGTCTTTACACAGGAATTTCTGTCCAGCATTGAGTAGCAACGCACCAGGCAAGAGTCCAGCTTCGCACAGAACCTGAAATCCATTGCACGCGCCGATGACGGGTCGGCCTTCTTCGGCGAATCGCCGAACCTCAGCCATGATCGGTGCTCGCGAAGCCATCGCACCGCAACGCAGATAGTCGCCGTACGAAAAACCTCCGGGGAGGAACACGGCATCGAAGCCTTCAAGAGAGTGATCTTCGTGCCAGACATACTCCGCTTGGATCCCAAGATCCTCTCGAAGCGAGAAATAGGCGTCTTGATCGCAGTTGGCACCGGGGAAGCGAATGACGGCTACTTTCATCGTGGGACCTCGATTGTGTAATCCTCGATCACCGGGTTGGCGAGCAGCTTGTCGCACATCTCTTTGATTCGGACCTCATCGTACTCTTCCACCTGAAGCTCGATGAGTTTGCCAATTCGCGCTTGGTGAAGCTCGTTGTATCCCAGCTTTTGGAGGGCTCCAGCCACAGTCCGTCCGGCGGAGTCGAGCAAAGAAGGTTTCAACGTGACATATACGCGGACGGTGGTCATGCTCAATTTTGGCATACGTGCGCATGGGTTCTGCTTTGGAGTTTAAGGATCGGCGGTGTAGACTCTCCCGCGTGCTGTGCTTGCTGTCTGCCATTGCCCTTGCTTCCTTCGGTTCTTCGGATGATCCGCTCATGGGATTTTCGCCTGAAGCAGCGAAACAACAACTCGCTACTGAAGAGAAATTCGATTCGCTTATCGTTCAGTCCGACCTTCCGATCTGGCTGAAGCAGTTTTCAGCAAAGCCGCACCACGTCGGTTCCCCTTATGGTTTGAAGAACGCTGAGTATGCTCTGAGCCTCTTCAAGCAATGGGGCTTCGATGCCGAGATCGAGCGCTTCTATGTTCTTTTTCCAAGCCCGAAAGAGCGAGTACTTGAGATGGCCGGTTACCGCGCGAAACTTCAAGAGCCAGCACTCAAAGAAGATTCCACTTCGCGGGCTCCCGGTGGATTGCAGCCATATAACGCCTATTCGCCAGATGGCGATGTGACAGCAAAGCTGGTGTATGTGAATTACGGCATGCCCAAGGACTACGAAGTACTTGAGAGCGAGGGCATTAGCGTCAAAGGCAAGATCGTTATCAGTCGCTATGGCGGCGGATGGCGAGGGATCAAGCCGAAGGTCGCGGCGGAGCACGGCGCGATTGGCTGCCTGATCTACTCCGATCCTCGGGATGACGGATTCTATCGTGGAGATGTGTATCCCGTCGGGGGCTATCGGAATGAGAATGGTGTGCAGCGCGGATCGATTGCCGACATGCCGTTGTTCCCTGGCGATCCGCTGACTCCGGGAGAGGGTGCCTCAAAGGAAGCCAAGCGTTTGGCACTCAAGGATGCCCCAACGATTGCGAAGATACCGACGCTGCCCATCTCTTACGGCGATGCCCTCCCGCTTCTGAAGACGCTCAGAGGTCCGGTAGCTCCAGATGACTGGAGAGGTGCGTTGCCGATCACCTACCACATCGGACCTGGAGATACCGACGTCCACCTCAAACTGAAGTTCAATTGGCAGACTGTCGAGGCCCGAGACGTTATCGCGAAAGTGAAGGGGAGCGAGTTGCCTGACGAATGGATTATTCGCGGCAACCACTACGACGGTTGGGTTCTTGGCGCCGAAGATCCTTTGAGCGGCGCCGTCGCTTTGATGGAGGAAGCAAAGGGAATTGGAGGTCTCCTCAAGACCGGTTGGCGACCCAAACGCACGATGATTTACTGCCTGTGGGACGGCGAAGAGCCCGGCTTGCTCGGTTCGACGGAATGGGTTGAGACCCACGCCGAGGAGCTATCCAAGAAGGCAGTCGCCTACCTCAACACCGATAGTATCGGACGAGGGTTCTTCAATGTCGGCGGTTCGCACAGCCTAGAGAAGTTCGTGAACCAAGTCGAGCGCTATGTCATCGACCCAGAGACGCATCTCACTATCGCCGAGCGTGCGAGAGCTCAAAAGTTGGTTGGGGCATCTGCGGCTGACCGAAAGGAACTGCGCGCTAAACCCGATATGCCGATCGGAGCCCTTGGTTCTGGGTCTGACTTCAGCTCCTTCCTGCAGCATATCGGAATCGCATCATTCGATATGGGATTTGGAGGCGAGGGTGGCGGCGGTGTTTACCACTCCACTTACGACTCTTATGATTGGTACACACGTTTTGCGGACCCTAAGCTTCAGTACGGCTTTACCACCGCTCAAGTCGGTGCTCGCATCATGACTCGATTGGCCGACGCAGATGTGCTACCGTTCGAATTTTCGAACCTGGCAGAAACCATCGACAAGTACGCCAAAGAACTGCCGAAGCTCGTCGACACGATGCGCGACGAGACCGCCGAGAAGAACCGTGAGATCCTCGATGGAACCCTGAAGGCCACTTTCGATCCACTTTTGCCAAAGGCAATGCCGAAGATCAAGGATGCTGTTCCAACCGTCGACTTCACTGTGCTAACAAAGGCTGTCGAGCGCCTGTTGTCTTCGGCCAAGAAGTATTCCGCAGTGGCAGGAAAAGCAAAGGCCTCAGTTGCTCTCGACGAAGCGTTGATGCAAACCGAGCGGTCCCTGCTGGGCTCAGGTCTTCCTCGACGCCCGTGGTATCGCCATGCGATCTATGCCCCCGGCTTCTACACTGGCTACGGAGTGAAGACTCTCCCCGCCATCCGCGAAGCCCTCGAAGAGCGCAATTGGTCAGAAGCAACTCAGCAGATCCCTCTGGTCGCTGCGACTTTGGATCATTTGGCCGATGCCATTGAAAAGGCCACCGCCATAGCGGCAAGAATGTAGGGGCGACGCGTGCGTCGCTTCTTGCTTCCGTTGAAATTAACCAGCGTTGGGTTAGCAAGGCACGCCTTAATGTCAAACAGTTTTGGTATCTCAACAGCCGCCGTAGCCGCCGGATGGCATGTGCCGGCGTTCGGACCGTTCGCCAAGACCAAAAATGGGTTCAAGCCGCGAGCTGGGTGCGCGGCCAAAAACCATGCCGCGGCTACAGAACAAGACCATTCTGCCAAAACTGTTTGACATTAAGGCACGCCTTTCCCCTATATCGGACCGAATATTTCTCTTATTTCGCTATTTATCGAAATGTATGCTATTCTCATTTCGATGAACGGCGAAATAACCCTCGTTGCCGCAATCGGTAAACGCTGGAATTCAGATAGAGCCTTTAGGAGCCACTCGTGAGCGAATCTGCGGCCCCACGAAAGGCACTGTCCTTTCTCGATCGATTCCTGACACTTTGGATATTTCTGGCTATGGCGGTCGGTGTGCTCATCGGCCGATTTATTCCTGGCGTTGAGGGTGCATTGGGAAAAATGTCGGTCGGAACAACCAACATTCCCCTCGCGATCGGCCTCATCTTGATGATGTATCCACCGCTCGCGAAGGTGCGGTACGAGCGACTTCCAGAGGTGTTTCGAAACAAGAAGCTGCTGGGGATTTCGCTTCTTCAGAACTGGGTCGTTGGCCCGGTCCTAATGTTCACGCTTGCCGTGCTGTTACTCCCCGACAAGCCTGAATACATGGCGGGTCTCATCCTTGTCGGATTGGCGCGCTGCATCGCCATGGTGCTCGTGTGGAATAACCTCGCCGATGGTGACAATGACTACGCGGCCGGTCTGGTCGCCTTCAACAGCATTTTCCAGGTCCTCTTCTTCGGCGTCTATGCATGGTTCTTCATGACGGTGCTGCCTCCACTGTTTGGCCTCACTTCTACCGCGGTGCACGTTTCCGTTGGTGAGATATTCAAGAGCGTGATGGTCTACCTTGGCATCCCGTTCTTCGGTGGGATGTTCACGCGTATCATCGCGCTACGCACCAAGGGCGCGGATTGGTACGAAAAGGAGTTTCTGCCTCGAATTGGGCCAATCACGCTCATTGCTTTGCTCGCCACGATCGTTGTGATGTTTAGCCTTCAGGGCCGTGTGATCGTGGGCCAGCCACTCGATGTTATTCGAATCGCGATCCCGCTTTGTATCTATTTCGCCGTGATGTTCTTTACGAGCATGGCGATGGCAAAACGAGCCGGCTCCGACTACGAACGTGCGGCGACACTTGCCTTTACTGCCTCTGGCAACAACTTCGAGCTCGCAATCGCTGTCGCCGTCGCCGTGTTTGGCATCAAGTCCGGCCAAGCACTCGCCGCCGTCGTCGGCCCTCTCGTCGAGGTCCCTGCTTTGATTACGCTCGTGACCGTGTCGTTGACTCTCGGCAGGAAATGGTGGGGACGGGAAAGGGCCTAAGAGTTAGTTGAGATCGCATCCCAAGTAAACTCTAGGCTCATGTCTAAGAAGTACACGATCACTACGCCGATCTATTACGTGAACTCTGTGCCGCATATCGGTACGGCACTCACGACGCTGGCCGCGGACGTCACGTCCCGCTACCAGAAGATACGTGGACGCGATGTGTTCTTCCTCACCGGCACCGACGAGAACGGACTCAAGGTGAAAGAGGCTGCCGAGAAGGCGGGCAAGAGCCCGATGGACTTCGTCGACGAGATTTCCAGCAAATTCAAGGAGATTTGGCCCGGGCTGTACATCGAGTTTGATGACTTCATCCGTACGACGGAACCACGTCACCGCGAGGCAGTGCAGGCGTTTTTCAGCATTCTTCAGGAGAAGGGGCACATCTATTCAGGCTCATATGAGGGATGGTACGACGTCTCGAGTGAGACCTTTTTCAAAGAGTCCGACCTCGTGGATGGACTGAGTCCGGACGGCAACGAAGTGCGTTGGGTGAAGGAAGACAACTACTTCTTCCGCATGAGCGCCTTCCAGGAGCCGTTGCTGGCCCATATCGAGGCGAACCCGAACTTCATCCTGCCCGAGAGCCGTAAGAATGAGGTCCTATCCTTCATCAAACAGGGCCTTCGAGATGTCTGCATTTCGCGTGCCAATCCCGGCTGGGGCATTCCCGTTCCCGGCGATGACAGCCAGGTCGTCTATGTGTGGTTCGATGCGCTGATCAACTATGTCGCTGCAACGGGTTGGCCGAATCCAGGGTGGGAGAGCCGATGGCCTGCTGAAGTGCAGTGGATGGGCAAGGACATACTCACTCGCTTCCATGCGACGCTGTGGCCCGCCATGTTGATGGGGGTTGAACTGCCATTGCCAGAAGCTCTCGTCGGCCACGCATGGCTGATGTCCGGTACCGAAAAGATCTCCAAGTCGAAGGGTAACGTCGTGGCTCCGCTCGACGTTGCCACCAGCCTTGCCACACGGGCAGGTTGCACACCCGAGGTCGCCATCGATGCCGTTCGCTATTACATGGCATCGGTGATGCCGATGGATACCGACGCGACTTACACCCACGACGAGTTTGACCGGCTGTACAACACTGACCTCGCCAATGATCTTGGCAATGCCCTCAACCGAAGTTTGGCGATGAGCCATAAGTTCGTGGATGGCGTGATTCCGGGTGGAGTGGTAGAAACTGACGCAGCTCAGGCCATCGACGACGCCAAAGCCAAGTTTGACAAGGCGATGGTAACGTTCCGCGTCGATCATGCTGCCGATGCCGCGCTAAGCGTGGTTCGGTTCCTCAACAAGTACATCGACACCCGAGCACCCTGGGCACTCGCCAAGAACAGCGACCCTGCACTGCACGCGGTGCTTCGCTCAATGCTGCTGTGCCTGCGGACTGCCGAGGGCCTGATTCGTCCGATCATGCCGAAGACTGCCGATGCGATTGCCGCACAACTTGGGTTGCCTAGTCTCACCATTTGGGATGCCATTGGCTCGGAAGAGTCACTGCCTGCTGGCGTCAAGGTGTCGCTGCCTCAGCCCATTTTCCCCCGCCTCGATTTAACCAAGAAACAAGAACCGAAAAAGATGGATACCCCTAAGCCTCAACCCGCCCCAACCCCCGCCCCAGCACCAGAAGTACCGACCGAAATCACGATCGATGATTTCGCGAAAGTGAAGCTGAAGGTCGGACGCGTTTTGGAGGCCGAGCCACTTGAAGGTTCCGACAAGTTGATGAAGCTCCAGGTGGTCATCGGCGAAGAGAAGCGACAGATCGTCGCTGGCATTCGAAAGAATTACACCGCTGAAGACCTCATCGGTCGCCAGGTCATTGTCTGCGTCAACCTCAAGCCTGCCAAGCTCCGAGGCACCGAGAGCCAAGGCATGCTCCTCGCCGCCACCGATACCGACGGAGGCGCAATCCTACTCCAACCCGACCGCGAAGCCCCCGAAGGCACCGGCGTCCGCTAGGCCGGCGCCCACAATGCACCCTGTAGTCGGCGGTGATCGTACCGACGAACGGCAGGACGAACTCGACTGAAACTTGCATCTATCGACAAGAAAACCCACAGACGGGTGTTAGGCTCGCGCCCACACTGCACCCTGTAGCCGGCGGTGATCGTACCGACGAACGGCAGGACGGATTTGACTGAAACTTCGGTGCGACACGTGCCAATTCTGGTCGGCAACCGCCCACGGAGATGCTGGAATTTCGATTCCACAGGAGCATTGCGCCGATGGTCCCCTCGCTCACGCTCATGTGATAGAGTGTCGGATGCAATACGGATCACTCAGTGTCTTTTACCTCAGCTTATGACAGCCGAAATGGCGGATTGGGTTCCTTCTCCCCTTGCAGGGGCAGAAGGTCAGGATGAGGGGTCAGCGATGAACGGTGTCGACGCAGTCGGCACGTCCTTGTTGCATTCGGCATCACAGTCAAAGTCTGACTTTCGTCTTTCAGGTTCTCACCAAAACTTTGGAGTTCTTCCATCCGTTGAATCGAAAGGGTTGAGGATAACGCATAGGCGAGAACTTCAATTCGAGTTGTTTTCCGGAAGAGACTATGGAGGCTGAAATCACCTTGGATCCTGCAGAACAAAGCAAAGCCGAAAGTCCAAGAAGCAACTGAGCCACAGGCACGTGAAGTGAGCCCATAACCCCACACCGTTAGATGGCTTTAGGCTGTCAGAATTGACGATGGTCACGACTCCGTGGCCACTAGGATGGAAGCACCGACGACGTTGGCGTATCGAAAAAGTAGCATGTACCCAGGCTTGCGGGTGCCATTTTCAATTTGGGCAATGTACGGTTGTGAGACGTGTAGCGCTTCCGCAACTTCTTTTTGTGTAAGGTTCGCGTTTTGGCGGGCGCGAACCAACGCCAACAGCGCTGATTCCGCTTCGTAAGCTGCCTTGAATTCAGGCGATCTCTCGCATTCGATCGCAATATGTCGGTCTAGATCATCCATTCTCATCTTTCCTACGCTTGTATTCAGTCATTCTCGTTCGCGCCCGTTCCAAAACACTTTGGGGCACGTTCTGGCTTTCCTTCTTGTATACGGTCAGCACTACCAGCCGTTCGAAGCCTGCCGCCCGCTCGACGGCAAAGAATATCAGTCGCCCCTGATAGGCGGGTTTGATGTGTCGCAGATCGACACAGGCACTCATGGAATGTACAGGCCCTTCCGTGCCAGGACCATGACGACGTCTCTGCCCCAATATAAGGTGAAGTTCAAAACGAAGATCGAGCTAAATATGTGATGAGTGTTGAATGCTCACTACCCTTAGGAAATCGGAAACGCGAGAATGAATTGAACTGTCAGAAAGGAACACCATGCGGCTTGAAGTGACAATTCCCGATCAGCTATACAGCGGGGCCCAACGCGCCGTTGCCGCTAGTGGATTCGACAGCATAGATTCTTACCTCACTGACCTCATTAGCCATGACGTGCAGCCAGGAACCGACAATCATGATTGCGTCTTCACCGGTGAGGTAGCCGCAGACCTGCACGTGGCTGCAGCAGCTGCCCGGACCGGCAAAAACGTCAGCATTGATGAGTTCAGGGCTGAAGCCAAACTAAAAAACGAAGCATGGCAAGCAAACCACCCAGGCTAAAAGTTAGCCTTCGCCCACGCCCGGTCCCACGTGCAAGCCAGTATCAGTACATCACTGCCAAAAAGTCGAGTGGCGGCCATGGTCATTACGTGATTTATCAAGTTCACATCAACGTCGTAGAAATCTTGCGCCTGCTTCATACGCGCTGAGACTGGCAGAATAGGTTTTTGAAGGGCGAACAGTGACCACGTCCGCCAAAAACTCAGCAGACCCCAGAACACAGTGGCATTCTATTTGTCAACGAAATGTGGGATCCACGTAGGAACAGATGAGCATAGTCCTAAACGGGTGTCCAATCTGCCACCACCAACGAATAAAGTGCCCAAGTAGCACCTGACCGCGGTCGAACCATTTCGAGATAGTCACGTGTATTTGGCATTTTTCACCATAGGCACGCGCCTCAGAATGCGCCTCACATCACTTCTGAAGGTGAAAGAATCCGTCAAGATCCACCTATCCCAGCAATACTACCGCTTCGCGTACCATCTAGAAGTCTGTAACATGAATCGCAGTGCACATGGCAAATTATAAGTGCCTGCTGCCTCAGGAAAAATCCCATGAAGAGTCAATTTGCTCGACTAATCGCCCTTTGCTCAAGCTTAGCGTTTGCTGCCACGGCAGCCGTGGCTGCAGCTCCCTTTCTCACGGCAGCCAATTGGCCGCCCTGTTCAATTTCCAACCCTAACAATTGTGGTTTGACACCAGGTGCCAGTGGTCCTACGCAGTGCTATAACTGTTGTGCTACCCAATGCGGCGGTAGTGCGGCATGCCGGTCCTGCTGCACTCAACGTGGCGTAAAGGGCGCGCCGCTGTGCGCAATGCCAACTGTACGCTAGGCAAGTCAGAGCCTGCAGACAGTCAGACTCGGGATGATGAAACGAATAGCTACTATCGCAATCGTACTCGCCTCGTCAATACTTAGCGGGTACGTTGCGTGGCGTATTTTTGGTCCCAAGCCTAAAGTGCTTGACACTTACGGCGACATGGGGGCAGATATGGGCTTTGACCGTGTGTGGTTTCGGAAGGTAGGAGACATTATTCATCGTGCAAGTACAGATCAATGCCGCGAGATCTCGTCTAGCGACTATGATGACGTATACAAGCTTCTCAAGTCCGATCATGAACTCGCGCAGTTGCAGGCGCTGTTGATTCTTGGGAGCTGCCCTCCATCCGATAAGGCCACTTGGTATCCCAGAATTCATACCCTCAATCGAAAGACGCTTGATCCGGGATTAAAATTGAGCACCTTCGGCACCCTCTGGAACTTGGACTTAAGCAAACACGGCGAGATACGTGAGGAGGCAAGGGCTAGCAATCTGCCTGGAGTTGCGGATGCGGTAACCCGCTGGCCTGACAGACGGCTCACGAATAACGATCACTAGGGAGATGAAAAACGCCTGTACCCTAATCAGGAGCCTGCAATGGCGTCCGATCAAGTCATCGGGCGACTGGCTGGTATTCATCCTATGAGCTCAGACCTCGTTCCTGAACTGAAGTTCAAAAAACTTCAGTGGTGGCTTATTGGAACTACCGTTGCGATAGTGTGTGCTGTGTACATTCGTGAGATTGGCAGGTTAAGGTCTGAAACTGAGCCCGTTCTTGTCGCAGGTGTAGACTACAGAACTGCACTCTCAGGAGCGCGCCTTGTCTGCGGCGCTAGCACGGCACGTTACAGTGTTGTTGAATTCTTCGATTACGAATGCCCTCCTTGTAGGTTGGTTTCGCCCCGTCTCTACGATCTCGTCGATCGCTCGAAGGCTAAAGCTTCACTTGCTCTTCAGAACTTTCCCCTCGTCATCCATCGCCACGCTCACGAATTGGCATTAATTGCATGTGCATTGGGTCCGGCTCAGTTTGCCGAGTTCCATAGCAGAGCTCTCGACGTCAAGGGCCCAGATGTAGATGGATTTATGAAGAGCTGGAGGCTAAGCCTCGATAAATCCAAACCAGGGTGGATGACTTCGGCATTAGGGAAGTTAGATGCCGAAGTTAGGATCGCTCACCAATTATCGATAGATGGTACGCCGTCCATTTTCGTAATTGACAAGGCCAAGAGGGCGATTTACCGTTGCAGGAATCTCGCGACAGTGTGGCGAGTACTCAACGAGACCTGATTTGACTCAGATGAGTAGTTTGTTAGGACAAGCATGCAACCATCCAGGGTAGTTCTGTCAGCAACGCGCAACGTCGGTCTTGTACTAGGATCGCTGATATTATGTTTTGACCGAAAGAATACGACTGGCTTGTTAATGCTCGGAACGGCAAAGGTGGTTAGGGGTGACTACGAGCAAGCCGAGAAGACATTCAATCGTTTACTGGCAGAAGATCCGGGCAGCCTGCACGCCCGCCTCTGGCTTAGCCGGCTTTTCGTTAAAACCGGGCGCATCGCTGAGGCGAAGAAGCTTGCACTTGAAGCGATCTAGGTGGACGGAGCTAGCTCACTAGCGCAAGCCCAATTGGTGGAGTGCAATTGGGCTGCAGACAACCAGTTGCCCCATGCAGTATGCGAACAAGTCGCGGAAGCGTCCCAAATGCCGGCGACTACCTATTACGGATTTGGCATCGCTTTATGGGGAATGGGGCGCTCACGTGAAGCAGTGAGTATGTTGGAAAAAGCTCTTGTACACAACCCCAAGCATATGTCGGCGATTCAAGAGCTACTTAACATCTACAACCGATTGGGTGATGGGCCAAATGAGTTACGTCTCGCGCGTTTAGCCGTCGAAGCTAACTCGGACTTTTCATACCAAGCGACGTTGACCCTCGCGTTGATCAGAAACGGTCAGGTTGGTGATGCCGAAGACCGGTTTAAAGAATTAGCAGCTAGGCAGCAAAAAGACTCGGGCACTTTATCTCAATTGGGGCTTATATGCGAAATTATGGGCCGCACCGACGAGGCGAATAGCTACTTCTTGTCTTCGATAGAATATCGCCCGGACCAGGGCTTTTCCTACTATTGGATAACTCAAAACAAGAAAATGACAAGTGAAGACCTTGAGTTCATAGCTAAGATGAAGCAGGTCTTTCTCAGTGATGACCTTGACCTAACCCAAAGGGAGAGTCTTGCGTTTGCTATAGGAAAGTCTCTTGAGGATCTTGAAGAATATGAAGAGGCCATACGGTATTTTGAAGAGGGAAATGCTTGCGGCTATCGGTCCCATTTTGGAGAAGAGTACAGCAATAAGAGCGCTATTCCGACAATGGATAGGCAGTTCATGGACGCTCAAGTCCGCCTTTTGGAGAACAGCTATGTCAGCCACTCGCCCATGCCCATATTCATTGTTGGAATGATTCGATCAGGCACTTCGCTAATGGAGCAAATGCTCTCATCGCATCCGGAAATTGGCGCAGCAGGAGAGCTTGGATTTTGGGATATAAGTTGGGATGAAATCCAAAAGATTGGCGAGTCTGATTCAGACAGACTCAACGAAATGTGTACTGAATATTGCGAGTTATTGAGAAGCTATGGCGAGGGTAAGCGGTGTGTCACAGACAAGCGTCCCGACAATTTCCTTCGACTGGGGTTGCTGTGCCGTGCCTTTCCGACCGGCAAAATCATACATATGAAGAGGCACCCAGCCGATAACTGTGTCTCCATATTAACCACATTGAACGCCACACCTGCGCCGTGGGCTTTCCAGAAAGACACGATAGCACAGTTTTACGAATTCTATTCGGATGTCATGGCAGAGTGGCAGTCGCTTCTATCTCCCGGACGCGTGCTAGACGTTCACTACGAAGACCTGATAAATAATCCTGAGATCGTCCTTCAGCGGGTATGTGAATTCTGCGAACTAGAGTGGGATCCCGCAGTTCTTACGCCCGAGAAGAATCCGCGAGCCGTGGTTACGCCAAGTGTGGCTCAGGTAAGAAGGCCAGTTTACAGTTCCTCAATCGCGAGGTGGAGAAGGTTCGAGCCATGGTTAGGAGCGATTTCAAACCTTATCGCCGACGAGGAACGAGGCAAAACGGTGTCCTCTTGACTACGAACCGCTCTAGTAAAGCAGCGATTAAGTCCGCCGACACTATGGTTGCCCGAGGACTGCAGCCAAGTTCCGTGGGCTTGAGGGTGGCGGATGAAAGATGACATATAGAAGGCTTGCAAGGCACGCGTTTCGCACCAGAGCCTTTACTCTTTTGGAAATGCTGATTGTAATCGGCATAATTGCTGTCTTGGCAGCGATGCTATTTCCTGTTTTTGATGCAGCGAAAAAATCCTCCAAGGGCTCGGTCTGCCTATCGAATCTACATCAGATTGGTGCCGCAACGGCGCTGTATATGGGAAACTATGACGGCCGATATCCGGTGATCGTAAACGGCTTCGAAAGAACCGACACATCATTTACTTTGCTGGGGCGAAGTCAGAGCGATGACCCATTGATGTTCCCAGACCTTACCGAAGCCTTGCGGCCCTACGCAAAGTCCGACGGCATTTTCGTCTGTCCGCTAGACGTAGGAGCACAGATCGCCTTGAACATGTTCAAACCCTCCTTCGCCGTCAACAACTTCGGCACCAGCTATATTGTCGCGGAGCTGTTCAACGGTCAAACGGAGAGCACTTGGAGAGATCCCTCAAAGGCAACGTGGGTTTGCGATGGCAGTCCGTCGTGGCATGCGCCGAGCTTTGATCCCGATGACATAAAAACCAACAGAGTGACCGCCGTTTTTTATGATTGGCATGTGGCGCTAAAATCGGGCAATGCCCCAACCTTCCTCCCATAGGCTAGTAAAGAGACTGGAACTTGTCGCGTTGGGCGCTTGCGCATATGACTGCTAATAGACCGGTATTTTGGGATGAGTGCGTACCCAGTTTTGAGGTGAACTTGGGTTTGGGTCCTTGTCAGTGGCGGGGTGGCGTTGGCCCTCTTGGCAGCATTAGGAAGTGATTATTCAAAGTTGTTGCCTGTGCGTAATGCTATGGACACTGTCCTGGTGATGCCGCAGATCCGCTTGGAATGCGAATCAGACAGGGGCATCGTTCATATGCGCGAGTCGATTGTATATCGTGCCGGCATTTCGCCAAAGGCCCTTGCTCAAACTCTCAAACACTTCATGCTGGCGAGTCAAGAACCAATAGGTGACGGAGATTGTCTTGGGAGTTTATGGCCTTTTGTGCAAAGCGCCCGGATAGTGGGGACATTCAAGATGAAACACGACTAGAGAAGCTGAAAGGAGTGGTATATACTTCCATTAGGATGCGAAATAACTTATGTAGATGGGGCATGGCAATGATATTGCCGTGCCTTTTGGTTGTTGCTTCTGGCCAGGACAAAGGTGTAAAGCCCACACCAGAACAAATCACACCGAAGATGATAAAGATGCGAAGTGCCGCGGACCTCAATGCCAGAGCTCTGGCCACCGCAGTCCAGGCTGAAGCGATCAGGTCGGGCAAATACGACAGTGTCTTGTCCGACTACGCCAAAGACCTTGGTGGAATCCTTCCAATGAATCCCTGCACCGGCACCCGGACAGGCTTCACTATCGTGGTGTTGCCTGGTGGCAACAAGGCAAACGTCGCAGCAAGTTCCGGCACCAAATGCGGAAAATGGACTCCAAAGGTCTTTAAACTCGTATTGTGAAGCGCGGAGCGCAGGCGGGCCGTTGATCTGGAATCGCTATGCGATGCCAGGGATGCTGCTTGGCACCCTCGATTTCAGTGTCTGGAACATTCGACAACTTATTTATAGCGTGGGTGTTGGTTAATCCCGTAGCTAAATTGGGAGTGGGCCAAATGACGCGGAGTTGTCAATCAACTACGTAGCGACAAAAACTATTAATGTTAAACGAGCCCAAATCGCCTGAGATAACCATCGCTCCGTAGTTGAGGTTGGCATCATGTTGTGGAGTGTAACGAACAGGCCATCGAGGCCAAGCTATCAAGGTCAGTAACCAGCAGAGTCGCGTCACAGGGCCGATGTTGAGACCGGTTGTTAACTTGGATCTATTACCGAATTCTGCTCGAATAGTGCCTGGCTAATGTAGGTCTCTTCGTCTATCGGTCAACGAGACGAGGAGTACCGCTCCCATGTGGCGTGCGTCTATTCAGTCCCTCCGAATCGCATGGATCAAAGGCCGTGTGACAGCGAGATTGAAAGATGGCCGGGGCCCTCATCCTTTGCGGATTTTGGTGCAATGAAAATCACGACATCCTGGCCCAACAGAGTCAAGAACTGCATGAGCCGATCGCTGGAATAGCCACGGAACTGCCCACTCAACAGCTGAGAGACCTTCGGCTGATCGATGCCCATCAGTTTCGCTGCCGCTGACTGTGTCAGCTTTTTCTCGCGGATCGTGTGACCTATTGCCCTGACCAGCTTAGCTTTGCCAAGCATTTCCTCTGCGTCTGGGAATCCAAGATCGGCATAGACGTTGCCGCTACTGGGTGTTACTTGATTCTCTTCTGTTGGGCCTGCCATTGGGTGTACTCCTGTTCCGCTGCTCTCAAACGTGTTCTAACCAAATCCATGTCTTGTTTTGACGTTGCGATCCCAGATTTGGATTTCTTCTGAAAGACATGCAGCACATAGACCGCATCTCCAAACCTAACGGTGTAAATCGCGCGATATGTGTCGCCATCATCATTTGCTACGACCTCCAAAACGCCTGCGCCACCGAAGCCTCTAAGCGGCTTCGCATTATGCGGCTTTTCATCACACTGCGCCAGATACAACGAAAAGCCAAAGTTGCTTTGCACCGCCTCTGGCATTGAAATCAAGTCTTTGTGGCTGGATGCGACCCAGAATAGTGGCTTCATATCGTCATTTAAGACATGCTACTTCTAGCATAGCACGTTGAAGCATTAAGGGCGTTTTGTCCACCCGTTAACGAGCCTCCACATAACACGCCGCGGCATACGTGGAGGCATCGGTTGCCTAATTCCGAATCCCCTAGCGCAACGGCTTGCGGGGGAGCATTTCGTCTCGCATGGCGGTGTTGTAGAGGAACGCGGCCATGATGACGGCGGACTGACGGAGGTCGTCGCCTTGGATGCGGTCGAACACGTCTTGGTTCGAGTGGTGGGTTCGGGTGTTGTACTCAATCGTGTCTTGGATGAACTGGAATCCGGGAATTCCGATCGCATCAAAAGACACGTGGTCGGTGCTGCCGGTGTTCCGAATCGTCACCGTGGTCGCCCCGAGATCTTTGAACGGCGCGAGCCAGTCTGAGAAGAGCGACATGACCTTGTCGTTGCCCTGGCAATAGACGCCACGGATCTTCCCAGTGCCGTTATCCAGATTGAAATAGGCGCTGATCTTGTCGTACTCGGGGAGCTTGGTCAACGGTCCGCGATTGGCGTTTTGGCCACCACCGCCTCCACCGAATGGTGCACCACCGGCTGGCGCAGGATAACTGCCGAAGTGCTGGCTGACATAGTTACGTGAACCAAAGAGACCTTGCTCCTCACCGCTCCACAGGGCCACCCGTAGGGTGCGGCGAGGATGGAGGTTGAGCGCCTTCAGGATTCGCATGGCTTCCATCGCCACTGCAACTCCAGCACCGTTATCGGTAGCGCCGGTTCCCGAATGCCAGGAGTCCATGTGACCGCCGCACATCACGATCTGGTCTTTGAGGTCGGTGCCGGGAAGCTCGGCGACAGTGTTGTAAACGTTTAGGTCCTTGTCAAAGAAACTCGCTTTGAGGTCCAGTTGGATTTTGAGCTTTTCGCCCAGCCGAACCATGCGAACTATCCGGTTGTATTGCTCCGAGGAAACCGTGACCTGGGGAAGGGTTTTCGGACCACTCTTATCCCACACCGAGATGCCTCTTGCTGGGGGCGCAACCGGTGCGGCACCGGGCGTGGCCGATGGACTCGCAGGCGGTGCGACGGGAGCAGCAGCGAGTGCGGCGGGAGGTACAGATGCAGACTGCACAAACACGGTGCCGTCGTCACTACGAGATGCATCGAAAACGGCAACGGCACCCTCCTCCATAAAGAAGCGGAGCTTTGCACCGTTCAATGCGGCGGCTGCGCGGAAGTTGCCCGGGCGTCCACCGGGGCCGCCGCCACGACCACCTTCGGCTTGGGGTTCCGTCATCTCCTTGAGTTCAGCTTCGGTGTAGCGCGTGCCCTGTGGAGTGAACCGAGCGGGAATGGGGGTGTCTCCACCGTTGAGCACGATCTTTCCACGAAGTTTGCCTTTGAGGGCTTTCAAGCCTGCTTCGTCGGTGACATCCACCAGCACGACGTCGGCATTCACGGCACCACGAAGGCTGGGTGACCAGGCTTTGGGATAGGCGATCAGCGGAATCGCCTGAGGAGAGCTGACCTGAGCCGAAAAGCGATCAAGCTGCCAACCACGACCGAAAGGTCCCCAAGATTCCAAGTGGGCATTGGAAAGACCCCAGGTCGTCATCGTGTCGCGAGTCCACTCGTTGGCGCGCTTCAAGCTTGGAGAACCGGTAAGGCGTTGGCCGATGACGTCAGTGAGATAGCTGAGGGTTGGCATCAATTGCGAGTGATTCAACCCCTCCTCGCGAATTCGAGCCATGACGGAAGAGTCGGGAATCTGCTGATTCGGGATGCCCGATGGAAGTATCAGCAGCATGAGGCCAGAGCAAGCAAAAAACGGCATGCGCACATCTTAACACGGCTTGGGGAAGGTGACAGCTATCACTTCTTGGCTAATCGGGTTAGAGAACTTTTACGTAATTGAAACTCTCGTGTTATCCTGTAAGCGAGGTGGCTTTGTGAATCCGATTTTCTTTGTGGTTTTTGTTCTTTCGAATTGGACGAGAGCGCAGCTCCCGTTTCAAGTTCAGTTTGGTCAATCAGCGATGGGTCGCAACGTCACCATTTGTATTGATGGCCGTCAAGTCAAGCAAACCTTCGCTGGCAAGCTCAACTTCCAAGACGAACGCCACAGTTGGCAATCGGTTTGCGCAGATGTTCGAACACCTGTCCGCAGTGGGCAGGTCTTTACGGCTCGAGTCGTCAATAGCCTCGAATACGGTGGCAACATCGCCAAGGCAGGCAATATCGTTGCCAAGTATTTCAAGTTCGCGCAGACGCCCGATCAGTGCGCCGGCCTCCAGATTGCAGTTTGGAAAGCTTTGGAAGATGGTTCCAGTCAGCCCGATTTTGGCTCGGGACATTTCCAAGTGAGAGCGAGCCAAACCGTCATCGCGTACGCTCAGCAGTACTACCAGGCGATCAATGAGCCAGGTCAGGCGGCTTACATTCAGAACGTTCCTGGCCCCTCGACGAACGTCGCATTTCCCGCCGCCCAGAGCCAACTTTCGACGAACTAATCACCTAGACAAAGAGCCACTCAACAGGCTGTCGTGCAAAGTCACGACAGCCTGTTCTCGTTCTAGGAGGTCGTTCATGAGGTGCTGAAAGGTAACCTCTTTGCGTCATGAGCACTCGCATCGAAAAAGATACGATGGGTGAAATTGCGGTCGACTCCAGCCGCTATTGGGGCGCCCAAACGCAGCGATCCATTCAGAATTTTCCGATCGGACAGGAGCGTTATAAAATGCTCGATTCGATCGTCCGCGCTATGGGCATCTTGAAAAAGGGTGCGGCCGAAGCAAACCGCGACCTAGGTGAACTAGCACCTGACATCGCTGCACTGGTCATTCAAGCCGCGCAAGAAGTGATTGACGGCAAGCTAAACGATCATTTTCCGTTGGTCGTTTTCCAAACCGGGTCGGGAACCCAGAGCAACATGAATGGCAACGAGGTCATCTCGAACCGCGCGATCGAGATCGCGGGTGGCGAGATGGGCAGCAAGAAGCCCGTCCACCCGAACGACCACGTGAACCGAGGACAAAGCAGCAACGACACCTTCCCAACCGCCATGCATATCGCCGTGGTTGAGGAGCTACACCGGCAGTTCTATCCGAAAGTCAAAGTGCTCCGCGATACGTTAGCCGCCAAGTCCGACGAGTTCAAAGACATCGTCAAGGTCGGCCGAACGCACCTCCAGGACGCCACGCCAATCACGCTTGGTCAGGAGATTGGCGGCTGGGTTGCCCAGATCGACTTCTGTCTCGAACAGGTTCACTTCGCCGAGAAAGGACTCTACGAACTCGCCATCGGTGGAACCGCTGTTGGCACGGGGCTCAACGCGCATCCGAAGTTCGGCGAACTCGCCGCACAATATTTCGCAAAAGAAACCGGCTTCCCATTCGTTTCGGCACCAAACAAATTCGCCGCTCTTTCCGGCCATGAGGCGTTGGTTGCCGTTTCCGGATCGTTGCGAACGCTCGCCGGTGCGCTGATGAAGATGGCCAACGACGTCCGCTGGCTCGCCTCAGGACCACGTAACGGTATTGGCGAAATCATGATCCCCGAGAATGAACCAGGTAGTTCGATCATGCCGGGCAAGGTGAATCCAACCCAGTGTGAAGCGATGACGATGGTTGCCGTTCAGGTTTTCGGCAACGATGCCGCCGTCGCATTTGGTGGTTCACAAGGAAACTTCGAACTCAACGTGTTCAAGCCAGTGATGGTGCACAACGTTCTGTCGTCGATCCAGTTGCTAGGTGATACCTGCCTCGCGTTCAACGATAACTGCGCCGTCGGAATCAAACCCGACATCGCTAAAATCGAAGCCAACCTCAACTCGAACCTCATGCAGGTCACCGCGTTGAACCCGCATATCGGATACGACCGAGCCGCTGCGATTGCGAAGAAAGCGCTGAAAGAGGGCACCACCCTCAAAGCCTCCGCCCTCGCCCTCGGAGTCACCGAAGACGAGTTCGCCAAGTGGGTTGTGCCGATCGATATGACACACAACTAGTCGGGGAAGCGTTTCCCTCGTACACTTCCAGAATCCGAGGGTAGCCTTCTGATCTCCGCACACGATGATGCCTCCAGCACGGAGCGCATGCGGAGGTCTGAAGGCTACTAACTGACCAGCCCACGATGAAACGCTTCTTTGGCACCTGCATGGATTTATTCAGACGAAATGCAGGAAAGCAGTGAGGCTACGGGATGTCAGCGTCTGAAGCTCAGACCTATGGGCTCGTGGACAAAAGAATCGATCCAAAGAAGTCAGCGAATCCAAGAACACTCGGAACAGATTAAGGATTCGAAGCTGATGAAACTATTGGGGAGGTTGTGGTGTACTACCTCCTAACGCATGGTTGTTCTGATCGCTGCATTACACGCGCTTTGCCTTACTGGTAGCCAGCTACCAGCGGTGCTAGGCGTCGATGGTAAGCGGCATCAACCACTGATCGAAGCCCAGGGAAAACCATCGATCTTCGTATTCATTAGCCACGATTGCCCAGTCTGTAATGTGTACGCACCAGAGTTAGGGCGGATCGAAGCTCGCTTCGGATCAAAGTTCGCGTTTCACCTTGTGTATTCGGAACCGAGGATCACCGCGGATGTTGCCAAGCAGCACGCCAAGTCCTACAAGATCGACCACGCAAAGCTTCTCCTCGATAATGACTGCCGTTTTGCGGCGGCATCCGGCGCTAAGGTCACCCCGGAAGTCGTAATCTTTAATGCACAAGGGCGGTCCGTCTACAAGGGCAGGATTGATGACCGCTATTACGGCATTGGTCAGCAACGTCCAGTCGCCACGAAACACGATACAATCGAAGCCCTTGAGGCAGTCCTTTCCAATCAGTCTCCGAAGCCTGCGGCAGGATTGCCCGTCGGCTGTTTCATCCTTCCACCCACAAAATCATGAAGCTCATCCGTTATTCGCTTGCCGCGTCGACCGCTATGGTGCTGATCTCAGCTGCAGTACCTGCCGCTCACTCACCTAAGGATCACAAGACCCCGAAGCGAACACCAACGTTTGCGAGAGATGTTGCACCAATCATCTACTCGAAGTGTGCTCCATGTCACCACGCGGGTGAGGTCGCGCCGTTCAATCTTACAAGCTATGAAGACGCCCGTGACAAGGCACCGACTCTAGCTGCTGCCGTTAAGCGGAAGTTCATGCCACCGTGGCAAGCAGTCTCTCATGGCGAGTTTGCCAACGACCGTACCCTCACTGCAACCGAAATTGAGACGCTCGATACGTGGGCCAAAGCGGGGGCTCCGAAAGGCAATATGGCTTCCGCACCCAAGTCTCCAACCTTCACTCCTGGGTGGGCGATGGGCAAGCCCGACTTCGTTGGCAAGCCCGCTCAACCTTACACGGTAGATGCGGAAGGTGCCGATGACTACCGCTGTTTCGTTATTCCGACCAACTTTGCGGAGGGGCGTTTTGTCACCGGGGTCGAGCTTAGGCCGGGGAATCGGCAAGTTGCTCACCACGTTCTCGTTTATCTCGACACAAGTGGAGTGGCGCGCAAGAAGGAAGGAAAAGACGGAAAGCCAGGCTATGTATCGTTCGGTGGACCCGGCTTTGTGCCTGCCGGAGCCCTAGGCGGATGGGCACCTGGTCTTCAGTATCAAAAGTTGCCGGCCGGTAATGGAATGTGGCTGCCAAAGGGCGCCGATATCGTCATCCAGATGCACTACCACAAGGATGGAAAGCCAGAGCAGGACCTTACTCAAATCGGCTTGCAGTTCGCGAAGGGACCGATTGATAAGCATGTTCGCTGGGAATCCGTCGACAACGAACTCATCTCAATCAAGCCAGGAGACGCGAATTACGAGGTCAAGGCGAGCTTGGATCTTCCCCAGGCGGTGACGTTGTTGGATGTGATCCCGCACATGCACTTACTCGGCCACGACATGAAGGTGACGGCGACTCTTCCTGATGGTAAGAAGCGCCAGCTGATTCATGTTGAGCCTTACGACTTCAACTGGCAGACCCGCTACATCTACAAGGAGCCTGTTCATTTGCCGAAAGGCACCCACATCGACTTGGTCGCCCACTACGACAACTCGTCTGCCAACCCTCACAATCCGAACAACCCACCCAAGAAGGTGACGTTCGGAGAGCAGACGACGAACGAGATGTGCTTTGCGTTCTTCACCTACACGTTCGACAACGAGCACATTTCGAAGGGTCAAACCGTGAGTGATGCAAACGGCTTTGAGGCGAACAAGGCGAAATTCACGATCAAAAAGATCTTTGATCACTTTGACGCCAACCATGATGGGGCCTTGGATGTCGATGAACTGGCCGACGTTATTGCGTTCTTTCAGTCCGCAGCGGATGAGCCAAAAGGGAAACCTCAAGACCCCAAAGCTGCTGCCAAGTTCGTCATCTCGATGTACGGCAAGACCACAAAGGGCAAGCTCAGTGTCGAAGAGTTCGGAAAGATGGCAAAGCAAATGAACTAGGTCGGGCAAGGGGTGTCGGGTTTACCCCTTTTGGAGGCGGAGGAGTAACGATCGAAGTCAGGCTGGCGACGTAGGTATATCCAGTGCCATCTGGATTCACCGTCCTGTCGGAAATCTTAACGTAACCTCCGATTTCCGGTGCGACCCACATCGTGAACCTGTCGATCGTTCCGTCGGAACTGATGACGGTCTGAGCGACGACCCAGCAGTCAAAGGTGCCCGCTTTGGTCGCAACCTTCTCGGTGCCAACGACTCGATAAGTCTCCGTGAGAGTCGTACCATTCGACAGGGTGATAACACCTGCCGTTCGAGTCGACCCGTCAATTGTTCGTCCCACCGTGAAGGTGTCGCTGATTACGTCGTACAACTTGGCATTGACCATCGTGGCCAGCAAGACTCCTTTCAACGAAATCTCTGAGTAGCTCGTGATTGTCGCAGGGCCCGTTTTGAGGGTCAGATAGAAAGTCCGAGTGTCGCGAATCGTGGATTGTCCACTATAAGTATCAGCGGTGAGCGCCTCGACTATCGTGCCCTTATAGGCACCGAACTGGCCAAAGTTGATTGAGACGTCGTAATTCCAACTATCACCGATGTTGTTGGCCCGAAAAGAATTTTGAGGTCGAACCGCAGACCCTCCGCCGCCACCACAAGAAATGAGGAGAAAGGCCGCTATCGGAAGTAATGCGATCCTGCGATTCACAAATGTCAGCTTATCACGACTCTGTCTGTCGTAAACTGAAGGTGGGTGGATTTTAGTTTTGGCGCGACATACCATGAATAACACAAAGGCATCAGTTCAGGCTCTCGCGGGAGCTTTAGTGGCGGCGGCTCTGGGGCTTAGTGCAACCGCAGGGGCGCAAACGACGATCACGGTTAATGCTGCGGCAAATCGTCATGTGATCAACCCAAATATCTATGGTGTATCGAACCTGACCCAGCAGCAGATGGCTGACCTTCATTCGCCGCTGGTTCGCTACGGTGGGAACAACTCAAGTCGATACAACTGGCTGCTTAATGCCGATAACCGCGGCGCTGATTGGTACTTTGAGAGCATCGGAGACGCCAGCGCCACCGCGGGTGAGCGGGTGGACACCTTCATTCAGAGTTCCAAGACGGCGGGCGCGAAGCCTATGGTCACGATTCCTCTGTTGCCGTACGTTGCGAAGCTCGGCACAAACCGTTCCTACCTATGGTCGTTTTCCATCAACAAATACGGTGCCCAAACCGGAGCGGATCCTTACCGCAATGACGCAGGCAACGGGATTAGTGCCTTCTACCAAAACGCCTATATCACCGGCAACAATCCGCTCGACGCCAATGTCGCCAGCACTGCAACCACTCAGCTTGCCTGGATTCAACATATCATCACAAAGTGGGGCAAGGCAACAAGCGGGGGACTGAACTACTACCTGATGGACAATGAGCCGTCTATCTGGCATTCAACCCATCGTGATGTCCACCCCGCTGGCGCGACGATGACGGAAATCTACAACGACTATGTCGCCTATGCTGGCAACATCCGAACTGCTGATCCAGGCGCCGTGATCGTGGGGCCTGAAGAGTGGGGCTGGACCGGATACTTCTACAGTGGGGCCGATCAGCAGTACGGTGCCACTCACGGCTGGAGCGGACCCTTTCCCGACAAAAAGGCACACAACAACATGGATTACGTGCCGTGGCTCCTTCAGCAACTGGCCACCTACCAAAAGACTAAAGGCAAGAAGCTTCTCGACGTTTTCAGCCTGCACTATTACCCGCAGCAGGGCGAATTTGGTAGCGATGATTCCGCGTCGATGCAGGCGATCCGCAATCGATCAACCCGGTCGCTGTGGGACCCCAATTACACCGACACGTCTTGGATTAACTCGAAGATCCAACTTATTCCTCGAATGAAGACTTGGGTGTCGACGTACTACCCTGGGCTTCAGACCGGCATTACCGAGTACAACTGGGGCGACGACACGAAGATGAACGGAGCCACGACCCAAGCCGATATCTTTGGTATCTTCGGACGAGAAGGGCTCGATATGGCAAGTCGATGGGGAACACCTCCAACAAACTCGCCGACGTACCTGGCGATGAAAATGTTCCGGAACTACGACGGCCTCAAGTCGTGCTTTGGTGACACCAGTGTGTCCTGTTCCGCTCCAAGTCCGGACGCCGTTTCTGCGTTTGCCGCTCTTCGAACCACCGATGGCGCCCTGACTGTGATGGTGATCAACAAAACGACCAGCAGCCAAGCAGCGACGATTAATCTATCTGGATTCAGTGCCAACGGCACCGCGCAGGCTTACCAGATCTCGTCTCCCACCCAAAGCACCATTACCTACCTGGGCAACGGCACTGTAAAGAGCAACGCCCTCACCGCGACATATCCCAAGCAGAGCATTACGCTATGGATCATCCTGCCGACCGCAGTGGGTCCGCAGTACGATTTTGAGACCGGGACCCAGGCATGGGCATTTGGCGGCACACCCATCTCCTCGATTGCAAGCTCGACTGTTCAGCATTTCTCCGGTTCGAAGTCGCTAGCCGTGAATTTCGCTGGAACAGGAACCGCAAGCACCTATGTGATGGCACCGACCACTCCTGCCGGCAAGGCGGTCACTTACCGAGTGTGGATTCCATACACGAACAAGATCGCTTCCGTCACTTGTTACGTGATGCAGGGCGCTTTGGGTGGGTGGACCTATTCTTCGATGCAAAAGCTGAAGAGTCAGCTTACGCAGGGAGGGTGGAGCACCTTCACGGTGACGGTGCCTCCCAACGCCACGACTCCGCTGTACCAACTGGGCGTTCAGTTCTCAACGTCCGGCACCTGGACCGGCACCTGCTATGTCGATTCGATTGCTTGGTAGCTTAAGGCAGTTTGCTGAGACCTGCCACTGCGGCTGAAGCTGTGCCTCGGACGCCACCGGGGCCATGCGTCATGAACGGAGTCAGAATCGGGATTGCGGCCTTGTTGCCAAGCTGACCGAGGGAGTTGATCGCCGCAACCCGAGCCGCGTACGAGGTCTCCTGAGCAACCTTGATCAGGGCTTGGTACACGCTGGTGTCCTCTCCTTTCTCCTTGACCCGACCCAAAACACGAATAGCGGCAACCCGCAGTGGTTCTGAGTCCGGTTTCTTTAGGATCTCCAAACACTTCTGTCGAGCCAAAGCCGGATCGTGGGTGCCCCACCACTCGATAGCCATCACGCGGAATCCATCGTCAAACGCCCTCGAGTTCCAAGCATTTTGGGCAAGGCTCGCATCGGTGGCTCCGTTGAGCAGAGACTGGACGGCATGCTCCTTAACCGCCTCATTTGGATACGTGTTGGCAATCTGCTTGAGCCGGGTGACGATAGTATCCGTCGGTTGAACCCGACCCAGTACGACAACGGCAGAGTTCACGACTCGGACATCTGATTTTCGAGTCAGCTCCAATAGAAACGGCGTGCCTTCTTGACCGACTTTATTGGCAATCAGATCGAGAAGAGAAGCATTGGTTTCCTTCATTCCGATTGCTACTCGCTGCAACACAGACATCGAATCGAACATGGCCACGATGATTCGTGCCTTCTGGGCGACGTTTGGGGCGTGCCGATACAACTCGGTGATCTCCTGCTCCGAGGAGGGAATCGCGTACTTCAACTCCATCGGGGTCCAGACCTCAGGATCAATGAGCAAAGGCTTTGCCGCGAGTGCACCTAGCTTTAGCTTGGACTCGGCGCCTTCTACGTGGATCGACTTCTTGACCCAGCCTTTGGTGTCCAGAATCCAAACCGGGAGATCCAGTGTGTAATACGGCTCCAACTGGTCGATCACAAGATTGCCATCGGAAACCGTGGCACTGAGGGAAGGAGTGGCCGATGTGTGGAACCACTGGCGGAAGAATGGCTTAAGGTCTTTGCCAGACACCTTCTCCATGACGGCGATGAGATCATCGGTAGTTGCTGGCTGAAACTTATATTTATCTAGGAATGCGTGAATGCCTTTCCAGAACGTCGGTTCGCCAAGGTCGTGCATCAACATCAAGATTCGGGAGGCACCACCTGCATAGGGTGAGCCCATACCGACGGTTGGCACCGATCCAACAAGCCCGGGAACAGCGCCTCGGTTCCGCGACCCGATCGTGTCTACTGCGCCCTCAAAGTTGTGGTATCGGTCAATATCAAAAGCATCTTGACCTCGTGTTGCTCTCGTGTAAAACATCGGCAGAAACGTTGCAAAGCCTTCGTTAAGCCACGTATGCTCCCAAGTCTTGCAGGTGATCAAGTCACCAAACCAGTGATGAGCTAACTCATGGGCGACCAAGCCGCTTGGATCGTAGATGGGTTCGGTACCCGTTGCATGGAGTGTTCGGATGGTTTGGGTGACGGCAGTAACGTTCTCCATGCCCCCAAACATGAAGTCACCGACGACCTCTTGCGCGAATTTGTCGTAAGGATATGCGACACCGGTGATCTTGGAAAACAGATCGACCATCTTTGGTGTTTCCGCAAATGAGGCTTTGCCTTGCGCTTCCAGTCCGGGAGGCACGTAGTAGTCCACCGGTATGCCGTGCCATGAACCCTTCCCTTTGACGTACTCTCCGGCAACGAGGGAGATGAGATAGGTGGAAAATGGTTGGTCCATTCGCCAGTGAAACACGCGAGTTTTCGGCGCTTCCGCGATTCCGATCAGCTTGCCGTTTGTAATTGCTGTCCAGGTCTTGGGGACGGTAATAAAGCACTCGGTTGTCGCCTTGTCGTCCGGGTAGTCGTAGGTCGGCAGCCAGTAGTGGTTGTCCTCGCCTTCTCCTTGGGTGTAGACCATTCCCGTCTTTGCGGGAAAGGCACGAGAGGCTGGCACAAAGTAGAAACCGTTAACGGGCAATCCTGTATAAATCGTCCGGATACGCAGGGTTTGACCGGCACGGCCCATCTGCGGCAGATCGATCTTGAGCTTATCATCCTCGACCAGAAACGTGGCTGCCCTACCATCAACGAAAACCCTGGATATCGCCAACTCTGAGGAGTGAAGCTGCACGGATTTGGAGTCTTCGTTGAGTGTGAGGGTATTGGTCACATCTCCCGCAATCGAGCCTTTTTCCATTGAGAAAAACAATCTCCACAGTACGTTCTTGAGGTCGTAGTTGTGGACGATCGGTGAAGCAAAACCGAAAGAGGCGATCGCTAGGGAACCAGCGATCGCCAACTTGCGCATGAATGAGCCCATGGCTTCATTCTGCACGCTTCAGGGGAGGAGATGGACTTATCGGCCCTTGCTGGCAGCTCGGACCAATCGGTCCTCGTCGGTGATGTCGTTGAGGCGAGTCAAACCACCGGCATGAGATGGGAAAGCAATGTATGGCTTTGGACCACTCTTGATAATGCCTTCGCCCTCATACTGAGCCCAAGGGGATTCGAACACGAATCGAAACGTCTGGTTGCATCCTTTGAGGAACTCCTGGAACTTCTCTTCGTCTACCTTTGGGATCGTAAATTGGATTCTCCATTCAACGATGGGGAACTCTTCTGTCGCAGGTCGGAGATAGATAACTGGTCTCAGGACGGTGAACTCAACGTCCTTACCCCCTGGTTTGTAGATCCATAGAATCTTGTTTTTGAACTCTTGCGCACCGGGGAACATGTCTTTACTATAGCGCTTTGGCCGTTTTTCGTGCTTAGTAGCTATGCAAGTGCAAAAACATAACGGTCGAAATTCCAAATTTTGCGGTGAAATTAGCTCATCTGGGGCCCTTGACCTGCCGGTTCAGCCCGCTGTTGTCGAGCCCGCGCTTCCACCTTCGTCACTTGATGGGTTAGAGGAATGAAGCGGTTTTGGCATGGTGTCTTCACCATTTTGAACTGGGGTGGAAGGCTTTTTCCGGCGACGACGAGGGGCACTTGCATGAGTCGTCGCCTCAACCTTTACGTCGACGTCTGGGCCAGCAGCGTTCGCTGCCTTGGGTGGGGCAGGGGGATCGGCGTTAACGGGTCCACCGTCGGCACTTTCGTGCGCCGAGTCTGCTTTAGGATCTACTTGACCGATCCGTGGGCCGATAACAAAATAGCCAAGGAGCAATAGTAAAAGGGGAGCCACCACCCACTTCCCAATTACCCCGGCCGGGGTTAGCTTGGCCACCATGAACCTATTGTAGCTTAGGTAACCTCAGACCCGCTTTCTATACACTATGGCTAACCTTACCGCCGAGGCTTTTGAAGATGGGATCGAACTGCAGATTGGCTTGCTGGAAGCCTTCATTCCGGACAACCTTGCAAGTTGGCAAGCTTATCCATTCCTGCCGTTAAAGCCCTCTGGCGACGAGGAGATGCGCACGTTTCGGACGATCCTTCTTGAGAATCCGTACCTACGCGTAACGATTCTGCCCGGCCTGGGTGGCCGGATCATCAGCATCATCGACAAAAGAAGTGGTCAAGAGATTTTGCGGCGACACCCGATGCTCGAACCCCAGCTCGGCGGCAAGCGCGGCGCTTTCGTCCGCGAGGGTGTTCAGCTTCTTCTGGACGGCCAGGAGCGTTTGAATTCTCTCGGCAATGTTAGTAGCCAATTTGACCAGCCTGCCGAAGAAGAATCCGAAGCCGCGGTATGGCTTGCCGAGACCTTCACCGGAACCGGTTTGGCGTTTCATCAGCGCCTCAGCGTGCCACCCGATAGAGCGGAGATTCGCATCGAGGTTCGCGTTTCGAATCGGTCGCTCCGGTCTGAAATCTACAACGGCGGATTGAGCCTCTACCTTGGGGCGGGCAGCTTTGATGGGTCGGTTTTCTATAGCGATGAGCGTGATGCTGGAATCGCCTTCATTTCCGAGGATCAGCTTTTTGAAGGTTCGAGGCTTGCGGATGGCGTCCTTCAGGTATCGCGTTTTTGCTCCCCCAAATTGTTGGCCCCTCGGCAGACGGACAATTGGAGCGTGACGCTCGTTCCGCTCTCGGGATTGACTGGCTGCGTAGGGGGCTCGCGTGAAGCCGCCGCTGCCATCGTTGACCAAACCTTGAAAGTTCAGGTGACCGAGCAGCGGCTTGGACATAAGCTACTTATGCTTACCGAGGATGGCCAAACCCTTGAGGCGGTTGTCGACCTGTATCCCGAGCATCTGCTTGAAATCCCCCTTGAAGGGCTTAAACCGATTGAGTTCGTGCTCCGTGATCGCAGCAAAGCGGAGATCCTCCGTGTCGGGGCGTCTATGCAATCCTGGGGCCCAACGGGGTCGGGTGCGACTGAGTCGGTGGACGTGCTTGAAATATCTGGACTTTCCACTTCCACATCAGAGGTCGACCTTAAGCGTGCAACATTCGACATTGGCAAGCGTCACCTTGCCCACACCCTTTTGGGGATGCGGGCTCTTGCCCAACAGCGAAATGCTGATGCAGGCCTTGCCTTTGAGCATGCACTTGGCTTCAACGCCGATGACCCACTGCTATGGTGGGCCAAAGCTGTTGCCGCTCGGCTTGATGGGCAAGATAACCAAGACGAGCTACTTAACGCTCACTTCCTTGCTCCCCTCGAGCCCGCGCTCCGCGCCGAGAGTTTTCTGAGTCAGCCGATCAACACCGACCCCGAGCCCAATCGACTCCTCGTCGCCCTCGAAGAGAACCCCGAAGAGTTCATCGACGTCGCGTGCCTTCTCATCGAATCCGGCCTCTTCGACCAAGCCGTGCGGTGGATTGACGAAGCGATTCGTCACCGCGACCTGCCGATGCTGCGGTACTTGATGGCCTACTGCTTCCTCATCAAAACCCCTCACAACGCCGAGGCCTTCGACCACATGCGAACCGCCGCCAAATCCCCCATCGCTCCCCCGTTCCCTTTCCGAGAAGTCGAGAAACAAGCGATCCAACGACTCACCGAAACCTTCCCCACCGACCGAAATCTAGCCACCTTCGCGAGCTACATAGCCGCTCGGTAAGCACCAAAGGTGCGCACCAACAATAGCCTAGGGCATCGCCCTAGGAACGGTGAACCGCCATGGACAAGGCGAGACCAGCCCTTCCGGTTTGCCAAAGGCAATCGTCTACAAAAAGCGAAGGGTTGGGCCGCCGACGGCCCTACCCTGGTATCGCGCCCGCAAACGCCACCTATGCCAAAGGCATTGCGTCACCGATCGGTGGGAGTAACTTTGGAAATCGTCAACCGGTTTCTTCTCCCTCGCAGGGGCAGAAGGCCAGGATTAGGGGTAAGCCATCCCAACGGTCCGGACGCAGGCGGGACAAACCAAATCGCCTTGGGTCCTTCGTGCGAACGCTGTAAGTGTTCGGTCCCCAAAGCCCAGTGTTGCGTCACCTGCCCGTGGATTACGAGTTCACCGGCGACCGACAAAGAACCCAAATAGGAAAATCCCAACCTTTCCCAGACGCAACACCTTCAGCGTTGAAGGAGATGCCGCCGATGACCCCAGGGTAGCGCCGTCGACGGCCCAACCCTGGGCTTTGAGGACAAAACACCTTCGGCGTTTTGGAAAAGCCAGGTCGTCAGCGGCCTGGGTAATTGCAATAAAAGCCGTAACGGACGCTGTCACGAGTCGTTGTTTTAAACATGACTAGTGATGTCATTTACGTACGCCATCACTATTTCTAGAGTGCTGACATGAGATCATTGGCAAATCCCCATTTACGAAGATACGAGGTTCATCATGCCCAATAGACAAGTCCCATTCAAGCACCCGGGGCGCTGTCGACGCGGCATCACCCTGATTGAAGTTGTGGTGGTGATCACGATCTCGGCGATCCTACTCGCCATCATGTTTGCCCTTTCCGGACCCATGCGCGAGAAGGCGACAGAGACGGCATGTATCTCCAATTTGAAGCAACTCTATCAGGCGAATATCTTGTATGCCGAAGCGTCCGACTTGGGCAGTGCTTTCCCAGAACTTCATGGCATGTCTTACGTTCACGGGCTCGAAGCGCAGAAGTTGGCGTTCCCGGACCGCAGTATTTTGTTGTGCGCCAGTGTGCCAGAGGTATATCGCCGCAAAGATGCCATCTCTTATGCGTCCGCTCTTTGGTTTGATCCCAAGAATGAGAGCGGAGACATTTCGTCATCCAGGTCTCATGTGATTGAACGAGAAAAGGAGCAAGGGGCTGCAACGACGATTGTGGAATGCACCGCGCACGACGAGTTCTATTACGCGCCTCAGGAGAAGGATGTCGATAACTATGTCGCAAGCCCGTTCAGGGTCTACCTCCACGTTGACGGGTCCGTTGTCGCCCACAGATTCCAAACCTTTCGGGACTTTCCCATTACGGGGGCTACGAAGTGACGACACGGTTCGTTTTGCTTGCGTTGAGCGCAGCGACGTGTGTTGGTCTCTTCGGGTGCAATCAGGCCCGAAATGAAGCTCGGGAGCGGTTGAATCTACTTACGAAAACGCTCGTCGCGGGCAGGTGGAAGGATCTAGGCCCGTTCATTGCCCCCGCAGATTCTGAGGGATCGGCGATGAACCCTTACGAACTTGCCCAGTTCCTACAAGAGTACGCCGATTGCGAATCTCGCCACGTAACTCTCCATCCCTACTTCCCAGGCCACATCTCTTCGGCAGATCAGGATTCGCCATCGAAGGTCTCCGTTTATGTTCGCGCTGACGGTCCGGGTCTTCCTTCCATCACCGTAGCTCTTGTCGCACGCCACGCGGGCGGTGGAGTGTGGCTCATTCGGGAACGAGACATAGAAGGAGCTTTTCTTGGCGTGCTTCACCCTGATTTCAACGAGCGGTACAGATGTATGAGGGTCGCATTGTTGAAGACTCATCTCCCCCGCTACGGAACCCGCGGCCACTACACCACCCCCGATAGGATCGAAGCATTCTTAGATCACAAACTAGAAAGAACCCGCCTCTACTCCGCCGACCCCGACGCCAATCCAATCTAGTTTAGGTCCCTACCATCTCGGCTAGGAACATCGAAGACGTGGTACAGGTCCCTTCTCCCCTCGCAGGGGGACAAGGCCAGGATGAGGGGTAAGCCATCCCAACGGTCCCGACGCAGGCGCGACAAACCAAATCGCCTTGGGTCCTTCGTTCGAACGCTGTAAGTGTTCGGTCCCCAAAGCCCAGTGTTGCGTCGCAAAGCGAGGCTACGCTGGGATGGCAGACCACGATCCTATCAACGCTGAAAGTGTTGCGTCACCGGCCGGTGGAGTACGCACAAATTGGAGTCCCTTGTTGAACCAAGTGCAGCCGGTCCCAACCGTTCCCAGACGCAACACCTTCGGCGTTTTGGGAAAGCCAGGTCGCCCTCGTCATAGCCAATTGCATGAAATCCCTCAAAAAGGCACTTAGCCATTCGATCATGAACAGTCCTGTCGCGCATCTAGGTCCAGAGTCAGTATCCAATTCCAGGTTGGAAATTCGTTGACGTTACGAACATAGATAACCATGACACACGAGGCATTCGGGTTGATGGTCGCGTCGATTTGCTGCGAGGGTATAAGGGGTGGGATGGGTATTTGCCAAGAACATGCCTGCATTCCTGACCGGGCGTTTGGAGGCTCTACCTAACTCGCTATGTTCGAATACTACTGGTTTGTCGTTGATTGTGCTGACCCTTCAGATGAAGGGTTACCTTCCACGCGGCACAAGCGGGCAGTTTTCTCCTCTCTCGAACGTACGGTTATTCATTCGAGAGAAGGTGTCTTCGCTGCCCTCTTTCCGACGGATGGCGAACCACCTGAGGAGCAAGAACGGTTGCTCAACTTCTTCGACTCCCTTGCGGGCGGACGAAAGTGGATTTGTGCGGAGATGCTGTATGGCACCTCGGCGAACTCTCCTCAATATCGGAAACTACTGGGTAATACGGTCGTCGCTCGTGAGACGCCTAGAGCATGGGACAGTACCGTTGTTCAATGGACCCGAGAGCCTGGGACTGCCCTTTATCATTGGTATCCGTTTCTAGGGCACGAGTCGACTTGGCTGGCGGCTTTGCCCTTTCCAGTGAACCAAGCGGACAGCATGGGAACCGAAGGTCAACCAGATCTTCTGGCGGCGGTTCAAGCTTTGGAATCGGAGACTCCCGCCTATTTCGACTCGTTCGAGCTAACGGCGCAAGCGGTTGGTACGAAGTCAGCAGAATTCCTGTGCCTGACCGGCAGTGCCGAAGCGATAGGTCGGTGCATTGATGCAGGATCCGTCGCCTTCGGTGAGCAGCAGGTGTTCGAGTGTGACTGGGCGTCGGTCATGCAGGTTTTTGACGGCGCATGGCCTTTCTAGATGCGCAGGTTAGCGGTCTGTTCTTTCCGAATGACACAGGAACCTCCCAACGTCGCCCTTTCTTTCCATAACATTGAAGAAGAGGGTAGGGTGAGGATGATTTTCGTCCAAAAAAACGGACGGTCCAGACGGGTTCGAAGGGCGTTTCGTTAAGAGTCAACGTTGGCTGCCTTAACCAAGGTTCCAGCGTTTTCCGGCATTGAGCGGTCCCCGACGGGTTAGTGTAGCGGACTTGCGGCGAAGGACGCGGGTCGATGGGTGATACCCACCGACAAGATGGGGTGCGCTTACAGCGCTCTTGGGTTTGGTGGTTGCCGTTACCAGGGCGATGCCCTTCGCTACTATGGGGCGCACCCTTGGTGCTCTCGGATGGATACGCAGATCGTTTTGATCACCCAGACTCAGCCAGCCGCATTGTTCTGGAAAGGGGGAGACAGCACCCGGGCGGTGTAAGTGTCCTTTCCAGACATCGAAGAGAACAACGAAGAAATGGAACCGAGAGCCATTCGGAGGGGGAAATCAGACAAAACTGTGATCAAAGGGGCGCGATGGATAAGTCATTTTCCTGCGAGGGCTGGTCGATTTTTAGCCTCCAGGCTCCGCTATCGCTTCGGCTGGAGGCATCACCGGTCGAGGTATCTGATCGGTTTTCCTACCTAAGCAGGTGGTTGGAAGAGCCTCCCGGCTCCACATCGTTCCGGCTGGAGGCATCATCGGGCGAGATGACTGAGCGCACGCCTTCACGCTACACAAACGCTTCCAAGTACTTCAAGCCCGACCCGGTGTTGAACAGGACGACGGTGTCGGTCGACGAGAGGAAGCCGGAGTCGCGGAGTTTTTGGGCGGCGGCTAGGGTGGCGCCGCCTTCGGGGGCCGCGAAGACGCCGGTGGCGGAAGAGAGTTCGCGAGTGGCGGCGACCATCTCGGCGTCGGTGACAGTAATCGCGGTGCCTCCGGACGCGCGGATGAGGTCGAGCATGATGAAGTCGGCGATCGCCTTGGGCACGCGTAGACCCGACGCGGAGGTGTGCGCGTTCGGGAACTCATCGGCGAAGCGTTCGCCTTTGGCAAAGGCATTCGCGATCGGTGCGCAACCCTCGGCTTGCACGCTTATCATCTTAGGGCGGTCGGACCCGATCCATCCCATGCGCTCCATCTCGTCGAACGCTTTCCACATCCCAACGAGCCCGGTGCCACCCCCGGTTGGGTACACGATGGCGTCGGGCAGTCGCCACTGCATCTGCTCGGCCAACTCATAGCCCATCGTCTTTTTACCTTCCGCACGATACGGTTCCTTCAACGTGCTGAGGTCGAAGATAGGTGGATTGCTCGGATGGCTGTCGATGAATTTTCTAACTTCAAGTCCACAAACATTAATCAATCCATCGATGAGGTTGACGTGAGCTCCGAGGTAGTCGCACTCGACGATGAACGCTTTTGGCGTGTCACGGGGCATGAACACATGCGCCTCTAGACTAGCTTTGGCCGAGTACGCTGCCATGGCTCCGGCCGCATTTCCTGCGCTCGGTGCCGCCACGACTTTGACTCCCAAGTGCTTCGCCATCGACACAGCAGCACTCATGCCTCGCGCCTTAAAACTCGCGGTTGGGTTCACGCCCTCGTCTTTGACGTACCAGCGCTCGCCAAGACGTGGGGCGTGGTGAAGGGGAGTGAAACCTTCTCCGAGCGAGATGGCCTCGCATGGGGGCAAAACTTCGCGATAGCGCCACATGGTGGGCTCGCGGTCGGCAAGGGCTTTGCGGTCAAGGGTACTCGGCGACAGATCGTATTGCGCGAGCAACGGCTTTCCGCAGGTACAGGTGTTGATCACCTGGTTCCAGTCGTAAGTCTTTCCGCAAAGTGAGCAAGCCAGATGTGTGAGCACACCAGAAAGTTACCCGGCGAGAAGGCCGTCGACCAGCCGATCGGGGCCATGGCGAACGGGGTCCACGCAAGGAAGACCTAATTCCTGTTCAATTTCTTCGCAGGCATCTAGTGCTAGTTGATCGCTGGGTAGATGCGAAGTGTTCAACGCGACACCTACCGTTGTCGGATGGGGAAACAGACCGCAGCAGGTGGCAAGGTCTTCGTACAACCGAATGTAGTCTCCAAGGGGAGCAAGAGGCACATGCGGCATTGTCGTCAGATGGGCTTGACCCGCGCGATGACAGAGCACGAAGTGGGTTGGCATCGATCCGCGTAGCAGGGGCATTGTTGCCGTGCTTGCCGGATGCCCCAGCGCACCCTGACCTTCTACAATTACAAGCTCTGCGGTTCGATAGCGCAGAACCTCGCGCTCCACCGCTCCCGCCGAAAAATCCACTCGGATCGCATCGAGGGGGATCCCGGCACCGGTGATGGTGATGCCAATCTGACCGGTCGCGACAAACTCCGCTTGCACTCCACGTTCGCGGGCGACACGATAGATTTCGAGTCCGGCCGTCATCTTGCCAACCGCCATATCGGTCCCGATCAACAGAGCGCGGCGATTTTGCAGGTTAGCGGCCGCTCCACTTCCTGGGGCCAAACCTTCGGGTTCCATTCGGATATCCCAGATCCACTGGCCAGCGGGCACGTTCTTGTATCGAGGACCGACGAGATCGTGAAGCCCGTTGATGATGCTCATTCCCAGTTCAACGGCTCGGTCAATGACGGGATACCATGCGGCAGGAATGAGGCCGCCAGGAGGAGCGATTCCGAGGACTAGGACCTGAGCGCCAAGTGCCAAAGCCTGTTCGACTGAGGCAACGATTGGGCACGAGCGCGGCATTCCTGCCTCCTCGCGCATGTCTTTGCCCGCCGTCTGACTGTCGATCACGCAGGCAATTTCATTGGGCGAGTACCGAATGACGCCAAAACCCATCTTGCCGCCATAGCTGTGGACGGCCCCTTCCATATAGATAGCGAGCTTTTGGTCTCGCCTAAGCATTCAGGACAGCTCCGTGTCCTGGGTTGTCAGTGGGAACGATCACGCCATTGACAATCGGGGCGCCGGAAGCTGGATCTGGACTGAGGTTCAGGTGGCTGTCGAGATCGATGTAGTCAAACAGGCCACCAATGGCGGCTCCAGCCGCGATCGCAATACTGGTCTCGCTCATGCAACCAATCATCGTCTGTAGGCCACAAGCTCTCGCCGTTGCCGCAATGCGGATGGCTTCGGTAATTCCGCCGCACTTCATCAGCTTGAGATTGATTCCATCCGCTCTGTCCGCAACCGTAAGCACGTCGGGGGCAAATCGGATCGTCTCATCGATGAAGATGGGGAGGGGCCGGTTGGTAAAAATGTCCGGGAGTCCGTCTTCTTGCCCCTCGGCAAGCGGTTGCTCAACGTAGTCGACACCCTGATCGGCGAGCCATGCGCACATCGAGATCGCCTCTGAGACGGTCCATCCCCCGTTGGCATCGACGCGGAGATTGGCTCCAAACGGCTTTGCAGCAGAGGCAGCAGCAAGGAAGTGCTCCTTATCGTGATCACGACCCTCAGGAGAGCCAAGCTTGATCTTGAGGCATTTGGCACCGGTGGAGCTAAGAATGGCGGGCACACGCTCTTTGGTGACTTCGGGAGGGTTGATGCCGATCGTGACGCTGGTCGGATGCTCCGACTTAGGCAAGCCCAGCATCTTGTACAGCGGCATATTTGCCTTTTTGGCGAGCAGATCCCACAGGGCGATATCCAACGCCGCCATGGCGGGAGGGTCAATGTACGCCCGGCGCATTCGGATGTAGTTTTCGTAGGGATTCGCGGAGATATCTTCGGTGGCAAACGCTTCGAGTTGCTCTTGGCCACGTTCTGCGGTCCATGCCGAGCCGGTCGCCGGCGACAGCTCGCCGATGCCGGTATGCGTCCCATCTGTCACGGAAACAAAGAGGTTTTCCGACGACGTCATCACCCCGCGACTGATCATCAACGGGTAGAGCTTCTGAATCTGCAGGGTTTGAAAAGAGACGCGAATCACGCAAGAAGACTACCCCGCCAACCTATGACGGGGTAGTAGCGATCTACAGGTGACAGGAGCGCTTGCCGCGCTTTTCCAGGTACTGCTGGTGATAGTCCTCAGCGATATAGAAAGTCTCTGTTGGAACGATTTGGGTTGCGATCGGCTTGCGGTGTTTGCCGGATGCCTCAAGCGCTGCCTTGGATGCTTCGGCGGCCGCTTTTTGCTCGGGCGAGTGATAGAAGATTACGGTGCGATACTGGTCGCCGAAATCGGGGCCTTGTCGATTGACCTGGGTGGGATCGTGGTTCTCCCAGAACACCTTGAGCAGGTCGTCATACGAAACTTTGGTAGGGTCGAATTCGACACGAACGACTTCCGCGTGACCGGTGGTGTGCGAGCACACGTCTTCGTAGGTTGGGTTCAGCTTGGTGCCGCCCTCATAGCCAACCGCAGTGGCGAGGACGCCATGGACCTGACGGAAATCGGCCTCTACGCCCCAAAAGCAACCGGCGCCGAAGGTTGCGAACTCAGATGTTGTTTCACTTGGCATGGATGGTTCTACGTCTCCTGAGTCCATTTTATCGGACATGTTTTGCTAACCAATCTAACACCCATTGCGCCACTTCGGGTGCATGCTTTCCAAGCAGGGGGCCAACATGGCTCATTCCCGAATAGATCCTAAGGTCTCCGTGGAAGTTTTTTGCCATTGTTTTGCCGACTTCGTTGGGAACGTCAGTATCTTGGTCGCCGAGCACAACCAGTAGGGGGCATGCTGGCTTCTTTACTGGAATGCCTTTGGATATCTCGCTCAAAACTGCGCCGGATTCATCGCGCCAATGCTTGAAGGCAAACTGAATCGTCGCCTCGTCGCTATCCGGCATCGAATCCTGGGTTTCTTTGAGGGTGCCTTTGCTCCACTCGATCACTGGCGGATACGTCTTGCCGTTGTGAGATCCAATTCCGGCGGGGCCGACGCTGTTGACGAGTACCAAGGCATCTGGGTTGAGCGATTCACATGCCTTGAGTGCGAGAATTCCACCCATGCTTGCTCCGATGAGCACCATCTTGCCATTTCGATGGACTTGGCCAAGCTGTTCCACCTGCCTCAAGTAGTCGGAGAATCGCGTTTCGGCGACGCCCGATTTTGCCGGCAAGAGGTCTTCGTTGACGCAAAGCCAACCTGCTTTTTCAAATACAGGACGCCATGCATTCCATTCCCAACCACCCCCACCGGCACCGTGGATGAACACAGCGACGTTTGCTTTGAGTTCAGGCTTGGGCGGTGTCGTTCCAGTCATAGCCAGAGTTAGGGCGAGGATGGAGCTGAGCATGGAAGCAATTCCTAAAGGCCGAGGCGGTCCCACATGCCATCGATCTTGCTCTTCACGTCATCGCTCATCTTGATGAGCTTGGGATAATGTCGGTCAAATCCATTTTCACCAGGCAGTTTGTGGGTGCAATCGAAGCCCAATTTGCCACCGAAGCCCATGGATTGGCTTGCGTGATCGAGCTGATCGACAGGGCCCTTCGAGTGAAGCGTATCGCGGCCAGGGTCGCAATTCGCTCCGATTCGGAAGAGCACCTCGTCCAGGTTTTGGACATCACAGTCTTCGTCGAAGATGTAAACGAACTTGGTGAATGAGAGCCCGCCGAGTCCCCAGATTGCGTTCATCACCTTGTAGGCGTGGCCGGGGTATTTCTTTTTGATCGACACGAAGGCGACGTTGTGGAAGCACGATTCCACAGGAAGGTTCATGTCCACAAGCTCAGGAACCGTGAGTTGGATCATCGGAAGGAAGATCCGTTCAACCGCCTTGCCCATCCAGCCATCTTCCATGGGCGGAATGCCCACGATCGTGGCGGGATAGACGGCCTTTTGGCGCATCGTTACGGCAGTCACATGCAGAACAGGGAACGGGTCGGCGAGTGAATAGTATCCGGTGTGGTCGCCAAACGGACCCTCGAGGCGACGTTCGGATGGGTCGACGTATCCCTCGATAACGATCTCGGCTTCGGCGGGAACGAGAATGTCGTTGGTTTTCGCTTTCACCATACGAACGCTCTCGCGGCGCAGAAATCCAGCAAACAGCATCTCGTCGATACCGGGCGGAAGGGGAGAAATCGCGCTGAAGGTGATGGCGGGGTCACCGCCGAGTACGACGCATACTTCGAGGTTCTTGCCGCGATCGCCGGCGTCTTCCATCTGCCGCATGCCCGTCTTGTGCATCTGCCAGTGCATGCCGCAGGTGTTTCGGTCGTAGAGCTGAACCCGATACATACCGACGTTGCGCTTGCCGGTGTTTGGATCGTGGGTGAACACCAGGGGGAGCGTGACAAACGGTCCGCCGTCTTCCGGCCAGCAAGTGAGGACGGGCAGCTTCGTGAGATCCACGTCGTTGCCCTGCATCACGATTTCTTGCGAGATTCCGCTGGAAACAGTTTTGGGTGGGACGCCTTTGAGCTCGCTCAATAGCCACGGCAGTTTTTTTAGTGCCTCAACCGGTCCCTTCGGGATTTCAGGCTTAAGCAATGCCCCGATGCGCTGAGCATGCTCCTCAAAGTCATCGCAGCTAAGGGCTAGCGACATCCTCTTTCGGCTACCCATCGTGTTGATGGCAACCGGGAAGTCAAACTTCACCGGCTTCTCTTGGGACGGCTTGTGAATCGATGGGTGCCCCATCACCGCGCTCATCGGGTCCGGTGTGGTCAGGCGGTGAGGAATGCCGACGGGATTATCAAAAAGTAACGCAGGGCCATTCTTTTTCATCACCCGGTCGGCAATCTCTGTGATCTCCAAAGTGGGGCTCACAGGTTCAGAAATTCGCTTCAGCTCCCCTTTTTCAGAGAGTACGTCGAGAAAATGTTGGAAATCGCGATACGCCATGCGCAATAAGAGTCTACGCGGTTCGCATGTCAGACGGTCCAGATTGGGTAAACGTGTGAGATGCAACTCGAATTTGGCGTGATAGGTCTCGGCAGGATGGGCGGAGGTCTGGCATACCAGGCGCTGAACAAGGGAATGCGGGTCGTGGGCAGAGATGTCGCCCCGGCATCCGAAGAGCTAAAAGGGCTCGGAATCGTCGAATCGTCTAGTCTGGCCGATTTGGTTGCAAAGCTAGAACCTCCGCGGGTGATCTTCCTCTACATCCATGCGGGGCCGCCGATTGACGATATGTTGGAGGAGCTTTCCAAACTCGTAAGCCCTGGTGACGTTCTTGTCGATGGTGGAAATTCGTATTGGGGAGACTCCATCCGACGTCAGAAACGGTTGCACGACAAGGGCATTCACCTCGTCGATCTTGGAACCAGCGGAGGCATCGGTGGGGCGCGAAACGGGGCTTGCTTCATGGCTGGCGGGTTGGAAATGGCCGTCGCTGAGATTGAGCCGATCCTCCAAGAGCTATGCATCGAAGGCGGATATGTTTATGCAGGAGGACCTGGCTCGGGACATTACGTCAAGCTTGTACACAACGGAATTGAGTTCGGAATGCTCCAAGCGATTGGTGAGGGCATCGACCTTCTTGAGAAATTCGACTCGCCCTTGCCGGTTGCGGATGTGATTTCCTGCTGGCGTAACGGCTCGGTCATTCGTTCGTGGCTCGTCGATTTGATGCACGAAGCGTATCTTGAGAAGGATGGCCTTGAGTCCGTTCCTGCGTACATTGAGGATACGGGCGAGGTCAACTGGCTTGTGGGTGATGCAATGCGAATGGAGGTCCCGATTCCGGTGATCGCCCAGTCGGTGATGCAGCTCTTCGCCTCGCGCGACAACAAGAAAGATTGGGCCAAGGCGATTGCGATGATGCGTCACGGCTTTGGTGGCCACCCGTACGGACCAAACGCTTCGATCGAGCATGAGCGTGTGACCAGTCGGGTTGGCGACATCTATCGGCCCTCTGCCGATGAGTGCTGAAGACCTTCTTGAGGCTTTGCGGGCAGACGTCGTAGCGGCAGCGCCGATGCTGCTCGGGGCCACCCTTGTGCGTGGTTCGATGCGAGCAAAAATCGTTGAGGTCGAGGCGTACCGAAGCGATGATCCTGCCTGTCATGCCTTCAACCATCGTCGAACCGCGCGCACCGAGGTGATGTTCGGCCGTCCCGGCATCGCCTATGTGTATTTCAATTACGGCGTGCACTGGATGCTAAACGTCGTCGCCCACGAACCTGGCGACCCCGCCGCAATCTTGGTCCGCGCCGCCGTGCCGCTCGAGGGGTTGGAACAGATGCGGACTAACCGTGGTGTGTCCAAAGATAGTCAGCTACTATCCGGCCCAGGAAAGCTTGCCAAAGCATTCGGCATCACCGGAGCCGATAACGGGGTGGATCTATTCGCGGAGTCGGATGATGGTTTGCATCTGATCCCGCCGACGCAGTTGGTGACGAATGTCGTCGCCGGCCCAAGAATCGGAATCGCCGAAGGTAAATGGCACGACGTGCCTTGGCGATTTGTGGACGGGGATTCGGAGAAGTGGATATCTGGGCCTGTGAGGTGATGCTGTTTGTGGGTCTAGATCATCGCGCAGAGGACGCTAAGGGGGCGCAAAGGAATGCTTTTTGGGAATTAAGATTGAAATGCTTGAATAATTGCTGGAGAGCAATCCAATCAATCCACCCTTTGCGTGCCCCTGCGTCCTTCGCGTGAGTTCATCCAGCGAGCTAAAAGTGCTTCGCACCCTCCCAGGCGCTGGTTTGCCAGTTGTCGATCATGTCCTCGGCGGGGATCCAGGTGGGGAGATCGACGATGAGGTCTTCGGCGAGGCCAAAGGCGTACGGTTCGTACATTTCGACAAAGTCGCGAATCTGTTGGATTCGCTCGGGGGTCATCTCGCATGTGAGGCCAAGGGCTTTTACCGTCGTCACAATATGTTCGAGTTGGCGATCAGTCAAGCGGCTGGCCATCTCAGTTTTGGGAGTTGCGTCGATGACATAAGAGAGATCGACGAGGAGATGCCGCCCCATCACAAAGGTGGACTTTGCTTGAAACGCTAGTTGTCGACTGGTGGGATCAGTCCCTGTCGAAACTGTTTTAACGAGAACGCACGCGTCCATCACGGCTGTGAGCGATCGAAGCCACGACTGATCGTCATGTTGCGAGCGATAGTAGGCGAGGATCGGATAGCTTAAGTAGCTCTCCAGAAGCTGTGCCGAGAAGTCCTCCCATTCTTTAAGAAGCGGAATCAATGCTTCCATGACTCCGGCTTGGGCATGGCGCCTTACAATCTCAAGTGCGGATGGCTCGCTTCCCGCTTTACTGTCGAGTTTCAGCATCGTCGCTTCACGTCGGGAGAACGCACTGTAGATGACGGGGACGTAGCCGATGACAAGGGCAAGGAAGCCAAATCCAAGTCCTGCTTCAAGGATTGCGAGTCCGCGTCCAATGCCTTGAAGCGGCACGACATCCCCATAGCCGAGGGTGAAGAAGGTTACGCCTGAGAAATAAAGGTAGCTGGCGAATTGTCCGTTCTCAGCCGGATTTACCAACGGAGTCGCGAAGCCCCAATGAATCAGCGTAAAGCCGATAATCATCAGGCATGCCCAGGCGATGATCAGCGTAAGGAAGTTGATCGGTGCGAACGCAACGAGAAGCGCCTGACGGATCTTGAATCTTTTCGGAATTCGGCCAGTCGCCACGTAGACAACCGAGCTGAAGTAATAGAAGACGGTTCGGAGCCGAATCGAGCGCTGCACAGTACGCGGCAACACGACCGACTCGAACGCGTCGAGAAGCGCCAGGAAGACGCAAAATACACCTAGGACAATTGCGGGAACGCTCATAACGGAAAACCGCTATGAGCGTAGCACCCGCGAAGCGTTTTCTTACGCCTCAATCGATGGTTGAACCTCAGGGGTTGGCTGAGCCTCTACCGCACGAACGTTCACTTTGATGCTTTTCGGCTTCTCTTCCGGAACGCGCGGCAGTGAGATGGTGACGAGACCGTTCTTGAATTCCGCATCGACGGCATCAAGGTTGAGCCCTTCAGGAAGTCGGACCGAGCGCGAGAACGAGCCGTAGCTCACCTCACGACGATAGACCTTCTCCTCTTTCGACTCTTCCTCATGGCGTGTTTCACCACGGATCATGAGGACGTTGTTTTCGATCTGAATTTCAAGGTCGTTAGGATCGATGCCTGGAACGGAAGCTTTGAGCATTAGCTTTCCTTCGCGCTCATAGATGTCCAAAGGCAAAGTGGAGACAGGGGTCGTGGTCGGGCGGACGGGGGAACCAAAGAGTCGGTCGAACATATCTTCGATGGCGCGAGCTTCGGCAGTTGGGTTCATGTTTACAAGTGTTCTGATCATTTCATCCTCCAAAACTAGGCGGGTTCACACCGCTATAGCTATATAACGTGAGTGTTAGACTATCAAGTTCCAAATTTCAGAAGTTTTTTCGATAATTTTTGTAGGGGGAGGCGTGCCTTAATGTCAAACAGTTTTGGTATTTCAACAGCCGCCGTAGCCGCCGGATGGCATGTGCCGGCGTTCGGACCGTTCGCCAAGACCAAAAATGGGTTCAAGCCGCGAGCCGGGTGCGCGGCTGTTTGACATTAAGGCGTGCCTCGCTTCTTGTTGTTGTGGTGACAACCCATAGCTGGGTCAGCAGGGCTCGCCCAGCCCCAACACCGGAGGGAAGACGTCACCCAAAACCGGTACCCACTTATGGCGACTTGAGCGGACAACCGTCCCAACCCACACTCTGATCATTGAAGGCCGGGCGAGGCCCAAGCGAACAGACCTCTCCCTGGTCGCCGGCTTCGCTCGGCCTTCGATATTTCTAAGGTTATCTTTAGCAGGAAAACGGCACTTCATCACGAACGGAGATGGACCATGTCCACCCAGGCCGAAATCGTTGCATTGTATCCCTACAAGCCTCTTGCAGGCCAAAAAGCGCTCGTAACCGGCGCAAACTCAGGCATTGGTGAGGCAGTAGCGCGTCACCTCGCTGCTGCCGGAGCAGCCGTAGCCGTCAACTACGTTGTCCAGCCAGAAGCCGCACAAGCCATCGTCGACGACATCGTGGCCAACGGCGGAGAGGCGATGAAGACCTGCGCCAATGTCGGAAGTGAGGCGGAAGTCCTAGCAATGTTTGACGAAGTCCTTGGGCATTTTGGCACCCTCGATATTCTCGTTAACAATGCGGGTCTCCAGCGAGATGCACCCCTGACCGAGATGACCATTGATCAGTGGAACCTGGTCATCAACGTAAACCTCACTGGCGAATTCCTCTGTTCGCGTTCTGCCGTGCGTGAGTTCCTCCGTCGTGGTCCGACGACTGTTTCGTCAGCTCTTGGAAAGATCATTCACATGAGTAGCGTCCACGAGGTGATTCCATGGGCAGGTCACGTGAACTATGCCGCTTCAAAGGGTGGAGTGAACATGCTGATGAAGTCGATCGCCCAAGAGGTGGGAAAACACAAGATCCGCGTGAACTCGATTGCCCCAGGAGCCATCAAGACCCCGATCAACACTGGCGCATGGGCAACGCCCTCCGCCGAAGCCAAATTGCTAGATCTCATCCCCTATGATCGTGTCGGTGTGGCAGACGACATTGGAAAAGCCGCTGTTTGGCTCTCTTCCGATGCAAGCGACTACGTTACGGGGACCTCACTTTACGTAGATGGCGGTATGACCTTGTACGAAGGCTTTGCTACTAACGGATAAGGATGATCGAAAGATGAGTGAACAACAGCGCCTCCAGGAAAACCAAGCAACCGGATCCAAGTGGCACCGGTGGGGACCGTACCTCAGCGAACGTCAGTGGGGAACGGTACGCGAGGATTACTCACCGAATGGCACAGCGTGGGACTACTTCACTCATGACGAATCTCGCTCACGTGCGTATCGGTGGGGAGAGGATGGCCTTCTCGGGATCAGTGACCGCCACGGACTGCTAAATGTCGGAATTGCCTTGTGGAACGGTCAAGATCCGATTCTGAAGGAACGTCTGTTTGGGTTGACGAATAGTGAAGGCAATCATGGCGAAGACGTGAAGGAGTGCTATTGGTTCCTAGAGAATACGCCGACGCATTCCTACATGAAGGCGTTGTACAAATATCCGCAGCAATGTTATCCGTACGAGCAACTGATAGAAAGAAATCGAATTGCAGGCAAAATTCAGCCCGAGTTTGAGCTGTTCGACACCGGTGTTTTCGACGGCAATCGATACTTCGATGTCTTCGTCGAGTACGCAAAAACCCATGCGAACGAGATATTGGGCCGGGTAACCATTCACAACCGAGGCGCAGAAGATGCTCCAATTTGGTTTCTCCCTACGATCTGGTTTCGCAATAACTGGATTTGGAAATCTGGCAGCTTGAGGCCCGGCCTATTTGCGTCCAGTAATACCTGTATCAACGTTGGTCATCCGCGCTACGACGACATGTGGTTCGTGGTGGATGAAGGCGCCGAGCTTGTGTTTACAGAAAATGAAACCAATCAAGAGCGGCTCTTTGGAAGTCCGAATGCATCTCCCCACGTCAAAGATGCTTTCCACCGGTACGTCGTCAACCAGGAGCTGAGCGCTATCAACCCAGCAAACGCTGGCACCAAGGCGGCCGCAATCTTCCATGCAGTCATCCCAGCTGAGGGAAGCACCACGTTTAGGTTCATGCTTTCCGACACCCGCAAAGCGTTGCCCAACGAATTCGATGAAACTTTTGCATTGCGTATTGAGGAATGCGATGCCTTCTATGATTCCCTAGCTCCTGGTTTGGATCCGGACGTAAGGTCTGTGCAACGACAGGCCTTTGCCGGAATGCTGTGGAGCAAGCAGTTCTATCACTACGATGTTGGGACATGGATGAAGGGAGACCCGGGACAACCGCCACCCCCAGCCGGCAGAAAACGGAACGATACTTGGAAACATGTTCATTGCGCCGAAGTCCTTTCAATGCCGGATACATGGGAGTATCCGTGGTTTGCTTCTTGGGACCTGGCTTTTCACACGATTCCGTTTGCGCTTATTGATCCTAAGTTCGCGAAGAACCAGTTGCTGTTACTACTACGAGAATGGTTTCAGCATCCAAATGGACAAATACCAGCTTACGAATGGTCATTCAGCGATGTGAATCCTCCTGTTCACGCGTGGGCGGCCTGGCGTGTTTACACTATCGAACGAAGGCAAACCGGCGTGGGAGACGTGCAATTTCTCAAGAAAGTTTTTCACAAGCTACTGCTTAATTTCACGTGGTGGGTGAATCGGAAGGACGAGTACGGAAACAACGTTTTCGAAGGTGGCTTTCTAGGTCTCGATAATGTAGGCGTTTTCGACCGGAACAGCAGTTTGCCGGAAGGATACGCCCTTGAGCAATCTGACGGTACGAGTTGGATGGCGATGTTTTGCCTAAACATGCTCGAAATCGCTTTGGAGCTTGCTTCGGTGGATATGGCCTACGAGGATGTGGCTTCGAAGTTCTTCGAGCATTTCATGTACATCTCCACCGCAATGAACGCGCGTGGACCCGACGGCGTGGAGCTTTGGGATGAAGAGGATGGCCTATTCTACGACGTGCTTCGCCATGGCGATGGAAATACTGAGCGTGTGAAAGTTCGGTCCGTCGTTGGACTGATTTCTCTATTTGCGGTGACAGTATTGGAACCCTCCGTCGTCGAGAAATTCCCAGGTTTTCGTAAGCGGATGCTGTGGTTCCTGGAGAACAGGCCCGACCTCACGGCGAACGTTGCCAGCCTTCAGTGCCCAGGACAAGCAGAGCGCCTGCTGCTCAGCGTCGTACGCAAAGAGCGCTTGGAGAGGGTCCTGGAGAAATTCCTTTCCGAAGACGAGTTTCTATCCGACCACGGTTTGAGGAGCGTTTCGAAGTATCACAAAGATCACCCTTATTCCATCGTTTTGTGCGGTGAGACATTCAGAATTGACTATCAACCAGGGGAGTCGACGACGGGTGCATTCGGTGGCAATTCCAATTGGCGAGGTCCCATTTGGTTTCCGTTGAACTACCTGATGATCGAGTCGCTTCAGAAGTACGACTACTATTACGGCAATAGCTTCAAGGCCAATATGCCCGCACAAACGGGACCGAGTTTGTCGTTGGCGGAGATTTCAGCAGATCTGGAACGACGCTTACTGGGAATCTTTTTGCCCGGTGATGCAGGGCGACCAGTAAACGGTGGAAATCGAGTGTTCGATTCCGACCCTTTTTGGAAAGACCTGATTACCTTCAACGAATACTTCCACGGTGACACTGGAAAGGGACTCGGCGCGAGTCACCAAACCGGTTGGACGGGAGTCATCGCGAAGGTAATTCAGCAGTTGTACGTTACAAACGTTTAGTGGGCAAAGGTGAGGAGGTCAATCGACTTCCTCACTCACTCTGATATGAATGCCTCGCCGCTTTATCTGCTCACAGAACTCGGTACCGGCCAACGCGGTTTCATATCGTAAGCAGCCTGGCTGGAAGCTACCAGCAGCAATGGCTTGGGCATGGATGGCGATTGAGAAGCCAGTGGTTCGCTCCATGCTGGTAAAGCCGGTTTTTTCGCACTGCTTGTCGAAGATATCTACCTGCAGCCGAGTCTGTTGACCCTGACGCGTACCCACACCGACACCTCGGACAACGCATTGGTCGAGATCTTGAATCTTGCCGAGGCTCTCGCCAAAGACGTTGCAGAAGACGTCTCGTGGCTTGACCATCTGCCCACGCACATCAACGGTTTCCTCGTTCCAGAATCCGAAATCGCGGAAGATGCGCATGCGTTCGCAATGCCCTGGCCACCGGATGGTCTTGTACTGATAGTTCTTCACACGGCCCCGGAGAGTGTACGGCGCTGTGCTTGTCCCACCGGAAGTGTTAAATGCTTCCATCTGGCCAAGCTGCTCGATTTGAATCTGCTCAACTTCTGCGAGCGTGTCGAGCAACACGATTTCTCCATCGCGAAGGGCAACGGCTTGGTACATGTACTCCGTGACGAGTCCCTCAACGTTGAAGGTGAGTTTGTAGTTGAAGGGAGGTTTCGGGTGTTGGGGAAGCACTCCACAGTAAAGGTTTATAGAATGGGCCTCATCCAAGTGCTCGATCAAGTACAGCCCTATGCTGTTCACGAGACCGGGGGCAAGTCCGGTGTCCGGAATCAATGTGACGCCTGCTTCCTTGGCCGCAGAGTCCATGGCTAGGGTCTGCAGTGTGACTTCGGTGTTGCCACCCAGATCGCACATATTCGTCTGCGTTTCGATAGCGACTGCCGCAATCTTCGGGTGCATCCAGTAAGGAACGCAGCTTAGGAGAACATCAACTGGCTTGAGAAACGCGGCTAGCGACCCTGGGTCCAATGCGTTGACCTGTATCGGGCGGCAGGCATCTCTGCCTAACAATCGGTTGACGCGATCGGCGCTCTTGGTTGCTTGCTCGAGGTTAGCGTCGGCGAGAAGCAGACACTCGGGTTCGGCAAACTTTGCGATGTCATATGCAGCGGCCGTACCCTGCATGCCGGCTCCAAGCACGGCAAAACACTTATTCATCATCTCCTGAAACTCCTTTGTTCCTGGTGAAACAGATACAGTGATTTTACCTGGGTGGGCTATCGGTTCCTCTAGGACTGCCCAACCGGAAACTCTACAAATGCCCGAGTAGATATTCCGCCAAGAAGTCGCGGTAGCAGGGCACGCGGAATCTTAGAGCCCCACCCGTTGTGCGACTTAGCATCCCACCCGCAATGAGCCTCAGGGGTGTCTTTGGGTCAGTGAAAGATTCTCCCTTGAGGAAGCGAACTACTTCACTCTTGGTTTGGGGATCTCGTGAGGCTACGTGCAGCAAGCGCCGCAAATGTTCGCCGAACGGGCCATCCTGGCTCGCAAGAGTCGATTTCAAATGCTTGAGGTCGGCACCGTCATGGACGATGGCATCGAACGCTTTTCGAGTCAAGAAAGGTTGTCCGGCGGTTAGTTCCCAAATGCCTCGCACCTCTGCGTGTGACAATTTCGCACCATATCGATGCCCTAGTTCCCGTGTCTGGGCCTCATCGAAGTCTCGCACAGAAATTCTTAGGCCAACATTGAAGGGAGATTGGTTAATGTCCTGGATAAAGAGGTGTGCCTCGGTTGCGTACGAGATGATAAGCGTCAGTCGACTAAAGGGACCGCTTGCATCCATTGCCCGAAGATTGAACCAACTTCGGATGAGGCCAAAGAAGTCGTCGGCAAAATCGACGCCAAACATTCGATCGGCCTCGTCGATCGCCCACACAACCGGACCCTGGATCTGCTTCAACACGCTCTCCACCATTGCGTGTAGGTTCATGTTGGGGCCAATCCACTCATTCCAAGCGGCTCCGATATCGAGAGGAACTCCTAGCTGGGTGGCAAACCCGTATGCCAATGCTCGTGAGAAGGCATTAGGATCCTCTAGGTGCGACCGGCTGAGGACTTGAAAATCGGTAACGGCTACAGAGAGACCGTGGGATTTTGCTTCATTCAACACCCGGCTCAACAGCGAAGTCTTTCCAACTTGTCTCGCACCGTGAACCAGAACAGTTCCTTCAGAAGACTCGATTGCTGCTTTGAGTAATTGATCGCAATCTCGCGTGATGTAGAACGGAGAGACGATGGGCATTGCACCCCCGGTCGTTTCACGCTTCTGGGATTCTTGAGCAGGCAGGAACGTCGGTTTGGAGTCACCAGTGGCATGCCAAAGCGACTCGAATACCTCCACGCTCCTTGCGGACGGAGTTGCGCCCCAATGATCGCTAAGGAGCGTTTCAAGCTCTTCAAATTGGCGAATTGCCTCGGAGCGGAGGCCCGCAGATGCGTACGCGCGCATCAGTGCAAGATGCACATCTTCGCGCATTGGGGCGGCAATCACGGCTTGCCTCCCTATCCGTAGTGCTTCATCGAATCTCTCGGCACTCAAGAGAAGAGCGATCAGTTGTTCGACGGCCTGGGCAAATCGTTCTTCCAGCTCCATTCGATGGACTTGGAGCCATGGGTCCTCTTGCTCGGCTAGAAGTGGACCGCCGTAAGTAAGGATCGCCTCTTTGAGATGTGCTTCAGGGTGGCTATTCTCTAATCCAGCATCCGTAAGTTGCCGAAAGGTGTCGACATCCGTATGCACTAACTCGGAATCCAGCCACAAGCGGTCCCCTTGGGACCGTACTACCATTGCCGATCGGGAGTCCACTTCGAGCACATGGCGGATGTCTGACAGGGCCCGTCGCAAATTCTGTGACTGTCGATCTCCATCGCTATCTGGCCAGAGTCCCTCAAATAGTTCTGATTTGTGGACCGAGTGCTTAAGCCTCAGAGCGAGCGATGCGAGTAATCGCTCCGCCGTGCGCGAGCGAAACTTGATGGGACGATCCGGCTGAGAAGACAGGACGACGTGGAATTGCCCAAGCATTTGTATGGAGACTGCTGGGCGTAGGGTCGATTCTTCCACGAGATGAGCTTCTGTGATGAAGGATATGTAATGTTACACGACGCATACGTGTTACCTAGATTTCCATAACACAGGGTTCATCACATTGATATGTTTCGTTCCACATCAGCCGTAACGACGGCTTCTAGGATGCGTCTGAACGGTGCTGCTATTCGAAGGAAATGGGGAATGAACCGAAATTTAGCTTTAGGGTTGCTCACTTTGGGTGTATTGGTTGGCTCGACGCCGGCCGTGATGGCGGTTCGGCAAGGCGCAAGGTTTCAGTCGCATTCTGTGAGTGAAAGGGTTGGAAAGCTCTTTGCCAAAATGCGCGAAGGGAAATACAGCGGTATTCGATTTCCAGAACTTGTTTGGCAAGATATCCCTGCGCTGCTCGAATTTGGTGGAAGCAGAAAAATTCTGAAGACTTTCCCTGACAACTCTCTCTCTTCTTACCTACAGGAAGAATGTACGGAAGGCATGATTGCCCTTTGGCTGGTTGAAGGAATTCGGAAAGGTGGAAAGGACTTGCCCTCATTAAATCCCCTCATAACACCTTTGAAATCGGGGGTGGATTATCAAAAGCAGTCCGAAAACCGCCACGGAGAAGTGCTTGATGCTTACCAAAAGTGGTGGGATCGTGTGAGGTCGCTCCCAATCGAGGAGGCAAAGAAAATCAATCCGCTGGCTAAGTCAGGGCTCGCATGGTACGGGCCATCCCAGCGTTGAGCTAAGATTGTTCTTATCAACATTCCCTAGAGGGTGTGTCGGATAAGTGCGCAGTCAATGGCAATCCAAAAGAGACCTATTTCTATATGGCCGATTGCGCTAATCGGCGTCTTCTTGTTCTCAATTGCCCTCTATCTTCCATCAATGATGGGTGGGGCAATTTGGGATGACGATGACCTTATCTCGGGCAAGGCGTTTGGCGCCAATACGTTCATATCTGCGTTTACGAAGCCCTTCCTTGGGCATTATTTCCGGCCATTAACGTCTGCTTCCTTTGTCTTTGATTCCTCATTTGCCAGCCAGACTCCATTCTTTTATCATCAGACAAACATCTTCCTTCATGCCATCACGTCGGTATTGATTAGTTGTCTGGTGGTGCTGATTACCAAGCGGATGTCCTCAGGGGTGTTTGCTGGCCTCTTTTTCGCCACTCAGCCTCTCCAGGTGGGTGCTACCGCCTGGATTGGTGGGCGAACCGATGTATTGTCAGCGATGTTTCTGGCTGCCTTTATGGTGACACTGGTGAAGTATCACCAAACGTCGCAAGGTAAGTGGCTCGGGTTGGCCACGGTGACGTTCTTGTTGGCGGCATTGGCCAAGGAGCAAGCGCTATTTGTGTTGCCAGCCGTCCCTTTGTCGGTCTACGCGCTGGGGTCCCGAAAGAAGGAAGATATTTGGCGGATCACAAGGCCCTTCTTGGCGGCACTGGTCGTGTTTGTCATCCTATGGATCATCGATGCCCCTGCTCCGGCAACGAGCGACACCGGCCTTCTAAAAGGCATTCCGCTGTTCCTGCGAACGGCCGCTTTGTACGGCCTGGCATGGTTGACGCCTAACAAGCGCTCGCTGCTTACTTTCACCCTCGAGAATTATCAAGGGCTTCAATGGATTCTGATCGGTGCCGTGATCGTTGGAGGGTTCGCATATTTCGTTAAGCTCTGTTGGAAGGATCATCGACCCGTAGCGTGGATTGCAGTTTGTGGATTCTTGGTGTATGCGCCGATTTCGAACTTTCCTCCGATTCCTTCATTCGTAGTTGGCCCCTATCGGTGCGCGGAAAGTGGAACGGCAGTCGCATGCCTTTTTGGGATACTCGCCGGATACGCACTTTCACGGAAGAACTTTGTTCTAGGCCTAGCATTGACCGCGAATTTCGTTGCGGGAACGGTAGTGACGTGGTGGGGTATTCACCAGTGGAACAACCCTCTCTCGCTTTTCAGCACTGTTGCCCACAATGACAATCACTTTTTGGTAGGTGTGGGGAACTATGCCCATGCTCTTGAGTTGGACGGGCGGCCGAAGGAAGAGCTTGAGTGGACAGATAACACGCTGACTTGGCTATTTGGAACTCCCGATTGGAAGGAACTGCTCAAGACCAAGAAAATGAAGGCGTTCACTCCCGAAGTCAAGGAGAGAATCCGAACAAATGGCGGATTGCTTGACCTGAAAGCACTGGGCTGGTTTATCAGTAATTATGCGGGTGGACTCAACCGCTTGAACAGAATTCCGGAGGCGATCGAGGTGGAGCAACTCGCCCTGATGGTTGGCCCGAAGGATGCCCGAACGCATTTTGCCTATGGCAGGTTGATTCTTGACACCAATCGGCCCGAGGCACTTCGACACTTTGAGCTGGCCCTCAAGCTGTCGAAGAACTTCACAGCCTGTGCTGGCGCTCTTGCCCATGAGAGGATCCTCGACAAGCAGTATGCCGATGCGGTGAAACTCCTCGAACCAGCGATGTCCGACCTCAGCTGGGATAGCGGTTTTTGGGTTGATCTCGCCAAAGCCCGGATAGGTCTGCGCGACTACGCAGGGGCCAAAGCCGCCCTCGCGGGTGCTGAAAAGTCTATCTACATGAAGCGTGATCAAATCGATGCCATCAAGAAGCAGATTGACCGGCTTGAAGTCGAGAGCAAGGTGAAGAAATGAAAGAGCAGGCAATTTACCTTTGGATGCTCGCCTGCTCTGGAATCTTGAACGGCGTTGGTCAGGTTGTGATGCGCTGGGGAGGACGCGACGCGAAGGTCGGTTTTTCGCTTCAACACTTCGGTGACTGGGCAATGTCCTCCCGATGGTGGCTCTTGGGGTTATTTCTCACTTGGTCAAGTGGCCTTTTTTGGGCGATTTTGCTAAGGCATGTCCGACTCGTCATTGCCCTTCCGTTGTTCGCAGGCACGGCCTACACGCTGACCGTCGTTGGTGCGATCGTCCTTCTTGCAGAGAAGCCAACATCAACCCAATATCTTGGATTGATGTTCGTGATGTTTGGCATCTTTCTCATCGTAATGCGGCGCTAGGTCCAGGCACCGCATCAAGACTAGACTCTTCGGGCTCTGGTCACGATTTGGAAGCCATCTTTCGTCGGATGGGAGTCTTGAGCTTTCAATATCGAACTGACGATTGGCGCAAGAATCTTTACGATCGGGCTGGAGCCGTTCTTCATCACGCGTTCGGGGCCAACTTTCGAGATTGCTCGATTGTAGATGCGGGCAATAGGTCCGCCCCAGCCGATATGGTTCTCGACCTTAAAACCACAACTCTTGAGGAGTACGGGAAATTCGTCGTATTCAAATCGACGTTGGTGTCCGGCGACATCGTCTTGGGCGGACCAATACTTCATGAGCGCAGGTACCGTGACAACCAACATTCCATTGGGTTTGAGGATCTTGTAGATGGCGTCGAGAATGTCTTTGGGGCTGTCCACGTGCTCAAGAACCTCGCTGCACACGGCAACGTCGAAAGGGTCTTTGCAAAGTTCTTCGGAGAGAGCGATGATGTCGCCGACCAAAATTTGTGACTTCAGGATATCTGGAGCGGTTTCGGCACCGATCGCCGAATATTCGACCCCTATGAGGTTTTTGGGGTTGACCACATCGCTCAGGGTCGCCAAAAACGTTCCGTTGCCGCACCCAACGTCGATCACGCGAGTGTTGCTCGTCAGGGCACCCTGAAGTTCCCGCCGCATCAGGCGGTAACGGGCATGGGTGAGCGGGCCCAACTGCTGCGTGACCAGCCAGCTATTCGACCACATTTTGTCGTAGTGAGCGCGCTCTTCGTCGGCTCGGGTCAGATTGGATGGTTTGATAGGATTGTCAGACATAGCTATTCTCGATCACAAAGGCAAAGGTAGATAGAAGCGTGGTCGTGTTTGATCTGCTTTGGCGTGACCTTTTCTTCCAAAGTCATTCGCAGATTCATAAAGAGGACGATAGGCAAAAACAAAATCTGGCCGAGCCCGGGGATAGCGGCCATCACCTGTCGGTAGCCGAGCAATCGGATTTGAGTCGTCCATGCCAGAGGACCAACGAGGCCAACCATCTTGGATACTTTCAGACCACATTCTCCGAGTTGCCTGACCAATCCAGTGTGGGTCCAACGCCGAAAATCGTCAGGGTGAGGATGGTACAGCCACACACCGTGGGTTGAGATGAGAAGCTTTCCACCTGGCTTGAGGAGACGGCGACATTCCCCGAGATACCACTCCAGCTCCCACACATGCTCAAGTACTTGGAACGAAACCACCAAGTCTGCTGAACCATCGGGGAGAGGAATGGGTTCGTTTGGGGTGATCAGTACGTCCGCCCCCGGATCGATATCGCAGCCAATGTACTTCTTTCCTTTGGCCTCAAACATTGCCCGGTAGGGGCTGTCACCACAACCGATATCGACGACGGTGCCGCCGGTTTGCTTGGGTATCCAATCGTCGATTGCGGTTTGAACCGCCCCTCGTAGCTGGATCAATGGCATTCGTGCATGGTCGAACCAGCCTGGGTTTTCTCGATTACTAGGGTTCATAGGGCGACCGCCTTTTGGATCATGGCTTCATATCGGTCCACGCACCGGCTCCAGGACCAATGCTCTCGTGCAAATTCTGAAATGGATTCCGAAGTCGCGTTCAGCGAGTCGAGATCCGATAGGAGCCTCTTGGCGGTCTCTTCCCACTGGTCTGGATCATTTGCAGGAACCGCATTTAGGTAGGGTTTTGCTGGCGAATAGCCCTCTGCCGTTTCGGTAGTGATGAGAACCGGTGTTCCGCAGGCCATCGACTCTTGAACAACCGCGGGATAGCCTTCGCCGACGCTGGGCATGACGAAAAGATCGGCAGCTCGGAAGAGCGGGGCCAAAGTCGGTCCAGAGAGATTTCGAAACACCTTGACGTTCGGCAGTCCCCACTCGTCGGGATTGATCGGCCCCCACCCGGCCATCGCCCACTGGACATTTTTATTGGCAGTCGCAAGCCTGCGGAGGATGGGTAAGCCCTTCTTCTCCACGAAACGCCCGACATAAACGCACATGGGCAGGTCATTCGAAAACCCGAATTCAGATTTATCTGAGGGGCCAGTTGGACTAAAAATCTCTGTGTTCACGCCGAAGGGGATCAACTCGGTTGCTGGGTGTTCAAAGCCGAGTGATTTGAAATACGCCTGAGTGATTTCGCTCATGAACGCAACTGCCTTTGCCCCTCGGAGTGTTGGAAGCGCTACGAGTTTGTTAGCCGTTTTGAGGATAAATCTCAGTAATGGGTTCTTATAGGGGATGAACCCGATGTGCTGAGTCACGACGTAGGGGATGCCTAGCTTGCGAGCCATTCGGGCACCCATGACGTTGCCTTGGTACAGCGATTCGTGAATATGAACGATGTCTGCGTTGGCTAGCGCTTCGCGGATTCGGGATAGTGCCTTTCTCGACCATAGCGGGTAAGGAATCCCAAGTTTGTTTTCGGTGAAATTATTGGCCGGGACCGAAACGAAACGGATCTTTGGCATATCTTCAGGAGGCGCGTCGGAGTCGCTAGCAATCCAAGTGATGTCGTAGCCTCTCTCCGACATCAGATTCGCAACCCGGCCCGCGCTAATTTCCACCCCTCCCCGATGGGTGGGAAAGTAATGCGTGAGTAGCAGCATGCGAGGTCTAGTCATCGCATCCCAACATCGATATCAAGAAGCCGCCAAACATGGTTTGGAAAGAAGCGACGATCAAGGTGGTTGCAAATGTCGTTTCACGGGTCATCTGCAAGGGGCCATATCTGCTGTCGGACCACAACACAAAGATGCGCAGGATGATTCCGATACCCACCAAGCCAAGCAAAACCGATGAGGCGATCAAAGCGTCAACTTTGGCAAAGCGGTCGATGATTCCATCCGCCAAGCTGCCTTTTCGAAAGCCGAGTGATCTCGTGTATTTGCTCGCTGCAACTCCCATAAGCAGCGCTTGGTAACCGACACTGAAGAATCCCCCCGAAAGGATCAGCCAGTGGTCCCCCACCCACAACCTTCCGAGCTTGAACATCTCACCGGGCGGCGTTACCAACAATGCCATGAAGATCGCCGCGCTGAGTCCCATCAGGATCAAAGCTGGACCGAAGTAGAGCCAAAGTGGACAAAGTGTTAGGAGGAACTTAACGTGCCTCCATCCATCCCGCCAAGGTCGAAGGTGAGGGGCTCGGTCGCGACCATCTTTGTGCAGCGTCACCGGAACTTCGGTGCGTCGCAATCCGAGGATTGCCGACTTCACCACCATTTCGCTGGCAAACTCCATGCCGCGCGATTCCAGTCTCATCTTTTCGAATGCTGCCTTCGATAGGGCACGTAGGCCGCAATGCGCATCACTTAGTCCAGACCGATACAGCAAGTTGAGGAACCCGGTCAGGACTGGATTACCGATGTAGCGATTCTTCCATGGCATCGCTCCGGGCATGATCTCGCCCTTGAAACGAGAACCCATGCAAAGCTCGTAGCCTTCGTGAAGCTTTCGAACCATGGCGACGCCTTCGCGAAAGTCGTATGATGCGTCGGAATCTCCCATGACCAAGTAGGTTCCCGCCGCATTTTTGCAGCCGAAAACCAAGGCATTTCCGTAGCCACGATCGGGGCAATGCGCCACACGGCATCCGCCCGTTTCGGCGATTTCGACGCTCTTGTCGGTGCTTCCGTTATCTGAGATCAGGATCTCATAGGTGAGTCCGAGTTCAGCAAGCATCATTCCGGCTTCATGGGCGGTTTTGATACATTCGGGCAGAGTCTGCTCTTCATTGAGACAGGGCATGAGAAAGGTGACATCAACGGGGGTCATGCATCCTCCTGGGGACTGCTAGATTTTGAGGCGCGAAACAGGAGACCGGCTCCGAGACCGGTCGTGACGAGGCAAAGAGCCATGAACGGCGCAGGGTTCACTGGGCGCTGCTCGGCCGGGACTCGATTGATCCAGCCCCACCAGGGCCGGGGAAGGTAGAACACGGCGAATTGCTGTTGCCAAACGCGAGCATCGATGGGCGGGAGTTTTATCTTGGGCGTTGACGATTGAGTTGCCAACGCGATGATTTTCAGCTTCTTCTGCAATTCCGTCCGCGGTTTTGCCTTAGATGACGGAGGTTGAGTTGCCTGGGGCGGGCCCTCGGCGCCTGGAGGGCCATAAGGGCAATACGTCATCTCTCCGTTGGGACTGCTCGACAGCTTGGCCCATTTATGATCGGTGATTCCCAAGTTCTCAACGAATTCGGCAGGGCGCGACAACAATTGTGAGTATCGGAAGTACGCCCATGCATCCAGCCAGAAGTGCGGCGGTAGGCGGCGATTGAAGAAGAAGCGATGGTGATCGACCGAAACCGCCATCAACTGAATCACGAGCCCAAAGCCGACAAGCGGGTAAACGACGGCTGGCTTGACAACCTTTAGTGACACGTATGGAAGCGCCAAAGCCCAAAGCGGCATGATCGGGATCAAGTATCGAGGGCCCCAACACCAATCTCCACCTGCGAACGAAAGAAATGACATCTCTCCAACGTGCAGTGCGGATAGGGCGATCACAAGGCCAGCGAGTCCTCGTTCTGCTTTGAAGAACGATTTGAAACCAATCAGTGCCAACACCAAAGGTGGGCTAAACCACAGGACACCTTTACCTGGGCTGATCGCCAGGGTTAGGAATCCTGCAATGGGATTACCAAGCATCGACACGCCGCTTTCAAATGCGGGCATGTTTACGCTGCCGAATCGGATCCAGTTGTAGAAGGCGTATCCCGCTAAGCCGACTCCGATACCGACACCAAAAATGATGCCGTTGATCAGGGCTTTACTGATTTGGCCGCCAGATCGTCGGGCTTCGACGAGCCAATAGACTGGAATCGCAGGGAGGAGGGCAACGAAGGGCACCCGATAATTCACGAGGAGCCCGCCGAGCAATCCTGCTGCCAGCGCATATCCAATGCCGCCACGTTTGGCGACATCGTATGCCATCAACGTCATCGCAAGCATCACAACACCGTGTTGGCACTGGTCGAACACCGTTTCTGAACTTGGCCACCACAGAGTCGCCAAGCCGAACACCAAGGTCCAAGCAACCGCCTGCTTGACGCCAACTCCCATTCGCCGAAAGAACGCGAGTAGAAGTGGGGCGACGAGTGGCCCCGCAAAGGCACTGACGAGGCTGAAGCTAAACCGATCCGATGCGCTGCTAATTCCACATAGAACGCGGGATACGATCATCAACGGGATGGGCAGCAGGCTCGCGGGCGCGGTGTAGTAGCTGTAGAAGTGTCCGGTCGTTGGATTAACGGGCAATGGGCCCTGGACAAGGTAGAAATCCGTCAATTCTGGCCCGGTCATGTTGACGATGTTGCGTGCCACATCGAACCGGAACTGCCCATCCACCATGTCGATTCGCCCGGGATGACTTAGGAGAAACAGACCAAGCAGCAACAAAAAAGAACCCCATCCGGCAATTCGCCAGTGGTTTCCCTCTTTACTACCCGTACTAGCCTGAATCCTTTCTATCATAGAGACAACGGACGAACGTGGTTAATCGCCTCTGAAACCGGCAGAAATGCAGATTCCTAGCCTGTTTTATGCCAGGAGCGAATACTTAACTGTGACCGATGATGGTAAGTAGGGCTGGAAGTCACTGAGTTCGTGGCGGATTCTCTCTGCGGACGAACGAGAAGTGGCGTAAAACCGAACGCATCGAGAAGCTGCAGAAGTGACAGGAGGAATCGTCCAATCTCCAACGGGAAAGAGAGACTTAGGCATGGAGATGCTGCCTGTAAACCACTCTGGATAGGCAACGATGAGGTCCGGCCTAAACTCGTTAATCTCTTTGGCGATCTTTTTTGTGGTGAAAGTGCCGTGCACTCTATCCTCCCGAATCGAATCAGTCGCCAGCCCAACGAGATCGAGTAAATGTCCTTCAGAAAAGTAACTTATGGCGCCAATATCGTTCGCCGCCAATCGACCTCTTGGGTAGTAACGTTTCACAAACCGCGCCATTTGGAATTGCTGTAAGTAGATATCACTGGATGCCTTTGGCACGTCATGCATTGCTTTCGATGCGCGGATCAGTGCAAGAGCGACGACCGCTGAAATCACACCAGCGGCGTAAGTATTCCGTTGACGGTTTGCCCAGCCTCTGTTGGCGTGTATTGCGTTTACTCCCAGCAAGACTCCTGCGCCAAGACACGCCAGTAGATATCCCTCATATCGAAAGAGGAAGCCCATCATCGCAAAGCTTGCGTGCAGGAGAGCCGCGACAACGCTTGTCCAAAGCCAAATCTCGATGGGTGAAGTCAGGTTTCTATCCGGAAGCCAACGCAAGGTAACCGCTACCGCCGCTGCGATGACGATCAAAACACCCACTACAGGCGCTCGATCCCAGAGAGTCCAGAACACATGTTCGGCAAGCCCGCTTACGTAAGTCCAGCCCGAGGAGTGAGGCAGGTGCCCCTTGATGAGAATCGAGTTCGGCACCCATGGCATCCCAACCATACGAGAGTAGATTCCGAATCCGCCGATACCGGCGACTGGTCCGATAGCCAGCCCGGCGCTGAGTCGCCAATCTCGGCGATTTACTCCGACCGCCACCGGGACCACTAAAAGAAAGACGCTCTCGTACCGGCATAGACACATCAGGCTGGCCAGGACCATGCCAACCCAAAAATCTCCTCGATCATTCTTGTGGCCAAGTGCTTCTAGTAACCAGAACCCAAACCAAAGATCCAACAAGATCTGAAGCGAGTGCTCCATCCCAGTGAAAGGAAGCATGAAGAGTGGGCCGATCAGGAAAACAAGCAAGGCAGAAGCGGCTGCCCCCAACGGACCAAGCCCTGCTCTCATTGCGCGGAAGTAGACGAGCATGGTTGCCGCGACCGACGCAAATACACCGAGAATGATCGGCCACAGAACGGAATTGCCGCAAACAAGAATGACGGAGGCAAGAAGGCTTGTCCACAGAGGAGATGAGGAAGCCGAGGATGGTGCGAATGAGGTGACACCCCAAACCCCATGCTGTGCCAAGTTCTTCGCGATTGCAAGGTGGATGTATGGATCGTCGAGCGCGTAGGCGAAGTGCCCTTCCGTATGTTTGAGACATTCATTCCAGACGCCGCCGAACGTAACTGCTATAAGCAGCAGTACCGAAATGCCACAAACCCATCGAATTCGCAGGGTGTTTCCCTGAGATTCTGATTGGGTCTTCATGACGCGCATTCTACCGAGCTACGGTGCGCTAGCAATCCGGTAGTCTTGGCCTGAAATGGTTAGTCTAGTTGCCGCCTTTGCCTTTCTGAACTCTGGTGTCGACGTCAGTCGCGTGATGGTGATCGAGAACACCAGTAGCGATGCATCCGTCGAGATCGCGACGAAGTACCTGCAACTCCGAAAGGTAAAGAACCTCCTGAAAATCCAGTGTCAGGATTCGGCGCTTGATGCCGGCAAAGAAACTTTGCCGTATGCAACCTTCCGAACTGCGATTGAGGCGCCACTGAGAGCGTATTTGAAAACCCACCCCAAAGTGGATTTCATCGTGTTGACGAAGGGAATCCCGATCCGATTAACCGGTGCCCCAAGTGGAGTAAGTGGCAGTCAACCATCTCTTGATTCTTTTATTGCCGCCCTGGATTACGCTGAGCGGAAAGATACTTTGAAGCTTGAGGTTAAGGACAGCGGTTTTACTGGCACGGCATGGGTCAACCGATTTTGGAATTCCACCGAGCGCTTTTCGCACGCCAAGTTCGGAGGATATCTCGTTTCTCGACTGGATGCCTATACAGTTGACGAAGCAAACTTGCTGGTCAAGTACGCGCTCATTGCGGAGAAGAACGGACCGTCTGGGTCGATTTTGCTCGATACCGCTCCAAGTCATGGGCTGGGTGATCTGAAGATGGTGCCCCGATCCATCGCCAACGCGAATGGGAAAGGCTCCGCGATTCTTGGCGAGCTGAATTACAACGAATTCGATGCCGATATGATCGTCGCGGGCAAGTTGCTTGAGAAGAAGAAAGTGCCAGTGACGGTCGACCTCAACGATAAGTTCGTGGGAAGAAAGGGCGACCTCATGGGTTACTGCTCGTGGGGAAGCAACGACCCGCATTTTGAAGTGGAAGGATATAAGTTCCTTCGGTTTTCACCGGGTGCGATTGCCGAGACTGCCGTATCGACCAGTGGACGCACTTTCTTGCCAACCACGGGTGGGCAGTCTTTGATCGCCGATCTAGTGAGCGGAAGAGTGACGGGAGTGAAGGGTTACTGCGATGAGCCGTTGCTGCAGGCAATTGCCTCGCCAACTATCCTGTTCGACCGATACACCAGCGGCTGGACGCTTGCCGAGAGTTTCTTCGCAGCCTCTCGCTTGGTTGGTTGGGAGGATATCGTCGTGGGCGACCCGTTGTGCTCCCCCTACCGGAAATAATCAGGAGGCTTTACGTAAACCTGGATCATTTTTGCCTCTCCAGCAACCTCACAGCATCCTTCCTGCGTCACAATTCATGCCATGAATAAGCGCCCAATCATCGCTTTCATTTCCGTCATTGTCCTTGCGATCGCGGCTTTTGTCGCGTACACGGCGGCAAGTATTGGTAGAGAAGCGAGCAATATGGATGCTTTACTCAAAGCTGATATTGCCCAGAGAAAGACGATTGATGAAGCTAGATCGCAGATGAAGGAGAATGGGTTCACGATTGACAGTGACTCACCCACATTGAAAGGAAGCGGGCAAAAGCACTCGATGATTGCGTTCACGACGTGGTTGACAGTCGACGTCACTTCCGATTCCTCCGGAGTCGTAACCAGTTATCACATCGATCGCGCGAGTCAGTAAGCCTCACTCGCTCATTTCCTATTCGGTGAGTCTTCACTCCATAGGTTCGCCCGTGCCTGAATAGCTGCTGTAGGACGCACGGCTGTCTTAGTGATCCCGAGCGTCTTTAGCGTGATGCTGCTTGCTATTTGTCCGCGCCGACTGCCATCAGCCCTTAAGTAGCTTCTTCACGAGGGCTTCGGTTTCTTCTTCGCCCTCGGCGGTATTACCCACCTGTACTCGGCGAACGAGGCCGTTGCGGTCGATGACGACGAGTTGAGGGATGGAACTGACGCCGTAGCGGGCTTGGGTGAGTTGCTTTTCATCGAAAACGACTGGCCAAGTGATCCTGAAGTCCCTGACAAATTCCTTCTGCATCAACCCAAACTCGTCAGCCTTGGCTATGCCTTGTTTGGCACCGTAGTACCCGTAGAACGAGGTCACGCTGACAACCTGAAGCCCTTGGGATCCCAAGGAATCCTGCATGTTCTTGATCTTGGGTAAGGCAGCCTTGCAGGGGCCGCACCAGTGGGCCATAAAGTCGAGGACGACAACTTTTCCTTTAAGCGACTCCAGTCCAGCAAAGGTGCCAATCGACTTTTGAAATGCCACTTGTGGGGCTGGTTTCCCAATTGCGCTCGTTTTGGCAAGGAAGTCGTCAATGCGATAGGCAGGGGTTTGTCCAAAGGCATTCTTCGACGTGCTATTTGCAAACTTTGCGCGTAGCTGCTGCATTTGACTTAGCACCCCAGGGCCGGGAGAGTTGCGGTATTTCATCTCCAGAAGCTTCATTTCGAGGTCGACGAAAACATAGTCGGCCATCGCCGTGCTTTGTGGCGCAAACGAATTTGGCGTGCGGTCAACTTTGTTCTGAAGTACACGAAGCCCGTGCTCGACGAATGCCGGTTTTGTTTTGTCGAGTTTCAGCCGAGTGCAGTTGCCGTAGAAAATTTCCCCAATCATGCCAATTTCGCTGGCCATCAAATCAGGTGCGTGGCGCAGTAAATAGAGTGCTTGATCTTCTTTACCTTCGTTCAGGATGCTGGCGAGAAGGTCGCCAACCGTGAACATCATTTGGACGCTGTGGTAGTCAATCGCAGTCTTTTCTAGACCTTTTGCGGTGACAGTGTCTCCCGCTTGTACGAACAGCGCTGCCCATTCCGATGCCTCAGCAGCGGGAATGGCTTTGACGGCGATCCCCTTCAATTCATCGGCAGCGAAAAGAGTAACTTTCGGCTCGATAATGGCTCGATTCGCAGATCCACCTGCGGCTTTCGCTTCGGCATACAGTTTGGAACGATAGTCGTTGATGTGCGATCTTGTCTGCTCGAGGTTCGGTTTTGGCGGCTGTTGTCCCGGGGTCTGAGGGGCTGTAGGACTCGAAAACAGAGTTGCAAGGAGAAGACAAACAGTTGACGAAATCATTTTTTGAAGGAAGGCGAGAGATGACTCAAGCTACGATGCCCGGGCATCGCAGCTTGAGTGGGTGGCTCTAGAAGTTAGGGTTGCTGAGTGACTTATCGGGCACGAAGTAGAAGTTCGTGCCTGCGGGAGCGGGAAGGCTGCCACCGTTGGAAGACCACTGAAGACTCACGCCAGGACCAACCAGAAGTCCTGTGTGCATTTGATCGTTGATGCACTGCCAAGGTGGGGTACCCGTGGTGCGGTCAGGAGGAAGCGTGAGCTTGAATCCCTTGGCATGGGTGTCTTGCATCGTCACGTTGGCAAAGCCGTTGTGTCGTGCCTGCATGTTTGCTGTGCTGCACCGAGCATCGAGTCCCGTTGACAATGTCTTGGGAAGAACGAGGCCATTGAAGGACGAGCTTGCTTGGCCACCACCACCAGCCGCAAAACCGGCATCTGCGAGGAGAACGGAGTTCGCAACATCACCCCAAGAAGTCGCATTAGGGAACGGACCGTATGTATCACCTGTCGCTGTGGTTTGACCAAAAACCAAGAGCACGTTCTTGTCATAGCCAAGAGGCGCGCCGGATGGGTCGATATTGAAGGGTGCGCCGCCGCTAGATGGCTTGAGATTTGTGCCGTCGGGGCAGTTAACGATGGCACCGCTCTTCTCATAGGGGTAGAGAATGCCGTCCTGAGGAAGAAGCTTGGCGTTGCCCGCATCCGTAAACGTGAGTCCGAAATACCAGTAATGGGTGTTACTGAATGTGAAGCCACTTGGCGTGTTGTAGGATCCTATTGGGTAGGAGTCGTCGGCATCGCCTAAGTAAAGTTGGGCGGCGGTGCCCATCTGCTTCACATTGCTCAAGCAAGAAGTTTTTTTCGCGGCAGCCTTGGCTTGGGCGAAAACGGGGAAGAGAATGGCAGCGAGAATAGCGATGATGGCAATTACCACCAAGAGCTCGATCAATGTGAATCCGATACGTCTCATCGTGGACTTATCCTACGAGCGACTTTCAGTTTTAGTAGATCGACTTAAGGAACTACTGAACTTAGTGCTACCATATCGTGAAATTTAGTCGCACATTTCGTCGTTTTTTGCGTTTTCGCAGACGAATCGAAGGTCAGTGATTCGCCTTCAATTGTCGTCTGAGATGGGAGGTTGTCATCGAACTTAGGGAAAAAGGTAAATGGGATTGGGATCTCGTTTCGCGCAAATTCAAGGAACGACGCAAGCTTTTTGGTTGGTCCGTCGATGAAGTCGCCATGCGTTCAGGTGTGTCTCGCGATACCGTAATGCGTGTCGAGAAGGGAAAACCATGTAGCGACAAGAGCTTTCATGCCCTTCGAGGAGCTTACGCTCTATTCTCCGCCCAGTTGGTTCGACACCCGTCGGAGTCAGAGCACTTTTCTTCCTGTCATGAAGATCAGATTCGGTGGATGGCCGCGAATCACCGAGACCACAAGGGCCGCCCGGTCAAAGATATCGACTACAGCTTTGTCGACGATGCCGCCGAAAGGCGTCGCCGTGCGAACCTGGGTTACCAGCGATTCTTCACCGGCTTCATTCGAAGCGAGTTGGCAGGTGGCGTGATGTCGAGCGGCATCATGGAGATCTATAAAACCAGCGCAATTGATCAGCACTTCGGCGAAGAGTTCATCTACTGCCTCTCTGGTGAAGCCATTATCCGAGTCGAAGGCGATCCTTGCCACCTCAAACCCGGCGACTCCATGGTTTTCGATGCGCTACTCCATCACCAATACGCACCCGTAGACGGTTCCGAACTCCCCGCCACCATCCTCTTTGTCGTCGCAACACGTCCAGACGAAGCCAGCCGGGTCGACGCGACTTTGCCGAAGCGCGAGGAGTGGGGCGTTTAGGTCTGGCGCCCAAATCTCGCCGGAAATGCTTGAACGAGCAGGCAGATCGCTGAGAATTCATTTCCCCAATCCACCGTTTCATCGCCTCGTATGTAAACTGAGCTTATGAGATTCAAGGTGATCACTAACGCAGGGGCGCAGTCAGGGTTTGTAGCCAATGTGCCATCCTTAGCTGGTTGTTGGTCGCAAGGTGCAACCCGTGAGGAAGCCATCGAAAATGTCCGCGAGGCGGCCCAAGGTTGGTTGGAATCACAGCAAGACAAGATCGAGCGACCCTAAATCTTCATGTACCGACCTTGCTCAAAGGTCGCAATCTCAATTTGACTCAAGCCCCCCAATCTGGTAACCTCAAAACCCAAAAGGGCGGTTAGCTCAGTGGTAGAGCGTCCCGGCACGCCGGGAATGTCGCAGGTTACGAAAACTAAATAATGGGCGGTTGGCTCAGTGGTAGAGCACTTCGTTCACACCGAAGGGGTCACAGGTTCGAATCCCGTACCGCCCACCATATTCAATGGACGTGTAGCTTTACACCGATGCGAATTCTAGTTGCTCGGTATCCTTTCCCGTCACCGCTAATCCACAGCGGCTGCCGAGCTTCATCCGAAAGAATTTAGGCCCAAAAGCCCTATATCCGCATGCTTGATGGCCGCCCGCCGTTCACTTCACAGAGGGAGTGACGCTGAAGATTTGTGACATCGGGCTCTCGAGCCCGGTGGAATTGACCGACTCCAGCGCGACTTGGTATGCCGTACCGTTTTTGAGTTTTGTGATCAGATAGGGGCCCCTTGCGAGCACCCGGACGAGCGTCCATGGACCGAAGGTCGTTCGGATGAGCAGGTTGTATGTCAGTCCCTTCTCCGCTCGCCAATCGACGCGAATGGCGGCATTTTCAGCCGTGACCTTTACCCCGCCCGGCTGGGCTGGGACGAAGTCAGCTCCCGCAGTCCACGGGGTAACGCCTCGCTCGAATGCGCCGATGTCCGGCGCGGAACCTAAGTAGCCGTTCGTATAGGGCGGAACGATCTGACCGGCGCGGATTGCAGGCGAGTTGGCGGTTAATGAATAATTCGCAAGCCCGGGCGAGACGAAAAGTGGGTCCACGCCTGGCAATAGGTTCGAGAGGACGGTTGCCCCGGTAAAGACGTCAAAGTAGCCATTGAAGATGTTGTTGACGATCTGAGTCCCGGTGAAGTCGCCGCCACCGGCGATGCTTGGGTTGCCGGGAGGGTTCTCAACCGTATTGTTCAGGATCAAGTTATTTGGGCTCGGCGGATTCAGCCGAAACCCCTCAGGCATGTTGTAGATGAGGTTGTGATGAACGATATGGTTTGGTGATCCGTTGTCGAGGTAGATGCCTGACGTGATCTTACGACCGTTCACCGTCCTCGTCACGTTGGTGTCCCATGCATCGTGCGATCGGTTGTAAGCAATGACCGTCCCTTGGCCATCGGTTGACCAGCAGTAGGTCCCTCCCGTGTCCTGTGTCCACATCGAAAACTCGGAAAAGTCGTTGTGGGTAATCGTTCCCGCTGACAAAGAACGATTGAGTAGCCCGGCCCGGGCGGCCTCGGTAATGGTGTTGAAGGTGGCCGAGCTCTTGCTGCCCGCAATGCGGATGCCTGTACTATCGGTTCCCGCGTAGTCCACACCCCTGATGTAGCAGTTGGTGACCGAATTGTTCGCGCCCAGAATCGTGACGCCGTTTCCCGCGGCATATCGAACCGTGCAGTCCTTCACGACGTTGCCAGTGCCGCCAACGACGATCCCGATATCGTCGCGTGTGTTCCATCCCGAGTCGATGACCGAGAAGTGGCACGAGTAACGGAATTGGCACCGGTCGACGATGCATCCGGTGCTGTTGTCCATCGAAAGACCGGTCGCTAGGAAATTGATTCCCTCGACGGAAACATACGAGCGGTTCGACAGATCGAATCCGAATTGGCGCCGTTTCGCCTCAACCAAGTGAGCTACGGGGGAATCGCTCTTGGTAGGCCACAGGTACAGATACCCGTTGCCGATCCACCATTCAGACGGAGCGCCAAGCGACTCCAGCGGCCCGCCCGTGAGGAAATACGGCGTCTGGGATATCGGCAAAAAGTCCGACGTATTGAGCAGCGGCGTGGCGAAAGTGATTTTCCCTGGGAGGTAATTGGTTACCGTTGCCGTCTGAGCGACCCAGGGTTCCCACGCCTCTTTTCCGCCCAGAAACCAAACGGTTGCTCCATTCCAAAACCCGGCAGGGCTCGGAAGATTCGGATCCACAATCTGGACTCCGTTGGTGCCGGCCGCTGCGCTCGCAAACGTGGGCCTCATCGGGTCGAGACCCGTGTGGGGCCATCGCGCCGCGTTCATCATCTGCCCGTCAACCAGCACCTGATCGTCGCCTCGCCCCAAAGCCCATTTCATCGGGGCGCGATAAATGGACCCGCTATATTTCTTCCAGCCGGACACGACGTCGGCACCATCGATGGTGACGGGACCGATCGTGCGAAACACGATCGGCGAGCTCGGCGTGCCCGAATGCGCCGGACGCACCGTTTCGTGATACACCCCTTTTTGGATGAACACAACATCCCCAGCGACGGCGAGAGAAGCCGCCTTCTGGATCGTAGCGAACGGCGCGCTCGCTTTTCCCGAGTTCGAATCGGAGCCGCGCGACCAAACATAGTAATGAGTAGCCCCCGCCAGCCGAACTCCAGCGCAGATCAGAGTGGCGACAGACGCGATTGTCACGCAGATGAAACGAGACGCAGACATTTCTAACCTAAGCCCGGGTTGATGTTACCCACCAGTTGGCTTGAGGCTGCTCCGGCTTAATCGCCAGTCTTGTTGGTTCGATGCCGGTTTGCGAATTGCGCGCACCCGCCTCAAGCAAAGGTACGACAATGGAAACAGCTTGGCCGCCATCCTAAACGAGTATACAGGAGTGTAAAAGTGCAATTGCTGCATGCCTATTTGGTTAGTTTTTGGGAATCGACAGGTGGATCTTACATTGGCGTGACAGAACATCTTTACATCGGAATTTCTTAATTAATGCTTAATCTGCATTTAGGTGTTGGATAGTGTACATTCAGTCTGAAGGAGAACCAAAAAGTAACATGAAGCTAATCCTATCTATAATGCTTGTCCTCTCAAGCTGCTCTTGCCTTTTCGCCCAGTCTGCGAGTGGATCGCTCAACACGAACTCAGTGACATACGCGGGAGCGACATTCAGTATTGTCGGTAACTGGGTGTGGAATGGAAGCCAAAGTGGGGACGGAGACAACGGTTATATAATCCAAAATGGCATGGGATCAGTTGCCGGATGGGAAATCGACTCCTATGCGCCGGGGCCCAACAGCTCGTCGGCAAACTCGAGCATCGCAATCGATTTCTACCTTCAAGGCAATTTCTCGGGTCCCTACTCGTCTGCGCCCACCGGCCTCTCGTACTCCTCGTCCAAGGATGAGTCATCTTTGTCTTACTCAGTGAATCACGTAACTGGCGGATGCGCTTCTGCCACGGCCACGACTGCTAACACGACTTGCCCGTCGAGTTGCGGCGTCGGTTCCAATTACCCGTCGGCAAGCGATTTCTCGAATACACCGTCGGGTTCCGTGCCGGGTAATCCTTGGATGGGAGCCAACAATACATGGTCGTTCAGCTACTACATCTACTCGAACAGAATGACGGCGTCGGGGAACTTGAGTCATCCGACCAGCCACAACAAGGACGACGCTGGCGAAGGGAACTGCAATATTTGGTTTGAACTTTCGTGGGTTGACTGAAACGCGGGAAAGGTCATACGTGACTTAACGAAGGCGGTCAAGGCAACATGCTTCTTTACGCAATCGCGATATCGGTATATGCGCTCGGCAGAAGTGACTCACCAAGCCGGGTGGAACCGGCTGGCTTGGTCTTGGCGAAGTTGGCGCAAGAATTGGGACGGCGCGTTTCTGTCGCCCCAACGCTCGCTAGGAACCTCATCTTCCTTGTCAGGCATGAAAGCAAACCTGACGAGGCGATAGCTGATGTGGCAAAAGCCCTTCACGCTTCCGTGACACAACAGGGCGAGACCCTTAGGATAACCCGGACGCAGACTGACAAGAGTACATTCGAGGTCACGCGGACTGCGGAGAGGGCTCGCTGGATTCGGCATCGGCTTGAAACTGTCGAGATTTACCGGTCAAAGCACAGGACGGATTCCGCTGGCGATGCCGTCGTCGCAGAGATTATGCGGCAAGCCGATGTCGCCGACCGACTTGCTAGGGGCCTCGCCGTACCGGAGGCAAACTTTGCGACCGAACTCCTGCCCTCTGAAGCGCTGCTCTGGAATCTCATAAAGCGGATCGGTGTTGATAAAGTCGCCGCTGTACCCACCTGGTCGACAATAGTCTGGGAAGACCAACCCGCTGGAGGATCAGAGCCACTGCCGAATCATGACGATCTCGTCAATAAGTGCCTCGACGAATTTCGAAAACTGGGACAGCCGCCCCTATCAGAGAGAGTGAGGGTGCAACTTCCGCGGCTGGGAATGACCGAGTTTTTCCGCGGTTGGGGAGAAGAGCGGCAGTCCCCTCACAAGCTTCGGCTGATGGAGCGAGCCGAGGATGGCCTGATCACATTCTCATTGACTGGATATGATCGGAAGGGTGCCCAGATACTTTTCGCAGCCGAGCATGCTTCCCCGGGTGAAATACTGCGTTTCCCTACCTCCATTGCAGCACCGTATCTGAAGGATCCGAAAGGAGTCTGGGTTTCGCTGCCCTTGGTGGACATGTCCCCAACCAAGTTTAAACGGCTATTGCCCAACAATCCGATGCCGGATTGGATGCTAAACGCCGACAAAACAGAACCGATGAACCTATTCGTCGCGGATGCTTTGACAAAACTGGCGGACCTTGATCGAAGCGCATGCTTCACGATCAACGTTTCCGATGGAATTTGGCAGGATGTGGCGGGCAGTGTGGTTGATAAAAGACTGAACGTTGATGCGCTGAAGGCCCTTTTTAAGGAATGGTCTCTTTACGAGGAAGTACGGGAATCAGGAAGCGTAGTATGGAGGTCACGAGTAAATATCGATGGGTCTGGCGACCAGGCAGATCGGCGCGCACTGGCAACCTTGGCTCGTACGGTTGCACGGACGGGCACGATTAACTTACGGTCGATGGCAGCGTTTGCTGCAACGGCGGCACCCCATCGGACGGCACTCACAAACATTTGGATGTACGGAATCCTGGATTCGCCCGCCGTTCACCAGCAGGCAGGGTATGCCCAATACTCCATCTACCGGCTACTTGGCGGGATGAGGCAATCAGCTTGGGACGTCCTCACAGAAGGTTCCACAATTACCGCCGATCGGGCTGGAGTCTCCGAAAGTCTCAGAGATGTGATTGAAGAGGAGTACGAGCCAGTTCGCGGAGATGAAGCCTTCTCGGATTTGTACCAACACGCGAATGAATTGTTCGAGACAGAATCGTTCGGCGAAACCCGAATCAGCTTCGCTAACCGCTCCAGCAAGGTTATCGGCATCCTGAACAACGGAATTCGACGCCCACGTTGGGGTGACGCAGCGCATCCCGGCGGGTTACTTTCTGCTGGCTTGATAAGACTTCGAGGGCTAGGCAAACTAGCGACGACCCGAGAGCAGTTCGAATCAGCACTTGTCGCTAGCGGCGCCAAGGTAGCCTTGGGAACACGAACCAAAATAACGGTTGTCGTTTCTCTGCCCCACGGTCTTTTCTTTAGTGAAGAAGGTGGTGAAGAGATCGCGCCAATGACGGACTTTCGCGAATTTGCGGCATTGACCGAAGCTTCGAGGGCCGCAATCTGGGAGAGAATGGTTCAGGACATGCAGAATGGCCGAATCTCCGCAACTTCCAAAGAGTCGACGACGAAGGGATCATTGAATTTGCCGCTCTCGAATCCGCCGCCATCAAAGTAGCACCAACCGAGGGCCCGATCGGAGACCGTGCGTAGGTAGGGCAAAGAACGGCCGAAACTAGGTTGCCTGAGTGCCTTCGGCCACCACTGCTTTAACGACTCTTCCTGGTCCCGATGCTGCTACTTGATCTGATATGTGATTCGGAAATCCAACGACAGGTTATCGACATCGCGACCTGAGGTACATCAATCGTTGAGACCGGCTGCCTGGTCTTCGTAGCTCAATTGTCTATCAGAGGGGAGAGAAAACGTGCGACATCCAGATACGTCTGTAAACTCGAATTCCTTGCGGCGAACCTGGTATCTATTCGTCCACCCCGAAGGCTCCTACCTGCCGCCACCTATAGCGACATCTGGGTTTCACACAGATGAGCCTATCACTTGATCGGGTCAAAAATTGGCCTCTACGCCATTCGTGGGAGCATCAGAAGGCTATCAATAGCTTTCCCCGCAGACCCTTGACCCCCCAAAAAAACTCACTTGATACCAGTAATCGAAATTCCCTTGATGAACTGTTTTTGGCAGAAGAAGAAGACCACCAGCACTGGCAAGATCACGATGCTTGTTGCGGCCATGAGCAGGTTCCATTGGGTGCCGCCGGCTTTGCTGTGGTAGAACTCCAGACCGAGGGAGAGGGTGAATGTCTCTTGGCGCAATAGGTAGATGAGCGGGCCGAGGAAGTCGTTCCAGGTTCCCATGAACGAGAATAGGGCAACCACGGCAAGGGCTGGTTTGCAGAGGGGGAGGATGATGGATTGGAAGATCTTCCATTCTCCAGCGCCGTCGATCGTAGCCGCCTCCGAAAGCTCAAACGGAATCGTTTTGAAGAACTGCCTCAACAAGAAGATCGAAAATGCGCTTCCGAACCAGGCCGGAACCCACAGCGGGCGGTAAGTGCCGATCCAATCGAGGTGCTTAAAGATGGTGAACGTAGGAACCATCATCACCGGGAACGGAACCATCATCGTTGCCAACGTAATCCCGAAAATAAGGTCTCGCCCCCACCAACGGAGCCGGGCAAACGAGTAGGCAACGATCGAGTTGGAGACCACGGTTCCGATCACAACGAGAATCGCCAGCATCACCGTGTTCTGGGCATAAATGAGAAATGGAATGTAGCCGACCTTATCCGACCCATAGTTGACGGCTTCCCAGAAGTTGCCGAATTCAAACTTGCTGGGAATCCATACCGGCGGCTGCTTCATCGTCTCGCTAATCGGCTTTACCGCCGTATCCAGAAGCCAAAGAAACGGGAAGATGAACACGCAGGACAACGTCACCAGAGCGAAGTGAGTCAAGGTGGTATTGAGTTTCTTTTTGTTCATGACTAAGCGCCTCCATAGTGAACGTGCTTGTTGCTCAACTTCAGGGCAATCAGGGTCAACAGCAAAATGACGAGGAACAGAATCCAACCCATCGCGCTGGCGTAGCCCATGCGACTGTAGCTAAAGGCGCTGTCATACAGATACATCGCATAGAAGTAGGTGGATCGCGCGGGAGTTCCACCCGGGAACATGACAAACGGGATCGCGAAAACCTGGAGTGAACCGATGATTCCCATCACCATATTAAATTGAATCACGGGTGAGATCATCGGAAGGGTTATGTGGCGCGTCTTTTGCCATGAACTGGCCCCATCCAACTCACACGCTTCCAGCAACGACGAAGGGACGTCCTGAAGGCTGGCGAGGTAGATGAGCATCGCATTTCCAACCCCCCACACGCTCATCAGGATCAGTGCCGGCTTGGTCCAAGAGACGTCGCTCAACCAGTTGGGTCCCTTGACTCCGATCGCTCCGAGCGCCGTGTTGAGCACCCCGTAGTCACCGTTGAGTATCCAGAGCCAAAGCATCGCCAACGAGACCATCGGCACCAACGACGGGATAAAGAAGATCGTTCGATAGATGGTCATTCCTTTGACGTTTGTGTTGAGTAGCATCGCCAAACCAATCGCAATGACCATTCCAAGCGGCAACGAAACGCAGGCATATAAGACGGTGTTCTTCACGCAGGTCCAGAACACTTCGTCGTGGAAGAGTTCGGAATAGTTGTCGGTGCCGATCCAGACCGGCGACCTCAACGCGGAGTAGTCGCAGAAAGAATAGTAGAGCGACATCAGCAGGGGATAGAACATGAACGCGACGAGGCCGAATAGCCACGGCAACGCGAAGAGAAAACCTGCCCGACCTTCATTACGGCGCTTCATTTTCCTGCCCTCATCCTCTTCTCCAATCGGCTGAGATATTGATCCAGCTTAGGCTGCATTCGCTCGTCGATAGTCTTCAACGCATCTTCAGGCGTCTTTCGCAGAAGCGAAACCTCGTCCAAAGCATTCCCGATTTCAGCTTCATATTCGGGCCAAATACCGATCTTCGGCGTGGAAAAACAGCTCTTGCTATAGGCCATATCGTCGAACAGGTGGATGCTAGGGTTGTCATGCTTCGCCCAGAACTCAGGAGACTTGACGCGGAGCGGTGACGACTTCTTTTGCCCCAAACAGAGTTTCTCCATCGGTCCCTGTTTCTGTAAGTATGCCAAGAAGCCGATCGCCTCTTCCCGGTGTTTGCAGTTCTTCAAGAGGACAAAAATGTCTTGTTCGATAATGGTGTGCCCCTTAAGGTCGGGTCGATCCTTCGGATAGGGGAACGGCGCTGCCTGCCACTTCAGCTTGGGGTTATACTTTTGAATGAAGTTGTGCATCCAAACGCCCTGCACTTCCATTGCCACCTTATCGGCAAGGAAGGCATTTTCGGGCGAGGCAAATACGCCAAAACCGCTTTTGTAGGACTGAATCTGGGCTGGGCCAAACCGCTTGCTGAAAGACTCCACCCACTTCATCGCCTGCAGATTTTCCGGCGTATTCATCGTAATCTTCGATTTTCCATCCCAGAGACGGCCGCCAAAAAAGGGGCCCCACGCCCAACGCCACCAACCTGGCTCTGCGGGCAGAAACCCGGCCAGCTTCACCTTGCCATCCTCGACCTTGGAAATCTTGTCGACCATTTTGTCCATTTCCTCAATGGTTTCCGGCGGCTTGTCGTACCCGGCACGCTTCAAGATATCGGTGTTGTAATGGAGGGCAACCGTCGAAGGAGTGGCAGGCAAAGCCATCGTGTGGCCGTGGTATTGCAGGACGTCCCAGTAACCAGGGACATACTTGTCTTGCGTCCAGCCGTACTGTTTGCAGGCATCATCGAGCACTTCGATCGCCCCAGCGTCGGCAAATTGGGGAATCTCAGCAGCTCCGAGCAAGGAGATCTCTGGCGGAATGCCCGCAGAAGTGCTGATGAGGGTTTTGGTCGAGTTGCCTGTAATGGAAAGCAGGTCGACAAAGACCTTGGATTGGGACTTGTTGTAGTCGTTGACGACGCTCTGAAAGGCATCGTATTCAAACCCACTCCACCCAACCCAAACCGCAATATGCGTCTTGGATTTGTCCTCCGCCGGATGAGAGCGAAGTTCCGTGCCGACCAAGGCCAAGACCGACAACGAAATGAGTCCCGGAATAAGAAAATCGCTCAGTTTTGACATCGCTCACGGAACCGCAGAGCCACATCATATCAGGCAAATCCTGGAAACACAACGTTGGATGACTTGATCCAACACCAGGTTGCATTTCACCTGCCTAGCAGGGTGCGGAAAAAGCAGCGTGTTTTCTTAGCCACCTTGCGAGCAGGTAGATAGGAAGTCACCGTTCCGTTTCGCTTGTGCCTGTCTATTGCGATATGTGAGCTACTATTTACGGATTTGGCCG
>CAILEM010000013.1 GCA_903833215.1 uncultured Armatimonadota bacterium
GCATCATCGGTGGAACGACACTCTTGATCATGGTCAGCGTCGCGTTAGAAACGATGCGCCAAATCGAAGCGAACCTGTTGATGAAGCAGTACGGGAACTAACTCGTTCTCGGTACGTCAAAAGCATCATCGGTGGAACGACACTCTTGATCATGGTCAGCGTCGCGTTAGAAACGATGCGCCAAATCGAAGCGAACCTGTTGATGAAGCAGTACGGGAACTAACTCGTTCTCGGTACGTCAAAAACAATAGAGAGCGTTGAAGCGTAGTAGTGTTCTGGAACGGAACTGCCTCTAGAAGGGGCAGTACAGATCCAGAATGCTCGTCCTGGCATCGCCAGGACGGAACGCTTCAGCGCTCTAACGCTGTAGCTTGCTGACGCTCTAGCCACCAGTTTTACGATCCAAGAACTAACTCATGCGACTCATTCTGATCGGCCCGCCAGGAGTGGGCAAAGGCACCCAAAGCGCCCTCCTTGTCGAGCGGCTCGGGTTGAAAGCACTATCCTCAGGCGAAATCTTTCGGCGAGAAATCGATGCTCAAACGGATTTAGGCCGACTCGCTCAACGCTATATCGATCATGGCGAACTCGTGCCGAACGGCGTGACCATCGAAATGATGGCCAAGCGACTGCGGGATGAGGAAACACGAAAGAGTGGCTTTGTTCTCGACGGGTTCCCTCGGACCGTTCGACAAGCCGAGGCCCTCGACGAGATTCTTTTCCAGATGGACTTAGGTCTTGATCGCGTGGTGTCGATCGAAGTCGAGGATGAGACCATTATCCATCGCCTTGCTGGACGAATGGGTTGCACCAAATGTGGTGAAATCTATCACAGTCGCAATAAGCCTCCCATGCGGGAAGGCCTGTGTGACAGATGTAATGGACCTCTCTTCGTTCGTTCAGACGACCAGCCAGGAACAATCATGGAGCGGCTCAGGGTGTTCCATGAGAACACTGCGCCGGTCGTTGATTACTACGGACGTACGGGAACACTTCTTCGAGTTGACGGTAGCTTGGGCCCCGAAGAGACCTACCGCCAGATTATCAGTCCAATCGCATCATGACGGTTCTCAAGACTCGACCCGAGATCGAAAAGATGCGGGCATCTGGAAAGGTTGTTGCGCGCGCGCTCCGCGCTATGTCCGAGGCGATTGTTCCCGGAAAAACAAGTCCTGCCGATCTGGATGCCCTCGCCGCTCGCATTGTGAGCGAAGCCGGTGGCACACCCAGTTTTCTAAATTACCGAGGATTCCCGGCGAATACCTGTATCTCCGTTAACCAAGTGGTTGTCCACGGTATTCCTACAAATGTGCCGCTTGAAGAGGGTGACATAGTCAGCCTCGACATGGGCGTTTTGCTCGATGGATGGCACGCTGATGGCGCGTGGACGTATCCGGTCGGCAGCATTGGTAAAGAAGCCCAGCGCCTGCTGAATGTAACCGAGGAGTCTCTGTACCAAGGGATCGCAAAGGCTCGTGTCGGAAATCGGATTGGTGATATCGCGAGCGCTGTTCAAAAGTATGTGGAGAAGAACGGCTACTCGGTCGTCCGAGATCTCGTTGGTCATGGCATCGGACGAAAGCTTCACGAGGAACCTGGATCTGTGCCAAATTTCGGTTCACCTGGCAAAGGTGAGCTTCTGCGAGACGGCATGACGATCTGTATCGAGCCGATGGTCAACCAAGGCACTTACAAAGTTCGCACATTGCCAGATAAATGGACGCTCGTCACGACTGACGGAAAGCTTTCCGCTCATTTCGAGCATACGATTGCCATCACGCGAGACGGTGTTGAGATCCTGACTCTTGAGGCATAAAGCACTTCCAAATAGCAATCAAGCATTGACACGGTAAACTGTTGGGCAATGGCGCGAAAAAGACCACCGTATAAGCCTCAACAAGACAAAGAGAAGGGCATTGAAGTCGAGGGCGTAGTCCTCGAGAACTTGCCGAATGCCCGTTTCCGTGTGAAGTTGGATGAAGGCGACGTGGAGATCCTCGCTCACGTAAGTGGAAAAATGCGAATGAACTACATCCGTATTCTCCCTGGCGACCGAGTCCGCGTCGAACTTAGCCCTTACGACCTCACCATGGGTCGAATCGTTTACCGATTCAAGTAAGCACTTCCTGCGCTCAAAGGGATTGAGTGAAAATGCCTCCGCACGAGCCCTTGGGTATCTGGTGGAGGCATTTTTAAATCACTCCATCGAGAATGCAAACTCCCAAACAGCCCACGCCCCTTTCCGGTGTAGGGGCAGCGCGTGCGCTGCTGACCCAAAGTGGGTCAGTGACAGCGGCAGTGAGAGGCGAGGCACGCCTCTCCCCTACAACGGAAAGGCGAGGTCCATTTATGTGGACCTCGCCTTTCTGGTGTTTCGGGGTGAATCGTTAGGAACTAGTTTCGGCTAACCGTGATGATTCCAACGTTCTGGTAGGTACCAGGTCCAACTTCTGGAGTGATCGAGATCTTGCGACCGAAGTCGATTCGCATCACGCCACCGGTGGACTTAGCGTCGAAGCTAGGACCGCTTGGTTGGAACATGCCGTTGAGCTTAGC
>CAILEM010000014.1 GCA_903833215.1 uncultured Armatimonadota bacterium
ATCTCAACCGTACGAGACTCCTCGTTCAAAACCACCGAAGACACTGACCATGAAGATGTCAGACCCAACAACGAAGAGAAAAGATCTGTGTCACGCACGCAAGAAGATTACGCGAACCCACACGATTCTTCATAGACCCGTACTTCTAGTCTCCGCTGCTGCAAAGGCCTTGGACTTTCGACAATTTATTATTGTTTTGCAGGCGAGCAGGTTAGTTCCCGTAGCCTTAACCGGGTTGTGTGCTCAAACTATCATCGCCGTTGAGATCTCGCTAGCTGTTGCCTTGCTGGTGCCGACTACACGGCGGTTCGCGCTGGGTGGAGTGGAAGCACTCATGTTGGTGTTCGCATGCTACAACCTATGGCGCATCGGGGCGCATGTCGAGGTGCCGTGTCACTGCTTTGGGACGTTGTTCGTCTTGCCCCCACCGTACATGGCTATTCTCGATATCGCGCTGTTTGGATTGTGCGTGCTCATTCAACACAATGATATGTTAATTGAGAAGGGAGTCGGAGCGTCGGGTGTGCAGCAGGCACTCTGCGCAATGCTCGCCTGCCTCCTTGGGTTGTGCGGATACCAGGGGATGCACTTGGCAGTTGCCACGATGCCTGCTGTTCATGAGAGTACGCCAGCGGACCCGGTGCTGTCTCTGGCGTCATTCTCCGTCCAAGGGCCGTGGAACGATCCCTGGCCCGGGAGTTCCGGAAAGGACAGCTTGGTTCTGTTTGGCGACCTCAGTTTGAATACAAGCCGACAAGAACTCTTAAGGCTCTGTGAGGTCGCTGCCCGCCGTAACGTCCGTCTCTACGTGCGGCCGCTGGAGGATGTGCGGGGCATAGATTCAGATGGACGGAAACTTGCATATGCAAGTGCCGCCGCACGCCTTCAAGGAAAATTCTGGAATTTTGTACTGGGAGTGTGCAGGGCTCCTAGTGGCAAACTTCCGATTGGGTCTCTTGCCACGGCAGCGGGACTAAACCAGAGTCTGTTTAAATCAGATCTGACAGGTCTCGCAGGATCTCTCGTAAAGCGCGATATGGAGGACGCACGCAGGATGGGTAGGTCACACACATTGACAGTTGCACTCTGTATCCCTCACGGCGAAATTTCACTGTACAATTCCGTTGCTGAAGTCGAAATGCATCTTGTGAAAAAAAGCGAATAGAAACCGCCTCAGCCGCTTCTTGCAGTAGTACACTTCTATGAGGTTAAGCATTATCGCTCGCCCTATTTGTCTGGAGGTTCTTATGAAACGAACAAAATCGGTGCCTTTACTTGGAATACTATTTGTCGGATGCACCCTCTTCGCCATCGCCACTCCTCCCCCTTGTGGTCCAGCCCACCACTACAAACTTCAAGGAGGGTGTCCCAGCCCGACTGCGGACTACTGCGTGGTATGGGCGAAGACTAACGGCTACTGCGGAAATCTCGGGCCCAACGGTTGCGACGAGGCCAGCGGGACACTCGTTGAGTACTCGTATGTTTACAACGGCACTCCGGGACACTGCGTGTGCACATCGACATACGAGACCACCGTCGACTACATCGAGGCAACCGACAGTACAAATAGCTGCACTCCGGTGCATACAACGGGAGGCTAGTACCAGTTGGCCCAGGGAAGGAGGCTTCAGGTGAGATTTGTTCACCAGAGACCTCCTTTTGTTTTGCTCATGAAGAAGTTTCAGATAACTAGTCTCGTAACTGTGCTGCTGCTGACAGCCACCTCGATTAGAGCGCAGGTAAGTCGTCACCAACTCGACGTACCTCGGCTAACTCCTCCGTTTACACTCCGCTTTGTGGTGACGGAGCAAGACCTCCGCACTCGGATTCAACAGGCCGCTGATATTCAATCCCTAAAGCAGCAATACACTGATTTAGGTCGGGCGGGTCAGCTTGGCGATACTGACGTCCCGACGATCATCGCCAGGACCCAGAGCGCATACGAGGTGCGGAAGCGGGGTTGGACGTACGCGGTTTCCATTAGTGCCTTAAAGGACAGGATGCTCTACCAGGTGGTGGACCACGGCATGTCCATTACTATCATTTACGATGGGAAGCAATGCTACCGTATCCTAACTCCAGGTCCGTCCATATTCAAGAGCTTTGGCGTTGTACTGCAAGACCTGCAAGCCCTGCCCTTTGCGGGGGTGAACTTACCCTTGTACCCCTGGATCCGTAGTGTGGAATCGTGGTCTGAACGAGGCACATCCGCCTGTGAGGTGCTACCATTTCGTGCTGCATTGGCGGATGAAGACCATGTTCCCTCGTACTCACATGGAACGCTCTTTTGGGATTATCAGCAAGGGAAGCCCTTGCTGAAAGCTGTTACAATTGGGCTCGATGAGCACCCGACTGCCCGGTTTTCCTTCCAGAAACACACTCCGTTTGGAGGGTCTTGGCTGGCCAGAGATAGCGAATGGACCACCTATAAGCCGCTTCACACGTCGGGGCACGGGAACCAGTGGCTACCCTGGTTACGGGTTTCTTTCTCGCTAACCCAGGCCTCACCCGATGCTCCACCCCCTGCTCAGTTCATGCCGGAGAGCTACGGTACTGCTGGGTGTCCGGTGCTTGTTGAAAGTAAAGGTAGGGTCGTAGCATTTCCTTTTGTACCCGGCACTTCGATCGACAAGCAGACACAAGACGAGAAGGAACGAGAAGACAGAGATGCATTCCTGGCCGATCGAGGCTCTCTGCCAGTGCAGTCTTACGCTGGGATCGCGATTCTCCTATACGTTTTCTATCTTTTGGCGGCGGCCTATATTCGATATCGTAAACCAGCCACCCAGCATGCGATCAAATAATGTTTGGCTTCCAACCGTCGGTGCAGCAGTATCGTTGATTCTGGCGGCTGTTTTTCTTTCTCCGAAGTTGCCGGTGCCGGTGATTCAAGCGAGCTTCGCTTGGGTAGTCGATCCGTGGAAGGGCCCGAGAATTCCATTGGCGATAGGTCTTGCCGCATATCTGGGATTCAGCTTTCGTCGCGCAAACCAGCCTTCTCAGCGAATGTTACTGGCTGCTTTCTTCCCGTTTGCTTGTCTTGTCGTTCTTGCCAGTCTTGGACTGTTCGGTGAGTTGGGGACGGTCTCAGGCTCGCAAAAGCTGGTTCCGCTGGTCTTTGGGCTCGTCACCGCAGTTGTTGCAGGGAAACCGATTCGTCTGGTCTCTGCCTTAGGCCTGGTCATTACTGCCATCGTCAGCTACGGCTTGGTTCGGATGAGAACGTTGCACGATGTAACTTGGATGGACCAATTGGCGCGGGCACACGCGGGCTACGGTGAACCTCGCGTGTTTGGACTCGTTGCCGGATTAGGCTTGGTGTGCGCATTTACGACTATCCTGAACAGTGGCACAACCAAGGCGGTCTCCCTATGGTCCTTTGCCACGGTTATCTGCGTGGCTGGCCTAATGGCATCGTTCTCGCGAGGAGACGTCCTTTCGGCTGCCGTCATCATCATCATGATCGTAGCTTGTCGCGGTCCGCTGGTCCGTGGACAATGGATCGGCGTATATTTGAGCGCCATTGGGGCTTTCAGCGGCTTGGTGCTGTTCCGGGCCGTTCGGTCGGGAGAGCCTTTAATGAGGGATACCGATGCTGTTCGCAGGTTCGCCGACTTTGGCCGTGCCGGTCGGTTGGTCATACACCACCCTTTCTCTGGCCTTGGCCCAGGGGGACTCCTGCACAGACACTCAAACGTTGTAAATCGCGTACCGACGTTCAACTATACAGACGCTGCAGCAGTTGGCAGTTCAGCGATGGTTATGGTCGTTGAACTTGGCATAGCAGTGTTGATTCTCTGGGTGCTCTTCGGGTTGGGTGTATCCTCTCGCCTAAAAGCCGATACTGATCCGTGGATGAAAGCTGTCGGGACGGCTCTCGCGTTTTGGGGCGCGACTTTCTTGTTCAACACCGCCACCAGCTCTCGCCCCGGCTGGTTCGCTTTTGGCTGCTTGGTGGGAGCACTTCTGCTTCCCGTTGAATCCAAAATTCCTGTCCCGACTGAGAGTCAGCATCAACCGCATCAGGCCGAAGAATCAGTGCGCATCACTTCAGCATGAGCCCTTCCTGTTGTATGGAATGCCTTAGCTGAGCGCAAAAGTGAGACAAGCCGACTTGCAGACCTTGTCACTGGCAACTCAAGCTGCTCTTCAGGATTCAGGAATATTGGTTCACAAATCAGGAAACAGTTCGCCCTCAAGGGCATTGAGCAAAGATTGGGAGCGACATGTACTTTGGCGTTACTTTTGTTGCGGCGTCTGAGCGCAGAGATCCACACGGTATGCACCTCATCCAGAAATCTGGCTACTCGGAGCTCTAAAGTGAATCGCGACTAGATCTCTGTTTACCCAGGCGTTCCAAGCAAAGATGCATGAGATGGGTATTAAGGACCCATTGTTAGATCGCGCGCCCAACAGTTGACCTAAGCCTTAGCGGAAGGTCGAACCTCATACCAACTCTCTGAGTTCACCACTCTTTTCCTGTTCTTCAGGTATAGGCTTGAGTTTTGGGATATGTTCCTGATGTGCCTCATCGAGGAAATAGGTCCTGATATCTTCCGCTAAGCCGCTCCAAGATGAATATTCGGCTCGTTGTGCCATGATCTCGAATGGCCCAACAGGTTGGAAATTCAGAATTCGGTCACGAATAGAGAGGTTCGAGCCGCCGATTGTCGTCACCACCGTCTTCTTGTCAAATTGGTCGCCCGAGATAAGCCAGAACAAGCACCTATAGCCGAAATTGATAGCAGCTATTGCAGGTTCGAGCCAACGTGGTTCAGGGCCCTGAACCGGGACACAGAGTCGCGGAATGTCTTTAAGGAGTTCAGCCCTTTGGTCGATGAATTCGTTCTCTTCGATGTAGCCCTTGCGAAGCATCACCTTTAGCCTCGTGAGCTGCTCCTCAGCAGATTCCACCGTGTTCTCCCGAGTTTGGCTAACGGCGGTCCCCTGGTGCATCTCCTCGGAAGCTTTCTCCTTGAAGTACGTGGGCTGGTCGATTCCAGCCTCCAGGCTCCGCGTTGCTCCGGCTGGAGGCATCATCGTCAGCTGGTGACCTTAGGCTGGTCTTCGATAGTGGGTCGATTTTTAGCCTCAACGCCTCGCATTGCTCGGGGTTGAGGCATCGGAGTGGGTTGAAAGCCTGGGCGATGAAAACCGAAAGCAATAAAAACCACGCGCAAAATTAGTAGACAGATATATACTATTTCTCGTCGACCCTTCGACGGGATAAGTGCTTTGGATTACGTTCTCTATTGTCGTCTACCTAACTTCTACGTTCAGCTTTTACAGTTGAGTGAAGATCGACCTTGTGCTGTGATTCGGGACAAGATGGTGCTGGATTCGAACGCCCACGCGATCAAGCGCGGTGTTGTGCCTGGGATGCCGCTCGCTCAGGCAAGGACCATTCTGCGCGAGGATGGCGTATTTCGTACCTTGCGTGCGGAAGACGGCGAGGAGGAGCAGAAACGGTGGCTTGAGCTCTGTACTGAGTTCACCGGGGTGATCGAACCCGAAGACCGGCATAGCGCCTTCCTTGATCTCTCCGCCCACCCAAAGCCGTTCGATGTCGCTCAACGCTTCCTTGAACGGTTGGCGCGTCGTAGCGGATGCGAGGCGCGATTTGGGGTTGGAGCCTCAAAGTGGCTTGCACGCCTCTCGGCCGATGAGGATGGCGAGCGACTGACGCCTCTCGATGCGGAATGGCTCGCTGACCTAACGGTCACGAAGCTCAGCCCGGTGCTGCCCGAGCACCGCGAACGCCTCCGGTTTCTGGGCTATCACGCGATCGGCCTTGTTGCCGATTTGCCAATCCATATCCTACGCGGGCAATTTGGTGACGATGGACTGCGCATCCAACTCGCCGCCAAAGCAAGTTGGAAGGACCCCGTACTAGCCCTCTACCCACCCGATACCCTCAGCGAGCGCTTGATCTTCGACGGAAGTTGTGAGGATAATCTCATGCTCGACCGAACTCTGGTCACCCTCGCCAAGCGCATCGGAAATCGCCTACTGCACAGCGAGCAACAAGCCACTGAGCTCCATCTGACACTGGAAAAGGAGGATGGCGAACTACACAAACTTAATCGCCGCTTTAACAAACCTCTGCGATGCCCACGCAGCGCTTTGGCGGCTTTACGGCTGTTGTTTGGAAAAGGGATCGAAGCACCGATTGTCTCGCTAGGGGCTCGACTTCCGTTCCTTGAACGTGCCCGAGCTGCCCAACAAAACCTGATGGGCACGGTATCCCAGATCGAGACCGTCAATCGTGCCGATAGCGCACTGAAGCAGTTGCGTAGCGTGTTTGGCGAAAGCTCGATTCAAGTTGCAGGACAAATCGCCCTTCCCCGCCGGGTGCGGGTCCTACAGGAGTGGAAGAACGCTACCGGCTGGCGCTAAGTCCTTAGGACTCTGGAGAGAAGCAGGCGAATGGTGGGCCGGCGAGCCGATGCGCGAGGTGAGCCGATACATTGATGCCAAAGGCATTCGACGCGAAGTCGAACGCGCCCTTGCACCATTGGGTCTTCCCGCAGCCAAAGAACCGGTGCCCTCCTCACGCGAAGATCACCGCGAGGAGTATGAAGTCCGCATTCGAAAGGCACGTGATGAAAAAGTCGCCCGTGCTTGCGGACTCATCAAAGATCCAACTCTCGTTCGCACTGCGCCAGAAGGTCCAACCATGGCGTTGCTCCACGCAACCAGCGGCTATTCCTTCGGACGTAGTTGTCTTCGATGTGAGGAGATTCCCGCTTATGCCGGGTTTCATGGCTACAGTGCCGCCCTCCTTGCCGACAAGTTCTCATTGGCAGGGGCTTTTGAATTCACCAAAACTTCGAAGAAGGTCGGTATCAAACCTCTACTGGGTGCCACCTTCGAACTCAGTGAAGGGGGCGATATCGTGCTTGTCGCCCGAAATCGTATCGGCTTCCGGAGCCTTTGCCGCCTCATCTCCGAGTGCCACCTGAATGAACCTCGTGGGTATCCACTGCTCACATGGGAACGCCTCGAACAGCATTGCGAAGGCACATTGTTTCTTTCCGCCGGTCATGCCGGTGCCCTGAACGGTGCCATCGTGCGTGGTGACATCGCCTATGCCGACAAGATGCTCGACCGATTGATCGGGCTTCTCGGACGTGAGAATCTGTTCCTTGAGATCGAACGCACCTATATTCCTTGGGAGATATCAGCCAACCGCACCCTGCTTGAGATGGCTGATCAAAAGCGACTCATTGCCGTCGCTGGAGCCCCCGCAACCCATCTTGAGCCACAGGACTTTCCGGCTCAAGATGTGCTCGTATGCGTCGAGAGCCTGTGCACCATCGAAGAGATCGAAGGCCGTAAACCCCAACGCGAAGAATCACAACCACAGGTCAAGAAACAGCCACGTCGGGCGCTCAACGCGGAACGGTATATGCGCACCGTCGCGGAGATGAACGAGCTGTTTCGCGACCGCCCCGATCTACTTGAGAACACGCTCTTACTAAGTGAGCGATGCGAAACCAAGCTATTGCCCGGCATGTCTGCCCTCCCTCGCTATTGCCCTGACGAAGCCTCCGCATTACGTGAGGTCGTGTTTAACGCGGTGCCGTATCGGTGCAAAGACTTCAAACCAAATCGTCGACGACGTCTCGATTTCGAGTTAGAGAGAATCGAGCGCTTGGGCTTTGCCAACCACTTCCTGGTGGCCTGGGATATGTGCCGATGGGCACGCGAGCAGGAAATTCTCTTTAGCGGACGCGGCTCGGTTGTCGATTGCGCGGTGGCCTATTGCCTCGGCATTTCGCGCATTGATGCCTTCGATCACAACCTGCACTTCGACCGTTTTCTTCCTGCCGATGGCAGTAAACGCCCTGATATCGACATCGACTTCGAGGCGGCTCGACGCAACGATGTCCGCAACTACCTCACCAACAAGTATGGAAAGGAGCATGTCGCCACCGTCGCTGCGTTTGGTGCGTACCGCTCACGGGGGATTGTCCGCGATGTCGGAAAGGTACTCGGTATTCCTCAACCGGCTTTGGAATATTTGACCAAGCGCATGCACGGTAGTGTCACCCCCGCAAAAATCAAAGAAGCGATCCAGTCCAAGCCCGAATTACGGGATAGCGGCATTTCGCCTGAAAGGTTCGAGTGGGTTTTCCGACTGGGCGAACAATTGGCCGACGTTCCCACTAATATCCGGTCCCACTCCTCAGGGGTTGTCATCGCGGCCGAACCGATTCGTGATATCTGCCCCGTACTGCTATCAGCCGATGAGGATGTGCGCATCCTTCAATGGGATAAGCGTAGCGCCAAGTTCGCGTTCGATAAGTTCGACGTGCTCTGCCTGCGCGGTAACGATGTTCTCTCAGGCACCCAATCCCGCATACGAAGAAATGATCTGGATTTCGACGTCGAGAAGTTGCCGCTTGATGACCCTGAAACGTATCGCACCATGCGTAGCGGACAGTTGATCGGTATCCCCCAATCCGCTTCCCCCGCCATGCGTCAGGCGCACATCCGGTTACGCACTGAAAACCTACGGGATGCAAGCCTGGTTCAAGCGGGTATCCGCCCCGGTGTCGGGGGCGCGGTCAAGATGAACGAGTTGATCGCACGTCGGCGGGGCAAACCTTACTCGTTTAGCCACCCTCACCTTGCTGAGATTTTGGAACCCACCTACGGCATCATCGTTTTCCAAGAGCAGGTCGACCGACTGCTGCAAACCTTTGGGGGTTACACCTCCGATGAAGCGGAAACTATCCGTGAAGGAGTCCACAAGAAGCGCCGCGAAAACTACGTTCACTCGATTCAAGAAGAAGTCATCGAGCGGATCATGGGCAACGGATATAGCCGTGATACCGCCCAAGAGGTGTACGACTTTGTGGCTGTATTCCAAGGTTATGGGTTTGCCGAAGGGCACGCCTTGGCATTTGCGGAAGTTTCTATCCGATCGGTTTGGTGCCAGCAGAACTTCCCTGCTCCTTACTTTGCCGCTCTGCTCGATGCCCAACCTGCCGGGTACTACGGCCCGTGCACGATAGCTAATGAAGCACGTGTTCGTGGCGTTCAGATGTTGCCACCCGATGTGAACCGTAGCGATCTGAAGTTCAAAACAGAAAGCGTACTCGCCTACCAAGACCCCGATCTGATCGTGCCTGATGGTGGCATACGCATCTCTCTGAAACAGATCGGAGGTATCTCCGAGCAAATGCGAGATCGCATTATCGAAGCGAGACAAAGCAGCCCCTATGAGACGTTCTTCGACTTTGTGGCCAGGGTTCGTCCCCACCGCGATGAGTTGGAATTACTAATTCTCTGCGGTGCGCTCGACTCGCTTGAACCCAATCGCCGTAAGTTGTTGTGGGCTATCCCGAGCGCATTGGAATACGCCTCGGTGTGCGGACTCTCCCCATCGAGCCTGCCCTTAACCTTGCCCGAGCCACCTTTGCCAACAGGCATTATCGACTTCACAACCGTCGAAAAGGCCATCCGAGAAAGGGCGATCCTTGGAATGGATATCCAACACCACCTCATGGCTTTTGAACGTGATCGTATTGCGGCAAAGGGTGGAATCAGCGCCGCCGACGCGGGACGAATGGCGGCAGGCACCAAGATCATTACGGTAGGAAATCCCATCCGTCTGCGCTTTCCTCCGACCGCCAGTGGCCGACGAGTCATGTTCTTCGATCTCGAAGATGAGACGGGATTGCTGAATGTGACCTGCTTTGATGAGACATACCAAAGGGACGGGCACACCATCATCTGCTCGCCGTATGTGACCTTGCGCGGCGAAGCGCAGGACCGTGATGGGCACATTGCCTTTCTTGCCCACCGCGCCTATCCCTATCAGCCAAGGTTGCATGCCGAGCTCGCTCAAGCCCAACCGATGCCGATTGTCACCGCAGATTTCCTCGTAGGATAGGTGCGGACGGTATCCTCTAGCGATTCGGACGACGAGGTTCTTTCAAATGCATGACGCAGTAATTCTTTCCGGTGCACGCACCCCCATTGGGGCATTCTTAGGCTCTCTTTCTTCTGTCACTGCCCCCCAATTAGGTTCGGTTGCGATCGCAGAAGCGGTCAAGCGAGCCAACCTCGACCCAAGTGAAATCGATGAGGTCATCATGGGCTGCGTCCTCACCGGTGGAATGGGACAAGCTCCTGCCCGTCAGGCCGCTCTGGGAGCAGGGCTGCCTACTTCCGTTCCCGCCCTGACCATCAACAAGGTTTGCGGGTCGGCAATGAAAGCAGTCATGCTCGCTGCCCAAGCCGTGCGACTCGGAGACAGCAACATCGTCGTTGCTGGCGGCATGGAGTCGATGAGCAATGCCCCATACGTGATGGACAAAGCCCGAACTGGCTACCGAATGGGCAACGCCAAGATCATCGACTCGATGATCCATGACGGTCTCTGGGACCCATATAAGGATTGCCACATGGGCAATTGTGGAGACAGCACATCTAGCCAGCTTGGCTTTAGTCGCCAGCAACTTGATGAGTTCTCTGCTGAGAGCTATCGACGCGCAGTTTCAGCCCAAGCCGAAGGTCGCTTCACCGATGAAATCGTGGCCGTTCCTGTCCCACAGCGCAAGGGAGACCCCATTCTTGTGTCGCAGGATGAAGAACCCGGCAAAGGGAATCCGGAGAAACTCGGAACCTTACGGGCCGCGTTTTCCAAAGACGGCGTCACCACAGCCGGTAACGCCAGCTCTATTGACGACGGCGCTGCCGCCCTCATCGTAGCCAGTAGCGAAGAAGCCGAAAAACGAGGTATCCGCCCATTGGGCAGAATCGTGGGCTATTCGACCTACGCCCAAGAGCCTGAATGGTTCACAACCGCACCCGCGTTCGCGATTGAGAAACTTTTGGCAAAACACGGATTAGGCGTTCAGGACATCGACTTGTTCGAGGTGAATGAGGCTTTTGCCGTCGTCGCGATGGCAGTTATGCAAAAAGTCGAGATCCCTCACGACAAAGTAAATGTTAACGGCGGAGCCGTTGCCCTCGGGCACCCGATTGGCATGACGGGGGCTCGTTTGATCCTAACTGCGCTCTACGAACTGCGTCGACGAGGCGGAAGATACGCCATCGCTACCCCATGTATCGGTGGCGGAGAGGCCACAGCAGTGTTGATTGAGGCGATGTAGTCCGCAATTTTACCAGGGGCATTGTTAACGCGATTGCGTGGAGAATAGATCTCGTTCGACGACGAACAAGATTTACGTAGGGCCCAGGACCCCTGGCACACATACCTACGTTTTATCGTCTCAGGATCACGAATGAGAATTCTTTTCGTTTCGGTCGAAGTCGCGCCTTTTGCCAAGGTCGGGGGATTAGCAGATGTAGCAGGAGCTCTCCCCAAAGCTCTCAGAAGATTAGGTCACGATGCCCGCGTCGTGATGCCTCTTTACAGGATGATTGAAGATGACCCTCGATGGTCGCTCGCTACCACCCTAGATGAGTTCGATGTGCGCATGAACTCGACATGGACTAAGCGCGCAAACTTCAAAGAGACCGAGCTTGATGGATTGCCCGTCGGCTTCATCGGAACTGACGAATGGTACGGCGAATCGGTTAACAGCGAAACCGTTTACCAACCGGGTGGGATGCAGCATCTGTTCTTCAGTCAGGCGGTATTAACCGCGATGGAACAGCTCGACTGGATTCCAGATGTCATCCACTGCAACGACTGGCACACAGGCTTTCTCCCACTGTTGATGCGTGAGAAGGGCGGCAAAACGTGGGACGATGTCGCTTCGATCTACACCATCCACAACCTCGCTTATCAGGGCGAGTTTGGTCTTGAGGTCTTGGAGGCGCTCGACCTTCCCCACAGTCTCTATAATCACGAGCAAGTCGAAGCTTGGGGTCGCGTTAACTTTCTCAAAACGGGTGCAGTGTATGCCGATCAAGTCAACACCGTCAGTGAAAAGTACGCCGACGAAATTCAAACACCAGAATTTGGCTGCTCCCTTGAGGGCCTGATGCAGCACTTGGCTCACCAAGACCGTTTGTCAGGGATCGTGAACGGGATCGACACCGACGTCTTCAACCCGATTACCGATCCTGACATTCCCTCTCACTTCTCGGTTTCCGACCTGCATGGAAAAAGCCTTTGTCGCTCCCGCCTCCTGAACGAAGTCGGTTTGCCAGAGATCCCAGGTGCCCCTCTCTTTGGTGTTGTCAGCCGTTTGAGCAGCCAAAAAGGCATGGATCTGATGCTAAAGGCAGCCGAAGCCATGTTCGCCCTACCGATTCAACTGATCGTTCAGGGGCTCGGCGATCCCGCCCTTGCTCAAGCATTCAGCGGTCTTGAGGCGCGCTACCCAAACAATTTCCGATTTGTACACCGATTTGATGCCCCGATTGCCCAGCGAATCTATGCTGGCTGCGATGGCTTCCTAATGCCGAGCGCCTTTGAGCCATGTGGCTTGGGACAGATGATCGCCATGCGCTACGGTACGGTTCCGGTGGTTCGCGCCACCGGCGGATTGGCCGACACCGTCTTCGAAGGCAAAAACGGTTTCGTATTCCATAACCGAGATGCCGCCGATCTCTTTGCCGCTGTTGAACGAGCGAAGATCGCCTTCCAGCATCCCGAGCAGTGGAACAAGCTCGTCCTGAATGGGATGAATTCTCACTTGGGTTGGGATGATAGTGCGCGTGTCTACGCGGACCTCTATCGTGCGGCAATTAATTCGCGTCGAGTGGCCACGGTGAAATCGGCTTAGGGAGTTCCACTTCAACGAACACTGAAAGTGTTCTGTCCCCAAAGCCCAGATAGTATTTGACTTTGTCAAGGCTCCCGACATCTTCGGCTTGAATTTCGCGGAATATGTTGGGCTAGGCGGCGTGAGAATTGGACGTGGCGTCGAATTGAGATCGGGTCGGTGAAGGGCTTGCTG
>CAILEM010000015.1 GCA_903833215.1 uncultured Armatimonadota bacterium
CCCCACGCAATAGGGTCAGTACAACCCGGAATTTGAACTCGGCAGTAAACCTGCGACGATTCTTTAGCTTTTCTGTAGGCACACTTACTCCTAGGGGGTGATACCCCCTTAGACAGGTGGCGAAAAACTCGGGATATTACAATCTTCTTGGCGCGTGAACGCTTTCCTCGTGATGTCTCTGTACCGCCACAGATAGCCACGTACTTGATCCGGTGATCCGGTGACGATAAATTCACGTTGATAGCGTCGTCCGTCAATTAAGTCCAGAACATCCCCATTGGCGCTGACTCCGCCGCCAATCAGTTCGTCAACGCGAGCAATGAATGCGTCTGGATCTACGAACTGTCCTTTGATGGCTTGAGCGATCCCAGGACATGGCTGGCCAACAAAGTCCTCGGGATTGCCTGGTACGCCAAACATGTTGAGTAACGACTGGTTCACCACGGCCACCTTTCGATCTGGTGTCTCGTACAACAGGCCGGTGGGAGCGACGGATATGATTTCACGCGCGAGGGCTTCTGAATCTGCAACTCGTTGGAGCATCGAAACGCGTTCCAACTCTAGGCGATAACCAATAATAAACGTTGCGCAAGATGTGATCAGTGGCTTGAGGTATTCAACCACTTCGTCGGTATATCCGCCTTCACGATTTGCCAGACCGATCAACCCAATCATCTCCTTGCTACCGCTGAAGATTGGGATGCCTAGGAAAGAATTGAGGGGCGGATGCCCGTTTGGAATTCCGCCAGCACGGCGATCATTGGCCGCCTCATTGGAAATTACAACGGAACCTGTCAGGATCGCGGCACCAAAAAGAGTATTGAGGTTCTTGAACTTGAGGCCCTCTGCGTGGTGAATTCGATAGAGCTCGCGCGTGTCGTCATTCCATGCAATGTTCGTCAGGGCGTGTTCTTGAAGGTATGGCTTTCCGTCTTCGACAAGCACTTCACCGATGAAGCCGTATTCAGAATACGTCAGGTTGAGAACATCCTGGAGCAACGTGTCGAAGCATTCCTTAAGGCTGCTATGACCCATGATGTACGCAAGTGATGCATCCGTAATCGCGGCCAGCATATTCTTCTGGGCGAGAGCCTGCGCTTGTGCTGCGGTCCGGTCTTTAATCTCGCGTAGTAGTTCACTGCTTTCCACTTCGTGTTTGACGACAAGATATTCCGACCTTTGCTGTGCGTAGCGGGCGACGCACTCTGTCCGACTGGAGGCTTGAAATTTGAGTCGAATTCCTCGCCAATAGCTAGAAACCGTTTCAATCGAGATATTCAGATCATCGCTAATTTGGCGATCGGTATTACCGTTGGCTGCTGCATCCAGAAGTTGGCGCTCACGAGTGGTCAGTTTCATCCGTACCTGATTGTGCTGTGAACCATAGATATCAAAGATATCCCGGTTTTTCGCTACCCTTTTTACCTTGTGGAGGTGCTTAGATAACCTAATTCACAAGCCGCACAAGGCTACCTACGTAAAGCATCGGTTTGCTGCCTTACAAACTTAGCCTGTATCTTGACGTCAGTCAATCCCGCGGAACGCTCCACGAATTGATACCGCATTAGCATTGCGACATGGCTAGACCCTAGATCCCTTGTAGTGCTTAAGGTGGACACGGTTTCCCCGACTGACAGCTTCTAGTGCGCTCAAGTAGGATTGTTTCGGAAACACGGGGATCTGCGCTACTTCGATTCTGTCATGGAGCCAAGTGCTTAGGCATCAGATTTTACTTAAGATATAAATCTATCAATACGTATCTTAAGGCTCAGGAAAGCTAGTAAGTCTACTGTATTTTTGAAATTCTCCTATTGGAGTTACCTGGCAGATCCTAATATTCGATAGAATAAGAGTGCTAGCTGTAAAAGCTGGATCATAGGAGAAGTTAGACGTGAATTTTAGATCTCTTGCCGTCATGGCATGTGTAATGGGCTCCATCGTTGCGGCTCAGGCCGATACGCCGACGGATAATGGAAAGCAAGGTTGTTTTTGGATCGGCGGTCCCGCGATGTTTGAGTACAAAATCCCACAGCAATCATTTACGATTTCTGCTGGTGTGGCACCGGTTATCGTTAATGATCCGAATTCGATCGATGGTTCGACGATGAAAATTGGGTTTGCTGCAGAAGCTTTTTACTACACTACACCGGATTTCAGTGGATTAGGCTTGAGTATCCGCGGTGGGAACGCTGGCGGTAGCACGTATTTCGGCCCAGGCGTTTACTACGTCTCAAGACCCAAGTCTGGTGTGGCATTTAGAATGGGTGTGATGAAGCCGTTTGGTAGCGGCGTTACCGGCGTAGTTCCTGAAATTGCTTTTGGATTCCAATTCTAAGGAGTCCATTTACGATGGTTAGTGGGTTCCGAAAGGTGTCCCATTGACTGGTACAGAACGTGCCTAATCTTATCCTCCTGGCACGTTCTGTCAATTTGCGAATCTTGTCTGTCAAGTCAGATATAGCGTTATGTAGCAGATCTATGCTTTATGGTTAGCTACTAGCGATTCTGCAGCGCAAAGGCTCTTCTCTCTTAGAAGATTCATTGCGTGCCAGGATACAGGCTACATGGGCCGAGCTTTGAGTAGCTCGGCTCTCCGAGGTGATGAACCCCCTCACGAGAAGGATAATGTTGATCCTGTCAACGGGTCCAAAGGCAAGTAGTCACATCTGATTGCGCTCCAAACTCTGCCTTTGGTCACTGAGGTGTTCAGCAGAATCAGCGACTTGAACTGACCACTGCCAGTGCGGGTGAGGTGGGCCGAGTTTGGATCTTGTTCTGCACAAGAGGCTGGTTGAGCTACTTTTATTTTCCTTGTCAACCGACTCTATTACTCGGTCATAAAATGAAGAGTCCCAATCGGAAGAGCTTGTCGGCGGACTGGGCACAGGCACGAGGCAACATTCGCATGTGCCGATAAGGAATGCCGTTTCCAGTAAGTATTATTCTTTTGCTGAGTCAGGCACTGAGTGTGTTGGATCGACCTCAGGTTACATAGTAGAGGCAATCCACTATGTAACCTAGTAATTTTCGCCTCTCGAAATTTGAGAGCTAGCCTTTATTTACTGTCAGCACGCTCCTCACGACTGATGCCCCCTTGGAGCCGGAAATCGTAACCTTGACTGCTTTCGTCACGTGGGAAGTGTTGATCGTATTTTTCGCGGTATTGACTCCATAGGGAATGGTTATCGATTTATAGGAGAGAAGCGCAATGGAGCTATTGCTCGATGCAAAAGAGATTACTACGCCTTTTGGCCCGGCCTGTCCGCTGAGCGATGCTGTAACATTCGAAGCACTTCCTCCCACAAGAGTTGATGGAGACAGTGTGAGGGACAAGAGAGTGGCAGGCTTAACCCCGAGCGTGGCTTTCTTGGAAATGCCGCCATAAGACGCGGTGATCGTGGTAGATGCAAGGCTGTCTACGCCGTGAGTAGAGAGTTGGAATGTACCAGAGGTCTTTCCGGAAGGGATTTGCACTGAGGCCTGTACGGACGTTACGTTGGAGTTGCTCGTTGATAGTGATATAACCAAGCCGGTAGAGGGAGCTGCAGTCGAAAGGGTTACCGTTCCAACCGCGGCTGTACCACCGATCACCGAAGTTGGGCTTATGGTGATTCCGGAAAGTGGTGAGCTAGTGCCCAAATAGAACACTGATGTTGTTGCCCTACCAACGTTTCCAGCAGCATCGATGGGAGTGGCCGACAATGAATGGAATCCTTTAGAAGAAGCTGAAGTGCTCCATGTTACGGTTCCGCTGGATCCTATGACTTTTCCAATCTCTGTCCCGTCTACGGTTACATTGATATGGTCAACGCCGGAGAGATCATCACTGGCTGAGCAAGTGATATCAATCGATTTGGCGTTGGAAGGTGAAGCTACGGAAGTGCTGAAGGAAGACATGACCGGTGCCGTTGTATCGACCCAGAATTCACCGAGGCTAACAGTAGAGTCGTTGCCACTGTGGTTTCCGTCATTCCAAACATCATCTTGGGCATGGACAAACAGCGTATGTTTCCCATTCATTAGGGAAGCTGAACCAATGCAGCCAGCCCGATGGTGATTTGAATCAGCACCGTTAGGATTGTCGATCCAGCCGCTATATCCACCAGAATCCCATTGATATTGGTAGTGCCATATGCCGGCATTGTTGGAGGGTTCATCCGAAAGCCACTGGATAGAGGCAGGTGCAGAGGAGGCATTGTACCATTGCTTCGGGGTGCCATTTGTGAGGGTTATGTTCGGTGCCGATTGGTCAAGCCCACCAAAATAGTGAGAGGTTTCAGCTACATTCCCTTGGCTGTCTGTGACTTTTGCCCAGATCTCATGCCAACCATTGCTTGGTGCGGCAACGAGATTCACATAGCCGTCAGAAGTGTGGTGTTGGGCAACTTCATTACCATCGATAATTTCGTGGCACACAAGATCACCGTATCCAGTTGCATGATAGGGATATTCCTCGTTTGAGTTGTACCACCTCTGTGGTGGCAAGTTTCCGACCCAGCTGATAGTCGGCTTTTGAGTTTGGTATCCGTAAGCTCTGAGTTGAGCTAGCGACCCGTAGAACACATCTTGGTCTACGGCACCAGAGATTCCCGGCTCTGAACCGTTATCATCATACTGACGCATCGCCATGAACGACCACTGGGTCTTTGGTGGCTGTGAGTTGGGATCATACGACCATTGTGCTCCCCAAAGGCCGTAATTAGCGTTGATGACTGGAGCCCAGTTATATCCGTTTGTGGCCCTTGATGTTGACATGTAGATGAGAGGGCGAACCCCGAGTGTTGCTTGGACGTCGTCGAGCCAAGTTTTGCACCAACTTACGACATCGCCAGAATAAGACCATTCTTCGAAGTCGAGGACCACAAATTCGCCAGGATTAAGGTGTCCGATGTTGTCGGTGAAGCACTTCGCTTCGGCATCTGGAGAGTTATATTGGGGATAGGCGTAATGATAGAACCCGATCTCCAAGCCTTGCTGCTCTGCCGCAGTTCGATTCTGCAAATACTTTTTATCGGCGTATTGCCCGGCGGTTTGTCCCGGATCCGGGGCGCCATAGCTCGTCCTGATGACGGCGAAACCCACGGCTTGGCTTAACTGCGAGAAATTTATATTGCCTTGGTATTGGGATACATCGACACCCAAGATAGTTGTACCGATCCGTGGCTGTGGACGACCAGTTCCATTGCCAAGCCCAACGGCGTCGCTCATCCCTGAATGCAGGACGGCGTTCCGCGAGAGTTCCTCGTGACTTGGTCTTTGGACCTTCAGAGGAATGCGGGTTGTGGACGCCAACCGTGAACCCAGCGACGGAATGCCTAAGGCAAGCACTAAAAGGAGTGAGGCGGACGATATCAGTGTCGTGCGGTAATGTGATCGTTTCAGTTTCATGACAACCTCAATGTCGGTCGTAGCAATGTCAATTTAACCATAATAGCTAAAGAAGAAGCAAGGATAGTTCATGCAGGCACTGCAATTACTTATCGCTTATTCAGATACGACAGAATGTCCTCTCTTGGATTTCTCCCAGCTGCACTTTCCGGACGCTGATGCACTGATGTATTCCAGCCAACTGCATACCTGGGCGAAGGAATCTGCCGGAATTCAAGTGGTCTCGGGAACTGGAGGTGAATGTGTTATATTATATAAATAATGATGCGCTGCTACGCCCTTTTCTTAGGGGTCTATGGGAATTTCACAAGTGCCTGGTCCCTGAAAGCAAAGTGTGAAAACACTATATCTTCGGTTGTGTAAGTCGCTTCCGTGCATGTGTATAATTCATTGTTAGGAGATTGGAGTCAGTGCGGTGAAAGACATAACCGGAACGCTGCCCGTTGTTACAGCTGAGACTTTTGTTATCCCTCTTGATGGCGATTCTTCGATCGTTTACGCACCGTTGCGCAGAGCTGCCTTCGTTGCAAATCGGCATCTTGTGAACTTTCTGGCCGCACTGTCCAGCGGAGAGTGGAGGCGAGACGTTGACCCCGAGGATCACGCCATTGAATTCTTGCGAGGACTTGAGATACTCGATAGTGGCCCAGAGACCGTTCCTGATTTACCATCGAACAAGGTGTTACCCCCAACCCTTGTCACGCTATTCCTAACCAACGCGTGCAATCTTAGGTGTGTTTACTGCTATGCGACGGCCGGTGAGCTAAAACGGGAAACAATGGACCTAGCCACTGCGCAGGCTGCAATACAATTTGTGGCGCAGAACGCATACCACAGAGGTGAAAAGCTGTTTGAAGTTGCCTATCACGGGGGAGGCGAGCCGACTCAAAACTGGGACGTGCTGATTGGTTCGTTTAGGTATGCCCAACTGTTAGCGAAGGATCTCGGGCTAACTGTCCGGGGCACCTGTGCCACGAACGGTGTTCTGGGTCGACCGCAGGTGGATTGGATCATCGCGAATCTGGCTGGTGCAAGTGTTTCTTGCGATGGCCTGCCGGAAGTCCAAGACGCCAATCGTCCGACAGTTGCTGGGCGCGGAACCAGTAAAATTCTGTTGCAGACACTGCGAAGATTTGACGAGGCAGGATTTCCCTACGGGTTGCGCCTAACGGTGTTGCCGAACCAGATTGACCAACTTGCCGATTCAGTCGAGTTTTTGTGCCAGGCGACTGCGGTGCAGAGGATACAGGCCGAGCCGGTCTACCGTATGGGGCGATGGGAAAGCCGGTCCGCCGCAGAAAGCGGTGACTTCGTCGCTGGGTTCAGGGAAGCCAAGAAGCGGGCGCAAAGGCATGGTCGGGAACTCTTCTTTTCTGCAGCGAGGGTGGATTCACTCTCGGGCCACTTCTGCCATGCAACGACTGACTTGTTTGCCGTGACTCCTCGGGGCAGTGTCTCTGCGTGCTTCGAGGTCTACTCAGAGGGATGCAATCTAGCTTCGGAGTTCCTCTATGGGAATTTATCTGCAAAAGGTGAACTCTGCTTTGACATCACCCGGCAGAGTAGGCTGCGCGAACTGACTGTTCACAACATTGACTACTGTCGCGGCTGTTTTGCGAGGTGGCATTGTGCAGGCGATTGTCCGAATAAAAGGCTTGCCCAAAAGGACACTTCTGGCTCTGAGAGATGCGACATAACGCGCGAATTGTGCAAGGACATTCTGCTGGAAAGAATCCGGGACTCGGGTGGACTTTTCTGGCATCCTGATCCCCGCCAAGAAAGGCATATTGCTGTGGGGGAAGACTAGCTATGAACGAATTATTACCTCGATTTGAGCTTACGAGCGTTTACGAAGACGGTGAAATTGGAAGGCCGGAACTGATCGACCTCTCCGAGATTGGCGACGACTTTCAGCTCAGTCGCCGAAACTTCTCAAGGTTGACGATGGCCACTGTAAGTTGTCTGGTGCTGGCGGGCTGCGGAAGGCGAGGACATTACAAGTCCCATAAGGCAGTACTTCGCCCTCATCTGAGTCCTCCAACTTCGACATCTAGTTTCGACCGGTGGGACTTTGCACCCGGAACCGGTTTTTCCCCAAGTGCAAGGCGAGCCCATGTCGCTAGGATCAGAGATATGGCCTTCTGTCCTGACCGCAAATATCTAGCTAGCGCCAGTGAAGAAAAGATGGATGGCGAAGTGAAAATTGGGGGAGAAATCAAGATTTGGAGCCTGGAAAACGGCGCATTGAAGCATAAGATAAAGATTGATGCGACCAGCGTTCACTTCCCAGCTAATAGCAAAATTTTGGTGGCATATTGTACGGATCAAGCCATTCGCGTATGGGATTCGGGAACGGCCAAGATGCTATGGAGGCAGGGAAGTAGCTCTGATGTCGTTAGGGATTATAAGCTATCAAAAGATGGGAGAATTATTGCGACGTGTGGCGCACAGGTTATTATATGGGACCTGCAGCATGGCCGGTCTGCGTCGTCAAAGTTGAGTGCCAAAGCGGACTCTATTGCGATCAGCGGCAACGGGCGCTACCTTGCATGCATAGCGAAAAACTATGTAAGGCTTTGGGACATCTTGTCAACTCGGTGGATTACCTTAGAAGATGAAGAGGAGCCCACACCTACATCCACTCCGGACACATCAAGCGACAATCGGCAATCCAGGGGACTCGCCTTCACTCCCGATGATCGATTTCTTGTAGCGTGGAATGATGGATTAGATGCAATTTGGAGCACAGAGGATGGGGGGAAAGTCGAGCTGGATTCTGGGGCTCTTAGGCACGAAAACTCATCTTCTGCGGTTTCACAGGCGACAACAATATCCATTGACGAGAAGCCGCATGGATACTCTATCACCCAACTCTTTCCCTCAACTGCGGATACCTCAGTGACTAGATCCGATGAAGCCGGTGTCAAGGTCATAAGCGCAGACAGAAAGCTTATTGCCATCGGCAACAAAGAAGGACAGATAGCGGTAGTACATCAATCTTCGGGCCTACTCTGGAAGATCTTGTCCGACCCCACTCTCAGCCCGCCAGAAGCCCCTGCAGGAATGACAAACAAGTACACCAGAGTCGATTCCTATGGCCATAAGCGTACTTTCACCCAACCCTGCGGAGCACCTCTGCCACCGGGTGCGATATGCACGTGTGATTGCGTGGCGACGTCCTCACCTGCTCCAGTCCACTCCTCAGGCATCACTGAATCTCACTGCACATGTAACCAAATTTGTACCTGCGTGCCTGTGTACAGATGAACTTGTGAAGATTTCGAAACCATTGTGTCAAGGGCAGAATTCGGAGTGATGTCCCATTGAATGTTCGGCAACTCGATACCTACGCCTGGTCTTTTAATGATAAGCCTTTAAGGCGTAGCCAATCGCCATGCCTTGCTCTTGCAGCTTGACCATCCCGACGTTGGGTACGTACCAAATATCACCATCGGATACCGAGCCATCGGTAACTTCGTGCCACGAAGCGTGAAGAGCATTCTTGAACGTCCCCGCAGGAACGGTGATGGTTTCCACACCGATAATTGTGCCAGTCATCACTTGCGTTACCGTGTAGCTTACAGAGCCGGCTGCATCGCATCGAAGTTGATCACACTGTTGAGTCCATGTATATCCTGGGGTTAAGTTTGAGGGGATTTGAAGCTGAGGTGGAGAGAAACGCGTAATAGGATTCGGGTCTTCGAAGACAAGGCCGTTCAATACTAGACCTGATGAACTCCAGTTATAGTAATTAGTCTGCTTCAATCCGTCATTGTAGACCGCGAGATACTTCTGTCCATCAAAGGCCTTGGCCCCGAGCGCAGTCCAATGGATCGTATAAGTGCCAACTTGGTAGGTCCAACTTCGTCCTTGAGTGAGCGGAAAGAGGCTCGTGTAAGAGACACCAGCAACCACCGTCAAACCAGCCTTCTGAGCCGAACCACTTGCAGTCGTTGCCGTGATGTTGGCGGTGAGGGTTTTGGGTACAGAGGAAGTTGTAATGGCAAATGTTGTCGAAGTGGTTCCACTTGCCAAAGTCACTGAGGCAGGAACCTTCACGGTTGCTTGTTCGCTCTTAAGGGTGACCCTGAGACCACCAGCTGGAGCGATGCCAGAAATTATCAATGTTCCTGTTGATGTCGCACCGCCACTCACTGAGCTTGGACTGAGAGACAAACTCGCCAAAGTGGGAGGCTTGATCGTCAGGCTTATTCCAATCGATGTTCTTGAAGAAGTTGCCGTAATCTTGGCCGTCGCTTGGGCTGCGACTGGGTATGTGGTCACAGAGAAGTTAGCTGAAGCTGTGCCGCCGGGTACGACGACGGTAAGTGGCGTTTTTGCCGAGGCTGAGCTAGACGATAGCGCAACAGCCATGCCTCCTGCTGGAGACACGCTATTCAAGTTCACGGTCCCGTTGACGTTCGCACCACCAGACACCGAATTCGGTGATAGGGTCAACGATGTGATCGTGGGTGCCTTTACGGTTAGCGTGGCTTTGGCCTGAGATCCATTGAAGCTCGAAGAAATCGTGATGGCCGTTGTCGTCGCAACGGGAACGGTGGTAACGTTAAACTGTGCCGTGTTCTTGCCACTACCGACAGTGATCGAAGAAGGCACACTCACGGCACCGCCCGACGCAGCAATGGCTACGGTAACCCCAGATGGACCAGCCTTAGCTGAAAGGGTGATCGTCCCAATTGACGTTGCTCCTCCTTGTACCGCAGCGGGCGATATGGAAACCTTAGAAACTTTTTGAGCAAATCCAAGGGTTGGGACAACTACCAAAAGCCAAGACAGACCAATCATGAGGGGGTGTTTCATCATTTTCCTTCGAATCCTGGAAGCACTTCACAAGGTTGAAGCAAATCAACCTAGTGAGGTGCAACGTGGGGCATCAAGTGTTATCGCTCGCGGATAGGTAATTCAGAACGGGATTAGCCGACAGGTCTTTCCTAGAAGTGGGGGAACAAGTTCAAGCTGACATACCTCGCCTGAGTGCGACATCCAAGAGGACAAAACCTTACGACCAAATCTATCGTCAAGTCTCTAAGTTTGTGGCACTCCCCCTTTCACTATCTGCTGCGCATCCTTCGGTACTTTAGGGAATGGCTTAAAGAACTCTTGGAGCCCAGCCTCAACCGCGAACGGGAACGCCCTCCGCCATGAAGCTCGATTAAACGCGTTGCTCATATTTGAGCGCCCTTCCTGAGGCTTACCACTCATGATTGGCTCCTGGTGGTTAACATCAAGCAACCAGATTTTGATGGTGGCGTCCTTCGTTCGCTCTCCGGTTACCTTGTCCGTGATGAGTACGAATGCCACCAGGTCAGCTCCTACTTCTTTTCCAATCCCAAACATTGTTGCTCGCTTTCTTTGTTCTTCGTCGGATAAATCGATGCTTTGATTCTTAATGACATCGTCAATCGAGCGGCGCTCAATGAATCGAAACCCGCGTTCTTGGAATTCCTTAAGCAACTCGGTGCTAACGAATCCACATTGTTCTTTGCTGGTTTTCACATCCTTCTCGCCGCTAGCATCGATCACGGGAAGGATTGCGATCTTTGTCTGGGCAGGAACATATGCCCTTTGAGGTGGGGCAGCCGACTGCCAGGATGCAAAAGCCACGATAGAAAGCGCTGAAATTAGTCGAATACTTAACATGTCATATTTCCTTGTTTACCTGCGACAAAATCGTCTTCTCAGACCGTTACTGCAGCTCCTTGCTACTCGCGGCCGTGATCCCCATTCTTCACTCTCCCATCTTTGGTCAAAAAGGGATAGGGGGAAAGAACGCGCTCAAACGCGTGGGTGACTCCCAAAACGCACGCCTGAATAATCTTGGGGAACTGACCACCATACGCACCCAAGCGAATACCGGAATCACTCCTGGCTGCCTCAATCTTGGCGCTCATGAGGCTGCGCTCGGATCCAACATCAAGAAGCCAGCATTTGATTTTCGCGTTAGCACTGGCGGTCGAGATGCCAAGGCCCCCTTCGGTTTTACTGTCAACATCGGTGATAACAACAAATGCCAACATGTCGGCTCCGACCTCTCTTCCGACGCTTCGCAGCAAAGACCGTTTGTGTTGTTCTTCGTCCTTAAGATCGATACTCAGGCGTGTGGTTGCATCTTTTATTGGCTTGCCTGTGATCACTTTGAATCCGCGCCCGGCTAGCTGGTGCTCAATTTCTGTAGAGACGGCTTTAGTGAGATTCCCCATCTCATCATCATCGCTTAGCCCAGTCTTGTTCACGACGGGAAGGATGGCAACTGTCGTCGCATTTGGAGCATAGGTGTGTCCGGACTGCGGGACCTGAGCCCAGCAACTCCCGAGTGTAGTCCCACATAGCACTGCCAACGAATAGAATCTAACCAACCTTAAATGTGGTCCCATGTGAACTCTTATTGAGAACCCTTTTCCTTTGCTACGGCATAAGGCTTCAGAGGGACGGCCAACGCTGCCTTGACAGCGCTTGAGCATGCAGCAAAGATTTGCTCGCTGCCCTTAACTGAGTTAGCAAAGAATTCCGCAGATCCCTGTTTTGATTCCTGCGATTTTGCACTTAAGAGTGGTTTCTGCTGCTTTACGTCGACTAGCCATATAGTGATCTTGGCGTGCCCCTCTTTATCGGAAGTGAAAAAGTGCTCATTACTCTTCGTGTAAACCTTATTGATGACCACAAACACCGCTAGATCCGCCTTCACCGACGCACCGACAGTGATCACCATCTTTCGCGAGTGCTGCTCCTCATCAGTTAGATCAATCTTGCTTGTCGTAACAGCATCGGTAATGATCTTATCGTCAAGAACCTTGAAACCGCGTGTAGCGAATTCTTTCCGCAGTTGGTCGCTTACTGCCTTTATTTGCCCTGCTTTGAAATTCGGATCGGGTTCGCCGCTAACATTGACTACCGGAAGGACTGCGACGGACGTTGCGCCAGGAACATATACCGCTGAAGCGTCTTGAGTTTGTACCCATCCGTTTCCTGCTGTCGTAGCCGCAACGAACGCCGTGACCAAAAATGCTCGTGAACTGTTAAATATAGCCATTCTTCTTCTGTAACCTTGCCGTTTGTTGTCTAAGTGAATAGTGTCTGAGATAAGTAATTAGTAGCATGAAGATCTTAAATGTATTCAGTGATACAAGAAGCTAGTGATATTTATATTTTGGACGAGCAGCTCAGAGGACAACCATGTTTACCGTCTTCATGGCCATTCTTCACTAAATAAACTTTATAATCTCAACGACTTGGGATAGCTGATCGTCATGTCGAAAAAGTTGATGCCTAGCAAGAACCCCTTCCTAAGTCACAGCACGCTTTCCGTGGGAAGTTCGCCTTAGTGTGCGAACATCCCAAGAGAAACACGTGACTAACACTTCAAAAACAAGCATGTCAGGAGACATCCTTTGCTTGTTAGTCGTTCTTTCGGATGTCATAAGAATTCACCTCATGAGGCAAACACAACGATCTGTCAGCATTTCATCGATACCTTCCATATTCTTCTAGGCTAGGCTTTTTGCTGCCAGGATTTTCGATGAAGTTAATGCTTAAGATCGTCGTTGCTCTCACCTTATTGAGCATCTCTTGCCTCGGCTCAGCACAGAAGATATCGAAGGTGACTTTGTCTCCGACTTCTGTAGTAGGTGGAGCAACTTCCACGGGGACACTTACCCTGTCCGCAAAAGCTGGGGCGAGTGGAGTGGCTGTGTCCTTAACCTCGACAAACGCTGCTGCTACTGTTCCAACTTCAGTCAATATCGCTGCCGGAAAAACGACGGCGACATTCCTGGTAAGCACGGTTCCTGTATCTACAACGACCTCGGCTTCCATCAAAGGCGTGGTTGGTGCTAGTTCGGCATCGGCAACTCTTAGCATTCAGGCACCAAAGCTCACGGGCCTCTCGTTTACTCCAAGCAGCGTCATTGCCGGAGGCACCGTCTCAGGAACTGTCAAGATGGGTTCCTCCGCACCTCAAGGTGGCATCAAAGTCAACCTCAGCAGTTCGTCCACGGCGTGGCGCGGTCCATCATCGGTAACCGTTCCCGCTGGTGCGACCACAGCGTCTTTCTCATTCAGTGCTGGTGGCGTTTCGGCAAGTACGGTTGTGACCGTCACCGCTTCGCTTGGCACAACCAAGGTGACGGGAACGTTCACTGTGAAGCCAGCGACGCTTTCCAACCTCACCATCAGTCCATCCAGCGTTGCCGGCGGAACAGCGGCAACTGGAACGGTAACTTTGAACGGGCAAGCGGCGACCGGAGGGGTCAAGGTCACACTTGCATCGAGTTCCCCTTCGGTAGTTGTCCCAGCTTCTGTGACTGTCCTCGCTGGTGCGACCAGTGCGAACTTTACGGTTGCCACCAAAGCTGTCTCAACTCAAACGACGGCAACGATTACAGCAAAATCTGGCACGATCTCGCTTACTGGCAAGCTGACGGTGACGTCACTATCACTTCAGTCCCTAGATCTCAACCCAACCAGTGTTCTTGGTGGAGCTTCTGCTACCGGCACCGTAACGCTCAACGGAAATGCGCCTGCTGGCGGATTTGTCGTTACGCTTTCCTCTAGCTCGAGTTCGGCTACAGTTCCGGCTTCCGTCACGGTGCCAGGAGGAGCGAAAACTGCGAGCTTCACAATCTCGACGAAAGCTGTTGCGACTCAAACAACCGCAACGATTACCGCAAAGTCGGGCAGTGCCTCGCTTTCAGCGAATCTTACTTTGACGTCTATCTCTCTGCAGTCCCTTGATGTTAGTCCCAGCAGCGTCATTGGCGGCACCGGTGCTACAGGGACAGTAACCCTTGGTGGAACTGCGCCCACTGGCGGATTTGTCGTTTCGATAACTTCCAGTGTGAGTTCTGCATCGGTACCGGCATCTGTAACGATTCCTGCAGGGGCTATTTCCGCGAAATTTGCTGTTACGACTTTGCCCGTTGGTTCCCAAGCCGCTGCCAAGATTACGGTGTCTGCCGGTTCGAGTTCGTTGAGTTCGACGTTAACCGTCAATCCCGCTACCCTTACTAGTTTTACGCTCAATCCAAGCTCTGTCACCGGAGGTTCTCCATCCACAGGAACACTGACACTCAATGGGGCCGCACCGAGCGGCGGAGTCAGTGTTAGCCTTACCAGCGACCAGCCCGCAGTCACCGTCCCAGGAACGGTCAAGATTTCAGCAGGAGCAACCTCGGCTACGTTCAACGTGACCACAAGTAGCGTGAATCAGGCGATTACGGCGAGTATTTCCGCCACCGGCCCAGGAGCTGTGCTTAAAGCCAACTTAACTGTTGGGAGCGGGGCGAAAGGACTCGCAAACACTCCGTGGCCGAAATTCCGCGGCAATGCGATGAACACAGGAATCGGTACAGGTTCTGGAGCACAAGGGATCGTGAAGTGGACCTTTGGAGGAGTGGGTAACGCCAGCACCAAAGTGGTTCTGGCCTCTAACGGAACCCTGTACTTCGGCACCACTGGCGGATATCTATGCGCAGCTTCATCAGCTGGAAAATTGGTCTGGCAATTCAAGACCGGCGCCCCTATTCTCTCCGCTCCCGCAGTTGGCTCCGATGGAACCATTTATATGGGATCTGACGACACATACTTTTATGCTGTAAACGCCAATGGCACAAAGAAATGGGCGGTCAAGACTGGAGCTGCAGTTGAATCCTCTCCCCTAATCGGGGCTGATGGAACCATTTACGTCGGATCTGACGACGGCCAACTTTATGCCTTCAATACCAATGGCACAACCAAATGGAAGGTCTCACCTGATGGATCTGCCGTTTCGTCACCCGTCTTTGCCGCAGATGGATCAATCATCATTTGCACTGATTCGGCAAAGGTCTCTTCCATCAATTTAGATGGGATGGAGAAGTGGTCGACTAGTGCGAATGTTTGGTCAAGGACTGAGCCCGCGATTGCGACGGATGGGACAATCTACCTTTTGGACTCCACTGATCTACAAGCATTGGACGCAAATGGGGCCCAGAAATGGGTTTTACCTATCAACGTTTGGGACAACAGCATGCCCGCTATCGGACCTGACGGCACTGTCTATTTTGGTACTGATGGAAGCGCTTTCTACGCGGTGAAACCTGACGGAGCAGTGAAGTGGATATTCCAAACTGGAACGTGGACCGAAACCACTACAATTGTTGACAAGGGTGGGACGGTGTACTTTGGCGGCGGAGACGGAACACTTTTTGCTCTGAATCCAAATGGCACCAAGAAGTGGTCTATTCGGACTGAAGGCACAATCGCTAACGCGGTAGCGTTAGCGTCTGATGGGACAGTTTACGTGGGGACGGGTTACGGTCTGATTTATGCAGTGGACGCTGTTGGCTCACTAAAATGGTCTCTTCAGACCGGCGTACCGGTCATGTCCTCTTCAGCCATTGGTTCAGACGGCACAATCTATGTGGGCTCAATGTTCGGTGACCTCCATGCGCTTAAGTCGGACGGAACCCAGAAATGGGCATTCCATGCCCAGCAGTTCATCTTTTCGTCACCAGCTATTGGTGCGGAAGGAACGATCTATGTGGGATCTGGCGATGGGAATCTATACGCAGTCAACCCAGATGGGACACGGAAGTGGGCATTCCAAACGGGTGGGGCGGTGTGGGCTTCTCCGGCTATTGCCCCAGATGGCACCGTATATATTGGATCGAGTGGCGGAAACTTCTACGCGATAGATCCCAACGGATCCCAAAAATGGAGTGTCAACATTGGGAATTCTCTGCTTGGTGCCTCATCAGCGGGGATCGGACCAGATGGCACGATTTATGTTGGTTCAGATAGCGGTGACTTGTATGCGATTTCTCCAAGTGGGTTCACCAAATGGAAATATCACACGACCGGCCGAGTCTATTCCTCCCCTGTTATTTCCCTAGGTGGGACGATTTACTTTGCTTCAAAAGACGGGAACCTGTACTCACTAAACCCTGATGGCACGCCTAAATGGTCGTTTCCCATGTATAGCGGAAGCGACAGTACTCCTGCTTTGGCAAGCGATGGAACAATCTACATAGGCTGCCGAGGAAACATCTATGCTGTTAATCCGGATGGGACCCAGAAGTGGACCGTTGCGAGTTACTACTCGGTGGGTTCGGTTTCCATAGCTAGCAGCGGAGACTTATATGTTGGGACAGGTGGTGGAGTTCTGCTCTGCCTGAATAAGGATGGGGCCGAAAAATGGCGCGTAGTCGTGGCTGGATTTGACAACTTCCAGCAGTCTGTAACGATTGGCGACGACGGAACACTCTATGTCTCGACGAATGGGGGATTGTTGTGGGCTATTAAGTAGCTATTTTGAGCTATCAGAGTGCAGTTCGTGATGTGAACATTGTGGCTTTGCGTGGCTCCCTGGAATTCAATCCTGAAGTGTAATTCTATGTGTATTGATTTTGTTCTGCTAGCATTCTCAACCAGCCTCGCGATCTCAAATTGCCCAATCTATTCTGCTGGGAATATCAGATCCATCGGCATCCTGGATTCAGGATGCGAGATCGGCCGTGGACACAAATTGAGAGGGGAATCCTCTCGTTCCGACGTTCGCCGCGTTTCGGTGAGTCTTCAAGCTGGCGCACCATGGCCGAAGTTCCGGCAAAACAATCAGAACACGGGGGCAGGCGTTGGCGGAGGATCAAATGGCATTAAACGGTGGAGCTACCATACAGGTAATCAGATCTGGTCATCTCCCACTATCGGAACAGATGGAGTCATCTATGTCGGATCTGACGATCAAGCCTTGTACGCGATTAACCCTGATGGAAGTCTCCAGTGGTCCTGTCTGACCGGGGCGGGAGTCGATGGCTCGCCCACGATTGCGGCCGACGGAACTATTTATGTCGGCTCTTGGGATGGAAATCTCTATGCCGTAAACCCGGATGGAACTGTCAATTGGTATTTCAGGACAGGAGCTGGGGTTATGTCTTCTGCGGTCGTCGGGTCGGATGGTGGAATTTACTTTGGCTCAAACGATAACAAATTCTATGCACTCAACTCGGATGGCACGCAAAAATGGTCAACCCAACTGAGTGCGAGTATGAACAACTCGTCTCCCGCGATGAGCGTAGCTGAATCCGTATATCTTACGATTACAGGTTCAGTGATCGCCTTCAACTCCGCTGGTGTCAAGCAGTGGACATACGCGACAGGGAATCGTGTCAACAGTTCACCATCAGTTGGTCCTGACGGAACGATATATGTTTCGTCCGAAGGCGGGAATCTCTATGCAATCCTTCCAGATGGCTCTAAAAAGTGGACCTTTAACTCTGGAGGCAGCCTAACATGCACGCCAGCCATCGATCCGAGCGGCACCATTTATGTCGGTTCTAGTGATGGAAAGCTGTTTGCCGTGAAGTCTGACGGAACTCAAAAGTGGGTGAGATCCATCACTCAGGGCATCTATTCAAGTCCAGCGATTGGGCTCGATGGAACGATCTATGTCGGGTCCGACATGTACGATCCTCGCGTCTTTGCAATTGACCCTAGCGGAACCCAAAAGTGGGTCTTTTCTGCATCGGACGGAGTCTTTTCTTCTCCATCCATTGGAAGAGACGGCGTCGTTTACTTTGGCTCTCTTGACGGCAATCTCTATGCCATTGGCACCCAGGTTGACACTGTCTCTGTCAAATCTGTCTCAGTATCTCCAACATCTGTTGTTGGAGGGAGCAGCGCAACAGGCACCGTAACCTTGATTAAGTCGGCACCCTCCGGAGGCGATGTCGTGAAGCTCACAACCAGTGATTCTTCAGCGATCGTTCCACAAATAGTGGTGGTTCCAGGAGGATCTGATTCAGTCACATTCCCGATCTCGACGAAGTCTGGATCGGCGAACCAGATCGTCAATATTTCTGCCAGCTCCGGCGGAGCTAGTGCGACAGCCTCACTGACGGTGACGAGCCCGACTGTGAACGGCGTGACTTTGACCCCAACCCAAGTGGTTGGCGGAAACTCTTCTACTGGCACGGTCACAATCTCTAATGCTGCTCCAACCGGTGGTGCGCCGGTAGCTTTGGCTTCGGATAGCTCAAGCGCGACTGTTCCTGCGTCGGTGACGGTCGCAGCGGGTGCAACTTCGGCGAACTTCACCGTCACGACAAGTGGGGTGAATTCGCAGACCACGGCGACTATCACTGCAGGCAGTGGAAATGCAGCTAAGACGGCAACGCTTACTATTACGCCAGCGACCCTACAATCCCTAAGTTTGAGTCCGACAACTGTAGGTGGAGGAGGTACGTCCACAGGGACGGTGACTATAAGTGGACCGGCAGGTTCAGGAGGAAGCTATGTCTCAATCAGTAGCAGTGGAGGAGTAGCAAGTGTGCCTGCCTCGGCTTTAGTCCAAGAAGGGCAGACGACGGGAACGTTTACCATCAGCACCTCCGGTGTCTCGACTCAAACCTCTTCAACGATCACAGCGACTTTGAATGCTGTGTCCAAGACAGCAACCCTCACGGTTACACCAGCAACTCTTGGGCAGGTCAGCGTGAGTCCTTCGCAAGTAGCTGGTGGGAATAGTTCCACGGGGACGGTAACGCTGAGCGGGAATGCTGGATCTGGGGGATTCGTGGTGAGTCTCACAAGCAGCAACGCAGTAGCAAGTGTGCCTAAGTCGGTAACCGTCGCAGCCGGTCAAAGTTCAGTGACTTTTGCCGTCAAAACGGTCGCCGTATCAGCACAGAAAGTCGCGACGATCACGGCTAAGAGCGGTGTCGTCTCAAAGACTACAGGCCTAACCGTAACGCCACCTTCGCTGGTCTCGGTAGCACTGAGCCCAAGCACAGTTGCAGGGGGGACATCTTCAACGGGAACTCTCACCCTAAGTGCAGCCGCACCCACCGGTGGGATGGTGGTGAAGTTGACAAGCAGCAGCACTTCAGCAACCGTTCCAGCTTCCGTTACTATTCCTGCTGGAAAGAGTTCAGTCACGTTCACCACCAAGACAACGGCAGTTGTAGCTCAGAAGACAGTCACCATCAATGCGACACTCAACGGAACGGTCAAGACAGCAACGCTGACGATTACTGCCCCAACACTTGTCTCGATCGCCCTCAAGCCAACTTCGGTTGTAGGAGGGAAGACGAGCACAGGAACTGTAACTCTTAGCTCAGCCGCCCCCACGGGAGGGATCGTTGTAACTCTCGCTAGCAATTCGAACTCGGCAACACTCCCCAAGACAGTCACCATCACGGTCGGAAAGACCTCCGCTACCGTAACCATTAAGACCACAAAGGTCAACGCCAAGACAACAGCCAATATCTCAGCAACCCTTGGAGCAACAGCAAAGTCAACGATACTCACGATATCCTGAGGGTTGGTACTGCGCAACCGGTTGACACGCCGCCTGGCCCAAATTGGTCTCTGGCATCCGAACCTTCGTAGTGACCAGCGACACATCAGATTCTGAGGGCTGCACGGGAATGCTGAGATCTTAAGGGATCCGTCTGCGTGTCTTCAGTAATGAAAACTGCAGCAGGAGTGGTCAACTTAAGAGCCAAAGGGCATGTTGAAACGCTCGGGGACGCTCGATTACGCGCTGGAATATAGGTGAGACGGCTTTGAACTTACGTCCGATTCTGGAGGGAAATTAGAGTGTGGTAGGCGGCGACACGCAGGTTAGCCCGGATTATTCGCGTTAGGTTCAAAAGGGCCGCACTCTGCGTCTTGAGAGTGTGAAAAATAAAACTAACAGCGAGGGCCCTTTTGAACAGTTCAAAGACGGTTTTGAAGCGTGCTGAGATTCAGTTTGATTTGCCTTCTTTGAGTTCTGATGGCGGTCTGCTTTTGTTGAAGAAGTTGAACGACCGTTTGGGGATATCGCGCCGGATGGCTGCGTGTTTGACGGAGTACCGCAAACGTGGAGGCTCTCATTCTCAGGAGAAAATGCTCATTCAACGTATGTTCGGTATTGCTTTAGGTTGGGAGGATTGCAACGACTTCGACACTCTCAAAGCGGATCCCCTTTATGGGATTTCTTTAGGCGGAGTTCCTGCGACTCAGCCGACTCTCTCTCGATTCGAGAATGCTGTTCGGAGAAAGGATCTCTTTCGAATGAGCTTGGAATTGGTTGGTCTGTTCATCGAACGCCACCTTGAGAATCCTCCGAAGCAAATCGTGATCGACATGGACGCTACCGAAGATCCTGCTCATGGTCAGCAGGAGTTCGAGTTCTACCACGGTCATTACGGCAAGCATTGCTTCTTGCCTCTGCTGGTTTTCTGTTCTGTCGACGGTCAGGATGAAGATCTTGTCGGGGCGATTCTTCGCCCCGGC
>CAILEM010000016.1 GCA_903833215.1 uncultured Armatimonadota bacterium
GAGCCGGGTACGGGCTTCAATAGCCGATGCCCAGCTGGATCATCAGTGTTTCCAGCGCATCGATCAACAGTGGGGACCTCATACGATCGATCTGATGGCCTCGTCTCTCAACCATCAGTTGCCACGATTCCTGTCGTACCTTCCGGATCCGACATCGGAAACGGTCAATATGTTTTTTTGGACCCCCCGAACAGCGGAGAATGCGTACGTATTTCCACCGTTCAACATTGTGGGACGAGTACTGGCCTGGGCCCAGCAACACCTCAAGGTGTTTACGATAGTGGCTCCATGTTGGGAAACACAACCGTGGTGGCCAGTAATTCTTCAGCTCCTCGCAGAACCACCGATGATGTTGACGTCGTCCTCCTCCCCCCTACTGTCCTTTCCGGGGCCATCGGGGACCTCAATGGAGATGGACCCGTCGTGGACTTTGGCCGCGTTTCGACTATCGTGCGAATCCTCAACGGGCAGGGTCTTTCGCCTTCAACGATTGAAGTCATTCTGTCCAGGTGGAGAGACGGCTCCGGCTCACAGTACAATCCCGGCTGGCGTGACTACGCAGAGCATTGTCAAGGCCGCGGTGTCGATCCAGTCAGCGATAATCCACGACAGGTAGCTCAGTTCTTGGCGGATCTGATCCTTTTAGGTTGCAAGTATTCGTTTTTGGATAACCGTCGAAGTGCGGTATGCACGACGTTAGATCTCATATTTAACCGCTCCTGGCCGTTGGCAAAGACCCCGTTAATAAGTTCTTTGACTGCCGCCGGTCGTCTGACATTGGTTCGGGAACCGCGGTATGCAACTTGCTTCGGCTTATACAAGTTGTTCACCTTGTTAGAATCGTGGGGCCCTTCGGCTGATCTGTCCGATTCGCGTCTCACGGCCAAGGCCATCACACTCTTAACTATTGATATCGGTTCTCGCGCGAGCGACCTCCACCGGTGGCGTGGATGGTCGGCGGAATCCTGTGGTTTGCTCCCGGCGGGCTCGTCATGGGCCGATGCCAAGGAGGCAAAGCTCCGTTTTTTCTTGTCTAAAGAAGTTATCACAGGGATTCGTTCAGGTAGCAGAATTTCTAAATTCAGCAACGCGGTACATCTCCGTCGAATTCGTCCTCAGAAGATCACGGGGGGTGAGGAGAGGGCCTCTTTACTCGATACTTTTCTCGCAGTTGCGACTTACCGCTCTCGTTTTGAATCGCGTGTTCCACCGTGTGCGGGGACCGAGGTCCATCGTCATTTCTTCCTGTGTGTGAAACCGATCAGGAACCGATACGCGTTCCTTTCGGCAATTTCCATCGCTAACATACTGTGTGCTGTCCTGCGTGAAGCCGGTGTAGACACCTCTATGTTCAGTGCCCATGCGTTTCGTGGTGAGTCATTCTCCACGCTAGCGGCGATGGGCTTCAAGGTTGAAGAACTTTTCGTTCGCGCAAGGCATTCGTCCAAGGAGATTCTCTTGCGCAGTTATATTAGACCTGCAGACCCTCGGTACTCAGTCCTGCTGTCCAAGAA
>CAILEM010000017.1 GCA_903833215.1 uncultured Armatimonadota bacterium
AACTCCATCAAGTTCTATCACAACGAGACATTGACTCTCCAACTCGCAAAGTTTGACAACCCAGCCAAGGTAACTGGAACTCAGACCGGCGCACAGGCAGTCAGCCTCCAGGGTCAGCTTCAGTTCTTCAACGATGCCACGGCTACTTCGCTCTATGACAGCGGCATGGTCGACATCGCCAAGCTCAACGGCATGTTCCAGCCAAGCGGTCCTAGCTTCGACGCCAAGTCCACCGGTGGCGTGATGAGAATCGACTTCGGTCGCAAGATCTCGATCACTCCAGAAGTCGGACCTGGTACCTACCAGAACGTTGGAATCATCACAGTTAGCCGAAACTAGTCCCTAACGATTCACCCCGAAACAGCAGAAAGGCGAGGTCCAGACAACTGGATCTCGCCTTTCCGTTGTAGGGGAGAGGCGTGCCTCGCTTCTAGCTGCCGCTGTAACTGACCCACGTGGGGTAAGCAGCGCACGCGCTGCCCCTACACGGGAAATCTGATTTCGCGTGCCTCGCTTACCTCGCGCCCCGTAGGCGGCAGTGATCGTGCCGGCCAACGGCAGGCCCGGACAAGCGCTGCTTCGGCCCGGGATTCGCCCGAAGATCACACACGTGCGGCAGGCCGTTGCGTCGGTACGATCACCGCCGGCTACGGTGCTTGGTTTGTCTCAAAGCTTGCTTTTACGCCGTGCCCAGAGATACAAGTAGAGGAATCCACCGAAGACCGCGAAGAAGCCGACGGATGTCCAGAGCGATTGGTTGCCGAAAAATCCTCCCGATCCCCTGGTCGCGAGCAACAGGAAGCAGGTGCCTCCAAGGCAAGACGGGATCCCGAACAGGACGAAGAGAAAAACGGCGATCGGCCAGATGATCGGAATCTTCTTTTTGACCTGGCTACGCAGTTCGGGAGGCAACTCGGCATCGAGAGCGCGCTCATGCCCGCATTTCCAGCAATACCGCTGATGCTCCACAATCTCCACTCCGCAGTTTGCGCACTTCATCGACTTAATATCCTAAACGAGGCACATGGCCGTTTCGGTTTGATCACAAGCGTCCGTCACGGCGGGCAGCACTAAGTAGAACAAGAAATCCACCCGCAAGCACCGCGACCATGGTCAATACCATGAGGTCTTGTGTCTCTAACCGATGTTCCCGAAGGTGTGCAATCTCAGCGACAAGCTCTAATGCCCCAAGTAGGACAAAAGGGACGCCCACGAACAAAAAAAGCACGATCGAGACGATGCTATGGAACCTCGACCTCGGAATCTTCTTTTTGACCTTGCTACGCAGTTCGGGAGGTAACTCAGCATCGAGAGCGCGTTCATGCCCGCATTTCCAGCAGTACCGCTGATGCTCCACAATCTCCACTCCGCAGTGTGCGCACTTCATCGACTTAATATCCTAAACGAGGCACTTGGCCATTTCGGTTTGATCAGAAACCGCCATCCCGGCGAACGGCCCTAAGCAGCACAAAGAACCCGACCAAAAACACCGCGATAAAGGAGCAGGACATGAAATCCCAAGACTCCCATCCTCGCTGCCTAACATCAGCGATCTCAAACACGAGCGACAAAGAACCGATGAGCAAACTAGGTACTCCTAAGAGGAAAAAGGACGTCATCGAAACGGTGCCGTGAAATTTCCACCATCGATTGTCACGCCGCTGCCGAGCTAGTTCTACTGCCGCGCCACAGGTCGAGCAGTTTCTCGCGGACTCATTAACGGTTCGCTGGCAGAGGGGGCATTTCATCGGGACTACTTCCCTGCTCTGTTTTAGACTCTAGCACTCATGATGGATCTCGCAACATCGCTCGCCAAAAACTCCAAGTCACACCAATAGACCAAACACCACATGCGACCGCAATGAGGGTTTCGGCATCCCAACCCGGACCGTTGGGACGGCTGAAGGATGACCATGCAAATAGCCCTGTAACTCCAACACAGGGCAACACGATGAACAGGAACACAAACACCGGGACGATAGGATCGAGGTTTGCTATGTCACGAAGCATCGCTCGCCAGAAGATCCATGAGATTCCAAAGCAACCTACGGTGAAAGAAACCGTGAATGCACTGTCGAGATCCCACGCCAAGTGGTCAGTGTTGTGGGCATAAAAGAACGTGAGAACACTCGCACAAAGAAGGATCGGCAGTCCGAGGACGCAAAACGCCAAGACCGAAATGCAGCCGTGGAGCCCGGCCGAATATTTATGTGCTTGGTGCTTCAACTCAATTTACTTTTCCCCTTAATCGGAAGTCGCGGAGCACTGCTCGCAAGAGCAACCAAAATATTCCAAAAAAGCCAAGGATAAATGGGGAGAAGAATCCGCCCCACCCGTATTCGGATAGATCCCGAATCGCAAACAGCAGTAAGCCGCAACCGCACAGAAAACTCGGCACTCCGAGTACGCAGAATGCGACGACCGAGATGCAGCCGTGCAACTCGGCTGAGTTATTACTTTTGGGTCGGCGCCCTTCAGTCTCCATCGTCTCTTCGTCAAGTGTCACGATTGAGTGCCCTCAATAGAACTCCGAATACGACGAAGCAGGCAACGCTAAGGAAGACCCCAAACAAAAATGAACCCCAGCCGTACTGAAGGGGGGAATTAAAAACTTGAAGCGCATTGACGCCGCCGATCAGAGCACACGGTATTCCAACGAACCAAAAATAATACAGCGAAAAACATCCATGACGGGTCTCCCTTAACTTCGTGCTTTGGCTCTCCAACTTCTCTTTCAAAGCTCACCCCGCGCATTTCGTATCCTGAAAAATTGGTCGCAATGCTGATAACCGATGCCCGCTTCCCAGATTTGCCCCTAATTAACCTACATACGACTTCATCATGTGGACCCTATCGTATGTTTCCCCGTTTCCAGTTAAGCACTACCACCCTCAATAGTATCGCAAAGATCCCGTAGCTGACAGCAATGGTAGCAATAGCATCCCAGCTTTCTGAGTCCCACACGGTCGTTAGAACAAGCACGAGCGCTACGAGTGAACCGTAGGTGAAGCATGGCAAGCCAATAAGGCAAAAGAACGCGAGAGCCAAACAGCCACCAGCCGTCGTTTTTGTCGTTTCAACATCGCGCTCAATCTTCAATTGCATCTGGTGCACACGGTCCCTTTTCGATGATTTCTGCGTACAGCTAACTACCGTCAGCCGTTCCCTGCCCTTCTTGCCCTAACGAACCAAGCGATGGCCGCCCCACCCACAAGTTCGACGCAAAACCACTGCATCGGGGATAGGCCGAAGAAAGTGGCTTCACGCCACCGTACAAATTCTAAGCCAAATCGCGTGATTCCGAAAGCGAAAAGGTAGAGGAGGAAGAGGTCGCCTTCGCGCTTCAGACGCCGGCGCGCCCACAGCAAACCCACAAACACCAGCCCAGACACGGCAGCGGAATACAGCTGGGCCGGATGACGCCAAGCGTCGTGCTGGTAAACCGCCCAAGGCAGATTGCATTTCTCCCCATAACAGCAACCGTTGAAATAACACCCGAGTCGACCGACTGCCTCTCCCGCAGGAAGCGCGAGGGCAAACAGGTCGCCGGTGGACCGCTTGATTCCTAGAGCCCGCTTGGCGACTTCGACGCCAATCCAACCGCAGATCAACCCTCCCAGAAGGGCACGGCCGCCAGCTTTAGGATCAAAGGCAATACCCACGGGGACTCGAGTGGGCCAGCCCTCAGATAGCAGTTGGGTGAGTTTCGCGCCAACGATTCCGGCCGCAAAACCGCAAAACGCAACCCAGCCGATCCCCTTCGTAGCGAGTTTTCGTTGACTAGCCGCCCACCACAGAACAAGCGCACCGACGATGTAACCAAGATCAGTGATGGATTCGCCTAGCGTCAATTCAGGACCTTGAGGGTTGAGGATCGCCCGGTTGGGAAGTCGGTCGCGTCGGCAAACAGCCATCGCCAACAGAAGCTGTGTCGACGTGGATAGTCCTCAAACGTCCCCACATGCGTACAGCACTGTCGGATTCGGGCATCGTGAAATGTGTTCGCATCCATGAACATCTTCACCGACACCCGGAACGTCTTCTCCGCCATTTTCTCCAAGCTCTCACTTGGACTTCGAATAAGGTCGGCAAGACCGGGAATGCAGTCGCACATGCGCAGAATATCGATTGCCAGTTGGAGAGGCGTCACCTTCTCTTGCTCTGAGAAGACCTTCTGGTGAAGCCCGTTCTTCACAAGTTCCTTGACCAACTCAGAAGCATTGTCAAACGAAATCGTGTTGGCAACGAGGTGAATCCAACTCTTCAGTTCGCCCCGCCCGATGATGTTGGCAAGCGACTTCCAACCATCTTTGGTTTTCACCAAATAGGAGATGTCACAGCAGTCCTTGTGCGAACATGGTAGGGGAATGAAATCCGTCCAGTCGACGAGCCCGCCCGTCTGCTCTCCCAAGCGACGAAGAACGCCAGTTGGAGTGACTCGGCTCATGGGATCGTACGTCGGCGTTCGACCCGAACCAAACATCGGTTGGATGGCAAGGCCAGCACATCGGGGGGTATCGAGGCCCAACTGAAGAACCTGGCCCACCTCATCATCATTGACGCCTTTCACAACAGTCGCAACGAGAGTTGTGAAGATTCCAGCCTGATTCAACCGCTTGAGGGCGAGCAGCTTTTCCTCACCGACATCTTCGCCGCGAAGTGCGATGTGGGTTGAGAGCCGGAAGCCGTCGAATTGTAGGTACACCTCGATCCGGTCGCGATGCTTCTGGAGGAACTTCACGAACTTGTCATCACGGGCGATGCGACGGCCGTTGGTGTTGAGCATCACGCGAGTTATGTTTCGCTCAAGCAGGCTTTCGATCAGCTGCTCAAGGTCTTTGCGAACCGTCGGTTCCCCGCCCGAAACCATCACCACGGCAAGCTTGCCTCGTTCCTTCACGAGCATCGTATCTACCGTCCGCAGGACTTTATCGAGGGACGGTAGGATGGGGGACTCTACGGGTGACCCAGGGGCCTTGGCAGCGGCATAGCAGGTGGGGCAACTGTAGTTACAGTTTTCAGTAACGTTGAGCAGCAAGATGCACGTGTGTTGGCCGTGCGAAGCCGGAAGTCCGGATCGATAGCCAGCAGGAAATCCGCCAAAGTTGTCCTCGCGGTCAGGAATGACTTCGAGGGTTGGTGTGCTCCAACCAGATCGAGCTTGCCAAATCTCGAGATCTTCTTCGTACAGGCTCTCGGTTTCACCGTGAACCGGACAAAACCGTCGCATCCAAACGCTGCCATCGTGCGAAACCAGCATGCCGTCAAGGAACGTGTCCGCTTCGTCCGACCTGCGCTGCCTTTCGGCGAAGCAATGCGGACACACCGTCCGCGTGTACTCTTCAATCCTGTAGCTGCGCGCGGTCAGTCCGGCCATTGCACCAGTGTAATAGCAATCACCTTCAGCTGATTAGGATTTTTGGCTGTCGGAGGGTTTGGACTGCCACCACAATGTTGGACACACATCCTCTTGAAGTATAGGAGGATTCACAATCGTGTCCGTTATGAGACGAACTTTTACTCGCGAGTTCAAGCTGGAAGTTTGCCAGAAGGTGAAGCTTGGCCAGTGTTCGAAA